>JBJHBL010000050.1:0-7200 GCA_050485465.1 Limnoraphis sp. | reverse complement strand
GGTAAGGGAACCATAATTTCTAAAGTATTGTGACTATAAACAACTCTTGAAGATCGCTTTTCTCCCAATTCTTGTAAAATCGCTTCAAATTCTAGCCAAGTCACGTTAGGAATAGTTACCAGACTTCCCGGTGAAAAATACATTTGACTAATGGGTTTAACAATTGGAGTTGTTAGGGTCATTTTCACCACCTATTGAATTAATATTACTTCATTTTAACTCAAAAGTTAAGGTTAATCAATGTGTTGTCGTTTCAGTCTAATTTCATCCTTGTTTCAACTTCTTCTAATGCCTGAAAACTGCCCACTTCCCAAGACCGTTTAACTGCCGTTTCAATAATTTCTGTAATCGCAATATTAGGGAAATTTGGGCTAGTTTTTGATAGAATATATTGACCGTTTTCAAAGATATAAATGCTTAATTGATCCTGATAATAAATCCAAAGTTCAGGCACTTCTAAAGCTTCATAGGCGGCTAAAGTTGTTTTTGAGGTAACATCAATTTCAATAGCTAAATCGGGGGGCGGATCGTTGGGTTCGAGTCGGCGACGATTGATCATTTGTTGATAGTTTTGGATATAAAAACTCGCATCGGGTTCAACTCCGGCTATTCCTTCTTTTTTAAACGTTGTTGATGCAAAAGATTCATATCGTTGATCCCGTGATTTTAACAACAGCTTGACAATATCTGCAATAATTTCTTTGGGTTTTTCATGTTCAGGTAGGGGAACCATAATTTCTAAAGTATTGTGACTATAAACAACTCTAGAAGATCGCTTTTCTCCCAATTCTTGTAAAATCGCTTCAAATTCTAGCCAAGTCACATGAGGAATTGTCACCAGACTTCCCGGTGAAAAATACATTTGACTGATGGGTTTAACAATTGGAGTTGTTACGATCATTTTAAAAGCCTATTTAATCATTCTTTTTTATTTTAACTCAAACCGAAACAATAATAACCGAGGAATCGCTAAACCAACGGGAATTGCTAAAGTCATTAATACGGCTTTACTTGCTGCAATGACAGTATTAACTAACAGAGATAATTCGGTTTCAGTTCCCAACGCTAAAATTTGATTGAAACCACTAATGGCGCGGAAAATAAATACACCGGGAATCATCCCAACAACTGCCCCAAATGCAATCGCCGCCGAAGGGGCTTGATAATATTGAGAGAAATAAACCGTCATCAAACCCACGAGAGTTGAAGCAATTAAATTCCCCCAAATAATCCCTAAATCTAAATTTAAACAAATTTCTCTCATGCCATGCCCCAACATTCCACAAAGTACACAAGCCGCTAACATTTTTCGAGGAACATTAAAAGAAAGGGCAAAACCCATCGCAACTATCCCCGCAAAAAACATATCTTCAGCCAGGGATAAACGAAAGCTGTTACTACTTGCAGAAATTAACGTTTCTGTTGCACTCGCCGCGAGTAATAACCCAAAAGCAATTGAACTTAAGACAACACAACTCAATCCTAAACGAGCAATTCCAATTGTAATATGATTTTCCAATAAATCTAAGATCGCATTAATTAAATGAACCCCTGGAACAAGCATTAACGAAGGCACAATTAAACAAAGTTCCGGTGTTGAACTCCAACCAAAACGCACAGCTAAACCGCCAATACATCCACTCACAAACGCCGCCAAAAAAGAGATTAAAAATAGATTAACTCGCCGTTTTCCCAACTGTTGACGCAAGAAAACACCCACCGAAGTTGCAATACCCACAATCAAAAAAGTTAGCCAGTCAGCGCCAAATAGTCTCGCTAAACTTCCTGATGATATCCCCAAAATTAAAATCAGTAACCCCTGATGATAATGAGGTAAACCCGAATCAATTCTTTCTAATTCTTCAACCGCTTCTTCGGGTGTAATTTTTCCGTGTTTAATTGCATCAATTACTTCATAAACCCGAGTAATTACAGCCATATTAATATTCATCGCGGGAACACTGCGACTAAAACGAGAAATAAAATGATTTCCAATTTGGGCAGTTAACGTTAAAACTTTGTAATCTACAAACAAACGCACAGGCCAATTAAAGAGATCTGCTAATTGATAAACCACTTGATGAACTCGACCTGTTGCAGCACTATTTTGTAATAATAATCGCCCGGCTAGTAAAATCAAGTGAAACTTTTGTTCAATGGAAATTTGTTCAGAATATTTTAAAGAGTCATTCTCAGTATTCATGGGCTTTCTAGCAAAAAAAAATCACGAAATTGAACAGAAATTAGGTTAAATACTTTAACCAAGTAGACACAATATCAGGTGAACCATACCATTTTCCCGGTGAACGGGGAGAATGCCAAACCCCCTCTAAAGTAATATTTTCAGCCCCGTCTAAATGCGCGGCTTCTACAGGTGTAATTCCATCACCCCAGGTTTCTCCTAAACCAATAGTAAGCTGATAGCTATTATAAGGAAGCCAAGTTTTAAACGTTCGCGCCCCATAAACCGCTTTTCCCGCAATACATACATAATTCACCTGAGAATAAAACGCCCCCGGATAGTTATTTTTAACAAAATCCAAATTTTTCTTCGTCCAACGTTCTTGGCTAATATGAGGGGTTCCCAATGTAATTAAAGTCTGAACAACCGGATACATATTCCATAAACCGATGACTTCTTCTGTAACATCTTGATGGACAATATAGGGTTTTTCACCGATAAAAATTCGAGCGATCCATCCTCCCGCAGAATGTCCGACCAGATTAATTTTCGGCACAGAATATTGCTGCAAAACCTGTTGAACGGTTCTATTGATTTTCTGCAAAATAGGCACCATAGAACGTCCGCCAATCGTCGGAAACCAATCTCGCTTTCGCAAAGGAACGACAACAGCAGAAAACCCTTTTTGATTGAGATATTGTTCTAAAGGATAGTAATCTTCTGCACCTGCAAAAAAACCGGGTATAATAACAGTGGGTAATGGCATTATGAGTGAATTTTGGGAAATGAGATTAAACGGTTTCAGAACTATAGAAATTTTAACGATATTTCTAAAAAGTGTAAACGGAACGATCAAAAAATCCCAGAGCGTAAATCTAGAAACTTTAGCTATCCCGTGAATGTTGAAATTGATCTTAAAAATGATTAGCCCGATTAAAAGATGGTGTAAAGTTGATTAATCCAGTTGATGTTTAATCTATTCTGAATCTCCCTCATAAGTAATATACTCCGATTGATAACTCGGTGGCTCAACATGAATCACAATCCGAACCGGACTAAAATATTTTTCGATTTGGGCTTCTACCTGTTCGGTAATATTGTGAGCAGTTTCCACATCATCCGCCTCAACAATCATGTGCATTTCAATAAAAACCTGACGACCCACCACACCCCGAGAGGCGATCGCATGACAATTAACAACACCGGGAATACTCATGGCAATTGAGCGAATTTTTTCGGGGGGAATTGCCATATGATCAGTTAACCAAGGCAAATTTTCTTTGAGTATTTCCCAAGCACTATGAAACACTAACAACGCCACAGGAAACGCCATCAAGACATCTAAAGCTTCTAATTGAGGAACATTCCATAGACGACCAAGCCACATCCCAATTAACCCAGCTATCACCATTAAAGTCGTCCAAATGTCGCTCATCGTATGTTTAGCATCTGCAACCAATAACGCACTTCCGAGTTTTTGACCCATATAACGTTCATAGTAAGCGACAAAAATATTAATGCCTAATACAATTAATAAAATCCACAATTCACCCGCAGAAATATTAACGGGGTTTCCACCTCCAAACAAACGTTCAATCGCACCTGTGATAATTTCAAAACTCACAATTGCTAAAAAAGCTGTAACGGCTAAGGCACCCAAAGCATCGAATTTTTGATGTCCATAGGGATATTCGCGGTCGGGTTTAGGAGAGGCAAATTGATTGGCGACTAAACCAATAATATTATTAGCGGCATCTGTAACACTATGTAACGCATCTGCCAATAAACTCAAAGAACCCGTAAGCAACCCCAAAGTCACTTTGATGACGATGACTACAAGATTCAAAACGAGGGTAAGAATTAGAACGTTGCGGATTTTTGGACGATTATCAGTAGCCACAATCACTCCTTTGATTCAACAATACAGTATTTATTTATAGTTTATACAACGAATGTTAACTCAAAGTTATTTTTACAGAAACTTTTCAATCAACTTTCATTACCAGTTTTAATAAATTTTATCAATAATCTATCAAAATGATTAATTCTGTTCTCCTTTTTATCAGTGCAAAACATCTCATTTAAGTTAATGTCATTTTTCCTCTACTCATAAATATTATCTTCAACGTCCTACCGCTAGAAAAATTTTTGAGAACATTCACGAAACTAATTCACCCAATGAACGTCAAAGTAATCACCTTTTGAACCTCCGCAACCCTCGATCCTGCTTTTTTTGGTAATCAGTCCGGAATTGCTCCCCCAACCCCTGCATCAAACACAAGAGACCAACGAGTGTGACGATATTGGGGAGGGTGGCTCCTCCCCCTTTCTAATCTTTAGAAGTGCAAGACTTCACTTGCTTGGCTGTATCAAAGTGATGCTTGAAAGGATTTGAATGAGGTTGCATGAGGATCAAAACCTGTTCATCATCTAAAAAAGAACAGTTATTTCATCTAGAGTCAAACACTATCTCACCATTTATTAATGGTCAACAATCTAAAAATGTTTAGTATTTTTGACAACGTTTTTAATTTTTTTAGGGGAAACTGGCCCGTTTTTGAACCTCTGGTTAAAGTTCTCTTTCCCGCCTATACTCCGTTTATTAATGCGGCTGAACCTGTTGCAAATTTACTGATTAGAACCATATTTACTCAAAACAGAACGCCCTTTAATTCTAGTCAAATTGCTAGAACAGAACTAATAGAATTTCAAAGCAATACTGATTTTGTCAGTGACTTTCAAACGCGGCTGAATCGTTCTGCTAATTCATCAGAATTATTTTTACTGACCAATGAAGCGGATGTTTTAGCCCCTCCAGGAATGGGAATTAACCCCCCTCCAAGGGGTGAAGTTAAACCCGAGTGGACCCTAGAAAATCCCGGCGGAATATTAGCCCTAGATGGTGATGATTTTATTATAGGTTCTGTGGGTTCAGATGTGATTAATGGCAATCAAGGAGATGATACCATCGCAGGTTTAAGCGGTGATAATATTATCCGAGGAGGAAAAGGAAACGATTTACTCTCAGGGGGTTTGGGTGATGATTTAATTAATGGAAATCAAGGCGATGATATTATTTTTGGGGGTGCAGGGAATAATATTCTCCGAGGGGGGAAAGGCAATGATACATTGAATGGAGGCTCCGGCGATGATATCCTGATTGGAGATCTAGGCGTTGATATCTTAACAGGAAATGAAGGCGCTGATAAATTTGTTTTAAACGGGATCAATGCTGATGCTGATGTGATTACTGATTTAAACCCCTCAGAAGGCGATCAGATTTTAATTGTGGCTAAATATGGCTTAGAAAATATTACAGTGACTTCCTTTGATTCCGCAAACGTTACCTCAATCATTCCGGACAATTTAAACAATATTACAGGAACCGTCATTCAAGAAACAGAAACCGGAAATCTCATCGGAATTGTGACGAATCTCACTGACACTGAACAGGTCAAAAACTCAATTGCTTTTATTAGTCCCGATGACCCAATGTTAATGTTGGGTTAAACTCCGGATCTGATCACCTCTCCACTGTAGTCTGACTCAAGCGCTTCCAAAAACTGCATAACTGTTGTTGCGGGAGACATATATATAAACAGAGTCAGAAAACGCTCAACTGAATAATCTTTAAATGATTTTAAGCTGTAGTTTTGGAGCAAAAGTTTTTGTCTAGGAGGTGATCGGAAATGCGAGTAAGATGGAGAAAGTTAATTACCCAAATATTGATTTGGTTACTGGCTGAACTCTTACTCAATTTTATCGGGCTAGACGACTTAGCTGACTACAGCGAATTTCTGTTCGAGAGAGATGTTATTATCCTCAAAGCTTAATTTTGTACTCATCTCTCTGCTGAATAGAATATCGACAAACTACAAGCAGAAAATATTGATAAACTGATTCAATCCTAGCCCTATTTTTGAGGAAATTTTCGAGATCGAACCTCTTCACAATACTGTTGCACCGCTTGAATGATCCCATCTGCTAAATTGCCATAAGTTTTCGCAAAAGGCGGTTGCCAAGCCGATAACCCCAACAGATCCGGCGTCACCAACACCTGACCATCACAATGTATTCCCGCCCCAATTCCAATTGTCGGAATGGCTAACTGTTGGGTAATTTCCTGCGCCAACTTTGCCGGAATATGTTCTAATACAATCGCAAACGCCCCCGCTTTCTCCAGTGCCAACGCTTCAGTTAAAATGCGATCGGCTGCTTCTACCGTTTTCCCCTGTTTACGAAATCCCCCCAACTGATGCACCGACTGCGGCGTTAACCCCACATGACCCATCACCGGAATACCCGCCTGTACCAAATAACGCACCGTTTGCGCCATTTCAGGATAACCCCCCTCCAACTTCACCGCCTGCGCCCCCGCTTCCTTCATCACTCGTCCTGCCGATCGCATTGCCTGTTGAGGACTTTCTTGATAAGTTAAAAAGGGCAAATCAACCACCATCAACGCCTCTTTTACCCCACGCCGCACCGCTTTAGCATGATGCAACATCTCATCTAACGTTAGCGGTAACGTCGTTTCATAGCCCAACGCCACCATCGCTAGAGAATCTCCAACTAAAATCACATCCACACCTGAATTATCTAACAATCTGGCGATCGCATAATCATAGGCCGTCAACACAGCGATCGCTCGCCCTTGTTGTTTGTATTCTATTAAGTGTTGAATGGTAATACTCATAATTTCAGTTAATCATTTTTAAGTCAGTCATTAATAGTTCTGGATGATTTGACAATAGAAAAAAGCATTTTAGATAATTCTTCAACATCAGCATAAACGCTATCAAATGACTCTTTCGTTAAATAGTCGGTATATTTAAGTAAACAACGAACAACTCACTATCAACTATAAACTGATTACCGTTAACTGATAACTGAAAACACTGATAACTGATAACTGATAACTGATAACTGATAACTGTCCCCTGTCCCCTGTCCCCTGTCCCCTGTCCCCTGTCCCCTGTCCCCTGTCCCCTGTCCCCTGTCCCCTGTCCCCTGTCCCC
>JBJHBL010000049.1:0-44129 GCA_050485465.1 Limnoraphis sp. | reverse complement strand
CTGCCAATGCCCGTTTAAGTTCTCTCAGGTCAGGGTTAGATGCTATGAAGGTTGCTAATTCGTCCACTTCAATACTGAGTAACTTATCTTCCTGATTTTCTCACATCTCATTTGTGATTGCTATATAGAGATTAACTTTAGTTAGACATTATACCAGAAAGCATCGTTGGGGCTTTATAAACCAAATTTCTTTAATTCTCTTAATCCCAAAATTTCTCATAGAAATTTATAGCTGTTTTCAGTTGAATGAAGTAAAAATGCAGAATATCACCTAAAGTTACTTCAATCCACGATTATGGATGTTCAATCATTCTTTCAAATCAACAATACAGACATTTGTATCAAGAAGATATTTCATTCAAGGGGTTCGCGTTCAGGTTGTTCGTTTTGAGGATGTCTAATAAAGGAGTTGTCCTGAATACATCCGTAAAACTGTGAAAGCGGTGTGGCTTCCATTGGTTTAGGTAGGCTAGTTTGATAGACAATGATCACTTCGATATCCATATTCTGTACATCAGGTAAGTGAACCTTCAAAAGACCATCACTACCGATATGAGATTTTAACTTGATGCTGTGCATAATATTAAAATCTACCTAAAAGTTAATTTCCTCACCTAATTCTTGCAGAATTCCGTGCAACTCCGCTATAGCCGCAATTCACCAAAGCCTGTAGTGCAAGCATCTTGCTTGCTTGAATACCCACAACTGATTCAATACTACTCTATATTCCCTCTGATACACCGCTCCGACGCTCCTCCCAAAACCCAAAACCGCTCCGACGCTCCTCCCCCACTGCGATCTTCGCCCAACAACGAGTCTGAAACTTTTTTTGAGAAAGGGGTTGACAATCTCAGAAAAGCTCTGTACTATTAGTAATTGTCGAAGGAAACAGAAGAACGCAAAAGCAATCAAGCGGCTTCTGATGACCTCCAAGACTTCAGAAAGTATTTTAAAGCTTTCCTGGTGTCTATGGCTCAATGGAACCACACCGATCCATCCCGAACTCGGATGTGAAACGTTGACACGGCGAAGATACTTGGTGGGTAGCTGCCTGGGAAAATAGCTCGATGCCAGGATAAATACAAAACAAGAGCTTCTATTCCAGTGATAAACGGAAAGAGGCTCTTGTTTTTGATGGGTATGTATTAATAATTAACCATGAACGCGATTTTACCTCCCTGGATAGTTTTAGACCCGCTCCTACAACAATGGCTTTGTGAAGATATTGGACGAGGCGATCGCACAACCGCAGGTTTATTGCTACAAAATCGTCCATTCGGAACTGCTCATTGGGTCGTGAAAGAGTCGGGAATGGTAGCAGGGTTAACAATAGCAGCGCGAGTGTTTGATTTATTAGATCAAGAAGTTCAGTTCACGGCGATTGTTTCCGAGGGACAATGGTGTGAAACCGGAGAAACCATCGCGGAGATCGAAGGACCCTTAGAAGCGTTACTAACCGGGGAACGAGTTGCCCTCAACCTAGCCATGCGGTTAAGTGGCATCGCAACCCTGACAAACCGATACACCGTCGCACTGTCTGACTTCCCAACCCAACTGGTAGACACGCGCAAAACCACACCCGGACTGCGACTGTTAGAAAAATACGCCACCCAAGTCGGAGGGGCGAAAAATCATCGTCTAGGACTTGATGACGCCGTGATGATTAAAGATAATCATATTGCAGCAGCAGGCGGAATTCAAGAAGCGATCGCCCAAATTCGAGAAAATATGCCCTATCCTCTCACCATAGAAGTCGAAACCGAAAACCTAGAACAAGTGCAGATAGCCTTAGAGAATAAAGCCGATATTATAATGTTAGATAATATGCCCTTAGAGATGATGTCCGAGGCGGTGGAAAAAATTCGGATGTATAATAACCGAATTAAAATTGAAGCCTCGGGTAATATCACCCTAGAAACGATTCGTAACGTAGCAGAAACAGGCGTTGATTACATTTCAACCAGCGCCCCCATCACCCGTTCAACTTGGCTCGATTTAAGTATGAAATTAGGTCAAGCCAAGTGGGGAATCAACTCTCCATTAATCAGAACCATTTAACCGTTTGATGAAATCAATTGTTTCCCCAAAGTTCTGAACTTTATTTAGAAATAAAATGAACCCAGAAGTTCCCATCCGGAATACAAGTTCGCCGGATTAAGCCATAGGAATAATGTAGAAAAGCCCCACTCAAATCCGTTCGATATCCGGTGGAAAACCATTCCCCATAGGGATCATGAACAATCAAACCATATTCATCATAACCAACCACAACAATAATGTGACCAAAAGAGGTAAAATACCCGTGAATCACCGCCGGGTTTCCTGAAGCGAGCCAGTCTTGAACATCTTCCATAATGGCGTGTTCGGTAAAATAATCTTGACGGCCATAATCTCGAACAATTCGGGCTAAATCATAAGGATTCCAACGACTATAACCTTGATTGAGTGCATACTCATAAAGTTCATCTTCAAATTGTCCATAACTCAAGCGTCTCGGTGTTTTCAAATAAGACAAACACATGGCAATTGATGTGACATTACAAGCACCCGTAGGATTAAACCAATTATCAAGCTGAGAATAATAAGGAACACCATCCAGTCGAACACGTCGGGGTAAAGGTTTAGGATAAACTAACTGATTGGCTTCATAAACTTCTGCATGAGGCCCCCAAACATAGAACATCGAATATCCGCCAAAGCTTTGATTGCGAAGGGCGATTCGCAGATGTCCGCGAATGGGATCATAAGCCAATACGGCAAACTCTTGATCTGCGGCGACAGAAAATTTTTCTGAATCACTCAATTGAGAAGAAGCAATCGGTCTCAGCTTAAAAACCGTACTTTTAATGGTTTTCAGTATCGGGGTGGGAACGGGAATTTCTTCCCGTCGAGTTTCAATTAACTTTTTCGCAGTGACCGCCCCTAAAAAGCCCGGTTCACCGCAGTTCATTAACTGTTGAAATCGATGGAGGGCGGCAGTAGACTTGGGGCCAAATATTCCATCAACCGGAGGATCAAGCAGTCCTAAATCAATCAGGCGAGTTTGAATTTGACGGCTCAGTTCTACATCGGCAGCAATTCTTTTAACATCATACTTAATCTCCGTATTCAGAAAGTCTTGTAATCTCATACTTCGCTGTTCATTCAGGCTAGAAGAATCTCTAGGGAGTTGGTCGCGTCGTGTTTCGATTAATTTTTTTGCTGTTTCTGCGGTGAGGAAACCGGGGTCACTACATTTCATTAACTCTTGAAAGCGATAAAAAGCCGCAGTAGACAAAGGGCCAAATATCCCATCAACCGGAGGAGCAAGTAGTCCCAAATCAATCAGGCGAATTTGCATCTGACGGCTCAGTTCTACATCGGCAGCAATCTGCTGAACATTATATCTAAGATTTGTCCCCAAAAAGTCTTGTAATCTCATACTCACTTACTCAAATTCTTTCTGTTTTAGTGATAAAAAGTCATGGCAATTTCACTGATATTATCAGTTCTTGATGACGATTATTTGATCGCAATACTTAAATTTCATCAAAGATTTTTTATTTCAGTCGCCCCAACCTCCCGACCCTTTTTGTTTTCAGAGGAGTTGGGGCGAGTGGAAAAATGCCATAAAAAAGCAAAAGCCTACACTGCGGGTAGGCTCAAGTGGGATTCGCAAGTTCTGTTTAAAGAGTACCGAACCCGCTTATATTCAGCTACTACCAGTAAACACGACACTGGGAAACTTGGCTTGAGCTTCACTAAGCGGACGACCTTTGCCTTCTTCTTGCCAGTAGTTAATCACTTCTGTTGCTTTATTGAGCAACTCAACCCGCTCAAGATCAGAAATCCAGCGTTTGGACTCCATTTCGTTTTTGAGTTGTTCCCAAGCATCGTTTCTCGGCCAGAAAAAGTAGGAGGTTAAAGGACTAGAACCTTTCCCCACCACTTGGTCTACGGCTAATGCAACGTTATCGTCTAGCCAGAGAACCTTTAACACAAACCGCGACAATGACACCTCCATTTCCATGGGCAGTCAAAAAAATATTACAACCTGCTATTTTACCATACAATTAGACTTCTGTGGTATCTAATGGGTAGTTTCCAGATTCAATTAATTCAGGATGAAAGCAATTACTATTTTTGATATTGACGGTGTCATTCGGGATGTGGGTGGTTCCTACCGACGGGCGATCGCAGATACGGTTGAAAAATTCACAGATGGGGCTTACCGTCCCACCCTCGAAGACATTGATCAACTCAAGTCTGAGGGCATTTGGAATAATGACTGGGAAGCGTCGAGGGAGTTAATTTCTCGCTATTTTGAACGTCAGTCCAGCAAACCGCCATCAAGAAGCTTGTCCGACAACCCCATCCCTCTTAACTATGAGGAGATGATTGCCTTTTTTCAATCTCGCTATCGAGGCGAAGATCCTAACAACTGGACAGGTTATATTTGCTCAGAACCCTTGCTCTGTCAACCCGCCTATTTTCAACAGTTAACCCAAGCGGGTATGGGTTGGGGGTTTTTTAGTGGGGCGATGCGGGATGAGGCTTTGTATGTCCTCAAGGGAAAGTTGAACTTACATTCACCCGTGTTAATTGCCATGGAAGACGCCCCTGGAAAACCCGATCCGACGGGACTGTTTATGGTGCTTGAACAGTTGCACTCTCAGCGCCCGACAGGCGTTGTTTATGTGGGAGATACGGTGGCGGATATGTACACCATCAAACAAGCCTCAGAACAGCAACCTGTTCGTCATTGGGTGGCTGTGGGGGTATTACCGCCTCATGTGCAACAGAACTCTGAACGCGCTCAAGCTTACCGTCAAACCCTGGAAACGGCGGGCGCTGTCCGGGTTTTTTCTAACGTTGAACAGTTAACTCCGGCTATCATTGAACAGCTTATTGCAAGTTAAGAAACTTATCTAACGCAGTCACCACCGCCGGGGGCCACCGACGAACTTGACTCACCCATTCTAGATCTTTATATCGTCTATCCAGTCCAATAGCCGCCACCCAATTACTTTCGGCTTCTCCTTGTTTCCCTTTTTCCCACAAACAAGCACTCAAAGCTGCCCGCATATCCGCAAAATTGGGATATTTTCTCACTAGGTTTTTCATCGTGCGAAGCGCTTTTTCGGTTTGACCATCTTGATAGAGAGCCAGAGCATAATTCGCCCGGGCAAAAGCATAATTAGGGTCGAGTTCTGCGGCGGTTTCATAGTCAAGAATTGCCGCTTTCCAGTCCCCTAAACCCGCTTCAGCATTGCCTCGGTTATTGAAGGCGAGGGCATCTTCCGGCGCTTGTTCTAAAACATGATTATAATCGGCGATCGCATTTTCCCACTGTTTTAAACCTTCATAAGCCACACCTCGATTTAAATAAGGATCGGGTTGATCGGGGGCGAGTTCAATGGCTTTATTGTAGTCAGAAATAGCCGCTTCTAGCTTGTTTTGACTGACTCTAACATTTCCTCTATTACTCCACATTGCCGCATTATCTGGATATTGTTTAATAATCTCACTCCAGTAGGTTTCAGCTTCCGCAAATTTTCCAGCGCTTGTTGTTTCAAAGGCTTTATCCAGCAAGTTATCTATATTTTGAACAACAGGGGTTGATTCTGCTAGAGTCTCAGAAGCGAAGGCGGGGTGGGAATATCCCCCAAACATCTGAACCGTGAAAACGATAAAAGTAACGATAATCCAGAACAATTGCATCATTTTAGTCAGGAGTCAACATTGATTTTTGTTTAATTTTAAAGGATCAAGGGTAGATTTAGGTATAGCATTTTTGAGGGGATCTGATGGCTGACTCGCCCAATCTCGTGATCACTCTTCTATTATTTTAGGGTTAATTGTTGAATTGGGGTGGCTCGATGGGCAATTTGAATCAGTTGATTGGGTGTAGTCAAACGATTAACAGGAACTCTTGAAATTTGGAATGGATTTTTTAATCGATTGGGTCGAGAAACAATTCCATCATATAAATATCCCGTTAAGTGATATTTTGGCAAGTATTTTTCAACCCCTTTTGTTACCGCACCATAGGGATAAGCAATATGAGCGGCTACCCATTTATTTCGGTCGAGTTCACCGATACATTCTCTGAGTTGAGTTTTAGATTCTTCTAACTCAAATTCCAGTTCTTTCAACTCTAATTTACTCAGATTTTTATGAGAAAATCCATGAGATTGAACATCATAAAATCCCCGTTGATAGCCGTCTCTGAGATCATCACAACTGACGTGAGGAATAAAGTCTTTGAGACTGACACCCAAAGTCCCTGGATTAACAAATAAAACAATTTTAACTGTTTCTCCATAGTTTTTTTGGAGGTCTTTTAAAATCGGAAAAACGTTTTCATGCACTCCCGAATAACCATCATCAAAGGTGATCATTACAGGTTTTCGCTTTAAATATTCGGGTGGAATGGGTTTTGATTTTTGAATAAAGTATGTAAATAAATCTTGGCTTGAAAGAAACCAATAATTTTGGGAAACTAAATAATTTAATACCGTATAAAGATCCCGTTTACTATAATCGTGATCAAAAGTCAGAGGTTTAATATTAGTTGTTTCTTCAGCTTCAAAATCAATAATATTATGAAAACCAAAAATAGGGACTCGAATGGGGGGAGGTGTCGTTGATTTTGTCGCCCCCGCTAGGTTAAAACCCAAGATCAACATTAAGAAAAAACAGATCAGCTTATTTTTGAAAAAGCGAGAAACATTGAAAGCCCAATCTTGTTGCAGCCCATTTATCATCTTACAAAACCTTCACTCAGGGTATTCTATCCCTTGATATTACTGACAAATTATTTCACAATCCGAATGATTTGTCACCTTTTAGGAGCAATTGAGATGAAAATTTTTGGCCCTCTGAAGAAGATGAATTTTCTTCCAGCTTCCACAAAATCAGTTTAGAGACTCGAAGCAGTTGATAAACCCCAGCTTGGTTGCTAAAACATCTTCAGGAAAAGCTAAAATTAGAACAGTATCGGCTAAAGTCTTGTAAATATTGAGACTACGAAGAACATTCAAAGCATCACTGGCATTTTGAAAATTATAAGACTAAATACTCAAGTTTTTCACATATTGTTTAACCACAGGTTGTAGGATTAAAGCCGGAGATTTTGTCAGTAAATTCCGTTTACTCAGGGATTGTATAGCCTTAAAAAAATCTTCATCCGGTAAAAGATCAGGGGGTTTCTGGTTGATTTCTCGGGGGTTTTCTTGCTGTGCTAACCACCGGATCAGGATTTTTTCAGATTCACAGAGACGTTGATAATGTTGTTTGAGGATCGGTTCTAAATCTCCTAGATATAGGGTAGAATAAGAGAGGAATTTTTGAACACTACCATTAAATAAATCCAGGATAGCAGTCGCGATTATATTTAACCATAAAGGGTTAGCATTGTAAAGTTCTATCAGCCGTGACCATTGATGTTTATCTTTGAGTTTTCTGGCGGTGAGGAGTTGGCTGGCTGATTTCCCTAAGCCGGGAATTGGTAAAGTTTTGCAGTAGATATTTTCAGCTTCTAGAGTCGCAATTTCTAATGGTTTTTCCCAACTGAGGAGAAGTAGACAACTGTTGTGGTTTAATTGTCCAATTTCGTTGAGGAGTTGACCATAGTTTTGATATTCTGGGCGATAATGTCCGATAAATTCTCCGGAAGTTAAAGTTTCATGGAAGTCGTCAAGAATGATAAGACAATGGTGGTTTCTCAGATAGTCTAAGATGGAACTACGGGAGTTGAAGTAGTTGATCATCGAGGGGTTTTTTAAGGGGGAAGCGGGCGCCAGAAATTCGATGATGTTACTTTGTAGGGCGTTGAGACTGGGAAATTTGCGATGACTGCGCCATAAAATGCGATCAAAGTTGTCTTTAATTTGTTCAACCAGTTGTCTAGCTAGGGCGGTTTTTCCAATACCAGATAATCCTGTGAGGATGACAATGCGGCTCTTTTCTTCTAATATCCACTGTTTGAGTATCGCCAGTGAGTCAGTGCAGTTGTAGAGGGGATGATCGTATTCTGGCGCTTGGCTTAGATCGTGGCGGGGTTCTGTGTTATTGGGGGTGGAAGGCGATCGCTTTTTCTTACTGTTAGGATGATTGTATAACTCGTTACATAAATTGATTTGATTACCAATATTGACTACATCATTAACCACATCATTATAAAAAGAAAATACCCCATTTTCAACAAGCGATCGCACATTCTTTTTTTTAACATCTTCTCCCAACAAATCCGACAGCAGTTTCCACAATTCCGATGCGGATTTTTTCACATGATCGCCACTACAGTGGTATTTCTCAGCGATCTCCTTATATCCTTTACCTTCCCATGCCCCCTCCAAAATAGCCCGTTGCAGTGAGTCCAGATGCTTCCCCGTTCTAGCAAAAATCAACTCATCCGTCCACCGCAAAGCTTCTTGAATTTCCATAGCTCTTAAATTCAGTTGTAGTTGCGTCTACTTTAGTCAATTATCCCACATTATCCCCCTTTTAACCCCTAAATCCCACTTTTCCCATTTTTTTCACTTTTCAACCCTTAAGAAATCCCCCCTAAATCCCACTTTTATGGGGTTGCCAAACTGAGAATAAGTTAAGAGAATAATAGACATGAACGAGTAAATCTAATCTAGAAAAAAAAGTTTCGGGCAAGGGTTTAATTAAACCAGTTAGTCTGTAACCTTATTTTGTCAAAATGCTCAATAGCGAGAGGAGATAATTATGGGGATTTCTTGGAGTAACTACATTGAATTCCACAAACCTTCAGGTCTTTACTACAAGATGGGCAGGGACGGTAGAGGAGATATTCACCTTCTTTGCTCAGGAGACGAAGGCAGTCTCAAGCGTGACAGTGTTGTGTTGCACGATCACTACTGGAGAAGAGGAGGTCAATGGTATGTACAGGTTAGAAAAGGTGACGAGCATTTATTAGAAACTAATACAGCTTTTGATTCTGTTGCGCTTGGTGTAGGAAATTCCTTGGATGAAGTTTTGAGGAAATTAGGCGGATAAGGAATTTCAGCTTGCTAGTATGTTACAGCCTAGTAGATTGGGTTGAGGAACGAAACCCAAAACCACCATCTCTGATTAATGTTGGGTTGAACGGGAGTGAAACCCAACCTACAAAGTTGAGAGCGATCGCTGTTTTGAAATTCCCCCTCAAACTCAATGCGTTCGCGAAGCGTTGCGGATGCAATATCGCTCTTTTACTTTCATGCGATCGCGAAGCGTTGCTGATGCAATATCGCCTGAGACTTTGAAACCCAGTGCCGCTCCTGTTTAGTAGGTTGGGTTGAGGCAACGAAACCCAAAACCACCATCTCTAACTCCTGTTGGGTTTCACTATATTCAACCCAACCTACAAAGTTGAGAGCGATCGCGTTACTTCCATGCGATCGCGATCGCGTTGCGGATGCAATATCGCCTGAGACTCAGAAACTAAGTTTCTCTGAGAGTTTCAATCGTCCTAACCTAGATATTAATAGAAACCCCTCGGCAAAGTCTTTTTGCTTTTATCCTGGGATAACTTCAAAAGCATCTTTATCATAGAGTCGATAAACATAAAAATCACTATCTAATGTAAAGATCCGCTTCATTTTTTGACTTTCTGCCACAGCCACCAGAGAAGCATCTGCTAAATCCATAGGCAGATCTTGATATTTTTCCATCAAAACTTTCATCCGTTGACATTCTGCTTCATTAATGGCGTGAATATACAAGGCTTTTCTATTGATAAACTACCATAGGATAGCCTGTGCTGACCAACCTCGCAATTCTGATAAAAAATACATAGCCTCAGTCAAACAAGGCCATGTTGTTAAGAGAGAACCTGTTAGTGTTTTGTAAGTTTGAACACATTTAACATGGGCTTCTCCCTGACCTTTATCAATCAGAGCAATGAGAGGCCCAGTGTCAACTAAAATCATGGTCGTCGCAGTCCTTGTTTAGATAATTTTGTGGCAATCTGTTCGCCAAAATCAGTAGACTGAAACTGATGATGAGGTTCAACTTTACTATCAATAGCGCCAATTAAATCCCCTATTTTTTCAGATAAAAGTTCTGCTTCGGGCTGGCACTGATAAAGTTGAGATAAAATCCAGTTTTCCGGGGTTAAACCTTGTTTTTCGGCAACTTCTAAGAGAGCTTGGTAAGTGTGTTCAGATAGGGTAATGGTATGTTCTGACATAATTTTAATCGGGTGGCTTGATACTATTTTAACACCGCTCAATGTTAATTTCAGTTCTTTATAATAAATAATCCCTGATCAATGGAATAACTAAATCATCTGAAATGACTAAACTCATGGTGTTCTCTGCTCTTATTAAATCTATTTTAAAGATTAGCAGCCTAAAGAGCGATCGCGAAGCGTTGCGAATGCCATATCGCCTGAAACCCAGGATAACAGAGTCTTTAGGGTTGAATCAATAATTGCCATTCCTGAAGTTGAGAATTCCAAGCGGGTAAGTCTGTTTTCCCCACAAGAAAAGGCCCCCAATATTCACGAGAACCGTCTTGGGCGAAAACAACAATAAGATCTCCAGGTTCCAAAGTTAAATCAGTCTCCGGGAGTGATAAAATCAATCCATTCATATTTCCCTCTTGGGGTGCAAAATCCCAGTGAACAGCTTCGTTATTGGGCGATCGCCAGGCAACCCGCACCGGATGATTTGTGCGATTACTCACCCGCAATGCCGCTTGGATACCTTGAGATACGGGATCGGAACTTAGGCTGATGGTATTTTCGGGGGCTGTATTTTCCGTTAAACTCGGTGTAGAATCAGGGAGCGTAGGGGAAACAAAGAGAGGAACCCTGGCTGGATCAAGCGATCGCTCAAGTTCAGTTGATGTGATACAAGTGTTTAACCAAAGTTGCCTGAAGCCTAGACTCAAAAATATAATAGTCCCGGCAACCCAAATTGCAGGATGTGATTTAAGTTTCATCATTTTTTCCGTTCAAAGTAAAATCGGCTCAATTTCATCTGTAGTTCTATGCAGAACACTCGTCTAAACCGACTAACAAATGTTCTCAGTGATCGACTCGGGCAATGGTTACGCAATCCTTGGCGACGAATTTCACTACTGGCGATTAGCTTCCTATTCGGCACGTTTTTTGCTATTGTGATTGCAACAATCGCTGGACAGGCGGGACGGTGGGATACAACAGTTGCTTTTATTGCATTATTGTTCACTGAAGCTGTGAATCGGATCGCTTATCGCACTCAACCCCTGGTTCCTAAACCGTTATGGATTGAAAACCTCAATAGTTTCAAAATTGGTCTGGTCTACGGTTTATTTTTACTCGCATTTTTGGTTGGATCGTGAAAGGTCTCACGCTGCAAGAATAACTCACTCATAATGAAGATTTTAGAGGCTTGGGCGATCGGCAATCACCCCTCACCTGATGAACGACAACAGTTGGCTGAACTTGAATTGAGCGATCGCCGACGATCAGAGGCTTTTGGAATTACAGCCGCAAATGTTGAAACGGTCATTGAACAGCGATCGCAATTCTTCTACACTCTACTTCAACACAACTGTAATTTACCTCAAATTCCGGCTCGCTTGGAACTGTTGTGGAAATTGTGGCTGCCGTTGGCAACTCAACTCATCCAATCTTATCAAAGCTTAAATCGTCCAATTATTCAAGGGGTTTTGGGCGGACAAGGAACGGGTAAAACGACTCTGGGTCAGGCTTTAACGGCTATTTTAACTTTTCAAGGCTATCGTACCCTGAGTTTATCCATTGATGATCTTTATAAAACTTACGCGGATCGTCAACAGTTACGACTGGTTGATCCCCGGATGGTTTGGCGTGGCCCACCGGGAACCCATGATCTGGAAATGGGGTTAAGGGTTTTAGAGGAGTTGCGTCTGGGTAAAGCTTCTGTGGCGGTTCCTCGCTTTGATAAATCTCTACACAATGGCGGAGGCGATCGCATTTCACCGGAAACTATCTCAGGTGTTGATGTGGTGTTGTTTGAAGGCTGGTTTGTGGGGTGTCGTCCGGTTGAAGATCATTTTTTTAATCATCCGCCTGAACCGATTTTAACTGAAAGCGATCGCCAATTTGCGCGAGATATCAATCAAAAATTAAAAGATTATCTTCCCCTGTGGGACTGTTTGGATCGGTTAATGGTTCTTTATCCCACTGATTATCGCTTATCAAAACAATGGCGTCAACAAGCCGAACAAGAAATGATTGCAACGGGAAAACCGGGAATGACGGATGCAGAAATTGAACAGTTTGTAGACTATTTTTGGAAATCTCTGCACCCCGAATTCTTCATTTCTCCCTTAGTTCAAAATCCCCATTTAGCAGATTTAGTGGTTGAGATTAATGCGGATCATTCAGTCGGTCAAATTTACCGGCCGGGTGATTTAACAACATTCTGAAGGATCACAACAAGCATCAGGATCAGCTATCATTGTTACCTGATAATCTGTGCCTTTTGTTTCTTTCGGACTGCGAGTGGCTTTGGGTTTGCAGTTAAAATTGGTGGCGGCTTCTAGGGGAATCTCTTGATAGGGAGGAATGGCTAAAAGACTCTCGGAATAAGGTCCATTGGGGTCTGTATACAGGTTAAAGGTTTTGTCACAAACAGCCATCCGTTGACCCCGACAAAGGGTGTGACCATCATCATCAACTACTTGTTTCCACGGGCCTTTATAAATCACCGCTTGTTTCCGATCTAAACAGGGGCCTTCTTTACCTTTATAGGCTTGAATGGTAACGGAACGAAATTCAATTCCTTCAACAATTTGCCAGGGTTCGGTTTGACGAACTAAAATTTCAACTCCGTAAAATCCCGCTTGTTCAAACATTTCTAAAAAGGTGTCTTCTCGAAACGCTCCCGAAATACAACCACTCCAGAGTTCAGGATCTTTCATCATTTCTGGGGTGGGGTTTTCATCACAAACAATATCAGAAATTACTGCTCGTCCGCCTTTTTTTAGAACTCGATAAAGCTCTTGAAAGAGTTGTTTTTTATCTTGAGGACGAACCAAATTTAACACACAGTTAGAGATTACGACATCAACGCTATGATCGGCAATTAAGGGTGCTTCTTGTCGCAGGCGATCGCATTCTGCTTCATAGCGAAAAATATCTTCTATCGAGGTAATCGGATTTTGAGTTAACCACTGTTGAACTTGATCTAAATCTAAGGCTAAATCTTGAATTTTTCCCTTGACAAATTTCGTGTTTTGGTATCCTAACTTAATCGCCATTTCCTCTTGATATTTACGGGCGAGGGAGAGCATTTCATCATTAAAGTCAACCCCAATCACTTGACCCTGTTCGCCGACAATTTGGGCTACAATATAACAATGTTTTCCTGTACCTGAACCCAAATCTACAACGGTTTCACCGGGTTTCACATAGCGAGTCGGATCACCGCAACCATAGTCTTTTTCAATAATTTCTTGGGGGATTTTTTCCAGATATTGTTGATTGTAGTGGGTCGGACAACACAGAGAAGGCTGTACTGCTTTCGCGCCTTGTTTGTAGCGGTCTAAGACAAAAGATTCAACTTCAGAATTCACAATCATGTTTTTCTCAGTTTGGATAGGTTAAAACGTAGGAACTGATTGATTTATTTTATCGCTTATTTGTGGAATCTAGACCCCAAATTTAAGCTAAATTTTAAAATCTCTGTTTTCATTGAATCGAATCAAGCTTAAACAGTTTACTGGTCACTGTTTGTAGTACGACGAGTTAAATCCAGTTTCGCTTGTAATTCGGCTTTAATTCGGTTGAGAATTGACGTTTCATCCAACGAATTTAAAATCCGTTTAACAACAGCTTTAGGTGCTTCATCCCCCCAAGATGCACCATTAGCGAGGTAAGTTTTTGTCACTTGTCCAATGCCGTAGGAAGACACCCCAGCGACAGTCGCTTGGGTCATAGCAACTGATAAAAAAGGAATTAACGTCGCGCCTCCCGTCATCGGTGCCGTCACGCCTAATAATCCTTTTAAAGAACTTAAACCTAAATTTGCCACTAATTCACTCGCTGTAATTCCCCCCATACTAATCGCGATTTTTTGTAATAAATCAATCGCCCCTTGTTGAGTCATGGAAATCCCATATAATTTAGATAACGTTAAAATCATACTCACATCAATTACCGCCCCACTCACTAAGTCAATTACCGTCATCGGATTTAATGCGATCGCCACAGATTTTGTGATCACGCTATTCCAAATTACACGGTTTGCACTTTCCTCTCGAATCTCCATTTTTCGCTGCACTAACTGTTCATTAATCTCCCCTGCATATAGCATAGTATTCAGTGCAACCAATGATTTTCCTTCCCGGTCTAAAATATCGAGAATTTTGAGTTTTAACTGTTCAACTTTCGGTTCTGAACGAGTTAACTGAGGTTTAATACTTCCATCAGGAAGACGTATAGCTGTCGCAATTAACGGAGATGCTGCCGCCATGACAATTTCATTCGGAGAAAGTAACTCTTTAACTCGTTCATCCCGGATTTTATGATAAATTGCCATCCGATCTGCTTCCGGATATTGGTCAACTTTATTAAATACTAATAACATCGGTTTTCCCGCGTCCCGAAGTTGAGATAACGCTTCATATTCAACTTGAGTAATATCTCCCGCAATCACAAATAACAGTAAATCTACGTGTTGTGCCACTTGACGTGCAATTTCTTCTCGGGTTTTTCCATCAACTTCATCAATTCCCGGCGTATCAATTAATTCTACTTGAGAAATACGATAGGAAATCACATCATTTCCCAAATCTGAGGTTTCTGGAGGAGTATTAGAAACCTGCCAATTTTTGACTTGAGTCGCTTGAGTCACGCCATGAATAGGGCCTGTTTCAAATACATTTTGACCCAAAAGTGCATTCAAAATTGAGGATTTTCCTCGTCCTACCATGCCAAACACCGCAATTTGGACGCGAGTTTGTTCGAGTTTATCCCTGATCGTCTCTAACCCCTGAATTTCTGCTTCTAGTCCCGTTCGTTCCTGGGGGGTTAAGTCCAGATGTTCAACAATTTCACGCATCGCCTCCTGTGCATCGCGGAGGTTTAACTCAGCTTGAATGTCGGTGAAGCTTAAAATAGTATTGTCTAGTTCGTCCATAAGGTGCGTTGAATTCCTCTCAAGTCGTAGGAATTGATCTATCTTTCCTCTTTAACCCTATCGTATCTTGAAGGGGATGTGTATTGTGCTTGACTCCAATGACTATGATCATTCGTTTTTCTCAACCTGCGGATATTTTGCAACTGACTGAAATTTACAATTATTATATTCTCAATACCGCAATTACGTTTGATTTGAAAGTATTTACAGTGGAACGACGCCGGGAAGAATGGTTTCAACATTATTCTGATACGGGTCGTTATCAGTTGTTTGTGGCTGAGGTTGAGGGTCAAGTTGTTGGCTATGCAACCAGTAGTTCTTTTCGATCAAAAGCGGCCTATGAAACTTCTGTGGAAACGAGTGTTTATGTACATCCAAAAGCTATTAAAAAAGGCATCGGCAGTTTATTATATGAGGCTTTATTTCAGGGGTTGAAAACCGAGGATGTGCATCGGGCTTATGCGGGTATTACGTTACCGAATGCAGCTTCTCTGGCACTGCATCAAAAGTTTGGGTTTAAAAGTGTGGGGGTTTATCAAGAAGTGGGTCGTAAATTTGAACGATATTGGGATGTGGAGTGGTTTGAAAAGTGTTTATAGTCTCCCTGAAGGACAAGACTGTTTACAGTTTTGCTTTTTGTTTTTGCTTATCCCCTGTTCTCTTGAACCTGCTTAAGTTTAGTGAATAAAGGACAGATCAACTCGTCCAAAATTAGTGGTTAAGGCAATATTGAGGTTTTCTAGAACTTTGACTAACCATTGAACTGCATCTTGAGTGCTGGACTCATAATGATTAAAAAGAATAGAAAATCGCTTTTCTAAATAGGGTCTAACTTTGCGACAAATGAGAACAATTTTGAGTAGTAAACCCACGGTAAAGGTCGGCCCCAGATTAGCAATTAAATCAATAAAAACAAAATGATTGGGTTTTTGTGGACTTTCAACCACGAGAAAGTTTAACATCTGGCTGCACGTTCTCAGCAGTAAAAACTCGTTAAAGGGTTCATCATTGCTGTGAGGAATAATCAGATCTAACTGTTTATAGAGTTTGTCACTAAACTGACGCTTACTGTAAGCAGAACCCAGAGACTTTGTATTCAGATATTCATAGAAATCATCTTTAAACTCTCGAAATGTTAGGGTTGAACTGGAATGAGTCAGAAAACGTTGAGCCAGATCGCGATAAGTATCTGAACCGTCTACTTTACCGACAAAATGTTTTAAAGCATCAAAGAGTTCTCGGTTACTTAATAGCGTTGGGTTTGCTAGGGGAGATTTGATTTTTTTAGCTGCTTCTACCGACACCCGAGCCACTTCTAAACGCCGCAATTGATGAGCCGAATACCGAGATAAATCGAGTTCAAATTTTCGCTGCTTTTGGGCTTTAATATTCCGAATCATTTGTTGATGTTCATAGGAACTATATTCACTCAGTAAACAGTGATTATATAGATAAGGATAACGCGGAATCAGGGTTCTTAGAGGCTCGGTTGATAAGGGACGAGAAGAAAACCCAAAAGACTGACAAAGGACTTCTGCAAAACGTTTTAAAGCGAAATATTGTTCACTCTGAGTAAACTTTTTCATCAGTTCATGGAGTTGCTTTAAACGCCGAGAATGAGTATAGCTACTAAAGGTTTTTTCAGCGAACTGATCAAACAGTTGTAGCAATTCAAAAATCGCCTGTTTTCGGTTGGGGAGTGTATGCCAACTGTTGATTAAAATATAACAACAACGGTTGATAATAAAGTCGAAATCTTCCTCAACTTGCCGGGTATTTAATATTTTCTCTAAAGCATAAGCGATCTGACGCTCCCCATAGCCAGAACCTTCAATAAATAACAAACGAATGCGTTCAATTAACTCGGAAGGAGTTTCAACTTCTACTCGTTCCAGTAAGTGATCATAGAGTTGTTGTTCTTCAGGAGAAATCAACCGACTATAACGACTGAAATATGATTCTTTCATTTTACACCATCAATCGACCCTAAATCCTATTCTCTCAGAAAATGGGCTGTTAAAGCTTAAAATAAATCTTTTAATTTTAGCGAGATTTTTGACTCGCTCGATGCAACGCTTACCCCAGATTCAAATTCTCTGCCATTCTAGATAAGAAAACCCTAGTTTGACCAAACTTCGGTTTAATGATAGTACAAACTAGACTGTGTAATTGTCAAGCTTTGATCACGCTCCCAAACACCGATCCGTTCATTCAATGCAAGAGAAATTAAAAAGATCCATGATTCAATTCTATCAAGATGCCCAAATTCTGAAATAATAATGGCAATCTTGAGTTAAGTTTACCTGTCTATCGGATGTTTAGCCCAATCACATTTACTCAACTCTCTCAAATTCTAGCGGTTCAAATGCCCTTGCAGTGTGATACCCCCCAAGATCTTCAGGTGATCGGTATCACGACAGATACTCGCAGTCTGAAGCCCGGAGAAGCTTTTGTGGCTTTGAGAGGCGATCGCTTTGATGGCCATCAGTTTGTGGAGGGGGCGATCACTAAAGGGGCAGTTTGTGCCATCGTAGAGGCTGATTTTGCGGTGAACTATCCCCATTTACCTTTATTGACGGTTCAGGATACTCTAGAAGCTTATCAGACAATTGCTCGGTGGTGGCGAGAACAGTTTACTATTCCTATTATTGGGGTAACGGGTTCAGTGGGAAAAACAACCA
Organism: Limnoraphis sp.; assembly: GCA_050485465.1. GTDB lineage: Bacteria > Cyanobacteriota > Cyanobacteriia > Cyanobacteriales > Microcoleaceae > Capilliphycus. The sequence goes on along the minus strand of JBJHBL010000049.1, from coordinate 26,347 downwards.
CAAAAGAATTAATTGCTGCGGTGTTAAGTCGGTTAGGAAAGGTTCATAAAACTCAGGCGAATTATAATAATGAAATTGGGGTTCCTAAAACGCTGTTACAATTGACAAATGATTACAATTATGCAGTCATTGAAATGGCGATGCGAGGTCGGGGAGAAATTGCGTTACTCACTCAAATTGCCCGTCCAACGATTGGTTTAATTACCAATGTCGGAACCGCTCATATTGGGCGTCTGGGGTCTGAACAAGCTATTGCTGAGGCTAAATGTGAGTTACTCGCTGAAATGCCGAAAAATAGTATTGCTATTTTGAATCAGGATAACCATCGGTTAATGGAAACTGCGGCGAAGGTTTGGTCTGGAAAAACGTTAACCTATGGGTTAGAAGGGGGAGATTTACAAGGAGAATTAATAGATGATCAAACTCTGCGAGTTGAAGGGGTGAATTTACCTTTACCCTTACCGGGTTCTCATAATGCGTCTAATTTTTTAGCGGCTTTAGCGGTTTTAAAGGTGATTCAGGGTGAATATTTATCTCCTGAAAAACGCTATTCTTTCCTTCAAACTGGCTTATCGGTTCAACTCCCGGAAGGACGCGCCAAACGTTATGAATTAGGGAATGATATTGTAATTTTAGATGAAACCTACAATGCGGGTTTAGAATCAATGATCGCGGCTTTAAAGTTGTTGAAAGAGACACCGGGTCAGCGTAAAATTGCGGTTTTAGGTACGATGAAAGAACTGGGAGAACGTTCTTTAGAATTTCATCAACAGGTGGGAAAAACTGTTCAAGATCTGAATTTAGATGCTTTGTTTATTTTAGCAGATGCAGAAGAAGCAAATGCGATCAAAACGGGTGCAAATGGTTTAGATGTGATAAAAATTTCACATCAAGAATCAGAAAATATTCATCAGCAAATGGCTAAACAATTAATTGATTTTATACAACCCGGAGATATAATCTTATTTAAAGCGTCTCATTCTGTACAGTTAAATCTTGTTGTCGAAAAAGTCCGAGAACTGCTGAAATAATGGTTAATTCATCAAGGAATTAAATTGAAATAAGTTTTCTCTCTAAACGATCAGCTTCTTTTGTTCAAATTCCAGGGAGTTTGAGCGAGGTTAATCGAGTTTATCAATATATTCTCGCCAATAGTTAATTTTACCATTTTCTACGGAAAAAATAATCGCATCTTCAGCCTTTGAAGATTCACCCGTTTTGTGATTCATCTCACTCCAACTCCATTCAACAGCCCCTTGATTGCCGTTTTCTATTAAACGATGAATCTCAATACTTACGACAGAATGAGAGGCGAAAAAATCCTCAGCAGACTGTTTAACTTCCTGTTTTCCTTGTAAACGAGATGCAGAGACAACAAACAGACAATCCTCAGCAAAGTCAGCAATAATATGATCAATATTACCCGTTAACCAAGCCTCTCGCTGTCTTTGAACTAAATCTTGAATTTGAGAAGAATGTGACATAATTTGATGTTCAGTAAACCCATTGACAGTTAAACTTGTTCTCGATAAAGGAAGGAGAGGTTCAGCATCAGCCGAACTCACTCCAAGAACCCAGAAAAAAAAGACGACAATGATCAATCTAAGAATCACGTTTTTAGGGTTTTCTCCCCCGTAATAAACCAAATTTAATCAAACCCCGTTCATAGCCTTGACTCATCAACCCCAAGGATAAAGCCGCTTGAATGGTAGTCCAGCCGGAAAAGAGTAAACCGACAATTGATTTTAAATCAAAAGCCGAATCAATCACAATATTCCAAAAGGGAGAAACCGCTTTTGACCAATCTGTGGTATGAATTTCATCAAAACCGACTTTCACCGCCATCGCCTCATATTCGGGTAAAGAAATCACATAGGGTAAAGCATAAACCCGATAAATTTCAGCTAAATGTTTACGTTCATCATCTGTTAATTCGGGAGCAGTAGGACTCACAGGACGATGACACCAAGTTGCCATCAAAAATAATCCCCCAGGCTTTAAAACCCGATAACATTCTTGCAAAAATAGCAGCTTATTCGGCATATGTTCACCGCTTTCGAGTGACCACACTAAATCAAAAGAATCATCCTCAAAGGGCATTTCTAAGGCATTGGCGACTCGAAAATTCACCTGTTGACCCAATTGGGCATTTTGGGCGCGTTCCGTGGCTCGGTTGGCTTGTACGGGGCTGAGGGTAATTCCTGTAGCTTGGGCTTGAAACTTCTCAGCTAGGTATAAGGTGCTACCCCCAATTCCACAACCGATATCTAAGATTTGGGAAAATTGGGGCGGTTCAGAAACGCCTATTCCCCAGGCGAGAAACTCCTCAATTAAATCAATTTGGGCTTGACGTCGCTCTTTTTGGAGGGTGCCTTCTGGGCCATAATAACCATGGTGCATATGTTCCCCCCAAACCTCCTCCCAAAGAGTTGAAGAAGCATCGTAAAATTGTTGAATCTGTTGATACAGTGTTGAGGTCATTGCCCAATGTATGTGTTTGACTGAACATCTATTATTGACTGATTTGTTGTGAGTTGCCACCCTTACCCTGAAAAAAATGAGTCAAAGTACAATCCCCACAGAGGGAATTGATTTCAAATCTATACTGTTTAACTAACAATCGAATGACTATATCTAGAACCATTTGCTTAGGCTTCTTTGCTGTTATTTTAGCCGGAACCATCTTGCTATTGATGCCCTTTTCTTTTGGGAGTGAAGCCATTGTTCCCAACTGGACGACGGCGGTGATTAATGCTTTGTTTACTGCCACGTCTGCCGTTTGTGTCACGGGTTTATCTGTGGTGACTGTGGGAGAATATTATTCATTTTGGGGACAGTTAATTTTGTTGATGTTGGTGGAAGTTGGGGCGCTCGGTTATATGACGGCTACAACTATTTTATTGCTGATTATTGGCCGCAAATTTAGTTTGAGAGATAAACTGGCTTTGCAACGAACTTTAGACACCAGTGGATTAGGGGGCGCTCTTTCTTTGGTGAAATCTATTATTGCAACGGTGATTTTATTTCAAATCACAGGGGTTTTCTTGTTGATGCTGGTTTTTGTCCCGGACTATGGATTTAATCAAGGGCTTTGGTTGTCGGTTTTTCATAGTGTGAATGGATTTAATAATGCTGGATTTAGTCTGTTTTCTGATAGTTTAGTCAGATATGTTACTTCTCCAGTTCTTAATCTGACACTCACAGCTTTGATTATTTTTGGCGGGTTGGGTTATCAGGTGATTATTGAGTTGTATTTAGGGTTGAGAGAACGTTTCTTGAAAAATCCCAGTCACCGAGAATTTTCCCTGCATTTTAAAGTGGTTACAACCACAACTTTGTTTCTGTTAATTCTGGGAACAGTCCTGATGTTTGGTGTAGAATTTAATAACTCAGAGACTCTGCAAACCCTCAGTTTGCCAGAAAAAATAATGGCGGCGTGGTTTCAATCTGTCACCAGTCGAACCGCAGGATTTAATACTATTGATACTGGAAGTATGACTGCTACCGGATTGTTTATCACCACTGTTTTAATGTTTATTGGTGCTAGTCCTGGGAGTACCGGAGGTGGGATTAAAACAACAACAGCACGAGTCTTATTGAGATGTACTCGCGCCACTTTACAAGGTCGAGATGAAGTCCTATGTTATCAACGTAAAATTTCAGCGACTTTGATTTTAAAAGCGGTTTCTATTTTGGTTGGTTCTAGTTTAGTTGTTTCTTTTGCCACGCTTTTAGTCAGTTTATTGCAACCCAATTTGGAATTTACAAAAGTTTTATTTGAAATCATTTCAGCCTTTGCAACTGTTGGATTATCTACCGGAATTACGGGGAGTTTATCTCTACCTTCTCAACTGGTTGTGATTGTGACGATGTTTATTGGTCGAGTTGGGGTGTTATTATTAATGTTGGCGGTTGTTGGAGATCCTCAACCCACTTCAGTTGACTATCCCGAGGAAAATCTTTTAGTAGGTTAGAAGAATGAGTTTATCGTCCTTAAACTTTTTACGCAATTTTCGCTCAGAAAAACAGCAATTTGCAGTTATTGGAATGGGTCGCTTTGGTCGTGCTGTTTCTTCCACACTTCATAATTTAGGTTATGAAGTTTTGGCTGTGGATCGTGATGAAAGAAGGGTCAGTCAAGCTTTAAGTAGTCGGATTGCAACTCATTCTATACAACTGGATTCGACTGAACCCAGTGCATTGAAAGAAGCGGGAATTTTTGACTTTAATACGGTTATTGTGGCGATTGGGAATTATTTAGCTGAAAGTATTACAACCACTCTCAACCTGAAGGAAGCGGGGGTGACTTGTGTGGTGGCTAAAGCCTCTTCTGAAACACATATGAAAATCCTTAAAAAAGTCGGGGCGGATCATGTTGTTTTCCCGGAACGAGAAATGGGATGTGAACTCGCCCGTTTACTGAGTAAACCCCGAATTTTAGATCAGTTTGAACTTGATCCCAACTATAGTATTGTTGAAATAGTTGTGCCGAAAGAATTTGATGGCAAAACAATAGCTGAGTTAGAACTCCGCAGTAAATATGGTTTAACTTTGCTTGTGATTCGAGATGAAAAGGATAAACTCGAAGTTAATCCTCTCCCTAATCGACGTCTGAAGAAAGAAACGGTGATTGTGGTACTCGGGTCAAATGAAGATATTGATCGTTTGATTGATAAAGACTAGGAATCGCTTTTGAGGTTAAGTTTGTTGAGAATAAAGGGATTGATAGCATTCTTCAGACATCTCAAAATTAGCAGTCACATTCTGCACATCATCGAGATCATCTAAAGCATCCATTAATTTCATTAGCGATCGCGCTTGCTCGACATCATTCACTTCAATGGTATTATTAGGAATCCACCGCAGTTCTGCTTGAACAATATTAAACCCTTTGTCCTGCATGACTTGATTGAGCAGTTCTAAGTTCTTTGTCTCTGTAAACACCTCAGCCCCATCTGTGTCATCGACTGGGGTTAATTCATAGACTTCTGCTTCTCCCTCAACGGAGGCTTCCAGTAGCTTTTCTTCATCAATTGGCCCGGTTACGGTGACAACTCCCTTTTGGTCAAACATCCAACTGACACAACCTGTCTCCCCCAAATTACCGCCATTTTTGTTAAAAGCGGAGCGTAGGTCAGCCGCCGTCCGGTTGCGGTTGTCGGTGAGTGCTTCGATTAAAATTGCGACCCCTCCGATACCATATCCTTCATAGCGAATGGCTTCTAATTGGGAGTCAGTTTCTAGGGTTCCGGCCCCTTTGGCGATCGCCCGATCAATATTATCATTGGGTATACCTGCGGCTTTTGCCTTTTCGATAGCGGTTCTCAGTTGAAAATTTCCCGCCGGGTCAGGGCCACCCTGACGAGCCGCAACAATGATTTCCCGTGAAACTTTTGTAAAAACGCTACCTTTAACCGCATCAACCCGGGCTTTTTGGCGTTTTATGTTTGCCCACTTACTATGTCCTGCCATACCTTCCAACCCACAAAGCAATCTATGACTTCAACTCGTCAATATTTTAACCTGTTTGCGAGCATGGCCGAGAACAGTAAACTTGAGGGCAGTGAATCCCCCAGAACTGATCACTGTCTTGGTTGGCCCTCCCGACTGTCTGTTCCACTGGGAATTGTCATCACAAATTCTGTCCCCCGTTCTAAATCGGAAAAACACTCCAATCTTCCCTGATGTTGTTCAACGACCAAATGATAAGCAATGGATAAACCCAGGCTATTTTCGGGGTTATTTTTTCCCTTTAATAACGGTTGAAAAACCTGCTGACATTCTTCAGGGGTCATACCGGGACTGTTATCTGAAATTGAAATTAAAATCTGTTTTTCGTCTAAGTATTGAGTCCGGACTCTAATCACCGGAGGTTCAATCATCCGTTTTTGCAATAAAGCCGTTTCTATGCGTTCTATGCCAAAGGTAATTAAGTTTAAAAACACTTGATTTAACTGACTTGCATAACATTGAACTTGGGGTAAATTACCATAGTCTTTTACCAGTTTAATACTCGAACGTCCGCCTTTGGCTTGTAGGCGATTCTGTACAATCATTAAAGCACTATTGAGTCCTTCATGTAAATCAACTGTTTTGACTTGAGTTTCATTCACATGAGTAAATAAACGCAGCGATCGCACCACATCTCTAATTCGTTCTGCGCCTAATTTCATCGAGTCTAATAACTGGGGTAAATCTTGTTGAATAAAACTCAAATCCATCTCGTCTAAGGTGGCTTGAATCTCTGGGGTCGGTAGTGGATAATTAATTTGATAAAGTTCTAATAAATCCATCACCTCTTGCAGATAATTGTGAGCATGATCTAGATTCCCCGAAATAAAATTAACGGGATTATTAATCTCATGGGCGACCCCTGCCACTAACTGACTCAACGATAGCATCTTCTCCGTTTGAACCAGTTGGGCTTGAGTTTGTTGCAATTGTAAAAGTGCTTCTTCTAACTCTAGCCGTCGTTTCGCTTCTCGTTCCTCACTGAGACGCAAAGCCGCCTCCATTTGTTGACGTTGGGTAATATCTAATCCGACAAAAACCGCAGCTTTTCCCCGTTGATACTTCTGAGCGACAATTAAGTAAGTTCGGGGTAAACTCTGAACATTAGCAGTAATTTCTTTGGAGTCTACCCATTTTTGATTGGAAAAAAACTGATAAACAAATTGATTGAATTCAGGGCTAGTTTGTAAAAATCCAACTTCTCGACCAATAAAATCTTCGGCGGGTACATTATAAGCTTGGGCGAGGTGTTTATTAACTCCTAAATAGCGCAAATCAGAACTAATCCAAGAGACTAATCCGGGTACAGCATTTAAAACCGCTTCTAGTTGATCGCGAGAAGCCGTAATGGCTGAATGAGCAGCTTTATGATTGCGAATATCGCGTACAAACCAATAAACTAAGGGTAATTCTAACTGTTCAGTTTGACAAGAATCTTCAGAAAATTGTGTTTTTAAATAGCTAGCACTCACTTCAACAGGGATAATTTCCCCATTTTTTTTCTGATGAGAAGATTGAAACCGAAGATATCCTTGTTGCTTAATTTGATTAAACTGTTCTTTCCAAACCACTGCACAGAGATCAGGATCAAGTTCCTGTATTTTCAGCTGCTTTAGTTCTGCATCTGAGTAACCCATCATCTGACTAGCGGCTGTATTGGCATAACAAATTTGCCCTTCTGAGGTAATACAATAAATCGCATCACCTGCTTGATTGATGGCTTCAGCTTGTTTTTGATCTTTTTCTAGGGGTTTGGGTTGACTGAGGGGTTCTGAATGAAGGATTAAACCCCCAACCGTTTGCTGATCTGTTAACCAAGGTTGAACCTTAAATTTTACCCATTGACTTGAATCATCGGCTATCGTAATCAAACAATCTAATTCCCACTGTTTCAGGCTTCCTGCTAAACAAAGCTGAACGTTTTTGTACCAAATCTCGGGTAAATTGGGGAAAAATTCATTGTGAGAATGCCCGATGATATTAATATCCTGTGGATGGAATTGATTGTGCCATTGTCGGGATACAACAAGATATTGCATCTGCCCATCCAGCATGGCAACGGCGGTGGGCATATATTCTATGAACTTGTGATAAGGGCTTTGTTCAGAGAAAGTGGGTTGAATGGAAGAATTCGCCTGATGTTTTGGGGTCATGGGTTGAAGCCTCATGTCTGGGTTTTCGGATATTTCAAGTTAAAACCTGGGTTTGTCGAGGGATACATAATCGATTACAGGGTGATTTAGGGTATTTTCGGAATGTTTGCCATTGGCAGCTGGCCCCTCAGTTGAGGGGTGCTACCCCTTATTGTAGTCTTTAATACCTCAAAAAGTCCAGAGTTTTTTCGTGATTTGTTGAAATTTTTAATAAAAAAAACCCAGAAAACTGTAACAAAATGTATATGAGAATAGATAGACACTGAACTAACTAGGTAACAAATATCACAGGTGCAAGGCTAAAAAATTTTTTTGAGGGGATCAGTTTTACTCCCGAGGTTGATTGGTGTTCTGCTACTTCTTTTAATCACAATTGATAGAGTGACAGTTGCCGATCTCTAATGTTAGACTTGACTCTGCAAAAATGTGATCATCACTTTTAGGAGCATCTCAAATGATCATTTCAAATGATCATTTCAAAAACAGAATTTTAAAACGGAGACAACAACAATGGCGTTAACAGAAAACAACCTGATCGGGGCTGTGACAGGGAATGATTCTAATGAGTTTATCACCCTCGCTCCGGGTCAATTGGTTGGCTTTCCTTTAGGCTTTATGGCTTTGGGAGGTAATGATACCGTTTTGGGGTCAATTGATGATGAATTAATTAATGGTAATCAGGGGGATGACTCACTGGTTGGAGGTGGAGGAAATGATACGCTGTTTGGTGGACAAGGTAATGATGTTTTAGACGGACAAGCAGGTGATGATGTTTTGTTTGGAAATACGGGGAATGATTTATTACGAGGAGGAAAGGGTGATGATTTTTTATATGGAGGAGAAGGAAATGATGTTTTATTTGGAGATGCAGGAAATGATACCCTTGATGGGGGTTTAGGAATTGATGTTCTCACAGGGGGGGAAGGAAGTGATGTATTTGTTTTACCTCGCCGGGGAGTAGATGTCGATTTTATTACCGATTTTGAAGTGGGGATTGATTTCCTTCTTTTACCTGTGGGGATTACTTTTAGTGATTTACAAATTTTAGATCGAGGGGGTAATCAAACTGTTATTGCATTGGGGGGTGAAGAAATAGCTGTTTTAAATAATGTGATCCCTTCGACGCTAACCGAAGCCAGTTTTATTGGAGGAAGTGACATTATCGATCCAGGAAATGGTATTGATCCAGGAAATGGTATTGATCCAGGAAATGGTATCGATCCAGGAAATGGCGGTGATGATATACAACGGGATAGGGGTGTAATTATTAACCTCAACCAACAGTTTGTTTACACTCCTAAATTTGATGCTCCCATTCGGATTATGCCTTTGGGTGATTCAATTACTAGAGGTGTTGTTAACCGTAATCTATCGCCAGAACTTGAGGAAGGCTATCGTTTAGAATTGGGGAATCGCTTAACAGATTTTGGTTTAGGGATAGATTTTGTCGGTTCTCAGTCTAGCGGGAGTGAAAACCTTCTAGATCGAGATCACGAAGGACATCCAGGTTTTACTGCTCGTGATTTAACGAGAGGCCGAGGAAATGTTCCGAATAGTGGGGTGGATAACTGGATACCTGCTGCGAATCCTGATGTAATTTTATTAATGGCGGGTACGAATAATGCTGATAATAATCCAGATCAAATGATTACGGATTTAGATAACTTACTCAACAGAATTTTGAATGAAAATGGCTTTGCTGGAGAGTTATTAGTTTCTACAATTCCTCCGATTCATCCAGAAAGTCGGTTTGCAGAACGTATGCCCAACGTTGAAGCTTATAATAGTCAAATTCCGACTGTGGTTAATAACTATATTCAGCAAGGAAAAACTGTAACCTTTGTGGATATGTTTAGTGGTCCGAATCGTTTAACGGCTAATGATATGACCCCTCCACCGGACGATAATGGAGTTCACCCCACCGTTGAAGGTTATGAAAAAGTTGCTCAATTTTGGTTTAATGAACTTCTCGGTCGAGTCGGGGGTGCTGAACCTCTAACTGATTTGATTAATGGCATTGGAACTGATTTTAATGATGTGATTGTTGGAAGTGCGGCTAATAATGTGATTGAAGGTCGCCGAGGAAATGATACTCTCACAGGTGGCGGGGGTGCGGATTTATTTTTCTATGGGACACCAGACGCAGGAGTTGATATTATTACCGATTTTGATGCCACTCAAGGGGATGGAATTGGCATCTCTGCGGCGAATTTTGGGGGCGGTTTAGTGGCGGGGGTTTCTTTGAGTACCACTGCTTCTCCAACGGGTAGTTTAGTGGCGAATGCGTCTCCGGCTCCGGTGGGTAATAATGCTAATTTCCTCTATAATACTGTATCGGGAATGTTGAGTTTTGATGTCGATGGTACAGGCCCTCAACCTCCGGTGGAATTGGCAATGCTTAGGGGAGCGCCGCAGTTAGGGGTGAGTCAGTTTTTAATGACTTAATCTCGCCATTCAGCGTAGGGGTGCTAAAGTTTGCGCCCCGATTTATGCAGGTTTAGCAGTGAGAAGAACCCAAAATATTGCTAGGATAATTAGGATAAAGGCTTTGAAACTATATTGCCACAGGATTTGCCATTTATTTTCCATGATGATTCAGCAAGATTAAAACTGATTTTTCCAATCTGATCCGATTCTTAGCGTTAAGTCTGAACCCAGTTGTCCGGTAGAAGATGCTTCGATTTGACCCCAACCTAGTTTATTTTTTAAGGCTTCTCCACTGGATAAATTGCCTCGTTGAACGATAATTTGAGTTCGACGTTGTTGACGAGGCCAATCGGGAACCACATAAACGTTATAATAACCTTGATCGGCTAAAGAATCGGCTATTTTTTCGGCAGCTTGCGAATTTCCCGAGGCATTTTGAATGGCAATTTTGAGGTTAAACGGTAAAGGTTCTGGTGAGACTAGGGTTTCTACATCTTCTTGAAAATATTCGGCTAAAATGCGATCGCGTTCAATTTCATCGATCATCCAATAACTGCTAAAAGTTTCTTCTGCACTGCTAACCTGCCCCGGTAATGTTACCATTTTCAGGTGTTCCGATTCTAGATTCAAGCCAAAATTGACTAAACTCAGAATTTCATTAAAAGTTAAATCGGTATCAATGTATTTTTCCATGACCCGAATCATCTGCGGTAAACGAGGTAAAATTGTCGGTGTTCTTAATCGTTCTTTGATCGCTTGGATTAACAATTGTTGTCGTTGAATGCGGCCAATATCTCCTGAAATATCATTCCGATATCGGGCAAATTGATTCGCTTGTTCACCATTAATCGTTTGCCATCCGGGAGATAAATCGATTTTTAACTGTTGGGTATTGTCAATATAAGACATGGGTTTAGGAACAAAGACATCGACTCCTCCCAATAAATCAACTAACTCTTTAAAAGCACCACTACTGACACGCACATAACGATGAATCGGAATTTGATTCAGGGTTTGACGGACGGTTTTTGTCGCGAGTTCACTTCCACCCCAATAGTTGGCTTCGTTTATTTTTCCCCAACCTATTCCAGAGATTTCGACTTCGGTATCACGGGGAATTGAGAGAGAACTAATCGATTGGGTTTGAGGATTAAATTGCACTAATAATATAGTATCACTGCGTCCTTGAAAATTTTCTTGAAAACCATCAGGGGAGTTAGGTTCAGTATCTTCTGTGGGATCTATTCCTAAGACTAATATATTAACCGGGCGGGTGAGTTGGTAGCCAAAGCGATCGCGCCAAAATTCGTTGAGGACGTTGGAAGCGGGATCCGGTGTGTTTTCGTCTAAAGGGAAAAACATAGCAGTAATCGCCCCGAATATCGCGGATAGCAAGGCTGCTAAGAGGATGACGATACCCCAAGACATTCGACGGGGTGAGGAGGGTTGTGAAGCGGAGGGTAAGGGAGATGTCATGGTTTACCGTTAATTTTGAGTCAGCAGTTTTTTCAGTTTATAGTTTACAGCCCAGTTGTCAAGTCAATTATAATAAAGAAAGCTGCGTCCGCTTCAGCTTGATCATCAGTCTGGGAAATCGGGGAAAAAGCATCAGGATAGTTTGGCAAAATGATTAATGAACTGAGGAACAAAATTTGATGGATAGACGCCACTTTTTAAAAATCATAGGACTTTTTGGGACAACGGCAATTGCAACGGTTGGATCTCACAGTTGGGTGGTAAAAACTCTGGCTGCGACTCCTCACCCGAAACGGTTAGTCGTGATTTTTTTGCGTGGGGGAATTGATGGCTTAAATGTGGTGGTTCCCTATCAGGAAGCTGATTATTATGAAGTCAGACCCATTATTGCAATTCCTCAACCTGGAAAAGACAAAGGGGCGTTAGATTTAGATGGAAATTTTGGTTTACATCCGGTTTTATCCCCCTTACTTCCCTATTGGAAAGACAAAACATTAGCTTTTGTTCATGCTTGCGGTTCTTCTGATAATACTCGTTCTCATTTTGATGCTCAAAACTATCTAGAGTCAGGCACACCCGGCGATAAAAGAACGGTCGAGGGTTGGATGAATCGAATGTTGGCTTTTTTACCCGGACAATCTCCTGTTACAGGCTTAAGTGTGGGTTCAACAGTTCCTCTAATTTTAGCCGGACAAAAGTCCGTTGCCAATGTGTCTTTACAAGGAAATGCGGCTCAAAAATTACCGATTGATCAAGAAAGAATTCAGGCTGCTTTTGATCAACTCTATTCCCAAAATGATCCCCTCAGTTTAGCTTACCAAGAAGGTCGCGCCGCTCGCAATACTTTATTAAAACAATTAGAAGCGGAAATGGAAGAAGCCAATAATGGCGCACCCCTACCGCGAGGCTTTGCAGGAGAAACTCGACAGTTAGCTAGTTTAATGGTACGAGATCCCAGTATTCAATTAGCGTTTATGAATGTGGGCGGTTGGGATACTCATTTGAATCAAGGTGGAAGTCAAGGCACTTTTGCTAATCGCTTAAAAAATGTCGGGGAAGGGTTAGTAACGTTTATTGAAAGATTGGGAAATGTTTATGCAGATACAACGATTTTATTGATTTCAGAATTTGGTCGCACGGTTGCAGAAAATGGCAATCAAGGTACTGATCACGGACAGGGAAATGCGGTGTGGGTATTAGGAGGTTCCGTGCGAGGTGGTCAGGTTTATGGTCAATGGCCGGGTTTATCTAAATCGGAACTGTATCAACAGCGAGATTTAGCCGTGACTACGGATTTTCGAGATGTATTTTCTACGGTTTTAGTTCGTCAGTTTGGTTTGCAAAATAATCAAATTTCTCGCATTTTTCCGGGTTATAAATCTGGTGATTCTCTCCCTTTTTTGACCTAATATTTTAAGCGGTTAATGCTAAACTGGGTTTAATCAGAGCGGGAACAATTCGGGCTGCTGCCATTCTCGCCCCTGCTAAATTTCGCGCCACCGGACCGAGTTGCAAAGCAGCGAGTCTTCCCCTGAGAAAAAACTCACAACCAGGAAGGCGTAAATGTTGATCGAGAACGGGTAAACCGTCTATAATTTCGGTGGGGTAAATAGACAGAATATTCTTTAATAAGGGATGGCTATCAGCATGAAGTTTAGTTCCCGTTGCTAATAGAATTCGATCAAAATTGATCCGATCTTCGCGATCGCATTCAACTTGCCAATGGTTCTCCCAAATTGCCCTTTGAACCTGACAATTTTCTAACAAAATTAACTGACCTTGACGAATTGCCCGTTTGAGTTGTATCATCAAAGCGGGAGTGATAGAATAGCCATCTCGTGCCTGTTGAATCATCTGCGATCGCAGCAGCCAAGAGGATTCCGCCTCAAACCCTTTGAGATACTTTTGCCCCAACCAAGCCGGATCAGCATCAAAAAGTTTCTCGCGTAATGGGCGGCGCACCATCAAGGTCACGGTTGCCCCCCGCGCTATCAACCCCAAGACGAGGTGAGCGCTGCTTAAACCCCCTCCGATGATCAGAACCTGTTCCCCAGAAGGGTAAAGCGATCGCAAATCAACCTGTTGGCTATGGGACAAGCGTTCCGAGGGGAAAGGAGAGGAAATCTGGTTAACCCAGTCGGGAACCTGAAGCACACCCCCGCCCGTTACCAGAACCACTCGACGGGCCTCTATCGTTTTCCCATTGCCTAAAACCAACTGAAATTGAGATCGTCTTCGATGATTTAACGGTACAATGTCAATAACCGGGCTAGGAACAACCCGATCTGCGAGTCGGTAACGCTGCACTAAATCTGCACAAAAGTCCTCAAAGAGCTTTGTTCCTGGTAAGTCGTAGGGTGGAAACAGTTCGTGAGAACGATTTTCAGCAAATTTTCGCAGAGCAAAGGGGTTCGGGTCGGGGTGATGCACCGCAGGCGATCGCAAATGGGGTATATTTTGACAAGCAAACTGGTGATGCCACTGACTCAACCACACCCCAGACGGGTCAAACACCTTTATTTTATTGGTCTTGGGCTGTTTTTGCAGCAGGTGAGTTGCTAAAGTGAGGGCATGGGGGCCTGCACCAATAATCGCCGTCGGAGTAAAATCAGACATAACTTGATAATAGTTCTCATTTTTTACTGTCTCTATAATAATGATTATTGTTTTTGAGAGGAACTGCCGATGATCATTGCCGTGAGTGGCCCCCCTGGGGCGGGTAAAACCCACTGGATACGAGAACACATCAGCAAAACCCAGCAACCCGCCCGTTATTTCAACCCCGGTGAGGGTTCTGTGATGATTGACTCCACTTGTCTGGTCAGTGAATTTTCCGAAGTCAAAATTTTAACACCCGGAGAAGAATTTGAACTCTTTAACCCGGATCCTCAACTCACCACTTATATCGAACTTCCCTGGCATTTAGACCGATCTTCTGTAGACCCTTTACTAGAAGAATTAAATGCAGAATCTGTGGTGATTGAGAATCACAAAATTGCAGAACGTTTAACTCAAATTCAGACCTCTGAAGTGCAAATTTATCGCAGTTTATTGGGTGGAGAAATTCTAGACTGGTCGAGTTTAGCCGTGTTTTGGTTTGAACTGATTAAAGGGGCTTATGGAGAAGTGATTCGGGCGAAAGGAATTTTTGATATTATTAGCGGAGAATCAATTTATGGAGACTTTGTCGCCGGAAGCATCAATCAAGAATTTGTTGCCTTAAATGTTCCCCTTTGGTTAGCTGGAAGACCTCAACGGTTTAGCGGTTTAGAAATTGTCGGATTTGATTTAAATAAAACCGAACTTTCCCAAACCCTCAAAGATTGTTTTATTCCCGAATCTCAAATTAGCTATTATCAACAACAAATTCAAACCTCATTAGAAACAGAGGAGGAAGTCACCCTATGAAAATTGCAGTAATGTCTTGTATTCATGGCAATTATGAAGCCTTAGACGCCGTGTTATTGGATATCGACCAACAAAAAGCTGAAAAAATCTATTGCTTAGGAGATTTAGTCGGCTATGGACCCTTTCCTCATGCAGTGGTTGAACAAATTCGGTCTTTAGATATTCCAACGGTTCAAGGCTGTTGGGATGAAGATATTGTGGAGGGCTTAAATTCCTGTGAATGTAGCTATCCTTCACTTTTAGCCGAACATCGAGGTCGTCTCGCCCATGAATGGACTCACGACAATATTTATCCGGAAACACGGGAATTTTTAGCCCAACTTCCCCTCACCTTAAAAACAGAAAATCTCTGTTTTGTTCACGGTTCTCCCCACAGTAACCATGAATATTTACTCCCGAATATGGACGCATTTACTGTCTTAGAACGGGTTTTATCTGCCGATGCTGATGTGTTATTTTGTGGTCATACTCATATCCCTTATGTTCGCCAGTTAGAAGCAGGTCAACTTCAGGTGAAAATTCATCAACCTGATGTCAGGGATGAACAAAATCTCTGTTTCAGCACACCGTTAAAACAAGTGATTAATGTCGGGTCAGTCGGAGAACCCCGTCATGGTCGCCCCAATGCTACCTATGTGATTTATAATACAGAGACTCAAGGTGTAACTTTGCGTGAAATTGAGTATGATTATCAAAAAACCTGTGCTGCAATTCTCGAAAAAGGATTACCCCCGATTTTTGCTTGGCGTTTAGCCCAGGGGTTAGAATACGCGGAAAAAGCAGAAGACCCCACCCACGTCTGTCAACGCTAACATCTTGCGCTAAAAAATGATAACTGTTATCATTTTTGTAACTGAGTCGCAGAACAAGTTTTATGGAAACTGTCCCCTCCTCCACCCTGGATATTCCCAAACGGGGAATGCCCGTCACAATCATTACAGGCTTTTTAGGAAGTGGAAAAACCACACTGCTGAATGAAATTTTGAGCAACAAACAGGACTTAAAAGTAGCTGTTTTGGTGAATGAATTTGGCGATATCAATATCGATGCTCAACTGCTCATTTCTACGGAAGACGATATGGTAGAATTGAGCAATGGTTGTATTTGCTGCACTATTAATGATGGTTTAGTTGATGCGATTTATCGCGTTTTAGAACGAGATGAACGGGTAGACTATATGGTGATTGAAACCACAGGCGTTGCTGATCCGTTACCGATTATATTAACCTTTTTAGGAACAGAACTTCGAGAATTTACCCGCCTCGACTCAATTATTACCCTCGTTGATGCCGAAGCCTTTACCCCCGAACATTTTGAGAGTGAAGCCGCCCTCAAACAAATCTCCTATGGGGATGTGGTAATCTTAAATAAAACAGACCTCGCCGCCCCGGAAAAAGTCGAAGAAGTGGAAAGTTATATCAGAACCGTTAAACCTGGTGCGAGAATTTTAAGAACTCAACAAGCAAAAGTTCCTTTACCCCTGGTTTTAGATGTCAATTTAACGCCTGTTGAACAGTATCAAGCCGAAGAAGAAGATTACCAACACCACGAACACGAACACCAACACCATTCCCCTCACCTCGATAATGATGGTTTTATCTCCGTTTCTTTCCAAAGTCCTTCTCCCTTTGATATTGACAAGTTTGAGAAATTTTTAACGGAAGAAATGCCTATCGAAGTCTTTCGTGCGAAAGGAATTCTCTGGTTTGATAATAGCGAAATGCGCCACATTTTCCAACTCAGCGGCCCCCGATACGACATCCAAGTTGAGGAATGGATGAGTTCACCGCAGAACCAGATTGTGTTTATTGGTCGTCATTTAGATGCCAATAAAATCCGTCAAAAGTTGCAAAACTGTTTAATTTTACAACCCACTCAACTGGCACAAGCTATCGGATTAAAAGGATTTTAATCCCTCGCTTTTGTTTTGAGTGATTCGTTATCAACTGCCGTTTCTTAGGAACAAAACTCTGCTTTTATGACCTTAGCAAATTCCACGCCAACGGACAATAAAAATGGTAAATTACTGAGCTTTACCACTCAATCTCAACCGCCAGTTTCCGAAGAAGAAATGCGTCAAGCGGTACGGACTTTGCTACTGGGACTCGGAGAAGATCCAGATCGAGAAGGCTTAAAAGATACGCCCAAACGGGTTGTTAAAGCCTTAAAATTTCTCACCTCTGGGTATCATCAATCTCTCGATGAACTGTTGAATGGTGCTATTTTTCACGAACAAACCGATGAAATGGTGTTAGTTCGAGATATTGATATTTTCAGTTCTTGTGAACATCATATTCTTCCCATTTTAGGTCGCGCTCATGTGGCTTATATTCCTGATGGGAAAGTGATCGGATTATCTAAAGTTGCTCGGATCTGTGAAATTTACGGTAGACGCCTACAAGTTCAAGAACGATTAACTGCTCAAATTGCTGATGCTTTACAGGGTTTATTAAAGCCTAAAGGTGTGGCTGTGGTGGTAGAAGCCAGCCATATGTGTATGGTGATGCGAGGGGTGCAGAAAGTCGGGTCTTGGACGTCTACCAGTGCAGTGCGGGGGGTGTTTGCTGAAGATGCAAAAACGCGCCATGAATTTATGAGTTTGATCCGTCATACTCCCAATTGGAGTTAATTGAGGTTCACTGCTCTTTTTAGACCTTTTGCGTGCTATTTTAGAGGGGGGAAGACTTCCCTCTCTATTTTTATGAGGAGGTTAAAATGTGGGCAATTTTAAGCGGAATTGAAGGAAATCTGAAAGCCTATGAAGCGGTTCTAACGGATTTAAAACAACAGCCTTTTTCTATAGAACAACTGTATATTTTAGGGGATTTGGTGGGGCCAACACGAGAAAGTGAAGCTGTGGTTGAACGAGTGAGATCGCCCCTTTCGGGAGAATTAACCCCGCAAGTTTGTATCGGTTGGTGGGAAGAACAATGTTTTAATTTATATGCTTTAGGTGGAAATGCAGAAGCAACTGAATTAACAGGGCGATACGGTGCTAATATGCTAAAATTACTGTGGGATAGTGTTTCCCAAGAAACAACTCAATGGCTGAGACAACAACATTTTGGTTTTTTTGAATTAGATTGTTTATTAATTCATGGTAGCAGTGTCAGTGTTAGTGATGAATTAACACCCCAAACGCCTCCCTGGATGTTATTAGATCGACTACAACGAGTAGAAGCTAATCGTTTATTTTGTGGTCGTTCTGGTTTATTATTTAACTATCAACTCCAGGGTGGTTCAATTTCCAGTTCCGTTTTAACTCTGGATGAACAACAACCCACTCAAACTTTAACGACTCTTCAAAAACAAGTGATTGGCGTGGGAAATGTGGGACGAGAAGCCGGAAAAGCCACCTATACTTTATACAACCCCAGTACAGATTTGATCCAGTTTCAAACGGTTCACTATTCTCTGTAAGTTTTTTACGATTATCATTCTCAAGTTTAATCCAAGTTGAAGGCGGGGTTCTTTTTCTGTCTTGTGATTTTGATCACAAAATGAACTTTGCTGACATCACAGCTTTAATTGATATATCTCACTTGCGATAAAGATTAAAATCAATTCCTCTTAACCCTTCTATCACTGAAGCTATAGGGAATCTT
The DNA here is from genome assembly GCA_050485465.1 of Limnoraphis sp. Taxonomy (GTDB): domain Bacteria; phylum Cyanobacteriota; class Cyanobacteriia; order Cyanobacteriales; family Microcoleaceae; genus Capilliphycus. The sequence continues at coordinate 7,767 of JBJHBL010000049.1, read as the reverse complement.
AACTTAGTATATAAGGTGGGGAAAGGAACTAATATCATGCAAAAATGCAAAACTTGTCCGAAAACACAATGTCCTTTTAGATCTTCAGAGATTACAGTCTCGGGATTTTCACTCTTTATCGTGGGGTGTAAAATTAGCTATCGAGGAGAACAAATCTTTGATTTAAGTTGGTTCATGGGAGGAAACCCCTTTATACGTCTGCAAAAATCTCAGGTCAAACAAGCCCTAACTCCACCTGTAAACAATCAAATTGCGAGTTAGCAAAATCTCTCAACACACACAGAAATTCTTAAATACATCCCCATTATAACAATCGATTTAATAAATGTTGATCTAATTCAATCAGATAATCTCGACCATAGCTTCCATTCTCTAAACTCTCAAATAAATGAGAAGGTAAATCTTGACTCACTTCCTGACTACAGGAAGCCACCCCCAATGCGATCGCCGCAACGGTGTCTACATCACCTGTAAATGCTACGCTATCGACTAAAATATCACTGAGGCTATGATTGCGAATCACTGCTGTCACCGCAGCTTGTACACATTCAACACCCAATGTACTCACTTTTCCATCCCAAGGAATAGACCAATTTCCCGGAACATAACGTTCTAAAAAGAATCCCAATTCTTGTTTATTTCCCAAACCATAAAGAAAATAATGAGACATCAAAGCCGCAGCGATCGCCGCATGAATTCCATTGGGGCTATTATGAGTTAGTTTAGCTTGAATGGTTGCCGCTTCGATCACTTGTTCAATCGTTGGTAAAATTCCAACAGGAGTCACCCGCATCGCCGAACCGCTTTTTTCACTGGTTCCGTGCATTTTAGCCAAAAATTCCTCACCATCATTCACCGACAAGAGAAACTCATAAAAGCGACTGGCGTAACCTTCTCTCGGATCACGTTTAAAAGTGGTGACAAACCGACTCGCGAGAACTTCCGGCGTCCAAGGATCTTGGGAGATTAGAGTTTCAGCGATCGCCAAACTCATTTGAGTATCATCAGTATAGCTTCCCGGTTTCAGGGTGTGGCGAGGGTGTTGAACATAAGCAGAAAGGGTGTTATGAGTCGCGACAAAATCCGCCTCAGCAAATTCAAAACCCGCACCATAAGCATCACCAATCGCTAGTTCGACTAACATACTGACTTTCTAAGTTTAAGATTATTATAACCCCAATGCGATCGCCTGAGTTCCATTTAAAATCAAACAGTAGGGTAAACATCATTACAAACAATCAAAATGGTCAAAACACCCATCAGTTTAGAAACCGAAACCCTATCCATAGAATTACCCAGAACAATCACCCTGTACGTTACTCAAGAACAATTTACAGCCTTAACAGCAGCCAACCCCAACTTAAGACTCGAAAGAACCGCCCAAGGAGAATTAATTGTGAACCCCCCGACAGGTTGGGAAACCGGAGAACGTAATAGCAATCTTTCTGGAGAGTTGTATCTTTGGTGGCGTAATTCAGGGGAACCGGGTAAAATTTTTGACTCCTCTACAGGTTTTATTTTACCCAATGGTGCAACTCGATCTCCTGATGCGTCTTGGGTGAGTCGAGAACGTTGGGAAGCACTCACCACCGAACAAAAAGGAATCTTGGCGAATATTTGTCCTGACTTTGTAGTTGAATTACGTTCAAGTTCAGATAGTCTAAAATCCCTACAAGCTAAGATGAAAGAATACCTCGATAATGGGGCTAAACTGGGTTGGTTAATTGATCCTCAAAAAAAACGAGTAGAAATTTATCGGCCAGAATTATCAGTGGAAGTGTTAGAAAATCCTGCTGAATTGTCCGGTGAAGCGGTGTTAACGGGTTTTCTGTTGAATTTACGTCGGGTTTGGGCTTAAAAGTGAAATGATGCCCTATAGTAAATTTACCCTCAGTAAAGCTCTCATTCAACGCGATCGCTTTTTTCCAGAGGTTTCCCCCGTTAATCCCAGTCCATTTCAAGATACCCTGAAAGAAACAGAAACAGAGATTGAAATCTTTGTCTAATAGATGAAGTCTTGTTCACAGGACTTGGGGTTTTAGATAGGGAAAAAATTCCCTGATTAACTAACTCTGACTCAAGATCAATTACATCCAACCTAACTGTGCTTTTGCTGTATTCACCGCAATTTTAATATTACTAGAACCAAATGACATTTTATAACGTTTAGCGGGAGTTTTGGGATTGGGATCAATAGTAACCACGTTATCCGCCCAAAGACTGCTACTCCGTGACCAATCCAGTTGGGCAAGTTGAGAAACTTTTTGAGAATCAAAGAAGACCTCCTGTTCATCATAGCAGAAATGCAGCAATCGACCTAAAATTTCTAACCCAACAGCCACCCCTAAAATCGATGTATCCTTAAATTCATTAATTTCATCAACTGTTAAATCTTTGGGGCTTTTACTCGCAACATATTGAGTTTGGGGGCATTCAGAAAAGAACTGATTAAACGCATCGGCTAAAACCTGGGAAGCATCATCAACGTCATAATCTTCTAACTTAGAGTCTGAATCGTTTTCAAACGCACAACTGACCGCAGTTGCAATATATTTATTGGTATAAATCAACTTTTTATTAGAATTAGGAGTTCGTTTAATCTTTTCAGTTTTCCCCCTAAACATTGACACTTTTTCGACCAATTGTTTCAGAATCCCTACTTGACCCGTAAACTCTCCAAAAGATAATAACAAAGATTGATCCAGTTCTTTCGTCTGTGCCATATCTCGAAAATCTTTCTGACACTGGTTTAAATTTGCCTCTAAAACCAATGTAATGGGAAAGAAATTTTTCCCGATTAATTTAATTTGTTTGTTTCGGTATAACTCATCAATGGCTTTCCAGCGGTGCTGTCCGTCTGTAATATCAAGGGGAGTATCTAAGGGAATGGCAACAAAACACATTCCTAAACCCAACTCAATCACCGTGATTTTTTCGGGGTCAATATTAGCTGTTAATGTTCCTAAAATCCAGGGTTTATCTTGACCCGCATGATGTACAATATAATCTTTTATTTCTTCCGCATGACCTTTCACAACCGGACGATTTTTACCCGAATCAGGGTCATTATCTTCAGAAGGTTTTGCTTCTAATAGTGTGGGAATATCTTTAGCCGGAACATTGATTTGAATCATTTGCCGTTTTCCCTGTTGAAACGTTAAACCCAAATAACAACAGTGTTCCTGACTATATTTTGAAAACAGAGGGGCAAGTATGCTACAAAGTTGAAAATTGAGTTCAGGCACATTATCACTAATATCATTCATGTCGGGTGAGGTCATGCTGTTGAATATTGAGAAAAATTTGTCCGGTCTATCTTTATATTGTAGGCGTTAAAATCATCAGATGACTACTCCTAACAAACTGTATCAAACACCGTATATTATTGCTGGAGTTATTATCAAAAAAACTTGTAATGTTAATATCTTTTGACCTCTCCCCCAGTCTTTATGTTGACAGGCGGAGCAAGTCGGGGTAAAATAATATATAAATACTTTAATAATCGGTCATTGACCAAAATATTTTTCTCACAACCATCCCATTGTATAAAAAATATAATACAAAAATTCCCCGAGAAAGTCAAGGGGATAGCCTGAAAAAAATGCGAAATTTTAGCGGTTAACATTAGGACTAATCAAAGTAACACGACGACTATCAACCATCAACGAAAAGAAACCTCGGTTACTCAAAGTTTGTAAAGTAGAAGTAGCGGTTTCTAAATTATTCGTTTGGGTAACAAGCAAATAAGGACGCTGACCATAGGAAGCCAAACCCACTGTTGCTCCGGTAATCGCTTCAATTTCTGCGGCTAATTCCGGTTGATTGAGATAGTCTACTAACACCGCATACCCTGAACCGAGACGTCTGGGGTTAAAACTAACGGGTTCACCACTGGGTTGAGGTTGACGCTGAGACTGAGACTGAAGCTGAGTTCTGGGAAGGCTTTCTTCACGTCGCGTCTGTGTTGGGGAATTCGCAGAACGAGATTCAGTCTGTAATTCCGACGCAGGTGAACGGTTAACCACAGGACGAGCCGGAGGACGTTCTGCTAAAGTTTCAGGTGTAATCACATAAGTTTGTAAACCCGAACTTTCCTTCAGATAAGCCGCCCAGTCTTCTGCAATGAGTTTATCTTCAAACCCCCCAACTCGCGTCACCAAATCATCAAGATAGCGACAAACCTCACTGGTGATATCACTCGGTAAAGTTCTACGGGCTAAATCCTGTTGGGCGGCGGTTTCACTCACAATCAATAAAAGATATTCTCCGGCTTCTGGGGGTTGACAAGCCGACTGAGCAACCGCCACTTTGGAACTCACGCTGTAACTGGTGAGTAGAACGGCTAATGCCGCGAACCGAAACCATCCCTTGATACCCATTTGAAGCATAGCTCAGATCTAAACTGACTGTGAGCAGACCTATTTTACCAGGCTTGATTACACTGCGGCTAATGAAGCTAACGGGTCAGGAATACTCGATGAGGGGGCTTGAAAATTCCCCGTCGCCACAAATTCTAACCGCAACTTCAACCAAGTAATAAACTGCTCATTGGTTGAAATCACCGCCGCCGCAGGTTGAGGACATTTCGCCTTCACATCAGCAAGTTCTGGGGCTTCCAGAAAGGCAGGTTGTGAAACCAACCAAAAATCAATTTCTTTTTCATTTTCTTGATAGTAGCGAGTTCGTTCTTTGAGAACTTCCTCAAAAGGTTCTTCTTCTAAAAGAAAATGTTGGCTAGCTAAAAGATAGTAGTAAGTTTGCATGGTTTGTTGTCAATCATTAATGAATTAGTGTTCTCAATCATCGGGATTGTTCGCCAGAGGTTTAGGGTGCAAATAGGGCTTTTTTCATTTCCCGAACGGCTTGATCTAAACCGACGAGAACCGCTCGACTGATAATGGTATGACCAATATTAAGTTCTTCCATACCTTCAATACAAGCGACGGGATAAACATTCCAGTAGGTTAACCCATGACCTGCATTGACTCGCAACCCGGCATCTAAAGCCAGTTGAGTCCCTTCGATCAACAGCTTGAGTTCTTGATGTTGTTGATCGCCTTTCGACTCAGCATAACAACCCGTGTGTAACTCGACAAACACAGCCTTTGTCTGGGCTGAAGCTTCAATTTGAGCGGGGTGAGCATCAATAAACAAACTCACGGGAATTCCCGCATCTTGAAGTTTACCCACAACTGCACTCATGCGATCAACTTGACCGACAATATCGAGTCCGCCTTCGGTGGTGACTTCTTCTCGTCGTTCTGGAACTAGAGTAATATAGTCGGGTTTGATTTCCAATGCGATCGCTACCATTTCATCAGTAGAGGCCATTTCCAGATTCAGATGAGTCCGCACGGTTTCTCGTAACAGTTTTACATCTCGATCTTGGATATGACGGCGATCTTCGCGCAAATGTACCGTAATGCCATCTGCACCTGCCAATTCTGCAATTACCGCCGCCGCCACCGGATCAGGTTCGATGGTTCGACGAGCTTGACGCAGTGTGGCAATATGGTCAATATTAACACCCAGAGTCGGCAACTTTCACCTTTCCTCGTATTTCTAGATTCCCGTCTTATTAGTTTGCCATATTCTCAAGACGGAATCACAACTAATTTAGGAAGATAGGAAGATGGGGAGATAGAAAGGGGGAAGTTGGGGAAAGTCAATGCTCGTAGACTTGAGTCTGGAGTCTAGTGGTTTAATTTAACAAACTACAAATTAATTCACCTGCTCCTTGAGTTTTAAAAGGTTGTGTTTGTCCTTGAGTATCTATTTTAGTTTTTCGCCTACAATTATAAATTTCCATCGGTTTCTGTTGACCATTAATACTAACAACTGCTCGATATTCCCAATGATTTTTGGCACTGCGTTTAATACTGAGAATACAAATTTTGTTTTGATTGAGAGTTCGACAGGTTAACGCCTGCGCTGGAAAACATAATGTTAATGAAAAGAACAACACCAGGAAGACAGCCAAAAACTTCACAATAGATTTAGGTAATGATTAGACTGCAATTTTATTTTAAATCACCTGTAGACATACAACGAAGATAGTTATCAGTAACCCCGACCCAGAGAGTGAACCGTGAATATTGATAGCTGCATAACTGTAAACTGTCTCCCCCTCCCTCTTCCCTGAATGAAACATGAAGTTGTACAACAAAAACTTGAGGTTGAATCCAAATTCTGTAACGCTAGATACAGAAAATATTTTTAAAGTCAGTAGCGTCAACAAGCCCTAGTGGTCAGAAAGACACTCTGAGAACGATGGAGGAAAACATTATGTCCCTTGACTTCTACCCCAAAATAACAGCCACTTCAGCATCAGACTGGCTAACCTCACAACCCTCTGGGGTTCCAGATGAAGAAGAACCGGGAACTTGGGTCAATCTCCGAGAACTTCCCAACCCCTACAGTCACGACGAAGCCCTACTCCTCTGTCAAAACGCAGACAACCAGTGGATCGCCTGGATACCGGATCACGGTGAAACCATCCTTTATAGACACCAGTTTTTCCGTTAACTGTGGCGTAGTCGCTTCAACCCTTCTAATATGGAATATAAAGAAAGCCCGGTTTTTGAGTGCCGGGTTTTTCAACTGATGAACAGATCTATCCTCAACGCTCACCTAAACTATATTCCATGACCTCTGTTGAGTCTCCCACTCCCAAATCTATCCAATATTCGCCTCGTACCCTAAAACGGGCTGAACGAGCGATTTGTTGTTCTCCCTTTCAACTCAAATTACTGAGTTTAATGCGATATGAAAGTGTTGAACTTAATGCGATCGCCGGTTCTCGGGGTGTCGAACAAAATTACACTCGTTCCCCACTCTCCGAACTCAGTGTAGAAAATGATTTATTGTGGCTAATTCAAGTGGGTGTACTGCGACGAGAAGTAGACGGACAGGGAATTACAGACAGTTTCAGACTTACGCCCCTGGGTCGTCAGCTTGTGGAAAAAGGAGAACATCAAACTCAAGGACTGGGTACTCCAACCTGGCGCGATCGCTGTTTCAACTTCATTCATCGCCGCTTGAGATTTCCAGTCTAAATCGATTTAATTTTAATCTTTTCAGTCTTTACTAAAATTTTAGACTCTATTTCTCGCGGTTTTGTCAATTCTAATTTTGCAATTTTAATTAACAATGAAAGCAATGATGGTAGTGGGAACAACCTCCCACGCAGGCAAATCAATGATCACGGCTGCCCTCTGTCGGATTTTGTATCGTCGAGGGATAAAAGTTACCCCGTTTAAGGGTCAAAATATGGCGTTAAACTCCTATGTAACCCCTGCTGGGGCGGAAATGGGTTACGCTCAAGTGGTGCAAGCTTGGGCAGCAGGAATTGCTCCGAGTGTGGCAATGAATCCGATTTTACTGAAACCTCAAGGGGATATGACATCTCAAGTCATTCTCAAAGGTAAAGCGGTAGGGGTTGTTAAAGCCAGCGAGTATTATGAACAATATTTTGATATCGGTTGGCAAGCCATTACTAAATGTCTCGATCATTTAGCTTCAGAATATGAAATGATCGTCTGTGAAGGGGCAGGGAGTCCCGCAGAAATTAACCTAAAACACCGCGACTTAACAAATATGCGGGTAGCAGAATATCTCCAAGCTAAAACGCTGTTAGTTGTTGATATTGATCGCGGGGGAGCGTTTGCTCATGTTGTTGGAACGTTACAGCTTCTTGAACCTCACGAACGAGAATTAGTTAAAGGGATTATTATTAATAAGTTTAGAGGTCAGCGATCCCTGTTAGAA
>JBJHBL010000048.1:0-44238 GCA_050485465.1 Limnoraphis sp. | reverse complement strand
TTTTGGTTACGGATGGGTTTAGGGTGGTTGGATGGATCGGGGGTGAGTATTGTTTCAGATGATCTATCCGTTTTGATCTTGGCATTGGTTTAATTATCTCCACCAAAGTTTAATCCGTTACCAGTGTTTTTTTTGGTTGATGCTTTTATTGTATTTATTTAATGATATCTTCTAATTTTATCCCTTCAGGGAGTTCAAGAAAAACGCGATCGCCTGCTTCTATTCCGTCTAAAATTTGAATTTGATTGCCAATCGTTGAACCAATCGTAACCGGATGAAACTTCGGTTGATTTTGTTCATCGGGAAGCAATACCCCGGTTTCTCCTTTATTGGTAATAATTGCCACTGTCGGCACCACTAACGCATTATTGAGTTGATCTCCAATAAATTTTAAATCTACATTCATCCCCGACTGAAGTAAATCTTTCCCGGTCATGATTTCAACTCGCGCTTGAAATAGCGTTACATCCCGTTCTTTTACCGCTTCTGGGGCGATGAGTTGAACCCGTCCTTCAAACACTTGATCCGGGTAAGCATCTGCTACAATTTCAACAGTTTGATTCGGTTTAATTCTGCCAATATCCGCCTCTGGAATTTTCGCTAACACTTCTAAATCTTTTGCCAAAGCAACAATCGAAGTCGAAGTCGCCGAAGTCGCATCAGAAGCCGAAGTTGCAGGCGTAACAAATGACCCTTCTACCGCATAACGTTGAGCAATAACCCCGGAAAAAGGAGCGCGAACATTGCTATCTTCTAACTGGGTTTGATAGTAACGAATTTGGGCTTCAGCTTCTCGAACTTCTGCTTGGGCTGCGGCAATTTCTTCAGGGCGAGTTCCGTTAATTAGCTCATTTAAATTACTTTGAACTTCCGCTACTTCTGCTTCTGCCCGGGCAATTTCTTCAGGGCGAGCGCCATTTTGCAACTGTCGCAAAGCTTGACGTTCCATCTCAACAGTAGCCTCTAATCGTTTTACTTGACTTCGCCGATTTTGTTGGAGTTGTGTAATGCGTTTTCCGGCTTCCTCAACTAACGCACTCAGTCGCCGTTCGTTTTGCAAATATTCCTCTAAACTATCCTCTGAAACCGCCCCTTGATCTTTCAATGCTTGATAACGTCGCGCCCGTTCAGTTGCCAGTTGCAGTTCAGCTTTATTGGCTGCGAGTCGAGATTCGGCTTGGGCAATTTCATCTTGTAAACTTCCCTCACGAGCATCCACTAATCGGGCTTCAGCCTCATTGTATTTAGCTTGAGCAACGGCTATTTCTTCTGCACGAGTCCCCGCTCGTAATTCAGCTAAAGTGGCTTGAACGCGATTTAAACGGGCTTGGGCTGCGGCTATTTCTTCGGGGCGGCTTCCGGTTTGCAACCTGTTCAGGTTGGCTTGTGATCGGGCTAACCGGGCTTCGGCTTGCCAAAGTTGAGCTTCAATTTCTCCACTTTCCATGCGAGCGATCAGATCCCCGGCTTCCACGCGATCGCCTTGTTCAACAAAAAGTTGAGACAGACGTCCTTGAGTTTTCGGGCTGAGGTTAACGCGCCGCACAGGTTGAACCACGCCACTTGCGGTGATCCGCACCGTTAAGTTCTGAGTTGCGACGGGAACGGTGAGTCGTTCTATAATTTCAGAGTTAACTTGAGTACGGTTCTGAGTGAAATAAAAAGCTAGGGGAAGCGTTAATAAACCTGTAGCAAATAAGCCGAGTAATAAGTGTTTAAAGCGGTGTTTGGGCTTTTTCGGGATAGGCTGGTCTGCAACGCTTGGCTTGATCTCCCCTTTGCCATTGCGTTCGTAGGTGTCTTCTTTCGGGCTGTATAACATTTCGTTTCACCCTCCAACAGTTAGGATATCGGAGCAGAGGGTATTGCAAAAATCCTCTCTCTATAGATTGATCTTAACTTAGTCCGTACTCAGGCTTGATTCAGAGGTGATCCAATCAAACTTAAAATAACGTGGGAGGAAGTTAGCCATGTCTTTCAAGCCTGGAGAACTCAAAAGAGACGCGCATTGCACGTCTCTAGAGAAGTTGAAATTAAGTGTTTAAAACCTTAGAAACTAGGTTGGTGACGAATTAAATTAAGGAATTCTTCACGGGTTTTTTGTTCGTCTTGGAAAGCCCCCAGCATGGCGCTAGTCACAGTCCAAGAACCGGGTTTTTGAACCCCTCGCATCACCATACACATATGGCTGGCTTCAATCACCACTGCAACGCCTTGAGGTTCGAGAACTGCTTGCACCGCTTCTGCAATTTGGCGGGTGAGACGTTCTTGAACTTGTAAGCGACGGGCGTACATTTCAACAATGCGAGCCAGTTTACTCAGTCCGATCACTTTTTGGTTGGGGATGTAGGCGACGTGGGCTTTCCCCATAAACGGTAGCATATGGTGTTCGCACATACTAAATACTGTGATGTCACGAACTAACACCATTTCTGAGTGACCTTCATCAAAAATCGCCCCATTGACGAGGTCTTCTAAAGATTGATTGTAGCCACTGGTTAGAAAGCGCATGGCTTCAGCGACTCGTTTTGGGGTTTTGAGTAAACCTTCACGTTCGGGATCTTCTCCGACACCCAGTAACATCGTCCGCACGGCTTCCATCATTTGTTCATCCGAGACTTCCGTGAGGGGTTGGTATTCAACGGGATGACCATTTAAGGTAGAAGAAGCGCGATCCGGTCGGCTGAAGATACTACTGGAAGCATTTGCAGGTTTTGAACCCTTTCCATTGGAAGCAATAGTCATAACAAGTCCGTAAACGACAGAAAGAAACAAGAACAATTAGGCATTAGACAGGAAAGCTTGGTAGCAACAAGCCTAAGCAGCAACCCTCACAGGAGGGGATTTGATGATCACCCGATTACAAATAGGTTAATGAAACAATCTGGGGGTTTAGCCGTTGAGGGTTTCACCGCTTGATGTGATCAGGCGATATCCGTTTCTCAGGTATTGAGTCAAAAATCTCAACGGGATTAAAATGCTCCCCCGTGCGGCATCAGGGTTAATTCTTCGATCACCGCTTGTTGAGGCAACATCACAATCTGTAAAATCGACTCAGCGACAATTTCTGGGGTCAACATGGCAGAACGATCAAAGTCAGCTTGAACGGTTTCTGTATCCCAAAGCGGAGTATTGACAGCCCCTGGACAAATCGCAGTGACACGGATTCCGTTCTGGCGTTCTTCTACTGCTAGGGCTTTGGATAGAGCCATTAAGCCAAATTTGCTCACACAATAAGCTCCCCAATTGGGGAAAACTTGTTGCCCTGCAATAGAAACAACGTTGACAATTGTTCCACTGGCTCTTTCACGCATTCCTGGTAAAACGCCTTGAATGCACTGAAAGACGCTGGTGAGGTTGAGGTCTAAGACCTGTTGCCACTCGGTTAGGGGTGTACTAACCAAGGGGCTAGTGTAGCCCATACCCGCATTATTGACCAGAATATCAATCGGGCCGAAAGCAGCAGCGATGGTATCGATTTGCTCATGCACTTGCTCAACTTTGGCAAGATTTAGAGGATAGGCATTCGCTTCGACTCCGGCTTGCCGTGCAAGTTCAGCAATGGTTTCCAGTTGTTCCTCAGATCGACTGACTAAGGCGACATGAATTCCGGCTTTGGCAAAGGCAAGGGCTGTTGCCTTACCGATCCCACTACTTGCCCCTGTAATTAAGGCACGTCGTTCTATGGGAGAAGTCATGGACGGTGTGAGTAGTCTCCGATTGGACTGAACGAATTTGACATTTCTCGGGTGTGAATATACAGAGAGTCTGAGTTGACGTTAGAAAACCGATGACTCAAGGATTTTACCCGTTTGGCACTGTCATTATGCCTTCAGGATTAAGGCTGAGTTGAACTGAGCGGCATCCTGAACTTTTGTTACAATCGCTGAGATCTCAAACATTTGTTGGTTTCGGTTTTACCCTGTTTGTAGATTCTTGACTCTTGTAACTTACAGTAGATGACCCACAAGCTTTAAGCTTGCCTAAACGCTTAACCCACGTTGAATCGTGGTTCTCACGTCGAAGATGTTGTAGCAAATCTGTAAATGGCAAATCTGAGAAATTTGTAAAGATTTGTTACTTCGCTATTATACCATCTTCAGGTTTCTCTAAGATACCGATTCAATTAATCTGTCCAAAAAAATACGGTAAAAACCTAAAAATTCTGGTCGTGATAGCTTTAGACAGGTTCTTCAGTAAACAGCCCCATATGGCGGAATTTCTGATAACGTATTTCTCGCCGTTGTTGACTACTCAGACTCATCAACTCCTCTAAACAGTCTAATAAAGCTTGTTTGAGATGTTCAGCCGCTTCGATGGGGTTGGCATGGGCGCCACCGTCGGGTTCGGGGACAATGTGATCAATAATCCCTAATTCTTTTAAATCGGGTGCGGTAATTTTTAGGGCTTGTGCGGCTTGTGGGGCTTTGGACGCATCTTTCCACAAAATCGCAGCACAGGCTTCAGGAGAAGCAACTGTGTATACAGAATGCTCTAACATTAATAACCGTTCTCCGACTCCAATTCCTAACGCTCCCCCTGAACCTCCTTCCCCAATCACGGTACAGATGATCGGCACATCCAGGCGAAACATTTCTCGCAAGTTGTAGGCGATCGCTTCTCCTTGACCGAGTTTTTCGGCTTCCACACCTGCCCAAGCGCCTGGGGTATCTATAAAGGTGATGATCGGCATTGCAAAACGGTTGGCGTGTTCCATTAACCGCATCGCCTTACGATAGCCTCCGGGGGCTGCCATCCCAAAGTTTCGCGCCACATTATCTTTAGTATCACGGCCTTTTTGATGACCGAGCATGACAACGGGTTGTCCGGCAAGTCGTCCGATCCCTCCGACTAAGGCTGGATCATCCCCACCACAGCGATCGCCATGCAGTTCGATCCATTCCTCGCTCATGGCTTGAATATAGTCTAGGGTACTGGGACGGCGAGGGTGACGGGCGAGTTGCAGTCGTTGAGACGGAGATAAGGTGCTAAAAATCTCGTGTCGCAGTTGAGTTGCACGGGCTTCTAACTGATGAATTTGATCAGAGACATCAACACCGTTTTCCTCGGCTAACTGGCGAATCTGGTCAATGCGAGATTCTAGCTCGGCTAGAGGCTTTTCAAAGTCTAGTAAGATGGTTTTGCGGTTTGGAGTTGCCACACTCAGTGTTTTGTTCGCATGGGGTACATGATTTGTATTGTATCGAAAAACAGGACATTTTTAGCGACCTCTATTTTTCGGATTTCCTCCCCGGTCTTACGGTTGATGCTTCCCTGAATTGAGAAGTTGTCTTTATTTTATCGCTGTTTTCTACTTGTAAATCTTGAATTTTTATATAGAAATTGATTGTTATTTTTCCAACAATTCAGATCAATTCATCTAAAGATTTATGGAATTTAACAAAGAATTTATCTGAAAGTTAAGCGAAGTTAATGTTAAGATTAACCCGCCTCTTCTTTTGACCGCAAAAATAGAATCTATTGAGAGTGAGAGCATAATTTTTGATAAAATAAGAGTAGCTGTTCCGCTAAAGCTTTATTGGTATAACACTTGAGGGCGCGTTCATAGCCTTTTTGAGCCAGTTCTTCTGCTTGTTGAGGCTTTTCAATCAATTGACGCAAACAGTCGCTTAAGGCTTCAGCATTTCCCTCAGGAAAGACTAACCCCGCTTCTCCAATCACATAAGGAATTTCACCAGAGTCTGAACCAATAACGGGAACTTTACAGGCCATTGCTTCGATTAAAACATGACCAAATTGTTCTTTCCATCCCACTGATGTTATGGTTTTAAATTTATAAGTGGTTTCGGAGGGTAAGACTAACACATCCATTGCGTTAATATAACGCTGCACTTCATCGTGAGGCACACTTTCTACCAAGATTAATCGGTCGTTGATGCTTAATTCTACGGCTTTTTCAAGAATTTGTTGCTTTAATTCTCCCCGTCCGAGTAATAAGGCTTTCCAGGATAAATCTTTTGTTTTTTCTAAAGCCTTGACTAACGTTAAAAGCCCTTTTTCTTCTACAAACCGCCCCACAAATCCCACAACAAATTCATCAGTTTTTATGCCTAATTCTGCTTTTAATTTCGGTTGAGGATTAGGTTTAAATAAACTTTCATCGACTCCCAATTGAGGCATTACTTCCATCGCCCCTTTGTAGCCTCGTTCTCGTAAAATATCCGCTCCGTCTTGATTTCCCACGACTATTCCATCGGTATTTGTCAGGTTATAGGCTTCGATGAGAGAAATGGGAAATTTCAAATAATAGGGAATATTCCACCAAGTAAAGAAGATATTTTTTGCTTTTAAACCCAAGAGTTTATTCAGGGTAATAAACTCAGCATAGGTGATTGCTTTTGATCCTTGTTCGACTTGGATAATATCAGGTTTAAATGTTTTCAGCAGTGAAACTAAATCTAACCCAAAGGTTAATAAACCTTGATTGTTTTGACTGAAGTTAGAAACGGGAACAACTTTAAATGATCCTTCATCAACAGGTTGAGAATCAATAATTTTATTCTGAACTCCGCCAGGTTTCCAGCGACGGGGAACGACAAGAGTGACTTCAATTTCTGGGGCGAGGTTGGCTAATTCTCGCCATTTTTCTCGGTTGAGATCAACGATATAAGTATGACTAGCAACTAAAATTTTCATGGGGGATAAATACAAAAAATATCAAAATTAACCGTTTAGTTTTTGGTTAATTCATCTTGTTGAGTGTAAACTTGACCTTGATTCCACAGGGATTGAATTTGAGTTCCCACCGCTTTTAAAAATCCCAGGGTGTAAAATCCAAATCGAGTCACCACTTTAATCGGAGAACCACTTTTATTACAAGGAGGATGTCCGAGAACATGACAATCAAATAATTTGGCAAAAAAGCGCAAACATTGAGGAATTGTCAGGTTCTTTAACCCCATAAAAAAGTGATTGTGATAGAAGGTAATTTGATATTGCATTGAACGGGTACCAATATCGTGACAACCGCCCACTTCTTCTCCTAAATGAACCAGATGGGCTTCAGGATCGTACCAAATTACATAGCCTGTTTTTCGCAATCTTAAACAAAAGTCTGATTCTTCTCGTACCGCACTGCCTTTAAAGCGTTCATCAAAATGTAAGCCATGTTGATCAAAGATTTCTCGCCGGAAAGACATATTACAGCCTCTAGCAGAAATGACTTGTTGCGGTTTAATGGTATGAACTAAATCAATATGATACCAAGCAATTCCCGGATCAGAGGCTTGGGGGGGCAATTCTTCGATGATTAAATCTCCACCGGAATCTCCTAATTTCATGCGATCAAAAACTCGTCCCGCAACCGCACCAATATTTTTAGGAGTAGAGGTTCCGGCTTCGATATAATTCCGGGCATGGGCTTTTAAAAAGTTGTCTGGAAGTTGAACATCATCATCTAGAAAAAGTATAATGTCGCCCGTTGAACGTCGAACCGCATAATTTCGGGCGCCGGGAAGACTTGCCCATTCTAAACGATACCATTGAATTTTACCTGTATTTGCCAGTTCTTCTAAATAAGTTTGAGTTTCCGGTTGATGAGAACGAGTTTGATCCACAACTAAAACTTCAAACTCAGGGTAGTCTTGTTTGAAAACATCCACTAAGGTTTCCCGTAGGGCTTCCTCACGGTTATAGGTGGGAATAACGACAGAAATTTTTGGCCAGTCCATAGGTGGTAATTTGAGGGAAAATTTCAAACGGGTAATGTAGGGAAAAGCAGACCTGATGTTTAGAATAATTTCATTAATATTGTAACTCCTTTATCGGAGATACCCAAGTCCTTTGAGTTAAGTTCTATTAAAATCCGGTTAAAAGGAGTTAATGGGCAGGAAGAATTTCATAAAAGTTCGGTATATTGATGATATTAAGAGTAGCCGATCTCAAGGGAGAGGTTGGCGACGGTTGCAGATTTCCCCCAAGGTAACTCATGGAACAGCGACTTAAAGAAGAACAATTGCAGCAAATTATTGCTGAAGTGGGAGCGCTTTCTAATCGTCGGGAAGCCGAGTTCAATCGTGAACAAATCCAAGAAATTTTACAAGAATTAAATTTACCACCCGAATTGCTCGATGAAGCAATCATCCAGTTACGTCGCCGCCAGGTCATCGCCAGAGAAAAAAGAAAAAATTTATTGATTACAATGGGATTTGTTGGGGTTTTGGGGGTTGTTATTGTCTCTGTTTTTGTCTATATTCAGCATCAAAATGCTATCCTAAATCGAGTTCAAGCCCAACAAAATCAAATTACTTTAGCCCTCGATAATAATCCTTTTACTTCTATTTCTCGACAAACAAACTCAGAAATTTTTTATCGTGTTACCTTACAGGATGCCCCCATCGGTAGACAACTCAATCTTTCTTGTAATTGGATTGATCCAGATGGTCAAATTGTCCGACAAAATCGTTATCAAACCCAAGAAATTAGGACTTCAACTTGGGAAACTCGCTGTCGTTATAACATTAGTCCAACAGCAACACCTGGCATCTGGACAGTACAGATGTTTTTAGAAGATCGTTTACTGAGTGATAAAACCTTTGAAGTTAGGTAATGAATATGGGTCACTTTCTTGGATATTGGGGCTATGGAAATCAACAAGAACTTGAAGCAAAACTCAAAATAATTTGTCCTAAATCTATTCCTAAAAATAGTAGAAATGATAGTCATCACATTGATCTGATTTGGAATGTTATTAATGTTTCAACGTCTAACAACCCAGACGGAAAAATAGCCTCTCTTTCTGCATCAGGTTTGCATCAGTTTTCCGATGCTTGGGTGAGTTTAACAGAAAACCAGGGTTTAATTTTAGGGCGAGAACCTTTTGGGCGAGTTCCGTTATTTTGGATGAAACAAGGCGAGGTGATTTGGTTTTCCTCTCAGTTAAAATTCCTCTTATCTATTGTCGAACATCCAGAAATTAATCATTCTGCTTTGTATGGTTATAGCTGTTTTTCCTATGTACCAACGCCCCTCACACCCATTACAGAAATTCAGGTTATTTCTGCGGGAACGGAGTTCATCTGGAAAGCAGACAAACAGCATCAAATGATTAATTTCTCTCGATCTCGTTCCCTTCACCAATGGAAAGAAAATCCAGAAAAAATTAATGATGAAAGACTGGCAGTTTCTCAACTGCAAACCTTACTCAAAAATGCGATTAAACAGCAAATTTTAGACTTAAAAGATGAACCTGTTGGTGTTTTTCTGTCGGGAGGAATTGATTCTTCGATAGTTGCAGCATTATTAGTCCAAGCCGGGGTAAAAGTTCGTGCCTATACTTTAGATTTTGGTTCAGTCGGTATTCCTGAATATCCCTATGCTGAAAAAGTTTCTGAATTTTTGAATATTCCTTTAGTTAAAGTTAATGCTACACCTCATAGGATTAAACAAGCCATTATTCCTACTGTTAAAGCCTTAGATTTACCCTTTGGAGATGGGGTAACTGTTCCTTTATATTTACTCAACGAAGCTGCAAGTCAAGAGACTCAAACTATTTTTAATGGGGAAGGAGGAGATCAACTCTTTGCGGGTTGGACAAATAAACCGTTAATTGCTGCTAGTGTTTATGGACAGGATAATTTTATTGAAAACTATTTACGCACCTTTCATCGACTATGGGGCTATGAAGCCCAAGTTTATCAGCCTGAATTTTATACAAATATCAAAGAATTACAGCCTGAAACCTGGATAAAAGATGCACTAGATGAAAGCTTTTGTCCTTCTTTTTTACATCGCTTACGTCGGGCAACTTTAATGTTAAAAGGGGCGCAAAATATCCATCCTCGTGCTACTAATTTAGGATTATATCATAGATTAAATGTGCGATCGCCATTTTGTGATTTAGCCTTAGCAGAATGGACATTTAAACTCTCAGGAGAACTGTGTTTACAAGGCAGTTGTGAAAAATATATCCTGAAACGGGCGGTTGAAGATTGGCTTCCTTCAGAAATTGTTTGGCGACAAAAACGAGGAATGGGTGTTCCGTTAACCGCTTGGTGTTTCAATGAGTTTTGGTTTCAAATTGGGACTTGGTTAAATCCGGGTTTATTGAAGGAACAACATTGTTTTAATCCCCAAATTGCCGCCCAAATTGTTAGAGGAGAATTGGGGGCAAATATTCAAGGACGAAGAATTGGTGAAACGTTATGGTTATTAATGATGTGGCAACTGTGGCGAGTTCATGTATTCGGAGAAAAAATTGATAAAAAATCCTTTAATCATCCCTTTATCTTTCCCCGTAAACTCTGGAAATATTACCGAAAGCTGAAAATTTAATGAAACTGAATATTGAGTAAAAACTAAGGAGAAAATAACAATGATTAGTTCAAGATTAACTTTACCTTTTTCTCAGGAAATTACCCAAGAATTATTGACAATTTATGGTTCTCCCTTGTATGTTTATAATGGGGACTATTTACACCAAACGATTCAACAGATTAGTCAAGCTTTTTCCTATCCTAAGACTCAGTTTCACTTTGCCAGTGTAACAAATGGAAATGTTGCATTACTAAAAATATTTCAAGGTGAAGGATGGGGGCTACACGCCAACACCCCCGGAGATATTTATTTAGGTTTAAAAGCGGGGTTTTCTCCTGATTCTATTGTTTATTCAGGGAGTAATTTAAACCGGGAAGAAATGCAGCAAGTGATTCACTGGGGCGTAAAAACCCTAAATTTAGATAGTTTGGATCAATTAAAGTTATGTTGTAAAGTGTTAGAAAATACAACAGAAAACCCAGAAGGTTTTAAACTCGGTTTACGGTTAAATTTACCCGAAATAACCGGAGAAAGTCGGATTGGAGTGAATCCTAAAGATTTTCCTGATGCGATTAAAATCTGTCAGAAATTCGGACTAAAATTAAGGGGTTTACACTTTTATCGAGGAACAGGAACTAATGCCACAAAAGCCTTTACTCAAGTGATTGATGCCATCATTCATTGTTCCCAACAGTTACCTGATTGGCAATATTTAGATTTTGGTGGGGGTTTTGGTTATCCTTATCAACAGAATGGAATTGCTTTTAATTGGGGGTTATTTGGGCAAGAAATTACAAATTCTATCATAAAATTAAACCGAAAAATAGAGTTAATTATTGAACCCGGAAGGGCTGCAATTGCCGGATGTGCGACTTTATTGGCGAAAGTTGTTGCTATCAAATGGCAAGGAGAAAAACAGATTGTGGGAGTTGATACAACTGTTGCAAATCTTTCCGTTCCTTCTGTTCATGGCGGTTATCGAGAAATTGTCAGTTTTAAGGAGGAAAAATCTGATCAAAAATACATCACTGATGTTTGTGGAAATACCACCTATTCGAGAGATTATTTAGGGAAAAACTGTCAACTTCCCGCCTTAGAAATTGGAGATATCATTGCGATTTTAGATGTCGGGGCTTATGGTTACGCCATGTCTTCTCATTTTTTACATCGTCCCAAACCTGCGGAAGTGTTACTCGAAAATCAACAGCATCGGTTAATTCGTCAACGGGAAGATTATAGCGTTTTACTGACTCATCAATTGTTTTAGTTAATCATCTTTATATTGGAGGAATTTTCATTATGAAATGTATTCACTGCGGAACCGAAAATAATCTAAGAGATAGAACCCTAAATCAAGGAAGATGCAGAGATTGTAATCATCCCTTTGTCTTTGAACCGAAGATAATGAAAACCGTAAAGATAACAGATGGTTTTTTTGCAAATGCCATCAAAAGTATTTCTGTAAATGATACCTTATATTTTACATCAAAGCAATTGTTTTATTGGTTAGAAAGACGCTATAAACGAAAAAAATTCACGATAACATCTAATCTTTCTTTTGTGATTATGTACTTATTCTTCAATCTTATATTTGTCGCTACTTTTGGAGGGTTAATCGTTGAATCAGTCGGTACTTCTTTGTCATTAATCATTGCTAATAGTCTTTACCAACTCGGCGTTATTTTTTACTTATTTAATTCTTCAAGATCAAAGTCGTTTCATCCTAAAAAACGGAAGTCTGCTACTCATCATTTAAAAATAGTGGGTTGGATTATTTTATTGATAGGAATTCCGATGGGATTATTCATTATTCAATCTTTTCTGTTTTTTTGTACTGTCGTTACACTTGGACTATTATCACTTTACTTGGGGTTTAAACACGCAAATAAAGCCGGATTACCCGAAGAACTCATCCTAAATCAATATGAATTTCAAGGATGGTTAAATCGTTGGCAAGAAATTAACGGGAATCACCCTAAACTGTTACCCTCTCCCCAACAAAGTCTTCAGCCTACAACCGTTAATTCTGAGATTACAAACTATAGTTTTGATCGATTAATTGTTTGTGATACTGCTGATATCGCCCAATTTTTAATCGCAAATAACTTCCACTTTGAACATAACTGTGCGATTCTCAGTATTACCGGATATCCTCAAAATATTTTTCAAACGACAATGGAAATGTTACGCCGAAATCCAGATTTACAAGTCTATGCGTTGCATAGTTGTACGCCGAGAGGGATGAATTTAGTTCATCATCTTCGCACAAGCGAAAGTTGGTTTTCAAATACAAATCAAGCGATAGTAGATTTAGGAATTACACCGCGTCAAGTTTTAGAAAGTCAACGGGGAATTTTCATTCAATCTTCTCCGAATTCAGGCAAAGAAGCCACTGAATTACCGAGAGAAGTTCGTCAAAGTTTATCGACGGAAGAATTAAAATGGTTAGATGCAGGAAACTTTGTGGAGTTAGAATCTTTCGGTTCTCAACAATTAATTCAAATTATTCAGCGAGGAATTACAAGGGATTTAAGTTTGGATAGTGCGGATAGCGATTCTTTTTTTGTAGATAACTCAGATAGTTCGCTGTATGTTTTTCAAAGTTTTGGTTAATTTTATATTCAGTTTTAATACTAAATAATGAGCAATTTAATTATGAAGTGTATTAACTGTGGAACTAACAATACCTACCGAGAAAGAACGACCAGTGGAGTGAGTCGCTGTAAGCAATGTAAGCATCCATTTTTGTTTGATTATCGGAAAAATAGTCGAATATATCCTACAAAATTAACCGATACCTTCTTCTTTAATGCAATTAATAAAATTTCTGCAAATAACACGCTTTACTTTACAGCTAAACAGTTTAAGTATTTTTTATCTCTAAAATTATCACCATTACCTTTTATGGGTAAAATCAAACCTCAACCAACCATCACATCTATCAATGTACTCACAATAGAAAATACCAATCCCTCCCTGGCAAAAAAAAATGCGATTGCGGTTTATCTTGGGTTAAACCTTCTAGCTGAAGTCATTTTATGGACTGTTTTTCCAAATCTAACCTTGACTTCTTTATTTACAAATGACTGGAAAAGTGGTAGCTTTTGGTTCATATTTCTAATCAGCAATGCAATTATACTCCCCTTATTTCATTCAAATTTTTTATGGACACCAAACGAACATCGATATCATCGCCAACTTCGCAAGAAAAGAACCGTATTTTTTAGTAATTTAACAATTTTAATGATAGGAACTCTGATCACTCGCGGGTATTTTTATTACATAGATTTTCTCTCAAATCTAGTTTTAAGCTTTGAAAATCAACCAATTTCTTTTATAGTTACGTTATTACTAGCAGCACCTTTATTCTTAACTCGAAAAACGCTAACCAATTTCTCAGTATACTTGGCGGATCTCAAAGAAGGTAAACGGGGTCAAGTTCGCGCCACTCGTCAAATCAAGAATTATGAACATGGATATGTTAAAGATTATTTTGATATCTGGATACAAGAATGGGAAAGAATTAATGGTAAAATCGTTAAATTACTTCCTCCTCCTCAAAATGAAATTGAAGCCAGTATTAACTCAGATGTTAGTGCTTATAGTTTTGATCAATTAATTGTTTGTGAGAGTGCGGATATTGCTCAATTTTTAATTGCTAATAACTTTCACTTTGAAAAAAATTGTGCGATTCTCAGTATTGATGGCTATCCTCAAAATATTTTTAATACTGTGATGCAAATGCTACGCCGCAACCCGAATTTATGGGTTTATGCGGTGCATGATTGTACTCCTCAAGGTGTGAGTATTATACATCAATTACAAACCAGCGATCAATGGTTTAGAGAAAGTAATGTTACGATTATTGATATCGGAATATTACCTCGTCAAATTTTAGCAGTTAAGGGTAAAGGTATTTGGATAAAAATGACTGAAGAATCAGCACAACAAGCTAAACAGTTACCTCTAGAAATTCAGCAAAGTTTAGGAGAAGATGAATTAGAATGGCTAACAGATGGAAATTTTTCTGAATTAGCATCTATTCCTCCTCAAAAGTTGATTCACATTCTCAGTCAAAGTCTGGCTAACCAAGCATTGAATTTGGATGATTCGAGTTTAAGAGAAACAGATGATTCCCTTTTAGAAGAAACAGATCGAAAAAACAACATCCTCTATCAATCTTTTCAGACATTTGGTTAAGCCTACTATTTTTGATGAACCTGTAACCACATCTCTAAACTGACCAGCAACCACAATTTAACCCCGTATCTTTTCCAAGTATCTCCGCGATAGTTTAGCCAATCTTTAATTATAGATTGATTCAAATAAGGTGAAATTAGGCTATTTTTATTTAACAGTAAACTTTTCGCTTCTTTGTGCCAATATTTCCGAAATCCTAACTGTACGGGTACCATCATCCCACTTTTAGGACGGTTAATAATTGTATCAGGTAAAATATCCTTGACAGCTTGTTTGAGAACGGCTTTTTCTTCGACTCCTGAAAGTTTATATTCTGGAGGAATTTGCATACTCAAGTCTACAATACGTTGATCAAATAAAGGGGATCTTCCCTGTAAATTTACCGCCGACATTAAGTTATTGACTTTTGTTAAAATATGATCAGCACCCTTATATTTAATATTCAAAGCCATTAATCGATTTAAGTAACTCATCGTAGAGTTTAAATCTTCAGAAAAAACAGAAGGTTCTGACTGAATAGCTGCATAAATATCAGGTTTTAAAAGTTGTGATAAATCATCTGAACATTTTTTAAAAGAACTCAAATAGGCTGTTAAATTATCTTGTTGAGTCACTGAACCATATAAAGAATTAATCAGCATCGGTTGATTTTTTGGCCCGCCAAAACAAGGATCTCCCCCCTCTCCATTCAGGATAACCTGTACATCTTTTGCAGCTAATTTTCCCAGTAATAAATTGGGAACCGTTAACGGATCACCAATGGGATCATCTAAATAAAACATAGCTTCAGAAAGATCATTCCACATCTGAGAAAATGTGATTTCTAAAATATGATGTTCGGTTTGACAATGTTCTGCAACTAATGACGAAAATTCTAACTCATTGGGAGATTCTTCGCCAAAATGAATGGAGTAAGTATGAAGGGTTTGATGATGAAATTTTGAGGCTAAAGCGGTAATACAACTAGAGTCTAAACCTCCCGATAAAAACACTCCGACGGCTTGATTTTGTGGCAAGTATTCTTGAACAACTTGATTGAGTAAAACACGCAAAGATTCTCCATAGTAAACTAAAGATTTATCAGAATCTATAATTTTTTCTTCGAGTTGCCAATAACTAGATTTTTCACCCGATGGAAATTGTATCACTGTTGCGGGACGAACTTCTTGAATATCTTGCCAAAGGGTTCTTTCACCGGGAATAAATGCACAACATAAATAATCCCGTAATGCGACTAAATCTAAGTCTGATGAACGGTAGGGAGAAAGGGTTTTTAATTGGGGAGAAATCCAACGAACTGAACTTGTATGGGTATAATAAAGCGTGCGAGAACCAACGCGATCGCGAATGATCCAGAGGGTCTGTTTTTGTCTATCCCAAACGATAAAAGCAAACATTCCGACTAAAAAAGGCAAGCATTCACACCCATATTTTTCCCAAAGTTCAGCCACTAATTGTTTATCATTATTAATCCCCTCTCTGTTTAACCGTTGCTTTAATTCTCTCGAGTTGGTTAACCAAATATCACCAATAAGGACAAATTCTTCCGTTGAACTTAGGGTTAATAGATCCTGATTTTGGGAACTCATAACAGCTAACTGTTCATCTTGCCAAATGACATCCGTTAGCGGTGTATTGAGTCTCCCCCAAACGACAGACCAACAGGTTTTGAGTTGAGGAAATGAATTTTTTTTAGGGTTTTTAAAAGATTTAAAGATCATTATTAACCGATAATTTGCTGAGTTGCACTGTCCATTTAGAATACACGGCGACCCCTTTCGACTAAACTATCCCTTTCGGTAGATAGAGAAAAACTCCCTCTTGAGATAAAGTAATCCTGTGAAATCATAACTCAGAAGGTCAAAATTAGGCCCTGAAAAATGATTCTGAAATGGCGATAAGTGGAGAACAGATATTTTGAATACTAGACATTTAACCGCAGAAGAAAAACGCCTCGCCGAAGATCGGCAACGCCAAGACTACTGGCGACGTTGGGGGCCTTATTTAAGTGAACGTCAATGGGGAACTGTCCGAGAAGATTATAGCTCAGATGGTTCAGCTTGGGATTATTTCCCCCATGATCATGCGCGATCGCAGGCCTATCGTTGGGGTGAAGATGGCATTGGGGGAATTTCCGATAATCATCAACGCCTGTGTTTTGCGATCGCCCTTTGGAATGAACAAGATACTATCTTAAAAGAGCGAATTTTTGGCTTAACGGGGCCACAAGGCAATCACGGGGAAGATGTCAAAGAATATTATTTTTACCTCGATAATACGCCGTCTCACGCTTATATGAAATACCTCTACAAATACCCCCAGGCGGCATTTCCCTATGAAGAATTAACCCAAAAAAATCAAGAACGAGGTTACTATGATCCTGAATTTGAGTTAGTCGATACGGGGATTTTTAAGCAAAATGAATACTTTGATGTCTTTATTGAATATGCGAAACAAACTTCTGAAGATATCTTAATACAAATTCGGGTCATTAACCGCGCTGATACTCCTAAACCCCTGCATCTACTTCCCACCCTTTGGTTTCGCAATACTTGGTCTTGGCAACACAACAGCCAGAAACCCCAGCTTAAACAGATCCATCACGACAATTTAGCGATTATCCAAGCCTCTCACCCTACATTAGGCGATCGCTGGTTATACTGTCAAACCCCAGAGGGTTTATTATTTACTGAAAACGAAACCAACAAACACCGTCTCTATGGTGTTGATAACCCGACTCCCTACGTTAAAGACAGCATTAACGATTATATTATTCACGGGAAAAAAGAAGCGATCAACCCCAACTCAGAAGGCACAAAAGTCGCCCCTCATTATCGCTTTGAACTCGCACCCGGAGAAGAAAAAATTATCCAGTTACGCCTTTCAGACGTACCTCCTCAAAGCCTAGAAAATCCCTTTGATCATCAGTTTACAACAACCCTTGATCAGCGAATAGAAGAAGCCACAGAATTTTATAATCGCATCTTACCTGGAACCTGTGGAGAAGATACCCGCAACGTTCAACGACAAGCTTTTGCAGGGTTACTTTGGACGAAACAATATTATCATTATGTTGTCGAAGATTGGCTACGAGGCGATGAAACTCAACCCCCACCCCAACGCCATTACTTACGCAATAAAGAATGGAAACATTTATTCAATGATGATATTCTTTCCATGCCCGATAAGTGGGAATTTCCCTGGTATGCGGCTTGGGATCTCGCCTTTCATATGGTGCCTTTTGCCTTAATTGATCCTGATTTTGCCAAACGTCAATTAAGCCGCCTCACTCGAGAATGGTATCTCCATCCCAACGGACAAATGCCCGCCTATGAATGGCATTTTAGTGATGTTAATCCTCCCGTTCATGCTTGGGGAACCTTGCGAGTTTATCAAATCGAAAAAGAGATCTATGGAGAAGGCGATCTCGAATTTTTAGAACGAGTCTTTCAAAAACTCTTACTAAACTTTACCTGGTGGGTAAACCGCAAAGATGAGAATAGCAATAACCTGTTTGAAGGCGGTTTTTTAGGTCTAGATAATATAGGAATATTTGATCGCAGTTCAAAACTCCCAACAGGTGGCTATTTAGAACAGTCCGACGGCACAAGCTGGATGGCAATGTATTGTCTAAATATGCTAGATATTGCCTTAGAACTGGCAGAAACTAACCCCGTTTATGAAGATATTGCCAGCAAGTTTTTTGAGCATTTCTTATATATTGCTGATGCCATGAACCACATGGGAGAAGATGATATTCACCTGTGGGATAATACCGATCAATTCTTTTATGATGTACTTCACACTTCTAATAATGAACGTCATCATTTAAAAGTCCGATCAATGGTAGGGTTAATTCCACTCTTTGCCACAACCGTTTTAAGCGCTTCAGTCTTTGAACGCTTTCCCAACTTTAAACGCCGCTTTGATTGGTTTGTGGAAAATCGCCCTAATTTACAAGAAAATATTGCTTCTCTGATCGCTGAGGGAATGAATAGTTGTCATTTACTGGCGATCGCAGACCCCGAAAAATTGAAAGCAATATTACAACGCTTATTAGATGAAAGCGAATTTTTAAGTGAATATGGCATCCGATCCGTTTCTCGTTATCATGCCGATCATCCCTATACCTTTAGCGTTGGCGGCGAAACCCATGAAGTTCGCTACGAACCCGCAGAGTCTACCAGTGGAATGTTTGGCGGAAATTCTAACTGGCGAGGGCCGATCTGGTTCCCGGTGAATTATTTATTAATTGAATCTCTGCGAAACTATAATCAGTTTTTTGGAGAAGACTTTAAAATAGAATATCCCACCGGATCAGGAGAATACAAAACCCTCGAAGATATTGCAGATTGTTTATCCCAACGGTTAATCGATATCTTCCGACGAAATGAGGCGGGAAATCGCCCTGTACATGGTGGTCATCATCTCTTTCAAACCGATCCTCATTGGCGAGATTTGCTGCTATTCTATGAATATTTTCAAGGCGATAACGGTGCTGGCTTGGGTGCAAATCATCAAACTGGGTGGACGGCTTTAGTTGCCACTCTCATTCGTGATTGTGCGATGAGAACCAACGCCCAAACAACGGATAAAAATTTAGTAAAAACGCCATGAATTTAGTTCAATCCTCTGTGCAGAATCTTCTGACAGCCAGGGCGCGTTTAGGAGAAGGCCCCGTTTGGGATGCCGATCAACAAACCCTCTATTGGGTGGATATTTACAATCATCTGGTTCATCAATTTAACCCAAAAACGGGAAAAGATCGCTATTTCGAGGTCGGAGATCTTGTCAGTGCGATCGCGATCGCTAAACCCGATCAACTCTTATTAGCCCTCCGCGATCGCTTGGCATTTCTTAACCTCAAAACCGAAAAGCTTGAAACCCTAAAATCTGTCAAATTCTCCCATCCCGACACCCGGTTTAATGATGGCAAATGTGACCCCCAGGGGCGATTTTGGATCGGTTCTATTAGCCAAGTCCCTGGACAAGCCGCCCTCTATCGCTATGCTGATGGTTCCTTAGAAGAAATGGAAACCGGGCTAACCATTTCCAACGGTTTAGGTTGGAGTCCCGATGGTCAAACCTTTTACCTTACAGACTCCCCCAAACGGACTATTTATGCCTACAATTTTGATGGAGAAACCGGGAAAATCAGCGATCGCCGTGTGTTCGTCCAGTTGGAAGATGAAAGCGTAGAACCTGATGGACTGACTGTTGATACCGCCGGGAATATCTGGTCAGCCCTTTGGGATGGTTGGGCGGTCGTCTGTTTTAACCCCCATGGCGAGGAACTCCTACGCCTGAAAATGCCCGTACAGCGTCCGACTTGCCCCACCTTTGGAGGCCCTCAACTCACCGATTTGTACATCACCACCGCCTCAGTAGGCCTCAGTCAGCAAGAAATCCAACAAGGCTTCTATGCCGGAGATGTGTTTTCTGTTTCCACTGCAACCCCCGGAATGCCCACCTATTCGTTTAAATCAGGAGTTTAGTCATGCGACGATTACTGATGCACAGTCCCATTGCGGTAGCAATGTTATGGATTGTCGCCTATATGTTGATTATCATGTTTCCCCTACTCGCCTTAATTCTTCATCCCGCGCCCACCGCTAGGGGATTTTGGGTGGAATTTTCCGTCGCTTTAGGCTTTATTGGTTTGGCGATGATGGCGTTGCAATTTGTGATTGCCGCCCGGGTGAATAAGATTGAAAATTCTTACGGGATTGATATTTTATTGCAGTTTCACCGCTATACCTCGATTGCAGCGTTTGGGATGGTTGTCATTCATCCGATTATTTTGTTTATCAATGATCCTGAAACCCTGGAATTGTTGAACTTTCCCGAAGCCCCTTGGCGGGCGCGTTTTGCGGTGACGGGAACGGTGGCATTTTTAGCAATGGTGGTCACAACAATTTGGCGTCAACCCCTAAAAATTCCCTATGAACCTTGGCGGGCTGCCCATACCATTTTAGCGGTTTTGGCTGTTGGGTTAGGCTTTGCACACGCCATTGGGGTGGGGTATTACCTGAGTTATTTTTGGAAAATAGTGTTATGGTCAGGCATAATGTTAATCGCATTGTGGTTAATTGTCTATGTCCGTCTCGTTAAACCCTGGTTACTGAAAAAACGCCCCTATGTTGTAGAAGCGGTGATGCCTCAACGGGGAGATGTTTGGACGTTGGCGCTGCGTCCGTTAGGTCATCCAGGCTTTAAGTTTCAACCGGGTCAATTTGCTTGGTTAACGCTGAATATTACGCCGTTGAGTATGCGAGAACATCCCTTTTCCATGTCTTCCAGTGGAGATCGACCGGATAGAATTGAATTTGGGATTAAGGCATTAGGGGATTTTACCAAAAGAATTAAGGAGATTCAACCGGGAACTAAAGCCTATTTAGACGGGCCTTATGGCGTGTTTACAACAGAACGCTATTGGGATAGTGCCGGGTTTGTTTTGATTGCCGGAGGGGTAGGAATTACACCCATTTACAGTATGTTATTAACGGCTGTGGAACGACAGGATGATCGTCCTTTTCTGCTGATTTATTCGGCTAATTCTTGGGAGGATATTACCTATCGAGATGAGTTGGAAGGCCTGAAAGATAAAATAGATTTAACGATTGTTTATGTGTTGCGTCATGGTGATGAAAACTGGGAAGGAGAAACAGGTTATGTGGATAAAGAGTTGTTAGCCCGATATATTCCCATTCATCGAGGGAGTCGGCAATATTTCACCTGTGCGGCACCTGTGATGATGGATCAAGTTGAAAAGGCATTATTTGAACTGGATGTTCCGGTTACTCACGTTCATATGGAACATTTTAACTTAGCTTAAGAGGAGGAATAAATGCGTTATAGTATTATGTTGCAGTTAGTTACAGCCACAACATTAATTTTAGTGGCAACGGCTGCGTTATTTGCTTGGCTACAAAATCGCACGCCTTCAGTTACTCAAGAGGTTTCTCAGGTTTATCGGCAATTTGACCGGAACAAATTTCAATAGATGTTTGGTGGGGAATATAATTGCTAAAGGTGCGTAGCGCGATCTCTGAACGCACCTGAGTAAACCCACCTCAATAAACCCTAAGTTAGACGGATTTTTGCTCAGAAGTCAATTCATTAGATTATTTGGTTTGAAAGCGTTGTTCAGCAATTTCTTTAACTTTTTCCCAAAATCGGGGATAATTTTCTAAGACTTGATCAAAGTCATCTTTGTAGAGAACAAATAGTTCACAATAGGTTTGAGTTCTAACAGAAGCCGTTCGCCGACTGGAGTACAAAAGAGAAATTTCACCAAAAAACATTCCCGCCGTCATGGTTCGATAAATTCGACCTGTTTTTTCAGAAAAAGCAATCACCTCTCCTCGTTTGATAAAATACATTTCATGGCCGAGTTGTTCTTCTCGAATGATATAATCATTAGGGGGTAAAATACGCGGTTTTAACTTAATCACTAAGTCTTCTATGAAGCCTTTATCTGCCTCTTTAAAAAGAGGAACTTTTTCTAAGAGTTCTTGATAGAGATGAAGATAGATTCGTGTTTTAATAGAGTGGGGAAGTTCATCGAGAAAGTCCAGTTCCATCGAAGCATCATGGCTATATTCCCACATATACTGATAATAATCTCTCACCTGTTGCTGCAAGATAGAAGGGATTCGACGTTCACGCATATAAGCTTGAAT
The DNA here is from genome assembly GCA_050485465.1 of Limnoraphis sp. Lineage (GTDB taxonomy): Bacteria > Cyanobacteriota > Cyanobacteriia > Cyanobacteriales > Microcoleaceae > Capilliphycus. The sequence continues at coordinate 22,081 of JBJHBL010000048.1, read as the reverse complement.
TTGATCGAGTTTTTCTCGAAATCTACCCTGGTTTGAGTCTAAATTTGAAATCAGAGAGGCTACATTACCAATAATAAACGCATACATCGACACCCCTAAAAACATAATCACTAAAGTAAAGGCAATTTCTAAATCATTAGTCGGGGTAATATCTCCATAGCCAACAGTGGTTAAAGTGGTAATTGACCAATAGAGTGATTTCATATATTGAGTCATAACGCGAGCATTTTCTAGAGACGCATTGGTTAACCAAGATTCATCGGAAATCACAGCAACATCCCCAATAAAAAACCATAAGCAAGCGACCCAATGATCAATCAGAAAAATAACAACAACTAAGTTAATCATCCGAATCATAACTGGATTAACATTAACATTATTTTCCCAGCGTCTTAAAATTCCTAAACATTGAAACCCTCGTAAAAGTCGCGGAATTCTAATAATTCCAGTAATATAAGTCGGAACCGGAGGTAAGAAAACTTTGACAATTAAATCAATCGGTATGTTAGCAATTAAGTTAGTTTTTAAATCGGTTGAATAATAATTTTGACGAATCTTTTGTTTATCTGTGATAAATTCTCCTTGATCGATATATCCAATTTGAAATCTAATAAAAATATCAAGAATTAATACGCTATCGCTTAACAGATCCAAGGTTAACCAGATTTGATCAGCCGCATTGGTGACAAAGGCAATCCGAAAAGGAATCGAAATATAATTATAAAGCGTCACTAAAACAATAATAGATTCCCATAGAATAGCAAATCTTGACTCTGGATGGATGATTTTCATGGTTCAATACAACAAAAAATGGCACTTCAATAAAAGTTAAATTTTAAAATTAATGAGTGACGGGGTATAATATATCAATAGGTTTTTTTGAGCAATTAAATGAGTTTTAATGAGATATTATTGAATCCTCAGCTTGTTTTCAGGGAAAATTCAGTTGACTGACTTTGAATGAAGATATTAACAATACAGAAATCACAAAGACAAATAACCAACATTCTCTATGATCCTCGCCAAAACAGTCCCAGTCAAAGTATTGAGGTTGAACTTTGTAGAAGTTTGCTACTATCATTAATAACTTATGACTCAAACCCAAAATCAATCATGCTGAAAACCACCCAAATACCCTTTCATCAAAAATTAGGTTCTCCCCTGACCAAACAACCAATTTCAGTTTTACAAATTAACTTGGGTAAACGATGCAATCTTGCTTGCAGTCACTGTCACGTTGAAGCCAGCCCCAAACGAACAGAAGAACTTTCCCCAGAACTTTGTGAACAGCTCATTGAACTGATTCATCGTTTTCCTCAAATTAAAACGGTAGACTTAACAGGAGGAGCGCCTGAGATGAATTATGGCTTTAAACCTTTAGTCGAAGCCGCCCGTTCCCAGGGAAAAGAAGTCATTGTTCGCTCCAATCTCACGATTTATTTTGTTAATGGCTTTCAAGATATTCCTGAATATTGCGCTCAGTATCAGGTCAGAATTATAGCATCTTTGCCCTGCTATTTGAAAGATAACGTTGATAAAATGAGAGGAAAGGGAGTTTATCAAGATTCAATTACAGCCATTCAAGTCTTAAATCAGCTTGGGTATGGTAGACAACCAAACCTTCTGTTAGATTTAGTGTATAATCCCGCCTTACCTCAATCCGAATCCTTTTCTCTACCACCTGAACAACATCAGCTTGAGTCCGCTTATAAGCAGTATCTCAAACAACATTTTGATTTAGATTTTAACCAGCTATTTACAATTACTAATTTGCCAATTGGGCGAACAAAAGACTATCTCAAAAACAAAAATTTACATCAACCCTACCTGCAATTTCTCGAAGAGAATTATAACGCCAATACCATTGAACATTTAATGTGCAGGAATCAATTGTCTATTGATTACCAGGGAAATCTTTATGATTGTGACTTTAATCAAATGGAAAATATCCCAGCGCGTACCTCAACGGGAGAACAATTAACCATCAAAAAATTATTAGAGCTTGACAGCTTAGATGTTATTCAAGAGATCCAAACTGCCCCCTTTTGTTATGGCTGTACCGCCGGATGTGGTTCAAGCTGTGGAGGTGCATTAGTTTAAAATGAATTCCTCAGAAAAAACCCCTCAACCTTTACAATTAATACTGTTGGGCTTGGGAGTCACAATCTTGATTATTTTGGCTGAAAATGTTTTCAATCTTTCTGATGCTCTTTCCTTGATCCAAGATTATCTCAAACAGACATTAGACTGGATCACAACTCTTGGATACTGGGGGCCATTCGCCTTGATTTTGGTTTATATTCTCGCAACCGTTTTGTTTATTCCCGGTTCCCTTTTAACCTTGGGAGCAGGTGCTATTTTTGGCGTGGTTGCAGGATCTATTTATGTCTCTATCGGTTCTGTTGCAGGTGCCACTTGTGCCTTTTTAGTGGGGCGATATTTAGCGAGAGGTTGGGTGTCTAAAAAAATTGCTGGAAACAAAAAATTCAACGCAATTGATGAAGCTGTCGCCCAAGAAGGTTGGAAAATTGTCGGCTTAACTCGACTGTCTCCCATTTTCCCCTTTAACTTACTCAATTATTCTTTTGGGTTAACAAAAGTTTCCCTGCGTGACTATGTCATTGCCTCTTGGATCGGGATGATTCCCGGAACCCTTATGTATGTTTATATTGGTTCTTTAGCCGGAGAATTAGCAACATTAGGAAGCGAAAGAGGCTCAAAAACGATAGGAGAATGGATTCTTTATGGGGTAGGTCTAATCGCTACATTAGCTGTTACTGTATATGTCACAAAAATTTCCCGCCAAGCCTTGAACGAAAAAATATTAGAAAAAAATAGTCAATAAAAAACCATAACTCCCCGCTTTAAGTTAATTTTTTTGCTGATTTTCTTAATTTTTATTCCCGAAACATTCACCTAAACTTGATTAAGAATTAGCGAAAAACAGGCAACAGAAGGAAGTAATCGCCTCTCGATATTCCTCACTTTGGTAATAGTAGCAGGATTGTTTCTATTACCCAGTATGACCCGTAAAAAGTTACAGGACTGCGAGGAAATCGAGTCCTAGCGATACCTATCAATTCTGTTAAACTCTAACGTTTTTTCATTTGTGGAAATTGGTTAATGTGAGCGGCTCCATAAAAGATTAGAGACTCATTTTGAATGCGTAACCGATCCACCCGTAAGGAGGTACCATCGAGAGCAAATTTATCTAAATCGAGCAGGTTATTCACATGATCAATTAAGGCTTGACCGAGATTAACTGCTTCCTCATTGCCTTGATAAGATACATCGATAAATTGAATTTTACGACGATCTTGCACTTCAACTTGGCTGGTAAAATCTACACAAATCGGTTGCTCAGAATCACCGACTTTAATTTGAGATTGCAGATTCAATTTTTTATCGGGAGTGATCCGCATCTCAGTCTTACTAAAGGTTAACGGTTTGCCTTGATATTGCAGGCGTTGCAGTTTTTCGATAATAAAAGGCGTATTAAACGAAGACGTTAAATCTTCCTCGGTTAATACAACTCGCATTGTCGCCTGAGTCGGTTGCCGTAATTTCACTTGACCTGTAAAAATGGCACCAAAATCAATCGATACCGCTTGCAGATAAAGTTCCATCACCGCAATCCGAAGCCCGTTGTACATCAGCATTCCTTGGCCGATGAAATCAAAGCCGTCTACACTGCCCTGTAACAGCTTGGCTACGGGTTCAGCCCGGACATTGGCTTCAATTTTTTCAGAACGTTTGAATAGTGCTGCGATCGCCGTACCAACAACTTTACTGACAACGCGATCGCCGCCTTGGGTCTGAAAAGGAGTGCTTCCAAACAACGCTTGTACCATTCCCTTGCTCGCTTGCTCACACGATTCATTATAGCGGCAATATTAAGAAATGTTACACACATCCCCCTCAATCCCAGTATTTTCCCTCTCAAGAGGGAGGTTGGGAACAGTGAACAGTGACCCTCCGGGTTCGGCAGTCGCGTGACTTTCGGGGAACCCGCCCAACGCGCTGCCTCACCAGTGAAGACAGTTATCAGTGACCAGTTACCAGTTACCAGTTTTTACAGTTATCAGTGAACAGTGACCAGTTACCAGTGAAGACAGTTTCTCTCCTGCTTCCCCATTCCCTATTCCCTATTCCCTGTCCCCTGTCCCCTGTCCCCTGTAACCTGTAACCTGATAACTGGTCACTGATAACTGGTCACTGAATCACTGTCTTTACTCCCCTTTGCCCCCTCCGATTAAATATAATAACGCCATACGAATCGCCACACCGCTTGTAACTTGTTGAGAAATCAAACTCAGTTGGGGATCATCCATTAACTCTGAACTCAATTCTACACCCCGATTAACCGGGCCAGGATGTAGGACTTTGACCTGATCTTTGCAGAGTTTGAGGCGATCGCGAGTAATCCCATAATATTGATGATATTCTCGTAAACTCGGTAATAAATGCTGAGTCATCCGTTCCCGTTGCAGTCGTAATGTCATCACAAAGTCCGCATCTTTTAAAGCAGGTTCCAACTCCCAATGTAAAAACAAATTACCCGGTCTTCCCTGACCAAAAGCATGAAAAAATTGCGGTAATAAAGTCGGGGGGCCAACCAAATGAACCTCCGCATTCACCGCCGTTAAACTCCAAATATTAGATCGAGCAACTCGCGAATGTAAAATATCACCAATAATTGCAATTTTTTTCCCTTCCAAACATTCAATTCTCGGATTTTCAGGATCTAATAACAGACAAATCGTAAATAAATCTAATAAGGCTTGGGAGGGATGTTCATGTTGACCATCTCCGGCGTTAAGAACCGCAACTTTAGTATTGAGACGATCCATTTCAGAGGCAATGGCTTGAGGAACTCCAGCTTGTTGATGGCGAATCACCATCATATCCGTTCCCATAGCCAGATAGGTTTTAGCAGTATCTAAAATCGTTTCTCCCTTTGATAAAGACGAAGTTCCTGGGGTAAAATTTAGAGTATCAGCCGATAATCGTTTAGCAGCCAGTTCAAAACTATTGCGAGTCCGAGTCGAAGGTTCAAAGAATAAATTAGCGATCACTTGACCTTGCAAAGCAGGGACTTTTTTCGTGCGGCTATTGAGAACTTGTCGAAAACTTAAAGCCGTTTGTAAGATGGTGTTATATTCAGCCGATGTAAAATCAGCCAGGGACAAAACGTGGCGTCGAGTCCAAGTTGCAGTAGCCATTGTCAGAAGGATTCTTAGAGAATAAATGAATATCCTGTCTTGATGTTCCAGAAGGACACCGTACACAGTCAACTCAACCCCTGATTTTACCAAGAAGTTGGCATCTATCACGGCTTAATTTAATAGATTTCATAGATCTTGAACTGATTTTTTTATAGGGACGAATAGCTGAGAATATTTCGGATTTTGTAACAGTGAATCTGTAATTGTAAATATAGGTTTACTGAGGCTGAATTTTCTATGAACCCTTTCCCCCGGATTTTCACCCTGACTGGTTTTAGCTTAATGATGCTAAGTTTAGCGAGTTGTGCTTCTACACATTTACAAGTGGAGTCTCCCCTCTCTCCAGACACACCCTCACAACTCATTTCTTCTCAACCCGAAGAAGCCGCAAAATCTACACCTGAAAAATCCGGTGAATCTTCCCCAATTTTGAAAGAAACTACCGCACCCACAGATACCATTCCTATAACCATTTATCGAGTAGATAGTGAATGTTCAACTCTGATTCCTGAACAAGTGGTTGTTCCGGTTGATCAATCCCTTGAAACTGCTGTCGCCAAAACCTTAGAAATTCAAAAGGCTTTTGAGATTCCGTTAGGGTATCGAGTTGAAGTGGATCATTATTATCAGATTGCGGTGATTGATTTGCGAGTTCCAACCACTTCTAGACGGCTTTTGACTTCGCTTTCAGCCTGTGAACAATTTGCTTTATTTGGCAGTTTACGCAAAACCTTAACCTCGAACCCAGACTGGCAAATTCAAGAGGTTTATTTTACCAATTTAGGCGAAGATCTGATTTTATAATCGATTAGGATCTCAGTTGTTGCCATCGATTTCTTAAATAGAGAAAGACTGGAAATTGATAGGCTTCGACTATGAGCCACAGAACCAATAATAAGTGAGATAAAAAAGCAACAATCGTCCAAATTATTGGAAATAAACTCCAAAAACCGCCCGAAATCGGAGGGAATAAAAAAGCAGATAATCCAATCAGAGTCGGGGGGAAAATAATAATCGCCAGCGCCGCTAACCCATAAATCCAACTTAATTCAAGATTACCGATATGTTCTCCTTTCCAATTGTGACCTTTCCAGCGCCAGGTGATCGGAGGTTCACGATCTACCATTTTTAGGAGTTGTCTTTCAGGATGAAGGGTAAAAATATGGCGACAAACATCACAACTGAAAGCATCCATTAAAGCCATGTTCGAGAGATGACCACAGCGACACACCGGACAGGGATAGGTTTCTCGCTCGTTGAATGGAGTTTCTTTTTCTTTGAACATAGATTTCTATCAATTCATTCTTAACAAAAGATCAATCAATTCTTAATACTTTCTTTTGATTGTCCTGAAAGGGCTGCTCTGAAGACGGGCCTGGGGATCTAAATCATTGAAACCCATTGCAATTTAATGTAACACATTTAAACCCCTTGAGGATTTTCGTATCATTAGTTACAGTCTTGTGTTTCACCGGACTTCTAAAGTAATCGAGGTGTTAGGAGACATTGCTCGCGCTTTTCTGTGAATTTTAGTGTTCTCACTGCAAAAAAAATATTAAACTTCCAAAAGTTCTGGTACAGTATTAATACCCTCTAGAATCGAACCCGATCAGTGAGCCGAAGACAACCAACAATTTGGGTCTGTGTTGAGTCGGGGAAAATCTCAGAAAAGCAGAAAGGTCTGTTCACTTAGAGACACATTTTCTAGAGTATCAATCGATTTGACTCTTGATTGTTAAATCGTTTTGTTGTGACAGCTATTAGGGACAAAAGCCAGTGCGATTTGATTCCTACGAACCGGGGGACTTCTACGATGAAATGTTTACGGCTAAAGGGCAACCTCGCCCAGAAGCTCAACTGCTGATCGAACGCATTAATTCTCTTTCTCCCGGAGAATTAGCCATGAGACAGCAAGCTGCTCAAACTGCTTTGATTAAACTCGGAGCCACATTTAATGTGTATGGTGATCATCAAGGCACGGAGCGAGTTTTTCCCTTCGATATTATCCCGAGAATTGTTTCAGCTTCAGAATGGGAATGGCTAGAAAAAGGGCTGAAACAACGAATTCATGCCTTGAATTTGTTCATTTCTGATATCTACAGTGAACAAAAAATTATTAAAGATGGCGTGATTCCCTCGGAGTTAATTCAGTCTTCTCAAGGCTTTCTCAAACCTTGTATTGGGTTGAAACCTCCTCACAATATTTGGTGTCATATTACCGGAACAGATTTAGTTCGTGATCGCGATGGACAATGGTATGTACTCGAAGATAATCTTCGTTGTCCTTCGGGGGTTTCCTATGTATTAGAAAATCGCCGCGTGATGAAAAGTACCTTTCCGCAACTTTTTGCGACATTAGGAATTCAACCCGTCGATGAATACGCCAGTCATTTATTAGAAACGCTCCTAAATTTAGCCCCACCTCATATTGCCGAACCGATGGTGGTGGTTCTCACCCCAGGAATCTATAATTCAGCCTATTTTGAACATTCTTTCCTCGCTCAACAAATGGGTGTAGAATTAGTAGAAGGACGGGATTTGGTGGTGATGGATGGTTATGTACAAATGCGAACCACCAAAGGCTTAAAACGGATTGATGTGATCTATCGACGAATTGATGATAAATTTATCGATCCCTTAGCTTTTAATCCAGATTCTCTACTGGGAATTCCCGGATTAATGGAAGTCTATAGTCAAGGTAAAGTAGCCCTAGCCAATGCTTTAGGAACCGGAGTTTCTGATGATAAAGTCATCTATGCTTACGTTCCTCAAATGATTCGCTATTATCTCGGCGAAGATCAAATTTTACCCAATGTTCCCACCTATCTCTGTTGGGAAAAAAAACACCTTGATTATGTCTTGGATCACCTGGATCAATTAGTTGTAAAAGCAGCGAATGAAGCGGGCGGTTATGGAATGTTAGTTGGGACTCAATCTACCGCAGAAGAACGTCAAGACTTTGCCGAAAAAATTAAAGCCAATCCCCGCAATTATATCGCTCAACCGACACTCTCTTTATCACGAGTTCCTACCCTCATAGAAGACCAATTTGAGGGCTGTCATGTCGATTTACGCCCCTATATTCTCTATGGAAAAGAGATTTACGTTCATCCAGGTGGGTTAACGCGAGTCGCTTTAAAAAGAGGGTCTTTAGTCGTGAATTCTTCTCAGGGAGGCGGGAGTAAAGATACTTGGGTTTTAAAAGATTAACCCTCGATTTATTCGCTGAAAATACTGTTTATTCTTGATTAAAATTAGCCTATGTTAAGTCGTGTTGCTGATTCAATTTACTGGCTAAACCGTTATGTAGAACGAGCCGAAAATATTGCCCGAGTTATTGATGTCAATCGCAATTTATTGTTAGATTCTCCCTCGGGACTTGAACAACAATGGCAACCTTTAATTAAAATCACTGCGGATTTAGAACTCTTTCAAGAACGGTACGGAGAAGCCACCGCAGAAAACGTGATTCAGTTTCTCACCTTTGATGCCAGTTATTCTAATTCTATCCTGTCTTGTTTAAAAGCCGCCCGAGAAAATGCCCGTTCGATTCGAGAAATTATTTCCTCAGAAATGTGGGAACAAGTCAACGAATTTTATATGATGGTTCGAGATGCAGCCAACGGGAAAAAAACCTATGATTTAACCGAGTTTTTCTATAAAGTCAAACTCAACGGACATCTATTTGCAGGCATCATGGATGCTACCATGTCTCATAACGAAGGGTGGCATTTTGGTAACATTGGACGACTACTAGAACGGGCAGATAAAGCCTCGCGAATATTAGACGTTAAATACTATATCCTTTTACCCTCCGTTCAAGACGTTGGCACCACCTTAGATGAAATTCAATGGATAGCCTTATTAAAATCAACCAGCGCCTATGAAATGTACCGTAAACGCCAAAAACGACATCAAATTACACCCTATGGTGTGGTAGAATTTTTAATCTTAGATCGAGAATTTCCCCGTTCTATTCAATACTGTTTTATCCACGCCGAACAATCCCTACATCAAATTACCGGAACCCAATCTGGAACTTGGAAAAATCCCGCCGAACGAGAATTAGGCAGACTAAGGGCTGAGTTAGATTATCTGAGTATTGATGAAGTGACTCAAATCGGATTACATGAATTTCTCGATAATTTACAACGCCGAATAAACCTCGTGGGTGAGAAAATGTTTGAAACCTTTTTCGCCTTAGAACCTATCCCCAACACGGTGAGTATTAATTCTCGACAAGTTTTGCAAAGTTCCTAAATTGGATGAAATCTTCAGAGGCATACAGGCATCATCACTTATGGATTACCAAATTGTTCACACCACGACTTATACTTACAGTCAAGCAGTGGATTTAGCCCCTCATATTGTCCGGTTGCGCCCTCGTTCTGATGCCTTTCAAACCCTGCAATCTTTTGCAATTGATGTCTCTCCCGAACCTTTAGGACAGTCTCATATTGTTGATTTAGGCGGAAATGACATCATCAAACTTTGGTTTCAACAAAAAACAGAAAAACTCAGTATTAAAGTCAGTTCTCAAGTACAAACGCACTGTACAAATCCGTTTAATTATCTATTAGAACCCTGGGCTTTAGAACTCCCCATTACCGATTATCCCGTCTCTTTGTTTGCCCATCTTCAGCCCTATTTACAATCGAGTTCCGTTGATCCGATTATGCCTCAACTGGCTCAAGAGATTTGGCAAAATGCTGAGGGAAGTGTAATTAGTTTTTTAAATTATCTCAATCAACGCATTTATCAAACTTGTCAATATATTGTACGAGAAACCGGAGCGCCTTTACCCCCAGGAGTGACTTGGACTCAGCAAATGGGTTCCTGTCGAGACTTGGCTGTTGTATTTATTGAAGCTTGTCGGGCTGTGGGAATACCCGCCCGGTTTGTCAGTGGGTATCAGGAAGGGGATGTATCTCAAACGGAAAGACATCTTCACGCTTGGGCGGAGGTTTATTTGCCCGGAGCAGGTTGGCGGGGTTATGATCCAACAGAAGGGTTAGCAGTCAGCGATCGCCATATTGCCCTGGTGGCGACAGCCCTCTCCCGTGATGCGGCACCCGTGACGGGGAGTTTTAGAGGAGGAGGTGCAAGATCGCAAATCGATTATACACTTTCTATTCAAAAAAATTAATTACAACTCCAAGTGAAACGGAACAATGGGTTAGGTTTTTTAGGACTATTACTCCTGGTTCTTCCTCAAGTGGCTTTGGCTTGGGGAACACTGGCTTTGACAGATTTACAAACTTTAATTAAGCAATCTGAAGATCTTCAACAGGAAATCACAACCACTTTACAAAATCTTCAGCAAGCACCATCAGAAATTACTTGTGTAGGGGGTAGAGTCGGCGGACATTTAGGTGCGTTAGGCGGAGCGAGAATTGCTCCCTTTCGTTGTCAATTCGGCGATCGCATTCTCTTAATTCAAGCTGAAAATCAGGTTATCTTACCAGATGGTACCACCTTTGTTCTTGAAGAACTCCTTGATCAGGATCCTCTACCTGAACAAATGTCTTTATTCTACCGTTTCCAATCTTGGCAGTGGGATTGAAGGGGAGAGGCTATTTTCCTTGATGGATAATGATCCCCGCACAGATACCTGAACTTTTCTATCTTTTTCCACCTGAACCCCAATCAGAACCTCTAAACTCCTGAACTTATCCCTATCGACTTCAGGGACAAAATCCATCACACTAAGAATAGAAAAGTATAAAACTAAGTCTATAGATTGGAAGGTGAACCTATTATGAAAACAGTTCTAGTAGTTGAAGATAATGAAATTAACTGGAAAGTGTTTGAGCGTATCCTAACTAAGCGAGGAGGGTTAGCCGCCAAACATACAGAAGATGTTGAAACCGTGATGGAATTGGCTCTGTCTAAACAAGCTGACTTGATTTTAATGGATATCGCTTTAACTAATAGTTACTACGAAGGACAACCAGTTGATGGCATCAAAATAACACAAATGCTGAAATCAAATCCTGAGACTGCCAACTTACCGATTATTTTAGTCACCGCTCATGGGAGTGCGAGTGATCGGGAATATTACATCAAAAAAAGCGGTGCAGACGGCTACATTTCCAAACCCGTGATTGATTATAAAGCGTTTATCGCCGAGATTCAGTCAAAACTCCCGGTCCAAGATGCGATCGCGAGTTAATATTCAGGTAACAATCTGATGTAATGACTAAATCTGGGGTCGGTTTCCAATTCAAGAGTTCCTCACATCAACCCTTCCCAGCCCAAACCTGATTAACGCCAGTCTTCTAGAGTATCAAACATTCTGGGCAATTTGCCGAACTAAAAAAGCCGCTTCTAGAGGAGATTTCCCGGAAACCTCTAAACAATGAGTCAATCCCGAACGCTTTTGTAAATCATAAGCATAGGTTTTGTCATAGTAATGTAAGATTAAATCAAACGCTTCAGTTAGTTTCTGTTGTTGAATCAAGCGAATCGCTTCACGGGTTTGTAAGCCTCCTAAGCGCCTGTGAATTCTTTGTGTGGCTTGAATTAAATCTTCTGGGTTAACCGTTCCATAGAGTTGCACAAGCAACGCCAGTCGTTCTTCTCGAGTTCGTAGAATTTGAATGAGCGGTGCCTGTTCCATTTGTTGAAAAATCTCCTGGGGAATGCGACAAAGCCCAATCCGTTTACTTTCTGCCTCAATCCAAACGGGTTTATCCCGAATCAGTCTAGACCAATGTAGAGTAATTAAGTTCCAAAATTGTTCGTTTGTGGGTTGAGGCGGTTGACCCAAAGCCCCATAACTACTTCCTCGATGGTTGGCGAGATCTTCTAGATCGAGGGTTTGTTCTCCCAGGGTTGCTAAAGCTTTCAAAATATCTGTTTTACCTGTTCCCGTCATTCCTCCTAAAACAATAATAGCTTGAGACTCAGAAAACAGCGATCTGCCCCAACGACGAAAGGCTTTATATCCCCCACTCAGACAGACCACTTCAAACCCAGCCATTCCCAAAACCCAAGCAACACCGCTACTTCGCATTCCCCCCCGCCAACAATAAATGCGGATTTTTCCATCTGGGGCAATAATTCTCGCTTGGGCGATAAAATCAGCAAACTTCGGGCCTGCGATCGCAAATCCTAACTCAACCGCCTGATCCCGTCCTTTTTGTTTATAGCAAATCCCGACTTGAGCGCGTTCAGAATCAGTAAATAATGGAAAACTGATCGCCCCAGGAATATGTCCTTGCTTATATTCAGCCGGACTGCGAACATCAAGGATTACACCGGGATCGTGTAGAAATTCGTCAGGATTGAGCATTTTTGACATCAGCAAGGCAAGAAGCAAGAAGAAATGGGATTAAACATTAATCGATCTGCCTATTCATCATTATCTGATAAAATTTGTAGGCGGATTCTCCCTTCTCGACCTTCCCCAAGCTGAACTTCTAACACTTGACCTGCGAGTTGTTCTAAACAAGACAGGAGCGATCGCAAATGGGGCGTACTGGCACCTGTATCGACATAGAGGCGATCGGCTAAACTTCCCACCCGCTTCCAGGTACTATGAAGTTTAACAACAGCTTGTTCGAGTTGGGTGGCTTGTTTGACTAAGTCGGATGCAGTGTTGAGACAACCGACTCGCAAGGCTTCTTCCAGTGCCATTTCGACATCAATAGACGATTGGTTGATCGCTTGGACTTGGGCAGCAGCATCGAGATATTTTGATAAATTTTTGGCTTCCGATGTTAGCTGTTTAATCGTATCAACATCTGGGTTTTCCGAGACTTCCCGGCGAATTTCCGCGATATGAGACTCCGGTAATTTTTCCATTTCCCGGACTAGAGGCGCTAGATAACGAGTCGGCATCGCCCCGGCGGCGGCTTTTTCGCGCACTTCTTCGGGTAAAAGATCAGAACTCATAGCAGTCCATTCATCGGAGATCTGACGCACCTGACGCTGGGTAATGCGATCGCCATTGCAAGCCGCATCGGAAATCATTTGTTGGACTTGGGGGGGAGATTTTGCCGTTTCTACAAAGGCACGTTTACTGAAATTATTAATTGAGTCGGGGTTTAACTGACCTTGGGCTAGGAGTGTATCGGCACTGTTTGCCAGTTCAATTAAAGCATAGGCTTGACTTTTGCTGATTTCCCGATCTTTGAGCCAGTTGAGAAAGCCTGTTCCCCGTCCTTCTCCGCCCCGTTTTTCGCGATCGCGTACCGCCCGCAAAATGCGACCCCGCCAAATTTCAGTTTGTAAATCAAAGCGATCGCAGACTTTCCAAGCGACATCGATCTGTTGTTCAAAGTCGGGTTCGGCGATTGCATCATCTTCAGGATCGGGGAGTTCAAATTTTAGATCGCTTAGCTCTTGCAGAACTTTAGCTAACTCATTGGGCGATTGGGGAATATCTGCCATCGGGACTCCGCAGCGTTGGATCATTGCCGGATTATTATTACACGATTCGACTCCCCTACCAACAGAGATTCTACAGTCTATCCTTGTTTCTAAATATTTTTTGCACTTTTTTCTGCAAGGCTTGCACAAATTGGAAATCTTGTGCTATATTAAGCAATTGTATGGCGGGCGTAGCCAAGTGGTTAAGGCAGTGGATTGTGGTTCCACCATTCGTGGGTTCGAGTCCCATCGTTCGCCCTAAACGCAAGCGTTTAGCTGAAAGATTTCTCAGAATTTGCTCTCTCTCGCTAACGCTCGCATCTATCCAAAATCTATGCAAATTCAAGTTGATCGTAAATTTGATTAGACTTGTCAATATTTTTACTATCAATAAAACTCACCATAGGTTAAAATTCTTGGTTTTTAGAGTGCTTTAATTCAACTATTAATCTCTAGAATTTTTCTGAAAAAACTGGTGATTGCCTAAGGTGCGCGTTAGCCCAACTGCTATCATTTTACATCAAGTGCGATCACCAATTTCACTATAAAACTCCAGATTGACTGATGAGAGTCCAAAGTGAAGTTTAAGTTTGGCGATCGCGTTGCCGCGCTTGCGTATTGCAAAAAATTAGAAAGAAATGCCCTGCCATCATTGGGGAATTTAGGAGGCAGGGGATTAATCCTCTGTTTTAAAACGGTTAAACGGTTGCTAAAACAGGAGTTTGAATTTCAGTTGAATTTGCAGAGGTTTCTGTGCAGTAGACTTCACAGGAATTATTTGGACTTTCAATCAGTTTAATTTTGTGCAACTCTGCCCCTAATTCACGGATGGGATTTTGTAGTAAGTCCCGAATGTAGACGGCGATATTTTCGGCAGTGGGAACAACTCTCGCAAAGTGAGCAATATCTTTATTCAAGAAAGTATGATCAAAGGGTTCAACAACATAATTATCGATAATTTGTTGTAAGGCGGCTAAGTCAACAATCATTCCCGTGCGGGAGTTGATATCGCCTTTAACGGTAACTTCCAGGTGGTAGTTATGACCATGACCGTTAGGACGGGCGCATTTGCCATAAATTTCGCTATTTTCCTCAAAGCTGAGGTCGGGGTGAGCGAGTCGGTGAGCGGCGCTAAAATGGGTACTGATGGTGAGATGAGCTTTCATGCTGTTTCCTTGATAATCGGCCCAGAGTTTGGGGTGTTCAAAGACTTGAATATTAGTCAGGGGAAGATGGGGGGCTAGACGTTGCCAAATGACTTGGGCTAAGTATTCGGTGGTGGGTAGGGTGTGTTGGAATTCTGGCCAGACATCGTTGAGGAAAGAGAAATCGAGTTGACTGGTAATTTCCCGTTTGATCACGTGTTTGACATCAGATAGGTTGAGTACCATCCCATATTCGTCTAGTTGTCCGACCATTGAGATGTAGAGGACATAGTTGTGTCCGTGACCAGGGGCGCGAGCAGTTAGCCCAAACCGTTCAAAGTTTTCTGTTTCGCTCAGTTCACTCATCCAATAGCGGTGACTGGCGGAAAACTCTGCCCGACGAGTAATAACGCATTCCATACGGTGCAGGTCTGTTATTAAGTTCTGTTAACTAATTTTAATCTTTTTTGTACATAATTTCAATCTCTCTAAAATTTTAGCCGTAAATTTGTGCTGAAGTGGGGAGAATTGAGTTTCTCTAAACTGAGCTTATATTGTCATCATATAACCTTCTTTAAGTCTTGTTTAATTTCTCGACGCAATCCTCCAGCAATTCTAAAGAATTCATGTCCGGTATGTAAGCAGGAATCATCATAATTCATTGTAAATAATTCGAGTTCCTCTAATCCATCACTGACATGATTAAGACAGTAATATAAATGAGCCGCAACACTAGCAATATTACCCGGATTGGGAACAGAACGAAATCGATTTTGAGCTTGGGATAAAAAATCTCGACAATTTTCAATATAAATTTGGAAATCTTCCATCAGTTCATCATCGAATGGATCAGCTGAGAGTTTATCGACTTCACTTTTAAAAGGTTTTAAAATGCGGTCAAGATAGCGGTTAATCGGTTTATAAACTTCATTCAGCCATTCTTCGAGTTGCGTATCAACGGCTTTTGCAGTTTGACGACGCCTTCGAGTTTGAACAGTGGATGTTGCTGTAGCAGTGCGGTTATAGGAGTAAGCTGTTGTGTTGAGTTGTTGGTCGTAGGATTGACGAGTTTTCGGATCACTTAAGATTTCATAAGCTGCATTAATCCGAATAATCCGGTCATGGTTTGCCGTTTCACTCTGACTATCGGGGTGAAATAATTTGACTAAACGCCGATAGGCTTTTTTGATGTCTGATTGAGTCGCATTGGGTTTAATTTCTAGGGTTTTGTAGTGATTGGTCGTGGATGTTGTCATCAGTATTACTCCAGATTTAACTGTTTATGATATAATTAGCCGCTAACATTTGACTTGAAAGATTCAAGCTCAAGAGTCCACTGCTTATTTTAACGATGGATCAAATCAATCGAGTTATCTGGAGCTAAAATTTTATAAAAAAATTAGATGGTCAAATATAGTACATGAGACTGGTTTGGCGCTTGGCATCAAGTTTTTCACACAAGTCCTTGAGGGTATATTTTTGTAAGATGGAGTTTGCCATTTGATGGGCTTCTTGCCAAACTTCTCCCACAATCAGACTTTCTAGACTTTTATGACGGGAATTACGGTTAGAATCTGTATTTGACCCTTCTAAACACACAACAACATCAAACAGGGTAATTTTCCAGGGTTCTTTAGCGAGTAGATATCCTCCCTTAGCACCCCGTTGACTACGAACGAGGCCACTGCGTTTTAAAGTCGCGAGGAGTTGTTCGAGATAACGGTCTGGTATGTTGTGTTGACTCGCAATTTGACGAATTTGACGAGGCTCACTCTCCGGATAGTGAGCAGCTAACTCTAGCAAGGCTAGAAGTGCGTATTGACTCTTACAGGACAATTCCAGCAAAATAGGATATAGTACGATTTCACTCGTTTTCTAGTATACCCCGGTTACTTGCTCGGATTAGTCGGTTTTTCTACATTTGCATCTGTTAATAGGTATCTTGGTGAATGCGAGGTACAACTAAGATAGAGAGGTCTGCTATATCCGATCTCAGCACCTCTCAGTTTGATGATTGGAAAAAACCTTCTCGTCTGTTGCGGCTTATTTCCCAAAATTGGAAATCAATGTAACCCAGAGAGGGAGAAGCAAAATCTACAATCTCTAGTTGCCATGACTCAAGAACGTGACCAAACTCAACAACTAGCTCAAAAACAGATTAGAGCAACAGCCCTTCTAACGTTTTTTTTCCCATTTCTCGGTTATATTTATACCGGGCGCTACAAGGCTCTTTTGATCAGTTTAGGACTGTTTGTCGGTGTGGCTGGAGTCTCTGTCAGTGCTAATCCTAAGCTTGAACACCAAGGAGATTTTACTTTAGGTTTACAGGTTTTATATGGTGTGGGAGCCGCGCTAGAAAATGCTCGTGCTGTTAGTCAAGCTAAAAAACGGTTGAGAGAACAAAAATTTCCCGTGATTAACTCTGAACGTTTAAAAATTCAATTGTTGAGATTAGCAAAAAGACAAGGAGAAGTTACCCTGACAGATTGTGTTTTAGAAATTAATTCTCCCGCCTCAGAAGTTCGTGTACTTTTAGAAGAATTACAACGGGAAGAGTTAATGATTGTGGGAAACCGAGACCACGATGGGGCGGTTGTTTATCGGGTTATTTAAAAGGAGTTTACAGACGAATAACTTCAGGAATGCTGCTCTGGCTTGATAAAATTGAGATGAATTCTTCAAAAAATAGGAGAAAATCGGATATCAAGCAGATTCTGTGAGAGGCTAGTATCTGTTGTTTTGGGTTAACCTCTCATGCCTGCGATCACTGTCAATCAGCAGCAATACAAAACCTATATTCTCTCAGATGAAATATCCTCCTCGGAAGTTTTTGTTGTCCCAGAGCGGGGAGGAATTATCACAGACTGGCGTATAGGTGAGCATCAAATTTTTTATTTAGATACTGAACGTTTTGCTGATCCTTCTCTTTCGGTACGGGGTGGTATTCCTTTATTGTTTCCCATTTGTGGGAATTTACCTAATGATACCTATAGTTTGAATGGACAAACTTATCAACTTAAACAACATGGTTTTGCTCGCAATTTGCCCTGGGAAGTAATCCATCAATCAACAGAAGATGGTGCTAGTTTAACAATCAGTCTGAAAAGTAATGATCTAACTCGTGCGGTTTATCCGTTTGATTTTGAGTTGAATTTCATTTATACATTGCGGGGAAATGTTCTAGAACTTCGCTACTGTCATCAAAATTTATCTCAAGAACCTATGCCCTTTGCTACGGGAATTCATCCTTACTTTGCAGTATCAGATAAAAATCAATTGGCTTTTGATTTACCTTCAACGCAATTTCAAGCCAAAGATGATGACAAAATACAAAGTTTTTCAGGACAGTTTGATTTTGAACAAGATGAAATCGATATTGCGTTTTTTAACCTCTCTAAACCTTCTGCTGTTGTCCGTGATCCGAGTCGAAATCTGAAGTTAACGTTTAATTGGGATGAACGCTACTCAACTTTGGTGTTTTGGACGGTTAAAGGGAAAGATTTTTATTGTTTAGAACCCTGGAGTTCTCCTCGTAATGCTTTGAATACTGGGGACTTTTTGTTAAAGGCGGAACCCGGTGAGACTGTAGAAACTTTTGTGACAATTACTGCTGATCTGGGTTAAGTTTCTGAGTCGATATTCTATTATCTTAGAAACACGGTTTTTTGCCTATGCTGAAATTCTGATGATCTTAGGTGATAACCGTTTGCAGGTTCAACCCTTTGGCGATCGCCATGACACCAGTATCAACAAAATTAACTCTGGAAATGGTATCAGGGGGATTTGAGGTACAGAAAGAGTGTCAATACTGAGCGATCGCCTCATCCAGCAGAGTCTCTAAACTTTTCTGTTCTTGCATCGCCACCTGTACCAGTTGGGTCAAGGTTTGGGGGTCAGGTTTCCAATTTAGGGTGATTTCTAGCAGGGATTTCTGATCATTTCAGATACTGAATGATTCTAAGTCTCGATACCCTGTTTCTGAACCCCCTACACAATAAGTTTCCCTCCGAACCTAGTTTTTTAGGTCTGTCGCCAATTCTCAGTTTCAAGACCAACCACGCGATCGAATTCTCGTTGGTTGGCGGTAATCATTATCAGTTGATGTTCCAGTGCAGTGGCAGCAATCAAAACATCATAAGCCCCAATTGGCTGTCCTTGGGATTTGAGAATGACACGAATTTCCGCCGCTTTTTCCGCTTCGGCGGTTGTGAAAGGGAGAATGGTCACAGAAGACAGAAAACTGAGAATAATCGGTTTGATTTTTTCTGCTCGTTGTGGATTGAGAGCTAAACCATAGTTGAGTTCCATCACTGTAATTGAGGAAACAGCAATGTTGACTGGGGAGGTTTGCTTGATTCTGTTTTGAGTACCGGGTTCACCTTTGATGAAGTCACTAATGACACAAGTATCGAGGAGGTATTGCATTAGAGAATTTCGGGTTCGCGAGGGGGGAGCAGTTCATCTCGATAGGACTCAAAAGGCGGAAAATCGGGGACTCCTTGATAAGCTAAAATCGCCTCTGACCATTGAGACGCTGAAATGGGTGGGGTTTGCATCGTGCGGCGTAACACTTGCACAATTAAAGTAGGCAGGGGAATATTAGATTGTGTGGCTTGATAGATGAGGTCTTGTTCGAGGTCTGGCGGTAGGTTGATAGTAATTTGCATCGGTGATTTTCCTCAATATATCTCGCTTCGAGATTTGATCACCCTCCATGATAAACCCGAAGAGGATTCAATTTATGCGGTGATGTGCTAATTGGGTCAACGTTTCGGGGTCGGGTTGCCAATTTAGGGTGATTTCTAGCATCGTCTCATCCTTTAAGTTTATCAATCGCTAAACAATTCTTCTAGGTCTTGTCTGCCATGTACAACCCGCAATATTTCGACGATTTCCCCTCTGAACCGATAAAAAATAATCTAGCTATCTAAAGGTAAACCGCGCAAGTATGCTAATAAATAATCGTAACTTTTTCTCAGATAAGGAAACTGGGTTAAGTATTTACATTTACGGTTAAATTATTGAAAAAACCGCTCTCCTGCCGTCAGATTCTGGGCTAAAAAATACTCAGAAATCTGGTTTTTGGGGGTTGCAAGTTTGTCAGTTTTTCCCGAAGTTTATCTGAGAAACCCGGTTTCTCACAGCCCCTCTAACCGCAGAAAATGCACCCGCCCCACCATTTTTCTCATTTCTTCTTAATCGTCTGGTTTTTTGACTTCACAATTGGTTAGCTCTCTGGCATTTTTAATGAATTTTTCATCAAAAGTGTAGAATCTATCGCAATTTTGACTTGGGGCTAGATGCAAAGCATCGGCAAAATCTAAACCATTTTCATGCCACAGCAGAGCTTGATGAACTAACATCGGGTTAGTTAAGTGAACATTTGGTAATCCCAAGAGTTTTCGGAAAGTCGAACAAATTTGATTCCGTTTAAACTGATAAGCAAATCTCAGCACCCATTCGGTTTATAGGATAACGGTGTAGGAAATAAAGATTTCGGGGTTTTGAAAAAGTTTCAGACTTTTTTGATATTGGACTTCATCATCTTGAGTCAAAAGCCGAACTAAAATATTGGTATCAACTGCAATCATGCCATTGCTCCTGAATGCCTTGGCTAATAGCAGCTTCCATATCCTCTAAGGTTTTGGGTGAACCTTGATACTTCAAACACCCCGCTACTTCATTTAAAGTAGTAGGATGAAAAGGCTGTTTGGGCTGAATTAAAATCCCTTTGCCTGTATCGGTCAAGATGATTTCTGTCCCCACCTCCAAGCTATAGATTTTCCGCATTTCTGGTGGAATGATAATCTGTCCTGTTTCGGAGACTTTGGCAATTTCCATGAGTGAATCAGTTGATATATTTCGGTAATTCTAACAAAATTAGAGAGTCCACAGTGATTTTAACCCCTCAACCCCTCCAACCGCAGAAAATGCACGCGCCCCGACCTATCCCCCGCCACTACCGTCACGCCATCCGGTGCAATGGCACAGGAAGACATCGCAGCTTCCCCGATAAAGGTGACTAACACATTCCCGGTCTCCAAATCCCACAGTTTCAGGGTGTAATCCATAGATGCGGAAACGGCTTTGTGGCCATCAGCGGTTATAGCTACTGCTTTTACCCAGTCATCATGTCCGGTGAGGGTGTGCAATACCTTTCCTGTGGCTACGTCCCACACCTTCAGTGTGTTATCTATTAAGGCAGAAACGGATTTTTGACCATCGGGGGTGATGGCGACGGCGGCAGTTACCGATTTATTATGTCCGCTGAGGGTGTGCAATACCTTTCCTGTGCCTACGTCCCATACTTTCAATGTGTTATTTTCCAAACCGGAAATGACTTTTTGACCATCGGGGGTGATGGCGACAGCTAGTAGACCGCCGCGATTATGCCCAGTGAGGGTATGCAATTCCTGTCCCCCGGCCAAGTCCCATACTTTCAGGGTGTTATCCCATGAACCGGAAACGGCTTTGTGACCATCAGCGGTTATAGCTACTGCTTTTACCGAGTTATTATGTCCGGTGAGGGTGTGCAATACCTCTCCCTTGGCTAAATCCCACACTTTCAGGGTCTTATCCGCTGAACCGGAAACGACTTTTTGACCATCGGGGGTGATGGCGACGGCAGTTACCGAGTCATTATGTCCGCTGAGGGTGTGCAATACCTCTCCCTTGGCTAAATCCCACACTTTCAGGGTCTTATCTCTATCCCTTGAAGCAAAAACCCCTTTTTGACCATCGGGGGTGATGGCGACGGCAGTTACCGAGTTATTATGTCCGCTGAGGGTGTGCAATACCTCTCCCTTGGCTAAATCCCACACTTTCAGGGTCTTATCCGCTGAACCGGAAACGACTTTTTGACCATCGGGGGTGATGGCGACGGCAGTTACCGATTTATTATGTCCGCTGAGAGTGTATAACACCTCTCCCTGGGACAAATCCCATACCAGTAGAATGTGAAGTAATGTAGAAATGGCTTTTTGACCATCGGGGGTGATGGCGACGGCAGTTACCCAGTGATTATGCCCTCTGAGGGTGTGCAATACCTCTCCCTTGGCTAAATCCCACACTTTCAGCAGGGTGTTATCTTCATATGTGTCTGTTAAGGAGAATGAACCAGAAACGGCTTTTTGACCATCGGGGGTAATGGCTACTGCTCTTACCTCGCCACTATGCCCGGTGAGGGTGCGAATCAGTGGCCCCCCTGGAGCACCAGGGCTGTTTCAAAGTCGGGTGAAAAATAGTAAATAAATAGCGATCGCTACCTGATAAAATCAAGAGCAATCGCTAATTTTTACAAAAATAAAGATGTTAACAACTCTAATAGAAAAACTGAAA
>JBJHBL010000047.1:0-44961 GCA_050485465.1 Limnoraphis sp. | reverse complement strand
ATACCCAAGACCGAGACTGGAACGCTGCACGAAACATACTAGAAAAAGGTCTAAGTACGGCGGGTCACGTCGGAATCAACGCCTCCCGAGAGACTGACCTCTGCTTAACTGGAGAAATCCCTTTAAGCAAGTCAACTCGTGGAAAGAGGAAACCCAAAGAGTGATCTTTGGAATCTCCCGTTATATTGCTATGCAATTAGCGGGGGAGGATGTCAATTTTGAATTAAATAATGTTGGCTGTGAAAACATGACCGGGTTTGATCGGATACAACCGTTTTTTGTTCTATTTTCGGTTGGTATCGGTTTAATTTTAGCGCAGGTTGCAAGGGTAAGTGAACTCGCCCCAATTGTGATTGTGCCTTTATTGGCATTAATGCTGTATACAACTTTTCTACCCCTGCCTCTTAATCATTTTGGAGAAGGGTTACGAAACTCTAAAGTCGCGTTAACCAGTCTCGCGATTAACTTTCTCTGGACTCCCCTTTTTGCTTGGGGTTTGGGTGCTATTTTTTTACAAGATACCCCGGATCTTTGGGTGGGGTTGATTATGCTAATGGTGACGCCCTGTACAGACTGGTATCTGGTTTTTACGGGGGTTGCGGGTGGGGATGTGGCTTTAGCAACGGCTTTACTCCCTTTAAACTTAATTTTACAAGTTGTTTTGTTGCCTGTTTATTTATTGTTTTTTGCAGGAACGTTGGTTGAGTTCAACCCGGTTAGCCTGTTTGAAAGTGTGATCGGGATACTCCTCATTCCGTTATTGCTGGCAACGGTTTCTCGAAGATTGATTTTAGGATGGAAAGGAGAGGTTTGGTTTCAACAAAGCTTATCAAAAGTGACTGTCTTTCAAGTTATTAGCCTAAATCTCGCGATTGTTGCTCTCTTTGTATCTGAAGGACAAACGCTCACCCAACGTCCCGAGTTCTTTTTTAAACTTCTATTCCCTGTTGTTCTATTTTTTGTTACTAATTTTATTTTAGCTTATCAAGTCGGACGCTATTTGAAGTTTTCCTATCCAGAATTTGCCTGTTTAAGCTGTACAACTTTAGCTCGGAACTCTCCGTTATCCCTTGCTATTGCTGCTTCTGCGTTTCCCCATCGACCTTTAATTGCTTTAACATTAGTTATTGGCCCCTTAATCGAACTCCCGATTATGGTCTTGGTTTCTCAATTGCTGTTACAAATTCGACGGCGAGGAAAATGGCACTGAGCTTTGTGAGGGTCTAGAAAAGAATTGGGTTTCAGCTTCAAGTCTTTCTTTTTCCATTTTCAAGGGGTCTAACGCATAATTTATGGTTTTTGTCAAATTTGCCCTGTTTTTTGTAAAGGACTGTAACGAAAACTCGTGCATCGGGAAGCCGGATTTTTGGGTTTGTCAAGGGGGGCGATACACGAAACAATAGGGGCTTGAGGGGGGTAAAAAGCTAGTTAGTTAGAACAACGCCTTTGATTATTAAAATAATACCAGAGTCTCAAACCCTTGTCAACTCGTAAAAAAATGGAGCAAAATTCTCAATTGTTAAATTTTATAACAGGGATAAAATTTAAAAACCTAAATCAAAACGTAGATATTGATTAGTTAAACTTATAAATATGGGAGAATACCCCAACCTGAGATAGTATTTCCTATCATAGTCTATTCCTCCCTGGAATATTGTAAGAATTGGGGGAGTCGCATGGTGAAGGTGGAACCCTCTCCTAACTGACTGATAACCGTTAATTCTCCGCCCATGAGTTCACAAAGTTTGCGGGTAATGGTTAGCCCTAAACCTGTTCCGCCATATTTACGAGTGGTGCTTTCATCGGCTTGAGTAAAGGGATTAAACACGGTGGTAATTTGTTGGGGACTCATGCCAATTCCGTTATCAATAACTTGAAAAACAACATAAATAATAGGGTGAGGAGAAACATTCGCCCAAGAGTCGAGATCACTGGTTAATAAATCTCGTTCTGAGCGAGAATTCGCGATATCTGGGGGGGGAACGGTGGGGGGTTTAGCATGGGGATTGTGATCTTCTTCCTGCCAAACTTTTAAAGTGACTAAACCTTCTTCGGTAAATTTACAAGCATTACTTAATAGATTTAATAAGGATTGTCGTACCTTCGTAATATCAGTATGGATGATATCAATATTATCTGCTACTTCCATTTGGAAAGTATTCGCATTTTTTTCAGCTAAAGGTGCAATGGTTGTTTCTACTTCCCAGAGTAAAGTTGCGACTTTGTAGGTTTCCAAATAAAAATTCATCCGACCTGCTTCTATTTTTGAGAAGTCGAGAATATCATTGATGAGATTGAGTAAATGATGACCAGCGACGTGAATATTTTTCAAGTCTCCGACAAATTCTTCTAAACCCATATCTTGAGCGTCTTCTTTCAGCAGTTCGCTATAGCCTAAAATCGCATTCAGGGGGGTTCGCAGTTCGTGACTCATATTGGCTAGAAACAGGCTTTTGGCGCGGTTAGCGGCTTCGGCGGTTTCTTTGGCGTTGCGAAGTTCTAAGGCTTGTTTGTGATCGGTGATATCATTAGCCATAATTAATAGACATTCCGTTCCTGCTAAATCAATGACTTCAATGGAGATTAACCAATGACGAATTTCTGAGGCTTGATTATAAACTTGAACTTCTAAATCACTGACTTGATGTTTTTGTTGTAAAATGTTTCGCAGTTGTAGATGTTCATTCGGATCTACCCACAGTTTTAACTGTTGAGTATTGCGGTTGAGCACTTGCTCTCGTTCCCATCCCAACTGGCGTAAAAAACTCTGATTGATATCAAGAAAACATTCATCGGAAAAGGTACAAATTCCAATGCCAATGGGACTGGCAGCAAAAGCTTTAGAAAATCGTTGTTCACTGTCTCGCAGGGCAATTTCTGCGCGTTTACGTTCTGTGATATCTTGAACGGTTCCTGTAATACGGGAGGGGGAGATCACCACTTGTTCACAAACCAGGCGCTCACAACCATTGGTGAGTAGCAAACGGTAATCAAGAGTACAGGGTTGTTGTAGGGAAAGCACTTGATTGATCGACTGACGAACAGACTCTCGATCTTCAGGATGAACCGACTGTAAAAACAGTTCAAGACTGGCGGGAACAGACTGAGGTTCTAAGCCTAAGATGCGATACAATTCATTAGACCAATGTAAATCAGAACCCCGAATAATAAAATCCCAGTGACCCACTTGAGCGATCGCCTGAGCATGGGCTAAACTGGCTTCGCTACTTCTGAGGGAAGCTTCAGCTTCTTGACGTTCGGCGACGGTAGACGCAAGAACTAAACCTGTGATCACCATAACCCCGATAAAGGCTTGCAGGGAGAAAATTTGAGGAATGTCTGTTGCTCGATCAATAAAAGGTCCACTATCGCGCATTAAGCCCCAAACAGCAAAAATAGCGGTTAAAAAGTGAGCAATGGCGGCGCCCCGTTGTCCAAAGCGCAAAGCCGCCCAGACAATTAACGGAAAGGGTAGATATTCCAGGGGATAGCGAATAGAAGCTGTGCGGGTGCGAGAACAGAAGACAAACCAGTTGAGGGCGAGGGTAAACAGCAACCAGCCGACTGCTTCGAGGAAATACAGGAGTTGAGAAGTTTGTGGTGGGGTTAAGGTTGCTTCTGCTGGGGTATGAAGGGTGGAAGGCTGCTGACGACTGCGCCAGAGTTCTAACACTGTTGCAATGACAGAATGTTCTGTGGTGTCTTGTTGTTTGTATCGATCCTGAAGTCGAACTCCCCAGGTAAGTAACAGGGGACTGACAACGAGAATACCGACGGCGTTGGCTAACCAATAGCGCATCCAGAGTTCATCAAAGCTTGTCCAGTCTGAGTGCGTCTGAGACTGATAAATAGCCATCAGACTAGAATGAATGAGGCTAGAGACAGCTGCCGCTAGGATAATTAATCCTAAAACATCTTTGAGGCGTTGGAGTCGGCAGGAAAAGTTCATTCGCTGTAATAGCCAGGTTCCCAAAAGGACTTGTAGCGTTGCACCCAGGCTAAAAAGAGTAGCGATCACAATGGATGTGTCAGGGAATAACAGGCTGGAAAAAAAGGCACCCAGAGCAATTCCTGGCCAGTATTGACTTCCCAATAGCAATAGCGCAGCTTGAGCAATTCCGGCAACGGGTAGAAAGATGATATCTGTTGAACTGGGTATGAGGGTTACATGAGTGAGCTTTGCTGTTGCAAAATAAACAGCAGCAATAAGCCAGATTGTCGCGAGGTATTGTCCTGCTTTACCCTTCACAATGTTTTGGAACTGAGTCTGCATTTGAATGGTTTGGTGTTTGGGGTAGCATTTCCCCTTAGTTTCTAGGTTAATCGACTGAAGTCTATTGAGTTCAATATTTTTACAAAATTAGAGAACTTGCTATCAGTACAGGAGTACCCGCGCACTGAGGATATGGAGGTGTTGGGTTGAGGATAATCGACACTTTAGGGGTGTTTTGAGTTGAAATTCAGTCTAGACTCGTTATTGGACTGGAGCTGTCGGGTGAGATTAATCACAATTTCAGTCCTCTCTGGCAGGTCTATGATAGTCTGCTATGGGATTGTTGTTCTGGATCGGATTTGAGTCCTCGGGAATTTTGACCACTCAACAGGTCGGCTTGACTGACAGATGCAGATCGACTCCTCCAATTGATTCTAACGATTAATCGGCCTGTAGTATTAAACGATTGAATTGCGTCTCGATCTTTCGTTCAGTCTTATTAAGAATTATACCAAATCTTTCCCAGGTTGAAACTGGGTTGGTCTATGCAGTGGATCTTTATTCATCTGATCAACAACAACTTATCATTTTTTCAAGTTTCGGATTGGGGGGTCAAGATTAATCAATTTGATCTTTTCCGAAGACTAGACCTCCAATAACAGATCACCGGATTTTTATCACTTTTAAATGGTTCTGTCCGACAATTGAGCCAGATAAACATCTGTTCGATACTGAAGATAAACCAATCCTTGCTGATCTTTCCAGTTGTGGTACAGTTCCTCTAACTGAGTGATTAATCTTTCAGCTTCTTTGCCTTCTGTGGGAATATAGGATGAACTTTGGGTTCGACCTATTAATCCCAATAAATCTAAGGCTTGTTGGTTTGGACTGACTAAATGACGAATCTTTTTAAATCGAGAACTTGCTTCTAAGGTGGTGAGAGTATGGCGTTTTTCATAGGTCATACTTTGAGATTTTGAAGCTTGTTTTAAAATTTGACTATAGTTTTGGGTAAATTCATCCTGTCTTTGGCGATGATTCCAAACAATTGCCACTCGTCCACCGGGTTTTAAAATTCGCGCAAATTCTTGCAGTGTGGGTTCAGGGTTAAACCAATGAAAGGCTTGAAAAGTCGTGACTAAATCAACAGATTCATTCGCTAAACCTGTGTTTTCTGCTGTCCCGTCTAACCACTCAACCCGGGAATGAGGAGTCGCCCTCTGTCTCATCGCCCCATTGGGTTCAATGGCTAACACTTGAATTCCTTGATCCGCCAGTAAACGGCTAGAAATTCCCGTTCCCGCTCCGATATCGGCGGCAACAATTGTGCTAAAATTACCCAATCCTTCTAAAATGTTTGCGATCGCTTCGCTCGGATAACTGGGTCTATACTGAGCATATTCTTTAGCTCTTGAGGAGAATCGAGTGAGAGGGTTTTTTGTATAGAGGCGAAGATCCTCTGAGTTGATTTCAGTCATCACTAAGCTTGAAATTAACGTTTTTGATCTGAATTATACTGTCTCTTAACAAAATCATTTTAAATCAAAGTGTTATGTTTATTCAACGCTTGCGTCGGTTTCTGATCACTCCCGAGATAGCATCTCCTCAGAGAACCTCATTTTGGTTTGCACTCAGTCTCACGTTTAGTATTATTTATAGTCTTCTGGTATTACAGCAAGCTTTTAGTGGAGAATATGTGGTTCAGGATGATGCTCGCAAACATATTTTTTGGATGTGGCGTTTGATTGATCCAGAATTATTTCCAGATGATTTAATTGCCGATTTTTTTGAATCCGTTCAACCCTGGGGACTCACGATTGTTTATCGACTGTTGATGAGTTTTAATCTAGATCCAATGGTGATCAATAAATTTTTACCCTTAGTTTTAGGGGTAATAATGACAAGTTATTGTTTCGGAATTTGTTTGCAACTGTTTCCGTTTCCTTTAGCTGCATTTATCGCCTCCTTGTTATTTAATCAAAGTATTTGGATGAAGGATATTTTTGTCGCGGCGATTGCTTCCTCTTTCTCTTATCCCTTATTTTTTGCTTTTTTATACTATTTTCTCAAACGTTCCATCCTAGAAAGTCTAGTCGCCTTAATTTTACAAGGCTTATTTTATCCTCCAACGGTTCTCGTTTCCGCCGGATTATTAGCGGTTAATTTAGTTCAACTTCGCCGAAAAAAAATTATTGTCAATCAAAACAAAAAGTTATTTAAATTCTGTATAATTGGATTAATCATAGCAAGTATTATGCTGTTGTTTTATTTAATCAGTTCCTCAGAATATGGGCCAATTATTACGGCAACAGAAGCCAAAATGTTACCCGAATTTCAACCCAGAGGACGGGGAAGCTTCTTTAATCAGAATCCTATAGAATATTGGTTACTCGGAATTCGTAGTGGAATGATTCCGCGTGGGTTATTTACCCCTGTTACCCTAGTTTTGGGTTTATTTTTACCCATTTTAGTCTGGTTTCCGCGTCAATTTCCTAAAGTGACACAGATTAAAAATTCTGCTTTTTTCCTACAACTGTTTTCAGTATCTTTAAGCCTCTTTTTCCTCGCTCATTTGTTTTTATTCTTATTATTTTTACCCAATAGATACACCAGCCATAGTTTTTATCTTTTAATCGCAGTTTCAACAGGAATCACCTTAACAATTGTAATAGATAGTCTTTTGGGTTGGGCGGAAAAATATTCAATTTCTCAGGTGAAACATCCCAAAAAATTAGCAGATAAATTTCAAGCAACATGGCGTTCTTTACTCGCTATAATAGTGACAGCAATGATTGCAATTCCGGTGATTTTTTATCCCAACTTTCTCCATAAATTCACCTCTCCTAACTATATTAAACCCAAAGAATCCGCCCTATTTGACTTTTTATCCACTCAACCCAAAGATACACTGATTGCATCTCTTTCTTCTGAAGCTGATAATATTCCCTCCTTTGCTCAACGTTCTGTTTTAATCGCTTGGGAATATTCCATCCCCTACCAAGTCGGTTATTATCGTCAAATTCGCCAAAGAGCAATGGATTTAATTAACGCTCAATATAGCCCAGATTTAGAGGTTTTACAAAATTTTATTCAAACGTATAATGTTGATTTAATTTTGCTCGATGGTCAGGCATTTACTCCCCGTTATTTAACCCAAAATAAGTGGTTTAGACAGTGGGAACTGCAAGCAGAGGAAGTCGCATCTATCCTTGAACCTGGTACTCCCCCTGCGATCATTACCCAATTTTTAGACACCTGCTCTGTTTATCGAACCGATACTTTTATTGTTCTAGATACTCACTGCATTGACTAGGTTTAACTAGAAATAGAAGCCGTTTGAGAAGGGTTGAGTCTGGCTTGATAAACCTCATAAATTTTCAGGGCTTTATTCATCCAGACAAATTCTTTTGCTCTTTCAAGAGATTGAACCGACATTTGAGAACGAAGGGCGGGATCTTTAATTAAAGTTTGAATTTTTTCTTTCACCTGTTCAACGATATATTCTCTAGAACGAGGTTCAATTTTAAATCCCGTTTTTTCCGTCACATATTCTCCAATTCCACCATAATCTACTACAATACAAGGGAGTCCACAAGCCATCGCTTCAATCACAACAGCACCCCCAAATTCTCGGATAGAGGGGAAGCAAAAAACATCCGCTTGTCGGTAGTAATTAACAGTTTCGGGTTGAGGAATCCAACCTGTAAAGCTCACCTGATCATTTAAATTGTAATTCTTCACCATTTTCTCTAAGTTTTCTTTTTCTGAACCCTCTCCAACGATTGTAAATTTGACTCGATTTTGCAAAGCAGTCTCTAATTTTGAAATCGCTTCAATCACGACATCCGCACATTTATAAGGAACAAGACGTCCGACAAATAAGAGATGAACAGGATGATCTGAATTTTGAGAGCGTTCAAGGTCTAAAATTGTCTCTTGTTCAATTCCATTTTCATATAAAAGAGAGATTTTTTTATCAGGAATTGCAAAGAGTTTTTGTAGCAAATTTAAAGTGTAGGTTGAACCCGAAAAAATATGACTGGCTTTTTTGTAAGTTTCGACATAACCGGGAATGAAATATCGACCTAATGCTCTTAAAAAATTAAGATTTGCATTTTCTTTTTTGGCGGTTTCTTGAAATCCTGAAGGAAAAGGAATCCCACCATTAACAGGTCCTAAAATAAAAGGAACATTTTTGAGGTGACAAGCTTTGATAATTTTATAGGGATATCGGGGCATCATGGGGGTGATAGCGTGAACAATATCGTATTCCCCTTCTAGAATGCTTTGTTTAAAACCCCGATATACTTTTTGGTCAAATTCAGCATAAATTGGATAGCTGAGGAGATGATATAAAGGCCAGTTGACTTGACCTTTCAGGGCTAAACTGGCTACGGATTTATAATATTGCTTAATGCCATTACTTTCAGAAATGTAGACCACATTCTCATAGCCTTTATTTTCAAAAGCCGATTGATTTCTTTCGTGAGTCACAAGGGTGACTTCAGCCAGTTGATTGAGGGCTTTAAAAAAATTGTATCCAACTAAAGGAACCGAAGTAAAATCAGGGTTACATTGCTCAATGATCAGTAAAACTTTCAGTGTTTTAGGAGTAGATGTTGACATGATTGAGGACTCACTGATAAACGGTTTTTTCAACTGTAGCCAGACTCAAAACAGAGTAAAAAAAATGAGAGATGAACAACAGTTACATCAGACAATCAGACTCAAAGCGTCTTCACAATGAGTTTAAAATTAGCTCCAATGCACCTCAACAGATTCATATTATAACAGCAGTTAAACTGAATTTCGATTGTTTGCAAAATAACTATACACTTAGTTAAATTAATGGGATGAAATGTTGAGGATTTTAATTGGGTAGACATTTGTACATTCGCAAATAATAACCGGGAACTCTCGTCATAAAATAGGGTTTAGAACCACAATTGTGTATTTCCGGTTCAAAAGGGGCTGCAAAATTGATCAACCAGAGGTTCAAAGGTCGGCTAGAACGGTCTACAGTGCGACTGAGGGTATTCATAGGAATTTCAGGATGATTTAATCGTTGGGCGAGGAGAAATTGCGGTAAATCTTGGGTCACACCTAAGCGTTTTAACTCCCAAGCAATACTCATTAATTCTCCCGTTTGTTCGTGACTTTTATGCACCGTTGCAATTAAAGTCGGAATATTTGGGGTTAAACGTTCTGCAATATAATTCGCCACTAAATCCGAGCGATCAGGTTTTTGATAAGCCAAATGAGTCACAACCAAAAGGGATCCAATCAATCCTAAACCCCAAACCCCAATAATAACTTTCTGTCGCCAACGGTATTGTCCGGGATTTTTCCAAGCCACTGAAAACCCCGCAGCAATCAAAAGCATCACCGCCGGAAAATAGGTAAAATGATAACGTGCAACGAGGGTTAAATCAATTCTAAATACATAGGTGATGCTCAGAATAATCAGAATAGCACTGACAATAAATCCTGCTAAAATTTCTTGAGACCATCGCCATTTTTGAGGCTGTAACGACCAACTGTCTTTGAGGAGTTTCCCGGTTAAACCCAATGCACTTAACATGATGACAGCCGAAATAATCACGAGGGGGAAGGGTTGTTTTTCTACAGGTAACATCACAATCATCGTACTAATCCAAGCGATTAACCGAGCAATAGGCTCTAAAAAATCTCCTACCGGATCACCATGAAACGTCCAGCGAATTAACTCATTTTCAGGATGAGAAATAGTCAGAAAAACAGGCAGCCAAACTAATCCTCCGATAGCACTTCCAAGGGCAGCAAAGTAGATCGATTTCCAGGCTTTTTCTGTGGGAATTTTAAAGGGTTTAAATTGACAATTTTTTAACCAAAATCCCAACATCACTAGACCGATAGCACCCAGGGTAAAAATAAAGAAGAAATGAACCGCAATTCCTAAAGTATTGATCACAATCCACGATAACCCTATCCAAACCGGTAAAGAATGCTGTTGTTTAATTTTTAAAATTGTTGTAATTAAACAGCCGAGAGATGCTACAATAAAAATGACCGCTAGGGTGTAGTGTCGGGCTTCCTGTGCCAAATAGACCCCATAGGGCGAAACGGCCATCAATGCTGCCGCCATCTGTCCAACGAGGAGGGAACGAAAAGCGACCCAAGCCAGTGCAAACATCGCCGGAACTGTTGCCGCCCCTAATATAGCACTTAGCGATCGCGCGCCCCAAATCGAAACCAAATCGCCATTTTGAGTAAATAGCTTGACCCAAAGATGAGTCAGCATAAAATACACAGGCGGATGGTTGCTCTCCTGCCATAAACTTTCAGGTACCGCAGTCAGAGGTGTCGTAGAGTCCATTTTCAAAGGAGACAGTAAAGTGTCTAGGGAAATGGGGACATCAAAAGGTAAACTGCGAAAACGATGCCCTAAACTAAAGACTAAAGTGGCAAATTCATCACTCCAGATGGGTTTAGAAGCCAACAAGGTTAACCGCAAAATCAAAGCCAACCCAAACCACCCCAACAGCAATAAACCGTGAAAACGCAGCCTCTCAGCCCGGGTCTGAAAGGTGAAAAAAGTTTTAACCGTTGTGGTTTTTTTCATGGATATGATGTTAGCTTGTTTGAGAAAAGTTCAAATTTTTAGGATGACCTAACGAGTGATTAAAACAATTAATCTAGAAAACTTTCATCCCTTAAAAACTCCGTTCAATTTTCAAAGATTGACCCGCCGATAGCTTTTTAATATCCGGGGTTAAATCTAACCAGGGTTGCAATTGACCCGGTTGAAACGTGCGACTCATTACGACATAAATCGAAGTTTGATCGCTGCCAATTCCTGCCCGAGTCACCCCTCGCCAAGAAGGTGCTGATAATTCATCAGTAATTTGCCATTGGTTATTTTCCCAGCGAAAATTCCGTTTAAATCTAAAAGGAGCCGGCTGTTTTCCGGTAATTAACATTTTTTGTAAAAATCGCCGAATTAAGTTTGGGAAAAATCGCCCAAAGGTTAACATCACTATTCTTAAAATGATTAATTTAATCGGAGACATTAGAGTTTGTTTTGCCCAGCCTAGTTGTCCTTCGATAGAGATTTCATCTTGTTCAACTTTCACCGGATAAGCATCAATTAAATGACTCACGGCATTTTTAAACTTTCTCCCTTGTCGAACCTGCAAGGATAAATGAGTATCTGAAGCCACTAATTGATCATTTTTAAAGAGTTTAAAAACACCCCCCTTATTTAAAGCAATATAGAGTTCAACTCCGGGACGGCGTTTAATTAAAATCTGGGCTTCTTTTAACCAAAGACTCGCCACATCACGAGGCATCGGTTGAGGACGTTCTGGAATAAAATCTTGCCAGGCCAAAAGATAATTCCAAGTGTGATGACCGATGATATGATCATCACTATAACAAGGGCTTAAACCTTTTTTCAAACCTTGTAAAAATTGGTCATTAATTCTCAGCGCATCAGGAAGCCAGACTCCGACTACTTCAAAACCATGGGGAAAAAAGTTATAAGTATTACGACTCGCATATTCACCGCCATAACTGCCATCGGGGTGAATAAAATGAGCCGCCAGTTCAACCGCTTTGGCTAAAGCATCTTTAATCCGAGTATCTGGTTTGAGGCGGTCAAGTTGTGCTAAACAGGAAATCGTTAACGTATGATAACCCGGGTCGCAACCTTCATATTCTCTGAACCATCCTTCTGAACTTTGCCACGATAATAACCGTTCTAAACGCATGGCAATAATTCGCCGCCATTTAGAGGTTTGTAAAAGTTGCCCTAAGCGTTCTAAACAGAGAATAATTAACGCTTCATGGTTCGATAATTGACCGCTTTCGTAGTGATTAGCTAACCAATTTGCTCGTCGTTCAAAAAATTGTAAAGCTTCATAATCCATTAATTTTAATAAAATATAACTTTCCACCGCCGCCAACAGAGAAAAAGCCGCAGCACCTGCCGCTCGTTCAAAAGGGAAGTAATCATCACAGGAACCATCAGGATGAGCGGTTCGCGCCGCGTAGAGAATTCCGGCTTCAACCCAGTTTCGCAGTATCGGTTGTTTATAATAGGGGTTATCAGGAATATTGCTTTCGTAAGCTAACGCAAGGGGCCAGACAAACTCCTGCGCCATTCCACTGGGAAAGTCAATAATTTTGTAATGCCAAAAATTGCGATCAAAACAGCCATAGGTTGGGCTGTGGGGGTTTCGGTCTAACAGAGTTAGAATTTTAGGAATTTGCGCTAAGGCTTCACGGGCAAAGAGATCTTGACTCACGGTACAAAACAGAAGTTGGCGGATGCACAGGATATTCATATAATACCCCATCACCCCACGTCGCTATTTCCCACTCTCTCCAAAATAGCCTTTTGCCTTGAAGGATCAAAAAACGCCCCTTTTTTAGAAAGAGACGCAGTTGACTGAATATTATTCAAAGGTAAAAAGCTGTGAGTTTTGAGTTTTAAGCCGCTTTTTTCTTAGAAGCAAAGAAGCGTTCAACACTCATTGCCCCTACACCGCAAATCACTAAAGCCATACCAAAGATTTGTTTAAGGTTTAAGGCTTCACCGATAATAAAAAAGGCAAATAAAGCGGTTAAAGCCGGTCCGGAAGTGCCGATAATAGAAGCTAATGCCGCTCCGGCTGAACGAATGGCAAAGTTATTCAACAAATAGCTACAAAGGGTGAGAACACCGAGAACGACTCCACCAATAATTAAACCTTGCCAAACATTGACATCAACATCCAAGCCCCAGTTTGCCGGTAAAAGTATTAGACTCACACAGCAAAAGACAAAAATAGAAGCAAAATTCACCAAACTAAAGGGAATCGGGTGTAATTTTCCGGCTGCCATTTGTGTTAGTAAGACATATCCTGCAAATGCTATCCCCGCAATAATCGCCGCAATGACCCCAACTTGAGTATTTCCGGCTGCTCCTCCAAAGAAACTGGGAAGACAAAGAATACCCCCGATTAAAATCACTACCATAGCAATGGTACGAATTAACGTGGGGCGATCGCCAAACAGCCCCCAAGAGGCTAAAACTGTAACGATAGGATAGATAAAGAAAATTGTAATAGCAATCCCTGTTGGTATCTCTCCAATCGCAATATAGATGCACACCTGAGACAGAAACAAAAAGAATCCGCTACCAATCACCTTTAAAGTTAAGGGAGTATCACGAGACAGAATAAACCGTTTCATGTCACTCCAAACCGCCGGGTATAAAAATGTTGCCACCACAGGCATTAAAGCCATGACCACAATCATTCTGAGCAGCAGAATTAACAGCGAATTCCCAATACCGGGTGAGATAATACCCTCAATTTCAAATAAGCCAAAAATCTGACGAGGTTCAGGCCCCTGAAGAATAATTTTGAGACAAACGTTAAACAAAGAGAGGGCAACGGCAGACATCAACGCCAAAAACAAACCCAACTGCACAGTTGAACTCGATGGACTTGCAGGTGCAGAGGGCTTAGAAGCTTCTACAACTGTGGGTTGAGGACGTACAGGTTCAATAATAGGGGGTGTAGTTGGGGTAGATGGCTCTGAATGGGGAACCGAAGAACGATCAATCTGTTCTCGTAAGCGACTCACCACTGTCTCTAATAACATCTCAACCTGTTGTTCGAGACTTTGCATATGAGACAAGCGCTGCGATAAATCACTTTGGTAACTGCTTAATTCTTGTTGCAGTTCACGAAATGTATCATTGAGACTGGTATCTAAAACCGCTTCTAATTCCTTAGTGCTTAAATCGGATTTTAGGGATGACCCCGGTAGCAACCCCGATGGATCGGTTGTCAGTAAAGGCCCGTCAGAAGACGTTCTGAGACGATTGATCCGTGCAACCAGTTCCCGTTGGAGGTTACTGGCTAAAACTTGAGCTAGCTGTTTCAGCCAGACTTGTTGTTGAGCGTATTGCCGTTCCGTTAGAGTTTGTTGGTGTTGGTTTTGTAACTTTTCATATTGGTATTGAAGTTGTTCAATATTCTCAATCAGACGTTTCTTGTCTTTTTGAAGCCGTTCAATATCAACAGACAATTCCTGTCTGAAACTTTGATTGAATGTTTCGAGTTGGCCAATTAAAGAACTCAAAACCACTTCGGGTGATCGAGTTTCGGTCGATTCAGAAGGTGGCGGTTGATTATCCTGTATGCCCATTAGCAATTAACCTCTAAGTTGATTTCCAGGTTGTAGCTCATCCGCCGCCAGTAGCTCTACGCTGTCCCGCGACTTTATTCTGCACAGGGGGGTACAAGTTAAGAACAGGCAACAATGACGGGACGGGAAATGGGTTTCCCGCTTCTCACTTGTGACTCCGGATGAAATTTTCACCCTCTCAATTGTGATTGATTAATTCACCGAAGCCAGGTGTGATTGTGTTCCCCACACTGTTCTGACCCAGTCCTTGAATTCAACCGCTCAGTAGCAGGTCAGAGTGCTGGACGGAGTGCCTGATTTTGGGAGTTTAGGTCTCCCGTAGGAGACTAAGGCGTTCGAGGGCGGACTTTCAACCTATGATAACCCTAATGGTGCAGTCTTTACAGTGATCTGTGATCAGTGATTTGGGGACAGGAGACAGTAAACCGTTATCAGTGAAGGGTGAACCAGCGAAGGGCGAGAAAAATTAAAGCGGCGAGGGTTGTGGCGCTGGGGACGGTGATTAACCAGGCTAAACCGATAGAACGGACCGTTTCTAGACGAATGGACTGCCAGCCTTTAATTAAGCCAATTCCGAGTACACCCCCGACTAAAGCATGGGAGGTGGAAACGGGTAAACCGAGTTTAGAAGCGAGTAATACGGTGGAGGCGGTGGCTAATTCGGCACAAAAGCCTGCACTGGGGGTGAGGGTTATAATATTTTCTCCGACTGTCATAATCACGTTTTTCCCCCAGAGGGCTAAACCGGTGACAATTCCCGCTCCTCCTAATATTAAAATCCACAGGGGAATATTAAAGTTGTCCATCGGTACTGAACCTGTGTTCGTGATCTCAACAATTGCGGCTAAAGGGGCAACAGTATTTCCTACATCATTTGAGCCATGAGCAAAGGCGACAAAACAAGCGCTGAGAACCTGAAATTGAGCCAGTTGACGTTCAACTTTGTTGTTTTGGGGAGTTTCTGAGGTTTGTATGGGTTCTTGTGTTTTTGCTTCTAACTGTTGCCAACTCACCC
Organism: Limnoraphis sp.; assembly: GCA_050485465.1. Taxonomy (GTDB): domain Bacteria; phylum Cyanobacteriota; class Cyanobacteriia; order Cyanobacteriales; family Microcoleaceae; genus Capilliphycus. The sequence goes on along the minus strand of JBJHBL010000047.1, from coordinate 29,557 downwards.
AGGTTAAACCGCCTGTTGCAACTAAACCGATGACAATGGCAAAATCATGGGCGGGGAGGTATAAGCCCCACCACTGTTGAAAAGCTTGTTGCAGGGGAAGACTTAATTGGGGTAGGACTAATATTCCGAAGACACTTAATAAGGCGGCACTCAGCCAGGGTATCCATTCACGGAGTTGGTTGAGGGGATCGCTTTGTTTGAGAATTCCTTGTTGAATAACGCTGTAAAATAGGGCTGAGATAGCACCACTCATTACAGGGGTAATCACCCAAGTTAGAGAAATTAGACCAATGGTTGGCCAGTCTACTGCACCCAATCCGGCGGCGATCGCACTAAACCCGGCTATAGCCCCGACGACTGCATGAGAAGAAGCCACAGGTAAGCCTTGAGTTGTGGCAATTTGCAACCAAATTCCTGAAGCGATTGAAACGGATACCATCCCAAGGAGTAAAATTTCAGGTTGATTGACAAAGACTTCGATATTGAAGATTTCTGTCGCTAAGGTTTGGGAAACGCCACGTCCAAATAAAACTGCGCCTGTAAATTCCAGTACACCTGCAACGATAATCGCTTGAGTCAGGGTGAGTGCTTTTGAACCGACAGAAGTTCCCATGGAGTTGGCAACGTCATTGCCACCGAGGTTGCAAGCCACATAAAAAGCTAGCATCGACATCAGGACGATGGGTAGGAGTGAAGCGATAGAGATGTCAAACATAAAAAAGTTAAGATTCAGCAGGGACTCAAACAATTGTCAAGTTTTTTCTGTTTTGGGATTGACCAACTTTGAACTTTCTAAGTATAATTTGAGATTGTGAGTTTTGTGTGATACCATGCACGCCCAAGAGATTATCCGCTCCATTGAAATGGAGGAGATTGAGAAAGTCAATCAAGAAAACCAGAAAAAACTGCCTGTGATCTATGTCGGCGATACAGTGAAAGTCGGCGTCCGAATCCGAGAAGGTGGAAAAGAGCGGATCCAGCCCTATGAAGGCACGGTGATCGCCATGCGAAATGGCGGTATTAACGAAACGATTACCGTTCGTCGGGTGTTTCAAGGGATCGGGGTTGAACGGGTCTTTTTGTTACAATCTCCTCGGATTGCTAGCATACAGGTGATCCGCCGAGGCCGAGTTCGTCGGGCGAAATTGTATTATCTGCGCGATCGCGTTGGTAAGGCAACTCGTGTTAAGCAACGGTTTGATCGTCCTCTCTAAGATTGTAGTGCTTCGTCAGTTCCGAGAAAACTACCAACTTTTTTGCAACATTTGCAGCAACGCGAGGAAATGATGCTATAATAAAAAAGCGTCAGTAAATTAGCGGCAGCGATGCGTCCTTAGTTCAGTTGGTAGAACGCAGGTCTCCAAAACCTGATGTCGAGGGTTCGAGTCCTTCAGGGCGCGCTGAACAATCTCAAGACCCAGGCGGAGTAAAATTCGTCTGGGTACTTGTTCGGAAATCGCGTCCTCCCTGAATCCGCGCCCCATCTGTCACTCGATCTAAAGCACATGAAAAGTGCTATGATAAACTATTTAAGTTTGTTCAGCCAAACCGAGAAGCGGTCAAATATCGAGTATTGCAAGGGGAAGTTACCGTGGCAAAAAAAGATGAAGCAGGGACGAATCAATCCCCATCAGGGTTTAACGCCGTTGATTTTTTCAAAGAAACCAAAGAGGAACTTGATAAAGTCGTTTGGCCAAGTCGTCAGCAACTCTTTAGTGAATCAGCAGGCGTATTGCTGATGGTGATGCTTTCAGCGACCCTAATTTACCTGGTAGATAACATTTTTCGTTGGGCGTCGGCGCAAGTGTTTGGATAACGTTTGCCATCCTTCCAATCAAAGTAGTCAAGACCCATGACAGATCTAGAAGACACACGAGAATATGCAGTCGGCGAAGTTCGCTGGTATGCTGTTCAGGTGGCGTCAGGCTGTGAAAAACGAGTCAAAGTTAACTTAGAACAACGGATCAAAACGTTGGACGTTAGCGATCGCATTCTTAAAGTACAAATTCCCCAGACCCCAACTATCAAACTCCGTAAAGATGGATCTCGCCAACAGAGTGAGGAAAAAGTTTTTCCCGGCTATGTGTTGGTGCAGATGAAGTTGAAGTGGAATGGAGATTTTAGCCACTGGGATATTGATGACGAAGCCTGGCAGGTCGTCAAAAATACTCCCCATGTGATCAACTTTGTCGGAGCAGAACAGAAGCGCAGTAGCAGCCGAGGACGCGGCCACGTTAAACCTTTGCCTCTGAGTTCGTCAGAGGTAGAGCGCATCTTCAGGCAGAGTGAACAAACCGAACCTGTTGTACAGGTGGCAATGGCAGCAGGGGATCATATTATCGTTCTCTCAGGCCCCTTCAAAGACTTTGAAGGAGATGTGATCGAAGTTAGTCCAGAACGAAACAAACTCAAAGCATTACTCTCGATTTTTGGGCGGGATACACCTGTAGAACTCGAGTTTAATCAAGTTGAAAAACAAGGCTAGAGAATGGCAAAAAAAATAGTAGCAGTCATTAAGTTGGCGATCACGGCGGGGAAAGCTAACCCGGCTCCACCGATTGGCCCGGCTCTGGGTCAGCATGGGGTGAACATCATGGCTTTTTGTAAAGAATACAATGCCAAAACCGCAGATAAAGCGGGCCTGGTGATTCCGGTTGAAATTTCGGTGTATGAAGATCGGAGTTTCACCTTTATTCTGAAAACCCCACCCGCTTCTGTTTTAATCAAAAAAGCTCTAGGGATTGAAAAAGGTTCTGGTGAACCTCATAGCCGCAAAGTCGGTAAATTGACTCAGGCTCAACTGCGAGAAATTGCAGAAACCAAAATGCCGGATCTCAATGCCAATGACATTGAAGCGGCGATGAAAATTGTAGCGGGAACGGCTCGAAATATGGGAGTTGAAGTTGCCGCAGATTAAGCAGAGATGTTGAAATCTAGACTTAATCGATCAAAAACAAACATCCTGTCAAAATTACAGGGGGAGAAGTCAGACTTCGTTAAGTACCCCAAGAGAAAATCATGCCCAAAAAAATCTCGCGTCGATTACAAGAACTACACAAAAAGGTTGAGGATCGAGCTTACGAACCTTTAGAAGCGATTCAACTGCTGAAGGAAACAGCTACAGCCAAATTTCCCGAATCGGCAGAAGCTCATATTCGTCTAGGAATCGATCCAAAATACACTGATCAACAATTGCGAACCACAGTCACTTTACCCAAAGGAACAGGTCAGACGATTCGGGTTGCCGTGTTAGCTAAGGGTGAAAAGATTGGTGAAGCCCAAAGTGCTGGGGCTGATATTGTGGGTGCCGAAGATTTGATCAATGACATTCAGCAAGGAATGTTAGATTTTGATTGCTTAATTGCAACACCCGATATGATGCCCCAAGTGGCAAAATTGGGTCGTTTGTTAGGGCCTAAAGGTCTGATGCCTTCTCCCAAGGGAGGAACCGTCACAACAGATGTTGCCCAAGCGATTCAAGAATTTAAAGCGGGTAAACTAGAATTTCGGGCAGATCGGACGGGAATTGTTCATGTGATGTTCGGGAAAACCGACTTCTCCGCCGAAGATTTGCTGGTGAATTTATGTGCGCTGCAAGACTGTATTGATCGCAACCGTCCTTCCGGGGCGAAGGGTCGTTACTGGCGCAGTGTCTACATTTCAGCAACGATGGGGCCGTCTATTCCTGTCGATATTTATACTCTGCGGGAAATGAAGATTACGGAAGCGGCCTAGCTTTGAGGGGATCAACCCTGACTTCAATCTTGAGGTTTGGGTTGACATCAACTCGCAGATGTAAGATAATGATATATTGTCAAAAGTTTAATCAAGATCAACAAACTGAAAATCTGGATTAACCGAAGACAGCAGGTGCGAGTCGCTTAATATCCTGCCGAGGTTAGAAGCTCTAAAATTTAGGACTAAAGGTTGAGCAGCAAACTGCTTAGATTTTTAGTGATTAGATTTTAAGTCTTCAACCTCGGCTGATCAAGTCGGGGGTTTTTTTATGGCTCAACATTTTCGACTTGGTTGTGAAGATTCTAGGCTGTCGTTGATGCGATCCGATATGAGTGGATTGTGATCCACAATGGAGATTAAAGACCAATGGGGAGAACCGTAACCGAAAAGCATGAGATTGTTGCTGATCTCAAACAGATGTTGAGCGAGGCTCAACTAGCGTTAATTATTGACTACACGGGTCTGTCTGTTGCTCAAATCACGGATTTGCGAAACCGTTTACGAGAAAGCGGAAGTGTCTGCAAAGTGACCAAAAATACCTTCATGCGTAAAGCCATTGAAGGGAATGAAACTTGGGAAGCGATGCAGGAGTTTTTGAGTGGAAGCTCTGCATTTATCTTTGCTCAAGACGATTTCGGTGCTGCCATTAAAGCTTATCAAGCTTTCCAAAAAGACTCCAAAAAAACCGAACTGCGCGGTGGAGTCATGGAAGGACGAGCGTTAAGCGTTGAGGACGTTAAGGCGATCACTGAACTCCCCACGAAGGAAGAATTGATGGCCAAAATTGCCGGACTGATCAAGTCTGTTCCGACTCAACTGGCTGTGGGAACCAAGGCCGTCCCAACAAAACTGGCGGTGGGTATCAAAGAAGTTCCCGCTTCTCTGGTTCGTGCGATCAAGGCGGTTTCCGAAAAAGAAGATTCTGCGGATGCAGCTTAACCGTTTGTTAGTCAATTGTTGTTCATTCATTATTGTTTGTCAGGAGTTAACCGATGTCCGCTAAAACCGACGAAATTTTAGAACTTTTAAAAGGTATCTCTTTGTTAGAAGCTTCTGAGCTTGTTAAGCAAATTGAAGAAGCTTTTGGGGTAGATGCTTCTGCCGTTGGCGGTGGCGGTATGATGATGATGGCTCCGGGTGCGGCGGCTCCAGGTGCGGCGGCGGCTGAACCGGAAGAGGAAAAAACAGAATTTGATGTCATCCTCGAAGAGTTTCCCTCTGATAAGAAAATTGCGATTCTTAAAGTGGTTCGTACCATTACAGGCTTAGGCTTGAAAGAAGCAAAAGATTTAGTTGAAGCAGCACCTAAACCCATTAAGGAAGCGACAACAAAAGAAGATGCAGAAAGCGTGAAAAAGCAGCTTGAAGAAGCAGGCGCTAAAGTGACTGTGAAATAGTTAGTTATTTTTGATTAACTTCAAATAACGTAGGGTAGGCATTGTTGCTCACTCTACGTTATTTCGGCTTGTGAAAAGTTGACAGGCATTGTGTCTATCTGCTATTATTAGGAATAACATTTAATATAATATAGAGTATAAGCAAAAATATTTTTTACACAACAATCCGATTATATTAAGATACCAGAAAACAAGCTGAAAAGTCAAGAAAAAAAGCAAAAAAAAAGAAAAATTTTCAGGAAACAAGCATTTTTTTGACGTTCAAGGTGAGTTAATGGGAAGCAGGAGAAGCGTTAAGCCGATCAAAAATATAACGGGACATTTGTGGAAAAATCTTGTCATTTTCTGCGTAGGCGGAACTATTAGCAAAAATAGCTAAGATATAAATAGCCTTGTCATCCATTGTTCTGATGAAAGCAACTTCTTGACGGGAATGACTGGTGTAACCGACTTTTGATCCAAAATAAATATTAATGGGTAAAGACTCACCTAAAAACCCTTCAATAGAGTTAGGTTCCTCATCTTTCCAAGCTTCGGGATTCAAATCTCGGGTGAGAAGATAAGCAATTTTTGTCGAAGCCGTTTGGGAGATAGCTTGTTTGGTGTAGATTTCATAAAAGAGTCGAGCGGCTTGATCGGTGCTGAGTCGGTTTCCGCCAGCTAAAAATGAAGTTTTCCAAAGCTGAAAGTCTCGTCCGTTGGGTTGTTCTCCAATATTAGAAATCGGATAATTTTTAGTTGATAATTGAATTCCACTATAACCGGATTCTCGGAAAAAAAGGTTGATTTGATGGCGTTTTTTCAGCCAAGCTTCTAAAGCTTCTCCTTCTAATTCTTCTCCAGATTGGGTAGCAGTAACAGCATCTAAAATCCGACTAGCTGAATCATTATCGGAAATTCGCATCATATTCGATAAATCCATATAATAGGCAGATTCATCTTGAATGACACCTGCTTCCGAATATCCCAAGAAAGCAACGAGCCAGAATAACTTAGAAACACTAGCGGGAAATCTCAGAATACTATTGTTGTAACCTGCAAAATGATGAGTCGCGGAACGGCTAACATCAATGAGAGTGATAGATAAAACATCCGTTGGGAGTTGTTGGCCTTTTGCCAGTTCAACGGTTTCATTGACAATCTTCTGAAGATCTTCACTATAAACGAGTTTAGGAGGCTGAAGAACATTGTAGATTGGGTTTCCATCTGAGGTGAACCGTAGAGCAGGAAGCGGAGGAGAAGATTTTAGGGAGGGTGATAGAACGGTTTTGACGAGGATGACTATCGTTGAACCGATGAGTGCGATCGCCACAGCAAGTCGTACAATTCGAGCAGACTTAATCCGAGATCGAGGAATAGGACGTTTAGAATGAATCATGGAGTGGTGTAGGAACACCGAAGCAACAATAAGGTAACAGACTCGACGCAGAAAGTTAAAGGACAATGGAGCGAGAAGATCTCCTCCGATTAAAAAAAAAACATAGAAAAAGCCGAGAGATTCACCCTGGCTTCTTAGTATATTAGCTTTTGTAGAAATATAATGAGTCTTCGTCTGAAAATTGATGATCAAGCGGCGATCACATGACTTTCATCTCCTTCGAGATAACGCAAAATCGACTCAACGGTTTCTTGTTTCAGCCAACCCTTTTGAACCGCAATTTCTCCAAAGCGCATTCCAGTTTTGCTTTGTTCTGATAGAATGATTTCAATTTGGTCATCATCGAGTAACTTGGCTGTTTTGAGGTAGTAGCCAAGAGGCTGTTTACATCCCTCCTCTGCTGAGAGTTTGGGCAGATGTTCAACAAAAAAGTCTATGGTTTCCTGTTCTACTAATCCCAAATGGGCGACAATTTCTCCAAATCGCAGATGGCGCTGTTTTGCCTGAGTCTCTAAAGCCATCTTGACTTGATAGGGAGTAATTAAACCCGCTTCTTGCAAGACTTGGCCTAATAATGGCATTTGCAAACGGTTTGTTGCTGAGGAGAATTGGGAGAATTGGGGAGAACGGTAAAGGTTGAGAGATTGCTTAATGACTAACCACACAAAAGGCAGATCATCAACTAAATACCGTTTCCAGAGTCTTTTGGGTTCACAGGAGAGTCGGTAGAGCCATTCGATTCCCAGCTTGCTCATCCACTCGGGAGAACGGGGTTTCTCTCCGGCTTCAAAGTCTATAGAAGCTCCGATGGCGAGGAATACTTTAATATTGTTGAGTTTGTGTTTGTGTTTAACAATCCATTTTTCTTGTTTGGGAGCGCCTAACCCTACAGCAAGTACCGTTGCTTCTGACTGGTTAATGCGATCTATGATTCTTTGGCATTCTACTTCATCTTTCTCAAAACCAAAGGGCGGGGAGTAATTATCGACTACAATTTCCCGTCCCACAATGGTATTTATTTTTTGTTGAGCGCGAGCGCCTACGCCTTCACCTGCTCCGAGAAGAAAGATTTTAGTCTTCTCACAGTTTTTATAATATCTATAAAAAGCGGGGAATAGGTCAGATCCCGAAATCTTTTCGCGAATGGGTTGACCCAGAAGGCGAGAAGCATAATACAAGACTTGGCTATCGCAGACTCGATAGTCTGAATTTTGATAAATTTGGTAGAATTCCTCGTCCTTTTGAAGGTTAATTAAGTGGTCTACGTTGGGTGTAAACACAACACCACCCTGTTGGCCCAACTTATGTAGAAGTTCTTCTTGGGACAAGTTATCAATATTGACATTGAGAATTTTAACTTTGTTCATAGGGGAAGTCATTGTGAATGTATATACTCTATACCTGGGATACCCAGATTAACGCTCGGTCGTCAGGCAATCTTAATCCTGATGTTACTTGGCTAGTTTTAACAGCCTAGACGGTTAAACTGAGGGACGATCTCTTAATTTTACGATAATGCTTAATCCTATCCTATAACAGTATCAGTTGGATGACATACTCTTTCCTCACTGTGAAACTTGATCATTTCCGAATGAGAGCTGAAATCAGTTAAGCCTTCCCAGTACAAGCAAGTATGGTTATTAACAAAGCAACCTAACAAAAATATATTATATCTTTTAGTTTTTTGAAAAATCTACCTGAAGTGATAAACATCAGATCGAGATTCCAGATGTGAATTAGGTTGTGAATTGACTTGAAAGTTTAACTCAGTGTTTACTTTCATAATTGGATTATAGAAGAATTGATTGTAAAGATGCTAGTCATTTTTGTAAAGTTAAACTCCTCTATCTGTAAAGCTTCGGTAAAGAGGGAGTATTTCAGCAAACATAGATCAGAAGCAAATATCTGTAAATTTTACTAAATGATAATACATTTACCCTGCACTGACATCTGTATATTACTCAGATTCGCCTGATTGTGTGGCCGGAAGCGAAAACGGCTTGCAGTCGGGAAAAGCCTTGAGGATAGAGGAGAGAGAATAAAAGGCTATCCAGGTTTCTAGGGGTTGACTCATGACTTTCATAAATTGATCGGAAAGCCCAGATAGGATATTACACTTTTAAGTTGATTGTTCTATGACGCTAACCTTTCCCCAGGAAAGATACTTGAGTTTACCCTTATTTTCCCCTTCTCGGTTAAGCTCAAGGCATCTGGGAGTTATTAACCCACCAGGACATTTAACAGAGAGCGAGCTACCCAGGAGAGCGATCGCTGTGGATCAACAAGTCAAAGAGTTAATCGAGCAAGTCTGTCAGTTTGAACGTACTAGCCCCCAAGGACGTAAAGCCCTAACTCGACTGTTAATTTTTATTCAGCAACATCCAGATTTATACCGATCCACTCATTCTGATTATACAGAAGCCTTGAATCGAACTTTAGAATGGATGTGTAAAAACATTCAAAGCTTTGAACTCCGTTCTGCTTCTGTCGAACAAAGCCTAATTCGCTGGGTTAACGGTTATCTTAAATGGCGAGTGCGAGATTTGTATGGTCCTGATACTTACTCTAAAAACATTGTTGACAGTTTAGATCGCCGAGTGATCAATGATAAGGGAGAATCAACAACTATGATGAATTTGTTTGTTGATCAAAAAACGCTCATCGGTATTGAAGGATGGATCGAAGGCATTCAGAAGGAAAGACGTGTCAGTATTGGGGATGCTGTTTGGGAATATATAGAACAAGATCCAGAAAATCTGCTCAAAAGTTGTTATCCCAAAAAACAACCCGAATGTCACTGTCAAATTTTAGCGATGCGGCTACTCTTGGAACAACCGCCTCAGAAAATTTCACAGATTGCCCGAGACTATAATATCAGCAATCAAACGCTTTACTCTCACTGGAAGCGAAAATGTTTGCCTTTATTACAAACGATTTGTGATCACATTAGCCAACAATTGGGAATCCAAAAATGAACTCTATTCTCTCTTCTGCTTTACCGATTCCGATCAGCCAAGATGCTTACCGCTTTGCCAAACAATTTGCGATGGAACAAGCGACTCCAGAAAAAGGAAAACAGGTTTATCTCAATACATTATCAGTCATGGCTGTACGAGATTATTTCCAGTGGCTGGAAATTTCTACAAAGATTGATCAAGGGGATTGTTGGCATCCGGTTAAAAGAGCGATGTTTAATGTAGCTGACTTGGTTTTACCCCATTTAGGCAAACTCGAATGTATTCCAATTTTACCCGATCAAAACGATTTAGAAATTCCGACAGAAGTTGCTGATCAGCGTTTAGGTTATATTGCCGTTCAGTTGGGTGAAGAACTCAAACAAGTTGAATTATTAGGGTTTGTTTCTGCTCAAAAAACTAGCCATCCTCCTGAAGTAATTCCCCTGCAAAAACTTGATTCTCTTGATGATTTAATTGAGACTCTGAACTGGCATCGCCAATGGGCAAATTTGTGGAAACATCTTTCTCAACCGGAATGGCAACCGATAGAATTATTACCCATTTCAAGTACAAGGCACCTCAAAACAGTAACAAGACAAGAGATTAATGTTCACAAATTTGAGCCTGTAAAACAAAGTTTTAGCCGAGGCAAAGTGATCAAATGGGATAGTCAAATTAATTCTGCTCTTTTACTTACTATACAAGTCAGCAAAAGTTCTACACCAGAAATTGCTCTGAAAATGAGGTTATACTCAGAACAAGAAAACATTTATTTACCCTCGGGCTTAGAAGTTACAGTCTTTGATGAAGCTGGAGTCGCTTGTATGAATGCTAAAGCCCGGGAAGCCGATAGGTGGCTAGAATTAGAATTCGGTTGTCAACCCCAGGAGCAATTTAGTTTGCAAATTGTGGTTGAACAGCATAAAATTATCGAAAGTTTTAGGGTTTAAATTCTTAAAAAGGGGGAATTCTATGGCAGTTATTAAGCTTTTTGTTTCTTGGGATCAGGGAGACAATAAATTTAAAGTTCGACTGGCTCATAGTGATGGTCAAATTAATCCTGTCGATGGTTCTTTACCTGCTTTACCGCCTCACTTAGAGGTCTCACAACCGCTCGAATCCTCCAATTCTCGCCAATCTGCTTATAGTCAATGGCAGTATTCTTATCGTCAGTTTGACGCCGTTCGTAAAGTTTCAAGCCGGATTAATCCCAAAAAAAGCGTCACGGATTCCCAAGCCCGAGAAATTAGTTTTCAGCAAAAAAAATTAGTGATTCAGAGTTTAAATGAATGGCTAAACAGTCACGATTCAGGTTGGCAACCGATTAGAGATGAATTAATTGCGGTTCTGAGTTACTTACAAAAAACTGGACAGGAAGTGCGTTTGTTTTTGGATACACAACATCCTCAACTGCGTCGTCTTCCCTGGCAAGAATGGGATTTATTTCAACATCGTTTCCCGCAAGCTGAAGTTTCAATTCGTTTGCAAACCAGACCAACAACTAAAATTCAACCGATTTGCCCAGACACTCAAGTTAAGGTGTTGGCTGTCATTGGTAAAAGTGATGGCATTAATACTCTGTTTGATGAAGAAGTAATTAAAGCGTTAGAGAAAAAAAATGCACAAGTCACGGTTTTAAAGCAGCCCCATCTAGAAGAACTTTCAGAAGCGTTGCGAGAAAAACAAGGTTATCATTTATTTGTTTTTTCGGGTCACAGTTATTCCCTGCCCGATGGTACAATTGCTTCGATTGAATTAAATGATCAAGATTCCCTTGAAATTGAGGAGTTTAAAAGCGCGTTTAGAGAAGCAATTCAAAAAGGATTACAACTCGCTATTTTCAATTCTTGTGATGGTTTAGGACTCGCCAAGCAACTGGCTGAGTTAGGTTTACCTCGAAGTATTGTGATGCGAGAACCCATTCCGGATGAAGTAGCAGTGAAGTTTTTGAAGTATTTTTTTGAAGAGTTTACGAACAATAAATCTCTTTTTCATTCTATTCATCTTTCGAGAGAACGACTGAGCGAGTATGGTTTTGAAAAGTATTATCCTGGTGTGTCTTGGCTTCCTACGCTTTGTGTACAGGAAGTAACGCTTTCAACATCCCTAACTTGGCAAGATTTTATTAAACAAAAAGCATCCCATAAAGCTTGGGTAAAACCATTGGGGGTCATCGCAAGTTTAGCACTTGTGACGATTATTGCTCAGACTTTATACAGAGTAATACCTCAACCTGATCTGATGCCTTTACCCCCTTCTCTAGAAAATAAAATGAGTCAAGGTGAAAAACTTCTAATTGCATCTAATACCAACGCGGAAAAGGAAGCGGGAATTCTGAATTACAAGAATAAAAATTTTGGAGGCGCAATAGACAATTTTATTAAAGCGCTGAATCAAAATCCTAATGATCCGGAAACTGTTATTTATTTGAATAATGCAATTGCTCAACAAAAAGTTTTAACGAATACAGGAAACAAAGTTGAAATTGCCGTTAGTGTACCCATTAGCAATGAGCCGAATGTTTCGCAAGAAGTATTACGGGGTGTCGCTCTCGCTCAAACTCAGATTAATTGTGGTTTACAGAAAGTTCAGCAGGCTATTCAACAATTGCAAACCCAATTTAACTGCTCACAAGGAATCAATAACACTTTTTTGCTGGTGACAATTGCTAATGATGAATATCAGCCGGAAGTTGCAGAAAAAGTCGCTCAAGCGTTTGCAAAAAATCAAAATATATTAGCGGTTATTGGTCATTTTTCGAGTGATATGACAATCAGGGCGGGAGAGGTTTATAATCAACAGAGGTTAGTGGCTATTTCTCCCACTAGCACTTCAGTAGAGTTGTCTAATATGAGGAGTCCTTATATTTTTAGAACGGTTCCAAATGATCAAGTAGCTGCTCAACAGTTATTTGAATATATCCGTCAAACCCTCACAGAATTTGCACAAGTAGCGGTTGCTTATGTTCCCGGTAATGCTTATAGTGAATCCCTGTTTGGTGAATTTGAGAACTTACTTTATTCTAGCTCTTTTGTACACAGATGTGATTTATCGAATAGCTTTTTTAGTGCGGGAGACTGTGTAAAAAATGCCAAGAAGCAAGGCGCTGAAGTCTTATTATTAATTCCAGCTACCGATGAAACCCTGACTCGAGTTCTTGGAATTATCAACAATACCAATGGAAATTTACAACTTTTAGGGGGAGATTCTGTCTATAACCCAAGAACTTTAAAAGATGCAGGTGAACAGGCTTTAAAGGGAAATCTTGTAATAGCAGTTCCCTGGCATCGTAGTCCATACTCTGATTTTTCCCAACAAGCTCAAGACTTTTGGAAAGCCTCTATAAACTGGCGAACAGTAACTACATATAACGCCACTCAAGCTATCATTCAAGCCCTAAGTGAAAGCCGGATAAATTTCAGTCGTCGTCAGCTTCATCAAAAACTTTCGAGTCCAAATTTTTGGGCTGAAGGAGCAGAAGGAAAGATTTCTTTTGATGAGTATGGTGATGTTAAATTTATCCAAAATCTGTTAGTTGAAGTTCAAAAAAATCCGGATCAAACCCATACCTTTCAACTGAAAGAATAACTCTGTGATCATCACAGAATAACGAATATTCAACAATACAATGTATCCTCATAAAAATCTTCACAGGAGATGGGAATCACCTCTTGAAACCCTAAACTTTCGAGATAGGATTTCCAAGCTTTTGGATGGTCTTCAACCTGTAAATTTCCTAATAAACAGGCAACATTGGCTACCCAAGGAAGGGTTGAAATCCGATATCCTTGCCAATTTACTGCAACCGATAACCAATCGGGTAAATGATTAACATCTAAGATTGACAATTCATAACTCGCCCGAAAGCAGTAAATTTTGCCGAAGTTTGACATTTTTAACAGATTAAACTCCCGATGAACATTCATCAACTCAACATTATAAATGACAAATTAACGAACGTAGGAAGCACCGTTAATATCAATGGTTGTTCCGGTGCTATGGGGGGCTAAACCTGAAGCTAAAAATGCTACAACATTGGCAACATCTTCGGGAGATGCCATTTCACCCATCGGAATATCTTTGGTGAGGTTTGCTTCTCCGTCGGTTTGAATAACGGTGTCAATAATCCGTTCAGTCCGAACAAAACCGGGAGCGATCGCATAGGCTAAAATATTATCTTGGGCGAATCCTCTAGCGATACTGCGAGTCAGAGAAATCACTCCGCCTTTGGAAGCAGCATAATGAATATAGTCGGGTGTATCGCCTCGAAAAGCTGCACGACTGGCAATATTAATAATGATGCCGCCGTTTTGCTGTTGAAAATGAAGAATAGCTTCTCGACACAAATCAGCCATAGAAATTAAATTAACCTGAAGGGTGTGTTGCCAGGTTTGATTCCAAGTTTCCAACTCATCCTGAATACTTGCTGGAAGAATAACTCCGGCATTATTCACAATGACATCAATTTTTCCTTTCCAAGAAATCGCCTGTTTCCATAACTCAATCGCTGCATTTTTTTCGGCTAAATTGGCTTGCACTAAATAACAAGCCTTTTCCCCTAAATTTTGTAAAATTTCTTCCGCTTTTTCTTGACTCTTTCCATAGTGCAGAATAACATTAGCGCCAGCTTGGTTTAAAATTTTCACCGTAGCAGCGCCAATGCCCTGACTTCCCCCTGTAACTAGAATTACTTTTCCCGTCAAATCAATCATTCTGGTTTACTCGCAGCTTGTTCATTTATTGTTTGACTGAAAGCCAGTAACTTGACAAGAATTACTGACTTTTTCTCAAAAAAATTAGATTTTGCTAACGGCTAATCGAGTGAATAATCGACGAATTTCTCCCGTCCAGAGAACTATCGAAGTTCCACCAATAATAATCAGCCAGTCTGTCAAACAAAGCGGCGTTGTTCTAAACACTTGTCCGCCAAACTGTACGATCAAAATTTGACCAACAAAAATCAACGCAGCAATGCCAATAAAACTCCAATTATTGGCTAAACTTGAAAAGACAGAGTCTTTTAATCCAAAACATTTGGCATTAAACAGATTCCAAAACTGCAACATGACAAAGGTTGTAAAAAACAGTGAAAGTTCATAGGATGTTACGACATCATCCCGTTGAATATAAACTAAAAATCCAGCCAATAAGACCAGAAAAATGGGGCCGACGGTGAAAATACTGGTTGCCATCGGTTTAGAAATAATAAACGCTTGGGAATTTCGAGGCGGCATTTCCATGACCTTGGGATTCGGAGGTTCTGTTGCTAATGCTAAGGCTGCAAAGGTATCCATAATTAAGTTGACCCACAACAATTGAATCACGGTTAAGGGTAAGTCAATTCCAATAAATGGCCCGAGCAAGGCAATCCCACAAGCCGCAACATTAATGGTGAGTTGAAACAGAATAAATTTCTGAATGTTTTGATAAAGAGATCGCCCCCATAATACCGCTCGTTCGACACTTGCAAAAGAATTATCGAGTAAGATAATATCGCTCGCTTCTTTACAAACAAACGTTCCACTTCCCATTGCTAAACCGACTTGGGCTTGGGATAAAGCCGCAGCATCATTAGTACCATCTCCGGTGACAGCAACCACTTCACCTAAACTTTGTAAAAGTTGTACAATTCGCTGCTTATCTTGAGGACGAACTCGAGCAATAACTTTTGCATTTTTTAGGACAGATTTAGCGGTTTCATCATCCATTAAACGCAATTGTGAACCTGTAATAAAAGCATCAGCACTATCGTCTGAAGTGGCGATGCCAATTTGTTGAGCAATTTGTTGAGCCGTTAATACACTGTCACCCGTAATCATTTTGACATTAATTCCTGCCTTTAAACATTCTTGAATAGCTTCAGGAACGTCAGATCTCACGGGGTCAGCAATCGCAACAAACCCTAACCAAATCATGTCTTCATGTTCTTCTAACTTGACATCTTGCTGTTTCATGGTTGGTTCAGGAATATAAGCAAAAGCCAGAGTTCTTTTTCCCATTGCTTCGTAGAGTTTCAACTCCTCTAAAAGTTCTTTTCTTTCTTCCGGTAGAATTTCTGTGACACCTGTGGGAGCTAAAATTTGATTGCAGTGAGAAAGGAGAATATCCGGGGCGCCTTTGATATGCAAAACTGAACGACCTGTTGAGGGAGAAATTCCCAGGGTTGTCATGTATTTTCGATCAGAGGTAAAGGCGAGTTGATGGGTAACAACGAACTGTTCGCGACTGGTAATATAGTCAACGTTAAAACTGTTTAACCACAGCAATAAAGCCCCCTCTGTGGGGTTTCCTAAAGGGTGAGACGCTTCTCCGGGATGACGTTCTAAATTCGCGGTACTATTGGCGGTTATGGCTTCAATCAGGAGCGGATTTTCTTTGAGAGGAGTATTCCATAAACAAGGAAAATCATAGTTACTCACCTGCATTTGATTGAGGGTTAAAGTGCCTGTTTTATCTGAACAAATAACCGTAGCCGCCCCTATGGTTTCGCAAGCGTGCATTCGACGTACAAGATTATTTTGTTTTGCCATTTTATCCATGCTATAACCCAGGCTGAGGGTGACGCTGAGAGGCAATCCTTCCGGTACTGCAACCACAATTACAGCAACGGCAATCATAAAATAGGTGAGAAATTCGGCAGCCACAGGGGCGGGTATCCATTGGGTGGGAGAACCAGATATCCAGTTTAACCCATAGCCGATTCCGATACTGGTTGCGAAAATGAGTAATCCTAATCCAAAGGTTTTTAACCACTCAATCCAGTTATTTTCGGCTAATTCTTCGGGAAGTTCGACTTCATATCCGGCTAATTCTAAACCATCATAAACAATCGGCAACCAAACGGGAATTAAAGCAATAGTTAAACTGATAACAAGAGAGGCGATGATGTACCATTGGGAGAAATTTAAAGCCAGTTCATGGGTGAGAATTCCTCGAACGACTAAGGCAATATCAATTAAAATGGCGATCGCTAATCCTAATACACCAATGAGTTTACTTAAACCATCCAGTTGTAGATTTAAAGGGGTTTCAACATCATTGGGATCGGCAGCAGAACGAGCCGTTTTACCGATTTCAGTTTGATCACCAACAGCTGTAATTTCAAGAATACCATGTCCATCTGTGACATAAGTACCTCGAAAAACCTGATCGGGAGGATAGGCTAAATCTTCATGCCAATCATCAGAGGTGACAAAAGCAACTTTATTAACGGAGGCGGATTCTCCAGTTAAATTTGCTTCATTCACTTTCAGGGAAACGGCATCAATGACTCGAGCATCAGCCGGAATTTCTTCTCCTAATTCAACGAGAACAAGATCACCCACGACGAGATCTTTTTTGGGTACGGTTGTGTAGGTATCATCTCGAATGACATTGATCGGAACTTCATCATTAATTTGATTGAGGATGTTAAATTCTTGATTGGCTTTATATTCGTTAAAAAAAGCAACTGTTGTTGCCAGAATAATCGCCACAATAATACCAAATCCTTCGATAGCATTGCCTTCAAAAATACCAACGCTAATGGCAATAGCTGCGGCAACAATCAAAATCCGAATAATTGGATCATCAAATTTTTCTAAGAATTGTTTCCAAATCGGATCCCGTTCAGGCGGAGTGAGAATATTAACACCGTGAGTTTGGCGACTGGCCTCAACTTCTGCGGATGTGAGTCCTTTGAGGTGGTTCATGTCTTTTGTCGGATTTGTAAGGGGTTTTCTAGATCACGCTTGAGTGTAAATACACGACCTTGATATCAATCGCTTTTGAGTAAACAGATCGATGAATCCCACAAAGGGGAGGGTTTTTCAATTTACAGCCTCAAGGGTCAGTCCGTGATGAATGGTAAAGTGCGGTATACTAACTTATTTATTTAGCCTAGCAGAATTGCTGAAAAATTGTAACAGGGTGAACGTTTTTACTCAAAAGTCATAGGTATAAATCCTTGAAATTTACCCTGAACTGACTGGAAGGGTAAGAGGAATGCTTTTGAGGCAGTTCAGCCCCTTTATATTTTTGTTAAGGCTCAATGAAAGTTTTGAAAAATGTAACAGTTTTTCGACAATGAAATTCTAGGATATCTTTAGCTTTCAACCGACTGAAACTGGATAGACTCGCTTTTCAATTATTAAATTCTTAGATACAATAAGATGTATCAGAATGATCAGAATTAAACTCTAACTTATGCTTATAGATGAATGACTTTCCCATTAAAATTCGGTTTCAAGAATTCTACGCAAAATTCCTTTTATAAAAGTTTTATGGGATTATGGATTCGTTTTTAACGATGGGTTGGTTAATCGGTTAATTTTTATTGCTAAAATTAGAGAGAACCTTTTAAATTTCCCTCTAATTTTTTTCAGTTGAACCGTTTAATTCTGGCGATTTTTCAGCCAACGATCAACAGAAAGGTGATTCAAGCTATACCCAGCTAACAAGATAAAAAATACGATACAGTAAATCAACTGTGAAGTCGCTGTATCCCATCTTTGCAGTAAACAAACCCCAAACATTAAAGGTAACATCAAGGTAAAACCTGCAATAATTGCATTGCGAGTCTGAAAGCCAATAATCATTAGAAAACCCGAAATTAATTCCACAGGTGGAATGAGAAACGCTGGAACTGCAATTAACAACTCAGGTACAGGTAGTTCCTCATACAAAGCCACTTGAGAAGCAACAAAGCCAGGAATATTATCAATTCTGACTAAGCCATGTACCATAAAGTTAATCCCAAAGACCAGACGCAACAGGGTATAAGCTAGAATTAGATCTTGGCTACGAAGAAAGATTGAGGTTTCGTTGAGTTTCATGGTTCAACTTCGATTAGATTTTGCAAGATGGACTGTTATATGGACTGATTTCCTGTAGTTTAGGTTCAAAGGTGCGCTTCGCGCAATTAACCCTGCATCTATTTCAAATGTTGATTTAAAAAGGTAATTGTTTTTTTC
The DNA here is from genome assembly GCA_050485465.1 of Limnoraphis sp. Lineage (GTDB taxonomy): Bacteria > Cyanobacteriota > Cyanobacteriia > Cyanobacteriales > Microcoleaceae > Capilliphycus. The sequence goes on along the minus strand of JBJHBL010000047.1, from coordinate 11,136 downwards.
CAGGCATCTTCTGCTGCTTCTGCATTGTAGCGAGTTCCTGAAGGATTAGAAAAAGCATGATCCGCATTTTCATAGATATAAATATCAGCAGACTTTCCGAGTTCTTTTAATGCGGCTTCAAACTGACGAACCGTTTCTACTGGAGGATTATTATCCAGTTCTCCAAAAATTCCTAAAATGGGCATTTGTAAACTGCTAAGACGATTCGGATCCGTTTCTATTCCACCGCCATAATAAATCACCGTTGCATCTAACTGATCCGGAAACAGTAAGGCTGTATTCAGTGACCACGTTCCGCCAAAACACCAACCAATACTGGCAATTTTAGGAGCATTTTTTTCTTGGTTTAAATATTGATAAGCTTGACGAATATTATCATTTAACTGAGGTTCATTATTTCTCGCCGCAGTCACTAATTCTCTGGCTTTTTCGGGATTTTCTGCAACTTCTCCCCCATAAAAATCAACAGCTAAAGCAACATAACCCTCCCCTGCTAGTCGTTCAGTCATCTTTTGAATGTGATCATTTAATCCCCACCATTCATGGATAACAATTAAAGCAGGTAAAGATTCATTAGTCGCCGCAGGACGAGCGAGATATCCGACTAAAGGCTGATTATTGAGTTGTCCGTAAGTGACCGAATTGGCTTCCACAGGTTGACGGGGTTCGACTGCAACAACAGGAGAAGCAATCGGAATATCTGTTTGATGAGATCTCCACATTTGAGTGACATCATCTGGCATTTTACTATACTTGGCAACCCCCAAATACTGACTTCCCCACAAAATTATCCCCAAAAAGGTTAATAGAGCGAGTCCTAAAAACTTCCGTATCATCGCTTTATCCAAATTTGACTCTTCAGAGTTTAGCGCATTCTGGCAATTTTTTCAGGGAATCGTGATGATCATGGATGATTGAGATCAACTCAAATATTGGTTAAATTAATTACAGCTTTCAATAGAGTTTTATGTTAAATTATCAATTAATTTTGGAAGCAAAAAAACAATAAACAGAATCAAAAATAAGTCATATAAAATCAGAATCAGGGCTAGACTCAACAGAATTTTAATGACATAATTGATCTAGACCTTATCTAGGAGAACTATTATGATCAAACCTCGTATATTTTGGGGAACTTTAACTTTACTTCTAAGCTTTAGTTTACCCGTTCACGCTCAAACTTGTACCCCTCTAGCGGTTGTAAAAGGAGAAGGAACATCTGTTACAAAGCGAGTCTCTGCACCCAACGCAGGTATTCTTCCGGTTGTTCCTGTTGGTTTTCGGGGAAATTGGGATACAGACTTTGCAATTCCAGGGAGTGCAAACTATAGTTACTTTAGAGGAGTCATTCAATCCGCTTCTGAAAGTGCCGCTAGTTTTAGAGTACAAATGTTTTTGAAATATAGTGATGGAACATCCGATAGAGTGTTTAATGAAAACGTGAGATTAGAACCGAGAGAATACCGACAGATGTCGGGTCGCGCCCGTCGTGATGATCTGCCATTTCAAGTCAACTTAAATGTGGGTGGACGCAGTGCAATAGGACATAGCTACACGATTTCGGTAGAAGGTTGTAGATAGCAAAAACACGCTTTCGTTGCATCCACTTGAGAAACGGTAACTCAAACATCTGAATACCGTTTCCCAAAAGCTAACGAGGTTTCGGGCCTGAAAATAACCCTAAAAGTGGGCCTAAAATTCCCCCAAAAACAAATCCGCCTGCGTGCGCCCAGTAAGCAACCCCTCCCGGTTCAGAACCCATCGCCGCATCTACATCTAGACTAGCTACCCCATAAAGCAACTGCATAATAAACCAAAATCCGAGAAAGAAAATGGCAGGTAAGCGAAAAGTAATCGGAATCCAGATAATCGGTAGCATTGTAATTCTAGCGCGAGGAAAGCGAATAATATAAGCCCCTAAAACACCAGCAATCGCCCCACTCGCCCCCAACGTTGGGAGAGCAGAATCGGGTGAAAAAAAGCCTTGTGTCAAAGCCGCCAACACCCCACAACTGATATAAAAAATCAGAAACTTAAAATGACCTAAACAATCCTCAACATTATTCCCAAAAATAGCAAGGTAGAGCATATTTCCAATAATATGTCCAAAACTCCCATGCAAAAATTGAGACGTAATCAGAGTAATCCATTCAGGAAACGGAGAAGCAGGCAGATCAACTTGACAAGAATTCATCAATTGACAAGGAACAAAAGCCCAAGTGAAGAAAAAATCTTCAAGCTGTTCAACGGGTAACTGTAATTGATAGATAAAAACGCCAATATTGATCAAAATCAACGCTCTTGTTACCCAAGGCGGATTATAAACTGGATTTTCGTCGCGTATAGGAACCAAGGGAACAACACCTCATGATTAAAATTTGTGCTTAGATTAGCTTACTTTTGACATGGCTGACAACTACCATTAAGCTCAAAAAATCTATAAACAGCAATTTCAGGTTTGATTTTCACAAACTTGGATAAATCTTGACGTTATTTAGTTAAAATTTGAGCCAATATACCCATGTCAACCCAATACTTCTTTAAGAGTGACTCAAAGCTATGGAAACTGCCTTCGATCAATTTTGGTCTTTAGTCTGGGGAGCGCTCACCCTCAATCCCGAAGCCTATACCCAAATCAACACCCTCTCTAATGGAAATACTATCGCCCTCACTATCGTTGTTGCCGCCGGGTTATCCGAAGCAGTAGGTCAGTGTGTCGTTTTATTCATCAACCGAGTCAAACCCCTACGCTTTCTCCTCAGTCTGGGTATCGCCGCCATCCTATTTGCTGTATCCTATGTATTTTGGGCGATCAGCGTTTGGTTTGTAAGTCACTTATTATACGGAACTCAACTCACCGAACTTCAACTGCTCACAGTCCTGCGAACATTAGGACTCAGTTATGCACCCTTACTCTGGGGCTTTTTCATGGGCTTACCCTACTTCGGGATACCTATTTTTGTGCTGTTGTCGTTGTGGACTTTATTAGCAGAAATTGTGGGATGGGAAACCCTTACAAATTTAGGAACTTGGGAAGCATTTATTTGCACAGGATTCGGTTGGTTAATCTTCCAAATTCTTCAGCGAACCGTCGGGCGTCCTATTGTTACTTTTGGACAATGGGTGCAGAATAAAGTTGCCGGAACCCAACTCATTAAAGACCGAGCAGGACTGGAACAAATTATCATTGCGGGAAATCCAGTTCCCCTGGATTTAAGTGAAGAACTCTTAATCAAAACTCATCAATCAGATAACCGTCACCCCTCAACAGGTCGATTATCTCCTCAAAAACTGATTGCCATTGCCTTCACCGCTTTACTGCTCGTTATTCTCTTTTCTCCCGACTCTCAAAATGCGTTATCGGTGTGGTATCTCACCTTAGAAAGAACCGTTAGACTGATCATTAATTTAATCGGAATTAGTCTAATTGCTTTATTCTTTTCGATCTTATTAACGCCCTTTGAAGCATTAGGCTGGTGGGCGGGATGGTACGGAGCAGAACCTTTAAGATATCTTGGCACTTCTGTTGAAAAATCTTCCCCTTCCAGTCAAGTTGATCGATACGTTGTCTATCTAGATGGAATTAATCAGGGGAGCTACGAATATCTTCCCAATGTCGAGCGCTTATTAAATGAATTAGTGGCTCTCCTCCCCGATAATATCCTAATGGTTAAAGGAATTATTTCTTACTCCGTCACCAACCGACCCTTAAGTGAAGAGCATCCCCTCTCTTTTTTGTGGCAAATCCTAGAATCTATTGCCCAAAAAAATCCAGCGAATCCGATTGGTTTAATTATTAATATTCGCAATATGGTTGCCGTTGCTATTTCCGCCGATCCGCGTTATGGCCCGATTCAAAATCAAGGATTAGCACAAGTTTTATTTAACAGTTTAGTAAAGTTTGGTTATCCCGTTGGTAGTCAAACCCCGATTACCTTAATAGGATATAGTGGAGGGGGTCAGATGTCAATGGGAGCCGTTTCATTCCTAAAGCAAGCCCTTGATACTCCGATAGAAGTTATTTCTCTAGCAGGCGTAATCAGTGGGAATGCACCTGCGACCAAAGTTGAACATCTCTATCATTTAGTCGGCGAACAAGATCAGGTTGAACGCTTAGGGCCAATTATGTTTCCTGGACGCTGGCCGCTTTTATTTCTTTCTAATTGGAATCGTGCAAAACGTCGAGGTAAAATTTCTCTGATTTCTCTCGGCCCTGTTGCTCATAACGGTTTAAAAGGCCCAATGGGACCCGATGTTTTGTTACCCGATGGTCGTACCCATCTTCAACAAACCCTAGACATTATTACTGGAATTTTACTCAAAGATTGGGAAAAAACGGGATTAGATCCTCAAAAATTTAGGAAACTTAGTCATTATGAACATTACAAAACGGCTCTGTTTAATCAACCAAGTTATTATCCTCTGAATCAAACGATTAACCGCGAATATTATCAACCCATTGGAACTTGGATCGGACGATTAATCTTACCTGCACCAGAAGAACGTCAAACGGTGCAAGGCGTTTGGTTAGAAATTTATCATACTGATCAAGCCAATCAACATCGTATCGGTCAGATTGTTAATTTACGTTGGAGTTCTGAGACTCAAGTACAAACTTACGTTAAATTAGTGACTCAAGAGGTTGAGTTTATTGATCAAGCTTATCTGAGTCAACGTCAAGGAAATATTCACCCCGAACGGATTAATAATTGGAAAAATATTGATCCTTTAGAGTCTTTAGCTGGGGCTTTACCCCATGATGATATCATTGTCAAATTGCCTGACCCTGTAATAGTAGAAGATAGCGGGGAGGAAGGTCTAACGCTGTATATTAATCGAGAGCCGATTCAAATTATTGGGCGTTTTTATGGATGCGTTAAAATTATTAAAGGCATTGGTAATGATTTATTTACAGTGCGTCATTACAGTTGTCAATCTCAACAATTTGATGGGTTAGAAGAAATTGTCTATATTCCCACAGTAATTCCCAATCTCAATGGTGTTTTTTCTGCAAGTAATGTGGGACTGGAAAACTCCCCCATGAATTCATCGGGTTGGTACATTTATGGCGCGAAAAATTATCAGGGACAGTTTGTTGTTGAAGCCCTTGCACCCCGTTCATTATTTTCTCTCGAACCGGATCGCATTATTACAGGGAAAAAAGCAACGATCAACTTTATGAATTTTAAAGTTTGGGATAAAACAGTTGAGAATAAAGGTCAAGCCTATAGCATTTTACTTGATCCTCAAATCGAGGAATATTCTCAGGAAAAGGCTTCAAATTGGCAAGAAGGAGATCGGGCTTTACTGATGCACGTTTATGGAGGAATTGGTGGGAAAAAACCTGAGTTTTCACCGTTAGGACTTTTCTTTGGACATTTTTCTTTTGGAGTAGCGACTGTTGTTCGTGATCCTCTGAGTAATGAACTGCGATTTGATATTGAATATCGCCAAATTTATACACATAATACCGATGGAGTTATTTCGGGAACATTGGGTTGGATGCGGTATATGGGAGGGCGTCAATGGGGATGGTTAGGATGTCGTCCGACTTGTGATGTTTTAGTAAAATTTAGTCCGCTGACCCTAGATTATGATTTTGATGGGTTAAAGTTTTCGCCCTTGAGTTATGTGATTAATGAACTCGATATTATGGCGGCGCGATATCGCATTGGAGATGGTACGGGAACCACTTTTGTGAGTGCAATTAATTCTTGTGTACAAGACTCGGGTCAGGCTTTGTATATGGCTTTGCAGCGAATGATTGCTGAGATTGAGTTAAATCCATTGATTATTAAATGGTTAAAAGAACATCCCCAACATGAACAAACTCAACGGTTTATTTTGTTAGTTGATTTGGTAAAGAATTTAAAACGTTATCTCACTCCTCTGAAAAAAGTTCGCACTGATTGGCGGTATAATATGTCTACATTAGGCAGTTTTCCCCTAGAAACCCCTGGAAAAACGCTATTTAAAGCATTGGTCAGTTGGCGAACTTTACTCCCTCGATGGACTTGTGATCAAGTCTCGATGATTTTTCTACAGTTAGGCGCTTCTCTTTGGGTATTGCGTACCAATCAAGTTGGGGGAAATGACCCTAGTATTGAACCCATTGCACCGACTGATTTTTCTATTGCTGTTCCCCAAATCAAACAGTCTAAGTATATTCATAAGGCTCTTAATTAATAACAGGAAACTGGCAACTGCTGTTATCAAACTTTTCTCCATTTTCCTACGGTTCCCGATTCCCTTCTTCTTGATAGCGTAAAATCGCCGAATGGATATTTTTGAGATAGTCAGCAATTGCCGGAATTTGCACACCAACAATGCTATAATCTCTGAGAATTTGTAGGGTTTTGGTGTTTTCTTGGTGATCGGCAAATTCTTCTAAGCGCTTAGTTTGTAAGGTCTTTAGATTAGCGATAAATTGGTTATAGCTCATATCTAAGTCTGGTAAATTTGGCGGAAGTTTTGCTTCTTTTATTGAGATTGAAAACTGTGTTAAAATCTGCTCAACTTGTTCAACAAAAATTGCCAATTGTGGATGAGCTTCGGTACCGCCAAACTGTTCGAGTTGTGCCATTAAAACAGTAACGGCTTGACTGAAACGATCAACATAGTGAATAAGTGTTAAAATAGGTTCAATCTGATCAATCTTCGTTTTTGGATCACGACTCCAAGATTGAAACGCTGCTTGAGCATTACAATAGGCTAGTTGATTTTGTTGTTGTTTTTGAGTAAGTGTGAGGGGATAATATTCAGCCGTTTCTAAATAAACAGCCATGACACTGTGGAAGTATTCTCGACAAGCTATAACCGAATGAGCTAAGTTCTCAGAAAGTTCTTGGTGTTCGCGATTTCGCCACAGAAAAAAGGCAGCAATAAACGCTAGTCCCGCCCCAAGTAAGGTTGATAAAACTCGCATCATTGCCAATTCCCAACTGCTGATAGGATCGTCTAATACACTCAAGATCATTGCAAAAATGGAGATAAAAAAAACTGCAATTGCATAATGATAGCGCAGTAAACAAAATGCTATTGAAATCGACAGCACACTCAGGGCTTCTAAAACCGCACTATTATTAATGAATTCTAATAAAATTGAGGTAAAAATTGCCCCTAAAACTGTACCAATAATACGATGCCAAAAACGTTGGGTTGTCGAGCCAATATCAATTTGTAAGACTAAAAGAATGGTAATACTAACCCAAAAAACCATCGGTATTTCAGCGAAACGGCAAATTGCAACTCCCGTCGCTGTTGCGAGTCCTAAACGTAGCCCATGTCTAAAATAAGCAGAATCTAAGGTGAAGTTATCTTGAAGTAAATTGAACCTATTATTTTGTTTATTATTTGATAGAATTTCTGGTTCTTTCCCAGCGATTAAACTTTTACTGTTTTGGTGTTTTAGGCGATTATTTTGGAGTGTTTGAGCAATTTCTGCGGTAGAGTATAAAGTTTTATTCAGTTTTTCTAAAATAACAATTAATCGATCAATAGCAACTAAACTGGGATAATCTTCTATTTTTTGAATCGTATTGCGCTGAAGCTGTTTTTGTTGAGCGATCGCTTGAGTGAGGCGTTCTAAGTTTCCTAAGTCAATTGTGGCGGGTTTATTAACAATGATTTTGGCTATATTTTGAGTAATATTTGAGAGTTCATTGAGAGCATCATTAATTAAAATGCTAACCGTAATAAACTGAGGAAAATTATGATGAACAACATATTCACTTAAAGTAATAACAGCCGTGCTAAGGCGATCCGCATCTTGAATTAATAGCACAACTCCATCGCCTATCGGACTTCTTCCTAGTCTACCGATACGGTTAATAATCAGGGCTTCACGAGCCTTTTGTAAGGTTGTATTGAGATGAACAGCTTGTTCAAGTCGAGATTGAAAATTAGGCTGAGGGGAAAAACTTTGGATGTATTCAGCAATGGCTTGATAACAGAGAGCAACTGATTTTCGCAAAGGTTGATAGGGTTTAATTGGCCAGATTCCTAAACATAAAACCATTGCCCAAAGTCCACCCACAAGGGCAATCAAAACTCGTTGAATTCCAACTAAAAAATCCCCGTCTGGTAAATTCAAAGCAAATAAAAAGAATAATCCACTAATAATCCCGGTCATTACACCCGGATGACCATAAATAGAAATATAGCCTACCCCAAATAACCAAATCAAAGCCCATACAACTTCTATCCAGGCAATACTCGGAATTAATGTTCCGATAAAAAGAGACAAAGTACAAGCTAAAATAATAGCAACCAGTGTTTTAACACGAGTTTGATAGAGTCCTCCCACATCACCGAGAACAAAATATAATGCAGCTAAACCGATGTAATTTCCGACATCAACATTAGGAGTTAAGTTTCCGATGACTAAAGGAACAGCAAAAGCCGCAAGCGATCGCAAACCCCGATAAATTTCAAGCTGACCACTGGGTTTAATTAAAGATTTGAACGTTTGAGTTTTGCTAGGTTGCATGGATCCAGAAAAAATGTTGATATTCTCAATTTCCTAGAACCTCTATTCTAATACAAAGCTCTGATCTTCGTCTGTTTCTCCATTAAAATGAGACTTCTCTGAGTGAAAAAATATTAGAAACTATAGAAAATTTATGTTAGGCTTTCTAGTAAATCTTTATCAGTTTTTAAATCGTGGTGAATTTTATTGCAAACGAGCATTGTCAAAAAATAATCAACCAGAGGGAGTAGGGGCATAGCATAGATAGCCATACCCATACAGTATTCAGTGTTTTCACTGAGGATAAGGAAGCGCGTGTAAGAGTTATAGTGTTTCTCGAACAATATTTTCGCAATTGTAACGAAAAAAACTTTTTATATAAAAATTGAGGGGGACTAAATTTCCCCCCATACAAATTTTAACAGTGATTTTGAGAACTATTCGGTAAGAAACTTACCCGATACCGAAATCATCATCAACTTCAAACCCCTGACTGGAAAAATAAAGGAAGGTTTCAGTTATAGTAATCTCGTCAACAGAAGTTACTGTGTAGTATTCTAGGAAGCGAATTCGGTTGTCATCAACTTCTAGAAAACTTTCGTAGTAGTCGTCTGCCCAAGGTATGTTTCCTTCCTCTAAACCCGCACCAAACATATACTCCAAAGTCTCACTGTAGCTCACATCATCTAGTGAGTCAACGTTGTAATGAGTCAGCAAGTCTTGTGCATACTTGGGATTTTCTCGATAGTTATCTAAATCAATCCAAGATGCCGGATTTTGACCATTTTCTAAGCCTTCATTGAGTGCGTAATTGGTCAATTCTAAGTTGTCAATCTCGCCATTGTTATCGCTATCAATGATAGCTTTATCCGTTTCGATCTCTTCCTCATACTGTTCTTTATACCACTGAACGTTAACTAGCTGAGATAAATCCACTCCATCATCGAAATCGTCCAAATCATCGTCATCGTCGTCCAAATCATCGTCGTCATCATCATCGAAATCGTCATCGTCATCGTCATCGAAATCGTCCAAATCATCGTCTAAATTATCATCCAATAAATCATCGTCATCGTCCAAATCATCGTCTAAATTATCATCCAATAAATCATCTTCATCGTCCAAATCATCGTCATCATCATCCAAATCATCGTCGTCCAAACCATCGTCGTCGTCATCATCGTCCAAACCATCGTCGTCGTCATCATCTAAATCATCGTCATTGTCATCATCCAAATCGTCCAAATCATCATCTAAATTATCATCCAAATCGTCGTCATCGTCGTCTAAATCATCATCTAAATTATCATCTAAATCGTCGTCATCGTCGTCTAAATCATCATTTAAATTATCATCTAAATCGTCGTCATCGTCGTCCAAATCATCATTTAAATTATCATCTAAATCGTCGTCATCGTCGTCCAAATCATCATCTAAATTATCATCCAAATCGTCGTCATCGTCGTCCAAATCATCATCTAAATTATCATCTAAATCGTCGTCATCGTCGTCTAAATCATCATCTAAATTATCATCTAAATCGTCGTCATCGTCGTCTAAATCATCATCTAAATTATCATCTAAATTATCATCTAAATCGTCGTCATCGTCGTCTAAATCATCATCTAAATCATCATCCAAATCGTCGTCATCGTCGTCTAAATCATCATCTAAATCATCATCCAAATCGTCCAAATCATCATCTAAATCATCATCTAAATCATCATCCAAATCGTCGTCATCGTCGTCTAAATCATCATCCAATAAATCATCGTCATCCAAATCATCATCGTCCAAATCATCGTCGTCTAAATCATCATCTAAATTATCATCCAAATCGTCGTCATCGTCGTCTAAATCATCATCTAAATTATCATCCAAATCGTCGTCATCGTCGTCTAAATCATCATCTAAATTATCATCCAAATCGTCGTCATCGTCGTCTAAATCATCATCTAAATCATCATCCAAATCGTCCAAATCATCATCTAAATCATCATCTAAATCGTCATCTAAATCGTCTAAATCATCATCTAAATCGTCATCCAAATCGTCGTCATCGTCTAAATCATCATCTAAATCGTCGTCATCGTCTAAATCATCATCTAAATCGTCATCTAAATCGTCCAAATCATTGTCTAAATTATCATCCAAACCATCATCTAAGTCATTCCCTACACCCATATTAACATCAGGAATTTCTCCAATAATACCGTTGTTATTGAAATCCTCATCTAAATCATCTAAATCATCTAAATCGTCGTCATTGTCGTCTAAATCATCATCCAAATCATCATCCAATAAATCATCATCATCGTCATCATCATCTATAACAAGATTAAGACCTTGAAATATACCGACACCTAATGCAAATTTAAAGACTTGTTTGAAGCTAATTTGTTGGACTCCAACCCCATAAAAGCTTATAATAGCTTCAGAGTTGCTATCAAGATACTCCCTAATACTGAACACTCGCGAAAATGAGCGCCCTTCATTGATGCCAAAATTGGTTAAATGTCCTAATAATTCTAAAGGACTCCAATCATCGGGAAGATCAGAGTTTACTTGTCTGTAATAGTTGAGATCAACGACTGGATTAAATGCACGGCCTTCTTTTAAACCAAAGTCAGTCAAATGTCTGAATAATTGTGAAGGACTCCAATCATCGG
>JBJHBL010000046.1:0-45877 GCA_050485465.1 Limnoraphis sp. | reverse complement strand
GTTGATGAGGATGAACCTACTGATGAGGAACCTGTAGAAGAACCTATTGATGAGGAACTTGTTGATGAAGAACTTGTTGATGAGGATGAACCTACTGATGAGGAACCTGTAGAAGAACCTATTGATGAGGAACCTGTTGATGAGGAACCTGTTGATGAGGAACCTGTTGATGAGGAACCTGTTGATGAGGAACCTGTTGATGAGGAACCTACTGTAGAGGAACCTACTGTAGAGGAACCTGTTGATGAGGAAGAACCTGTAGAAGAACCTACTGTAGAGGAACCTGTTGAGGAAGAACCTGTAGAAGAACCTACTGTAGAGGAACCTGTTGATGAGGAACCTGTTGATGAGGAACCTGTAGAAGAACCTATTGATGAGGAACCTATTGAGGAAGAACCTATTGATGAGGAACCTGTTGATGAGGAACCTATTGAGGAAGAACCTATTGATGAGGAACCTGTTGATGAGGAACCTGTTGATGAGGAACCTATTGTAGAGGAACCTATTGTAGAGGAACCTATTGAAGAACCTACTGTAGAGGAACCTTCACAACCCCAACCGACTCCGACTCCTCAACCCCAACCAACCCCCGAACCTGTAGAAGTCCCAGCAACTCCAGTTGTTGACATTCCAACACCCCCAGTTGGAGAAACAGTTCTCTATGACCCGACAAACTTTATTCCTGCGGTTACTCAACCGATAAAACCGTCCAACACTGCGGCTAACGCAAGTTCAAATAATCCTAACAACAATGAAGCGACAGACAATGCAGATGTTTTAGTCGGTGATGGAAGCGATAACGAAATTTATGGTTTCGCAGGCGATGATATCATCAATGGGGGTGATGGTGACGACTGGATTAATGGCAACCAAGGCAATGATACCGTTGATGGTGGAAATGGTAACGATACCATTTATGGCGGAAAAGATAACGATGTTATTTTTGGTTCCGATGGCGATGATTGGTTAAACGGAAACCTCGGTGATGACTTCATTGATGGTGGTAAAGGTAACGATACCATTTACGGGGGTCAAGATAACGATACTCTCTTAGGCGGAGACGGAGACGACTGGTTAAACGGAAACCTCGGTGATGACTTCGTTGACGGTGGTGAAGGAAATGATGAGGTTTATGGGGGTCAAGGTAATGATACCCTCTTAGGAGGAAACGGTAATGATACTATTTTTGGTCATCTTGGCAATGATTTAATTGAAGGAAATGACGGTAATGACGTGATTTATGGAGGTCAAGGTAATGATACGATTTCCGGCAATCAAGGGAATGATACCCTTTACGGCGACTTAGGAAATGACCTCATTGATGGCGGTGAAGGTGATGACGTGCTGCTCGGCGGTGCGGGTGATGACACCCTTGATGGCGGTGAAGGTGATGATTTACTCATCGGTGGCCCTGGAGATGATTTACTCATCGGTGCTGAGGGTAATGATACACTCACAGGTGGAGAAGGACGCGATCGCTTTGTTCTCGCCCCAACCTACGGACGTAACATGATTACTGATTTTACCATTGGGGAAGATATCATTGTTCTTGATGGCGGTTTAACCTTCGAGCAACTCACCCTCACTCAAAACAACGGTTCAACTCTGATTCAAGTCAATTCCGAACTTTTAGCAACTCTTGAAGGTGTTAATATTGGCTTGATCACTGCCAACGATTTTACGACATTTGTTGTTTAATCTTTCTCTCAATTTGATTTTTTGATTTGAATAACGGTGGAAGTTCCTCTCTCAAGGATTTCCACCTTTTTTTCTGCTTTTATGACTGCAACTCCCCAATTTTTTAGAGCGGTGTGCGATCGCCATGACTGTACATCCCAAAAACCCGGTTTTTAATCTCACTCTGCCTCTAAAAATTGACAACCGCCATCACCGGAGTGTTAGTATACCTATATACTAAAAAAATAGCTTTGGAAAATTGAACGATAATTATCCTCGCCTACTTTTAGGAATTTTATTGTATACTCAGCATAAGCTCGATCTGATCATCCCAAACTAAACTGTTTTTCAAATATTTCATCATGTTGATTAACTTAATTGCTGATTATGGTGCAGGTGATCCGGCGTTTGCGGAGGTTAACCAACGCTTACTTCAACATTTACCAGAGGCCAAAATTCACTGTCTTTCTGTTCCGGCTTTTAACACTCTCGCCACAGGTTTTTGGATCGCTCAATTGGGTCTTAATCCTGGCCCTGAAAACCATTTAATTTATCATAATTGCGCTCCTCGTCAAGATAATTTAGAAGCCCGTCTTAATAATGAAGGGGAAGGATTAACCTATGCTTTGCTTCCCAATGGTGTGAAAGTTGTTGGTGTTTTAGCGGGATATTCTTTGTCTTTTATTAAAGAAATTGCGCTCTCTATTCACAATATTAAAGTTTCCCGAGGTGGTTCTCAATTTCGTTCTCGGGATGTTTTTCCTCAAGCAGCAGTTGCTTTAGTAAAAGGTGATGAAACGGTTTTAGGCGATAGGATTGCACCTGAAAAAATACCAGATTATCCCTCTGATCGCGTGGCTTGGGTAGATGGTTATGGTAATATTAAAACAACGATTTCTGCGGATTCTGTCAACCTGGAACCGGAAACAAAAGTCATTGTTAGAGTGGGGGATATGGTGAGTGATGCGGTGTATTCTGATGGCAGTTTTCGGGTGAGTGAAGGAACTTTAGCGTTTGCACCGGGAAGTTCAGGTTGGATGTTAAATAAGAAACAACAAGTGCGGTGGATGGAGTTGTTTTTGCGAGGAGGAAATGCTTGGAAACGCTTTGGTAAACCTCGTGTGGGTCAGTTGGTGAGTTATCAAGCCATTTAACGGGGAATAAAAAAATAGGGCTTCTCTGATTACGTCGGTTTTTGGAGAAGCCACAACGGTATTTTGATGTATAATGAAATTCGATCAAGTGTTATTTTCAGTCCATCGTGAAAACAATTGCTTTTGAGGTGCTAAACGTCTTAACACAAGAAGATATTCTCACCCCAATTTTGAGTTATTTATCTCAGTTTGATCTCAATCAAAAGCGGGTTTTGATCATCTGTGAAGATATTACCCGTGCCACACCTCTTGAACAATTTTTTCCTAACTTTTTGCAGATTCTCCAATCCCAAGTCAGTCAAATCAGTATTATTTTTGCGTTGGGAACTCATCGCCCCATGACCGAGAAAGAAATGCTGAAAAAGTTAGGTCTTTCTGCTGAAGATGCTGCCAATATTCAACTGATTAATCATAATGCTTTTGAGGATTCACTGTTAGTAGAAGTCGGAAAAATTGATCAGATTCCGGTAAAAATTCATCATGCTGTGACTGAACATGATCTGATTCTAGCTATCGGAAGTATACTTCCCCATCGTGTGGTGGGCTTTTCGGGAGGGGCGAAATATCTTTGTCCTGGAATTGCGAATAAAGCGGCGATTGATTATACACACTGGAAAATTACTCAGTATTCCGAAGCCGAAATTATCGGTAAAATTGATAATCCCATTCGTCAAATTATCCATCAAATTGCGGATATGGTGATGATGGCTGTTCCGAAAATTTATGTTTCGGTGAATTTAATTACGTTTCCCGTTGGTATTACTCATCTATTTATCGGTGATTTTTATTCTTCTTATCAACAAGCGGCGAAAATGTGTGCAGAATATTTTGTAAAACCTGTTGAATCTTGTTCAAGTATTTTAGCTTATATTGATAACAAATGTGTGGATTTTTGGCAAGGGGCGAAAGCGATTTATAACTGTGGTTCTCGAATTCAAGAGGGCGGAAAACTGGTGATTCGAGGTCAACTTTCTGAGAAAATATCGGGAACTCATGGTGAAATCATTACTAAGTTTGGCTATTCTAACCCAGAAACAATTCAAGCTTTAGTTGATGCGGGTGAGTTAACCAGTCCTGTCGCGGCGAGTCATATGATACGGGTGAGTCAAGCGTTACAAACATATCAAGTGATTTTGTCTTCTGAAAATATTAGCAAAGCCGAATGTGAGGCGTTAAATTTAGGATATTTAGACCCCAATGATCTGGATGAATCCGAGTTTGATTATGTGGTTTATAATGCTACGGATTTAATTTTAACTCCTCTCAATTGAGATTAATGGGTAGCATTTTGGCTCAACTTTTCCCCAACTTCATCACCTTAATTGCGATGATCATTAATATAACGAATTCTTGCACCCGCCCACTGCAATTTTTCCTGTAAAGTTTGGTAAAACGAGTAGTTTTCTCGTAAAATAATAAACCGCGTTTGACAATTTGCCATCCGCACATCAACCCGTTGTCCGGGTCGAACCGAAGTCGCAAACACTCCATCTGTCCACAATTTTGTTTCATGTTCTGGGTCTGCTAAAGGCCAGACACTCACTACAGACCCAGGTGGAAGGACAATCGGACGACTGGATAAGCTTAATGGACAAATGGGGGCAACAATCAGCGCTTCCATTCCGGGGTGCATAATCGGGCCATTAGCTGAAGCATTATAACAGGTTGAACCCGTCGGCGAAGACACAATTAAACCATCTCCTTGATATTGATCGACCACTTCTCCGTCAACTTCCATCTCTAAAATTGACGTCGGCATTCGATAGGGAGACGCAGGTTTAATGCACATTTCATTTAGGGCTAAATAGCGATCGCTAAAAGGAGTAATATTACTTCGAGCCCCTTCAAAAACTGCCGCCTGAATCATCATCCGTTGTTCCACTGCGTAGCGGTCTTGAAACATTCGTTCGACCACTTGTTCAGTATTACTCACCTCCTCAAAAGACTCCGTTAAAAATCCTAAATGTCCGCCCACATTGGCTGCTAAAATAGGAATATTTTCTGGGGCTAAATGACGCGCTGCGGCTAACGCGGTTCCATCTCCCCCTAACACCACCGCTAAGTCAATGGGACGACTGACGGATGCTAAAAATACCGGATAGGGATTATCTTGAGGCCCACTCGGCCCCATCAACACCTGACAGCCTCGCTTTTCAAAATGAGTCGCAAATTGTTCCGCCCATTGCTTGCTTTGCGGATCTCTGGCTTTGTGTGCGATGATCACCTGCTTAATATCCACCGTTTTTCCTCTGTGATGATCTTCTTGATCTTCTAGTTTTTCCGTATCTTGCCCTAATCTGTTTAGGAGTTTTATCGCTTTATTATTTTAACCCTTCTGAAGCATTTTTACAACCCTAATAATGATCAAAAATTTCTTCAAAACTCTCCTGAATCTCTTTTTTAAGCCGCCTTGTCCTTTATGCGATCGCCCGGCTGAAGCCCAACTGTGTGTTTATTGTCAAAGACAGATTTTGCGGTGTCAAATTCCCCCCAGAAAGCAAATTTATGGAGAAATTCCCCTGTTAGTTTGGGGAAAATATCAAGGCGCGTTGAAACAGGCTATTATTGCTTTAAAATATAATAATCACCCGGAAATTGCTCAACCTTTGGGATATTATTTGGCGGATGCTTGGTTAAAGATTCCGACTTTACCCGATCAACCTTTGGTGGTGGTTCCAATTCCCATGTTTCCAGAAAAGCAGAAAAAACGGGGATTTAATCAAGCTGAATTAATCGCCCATCATTTTTGTCAGGTGACAGGTTTTCCTTTAAAAGCTCACGGTTTAGAACGAGTTCGCGATACCCAAGCTCAGTTTAGTCTTTCAGTGCAAGAAAGACAAGACAATTTAAAAGACGCCTTTCGTTTAGGAAAAGATTTACGCAAAACCAAAAATTGTTCGGTGTTAATCGTTGATGATATTTATACCACCGGGGCTACAGTCAAAGCGGCAATTTTAACCTTCAAAAAACATCAAATTCAAGTTGCAGGAATCTTAGCGATCGCCTCCTCAAAATCCTGTTAATTAGGAATCTCGAGAGGCGGGTTACTTCTCAAAAACATACTCAATCAACCCGCCCAACTGATTAAAAAACCTTTAGTCTAGGGCAATTTTACTCAGGTTCTGTTCCGCTTCTTCCCAAGATTGACCCAGATAACTTTCTCGCTGAATAACATAATCAATACAATGATATCCGAGCAGAGGATATCCACCCTGTTTGGCTTTATCCTGAATTTTTTGAAGCCAAATACTCCAATTAAAATTTGCTTCGTAAATGTGGCGAATGGCTGCTTTTCCAATTGAATTTTTATCGTTAATTAAACTTACTTTAATTTGATCTCCCAGCTGTTGAACCTGTACCAATCTTTGATGGCTGGGATATTTGGGGAGAGAAGTACCCAAATTAACGATTTCGAGTTGCACATTTAGGGTAGAATGTGTTAAAGAATCTGACCTGTTAAGGTTAACCCTTGGTAAATAGAGTTGGGTTAGTTCTTGAAGTTTCTGTGGTGTCATCACTCGTTTCCCTGATGATACTAAAATACATTTCCCTCACCCAGATATTATCCAGATGAGGGGTAATAGCTATTATGGCATTGACTTTTAGATTTGACCACTTTTTTGAGAAAATGTCATCAAACTTTGACAATTCGATCCGGTCATCATTTATTCAGGGTAATTCCTCGGGAGAGTTGTTGCTAATAAAGCAACTTGAGTGCGATCGCGTAAATTTAAACGGCTTAAAATACTCGAAACATGATTTTTCACTGTTCGTTCAGTAATATATAGCGTTTGTGCAATTTCTCGGTTACTGTACCCCCGACCAATTAACTGTAAAACCTCCAACTCTCTAGGGGTTAATCGTTTTAATTCTGGTGGAGGTTCTTTTAAAGGAGAATGAGAAGAAGGAGGAGTGTTTGTTGCAATCATCTTTTCAAATAGCCCAGGCCCCAACTGGGTATAACCTTTATAAATAGAACGAATAGCTTGAGCTAATTCTTCCGAGGGCGTATCTTTTAATAAATACCCTTTTGCTCCATTTTTCATCGCTTTTGTGATATACTCATCATCATCAAACGTCGTTAAAACCAACACTTTTGTTTGGGGGAGTTGCTGAGTTAAAGAACGTGTGGCAGCGACTCCATCCATAATCGGCATTCTCACGTCCATTAATACAATATCTGGCTGAAGCTTTAATGCCAAATCAAGCCCTACTTGACCATTTTCCGCGTCTCCAACGACCTCTAAATCTGGCTTAGATTGAAGAAGACTCGATAACCCTTCTCGAATAATACTTTGATCATCAACTAAAATAATTCGGATCATAATTGTGCTGAATTAGGAATTTTAACTGTAATTTTGCATCCGTTTTCGGGTTGACTGTCTAAACAAAATAACCCACCTATAGCTGTTACCCGTTCTCGCATTCCTTCTAAACCAAAACCCGTGGTATTTTCTTCAGGATAAAACCCTAAACCATTATCCTCTATTTTGAGCAGAATTTCTAGAGAAGATTCAGTTAAATATAAATCCACACGGGTTGCTTGACTATGTTTAGAAATATTCGTTAAAGCTTCTTGAATCACTCGATACAGCGTAATTTCTACATCCGTTGTCAAAAAAGGTCTTAACTGAATCTTTGAGTTGAGTTGAATATGCGTCGTCTGTTCAAACTCTTGAATCAATTTCAATAATGCTTCTTCTAAAGACTGACCCTTCAAAGGATGTGATCGCAAAGTCGCGACAGACTGACGCACCTCCTGAAGCGTATTTCGACCTAATTTTTGAGCTTTTTGTAAATGATGTTCTGCTTTTTCTGGAGCCGTTTGTAACCACAGTTGAGCATTTTCCAATTGAATACTTTGGGCAGTTAAATTATGACCGACAGAATCATGGATTTCCCGTGCAATGCGGTTTCTTTCCTGTAAAATAGCCCGATCTTCTGCTAGAATCGCATATTCTCGTAAACGTTGGTTAGCTTTCGCGAGGGCTTGACGACTTTGTTTTTCTGATAATAAAGTTCCCACTAACAACACCACAAAAATCAACACAAATCCAAATAACAAAGCAGAATTCAGCGTCAAATTTAAGACCATCCAACGTACCGACTCAGACATCTCATTTTCCCCCGCAGGAGACAGAGTTTGATTCATCATCGGAATTCCAACGGGATGCACACGCAAAAAGATTAAGATAACAAAAGAAAGATAAGCCAAAAGAGCAATAATCACTCGACCCCGCCAGGGAAATAAGACACAAGCCCGAATGACAACAACTAATAATAATGCAGATAAAAAATTTGCCCCAGGATTGCCAAAAAACACCGCCAACCAAATTAACCCAAAACCTAATGCAGTATAGAGTCTTTTAAGAGTAGAGGATTGATTAAAAGGTAATCTTAACCCCATTAAACCTAAAACTAAAATACTGGCAAAAACACCCGGTGGGAATCGAGGTTTTTTTCGGTGAAAACGACGGTGAAAAGCACGTCGAGGCGGAAGATCATTCAAACGAAATTGTGGGTCGGGGTTCAATTGATCTCGATGAAATCGATGTTCTAAAGGAGGTCGATGATCTTTTAAAGATCGAGAGAATTTTCCGGGATAAAGCGGGGGAACGGGGCTAAAAGCCGTGAGTACAGCAATGGCGAGTAAGATCCATTCGAGGTATAGCAGAAGACGAAAAGGATGATTAGATTTGCGAAGCCATTTCATGGTATCAGTGATTTAGAGTTTATAAGTACAGTATAAAAGGAACATTTTTGCAAGCCATCGATCCAAATACTACTCTTTTTGCAGGGGAATAGTACCAAAGTCACAGATCAGACTCAAGACTCAGCAAAATTTAGGAGTTTCGATCCAGGCGATCTAAAGAATAGATGTTGATTCGAGAAAATCTGCTGAAACTAATTGTTTTTGAATCGCAACTAAAGCGGCTTGAGTGCGATCGCGTGCGTTTAATTTTTTTAAAATCGTATGCACATGAACTCGTACAGTCCCTGGTGCAATATAAAGAATATCAGCAATTTCTTGATTAGATTTTCCAGAAGCAATTAAAGCTAAGATTTCCTGTTCTCGTTTCGTTAAAGGATTATTTGGATTAGATAATTCTGCACCCTCAGAAACCCCGACAATTTGTCCGAAAGTTGCTTGTATTTCTTGAGTCGCCATCGGGTCCCACCAAGAAGCACCTAAAGAAACAGAACGAATCGCTAAAATCAACGCTTCCGGTGCAATTCCTTTTAAACAATAACCCTGGGCTTTGGCTTCAATGATCCGAGTAATGAGAGGTTTTTGAGAGTGAGAAGTCAAGACTAAAACCGGAAGTAAGGGCTGCTTTTGTTTAATTTGGCGACAGGCTTCTACACCCCCAATTCCGGGAAGTCCAACATCTAAAATTACCACATCAAAAGAATGCTGATTGACT
Organism: Limnoraphis sp.; assembly: GCA_050485465.1. Classification (GTDB taxonomy): domain Bacteria; phylum Cyanobacteriota; class Cyanobacteriia; order Cyanobacteriales; family Microcoleaceae; genus Capilliphycus. Next base: position 36,621 of record JBJHBL010000046.1, on the reverse strand, counting down.
AACTCTACGGCTGTTTCTCCGTCTTCGGCTTCTGCAACAATTAAAATATCCCCTTCTTGCTGAAGTCGAGTGACTAAACCGAGACGAAATAACTCGTCATCTTCTACTAATAAAACATTTAACGGTTTGGAGTTCATTGATTAAGAAGCCATCGCAGGGGAAATTTCAGCGGTCAGACGAAATGCAAACATCGCACCTTGAGGCGATCGCTGTTCTGCCCATATTTTACCACCATGCGCCTCTACAATTTGACGACTCAGATACAATCCTAATCCTGAACCCTTGGCTTGGCGATCGCCATTTCCTTGATAAAAGCGTTCAAATAACATCGGGAGTTCTTCATCTCGAATGCCTTGACCTTCATCTACCACTTTTACCACAAAATCGCCATGATCCGCCATTAGCATCACCTGTACGGTGCTTCCGCGACGAGAATGATTAATTCCATTAGAAATCAGGTTAACGAGGACACGCTGTAATTGTAAGGGGTCTGCATTCACCCAACACCGGGAACGAAAATCAGAGTTTTCTTGAGTTAAACGGATGTAAACTTGACGACTAGAAGCGAGATCCGTCAGTGTAGAAATCGCTTCTTCTGCTAAAATTACTAAGTCTAAAGACTTTCGTTTAAGTTGTAACCCTTTGGTATCATTTCGATAAATATCGAGCAAGGTTTCCAGCAATTTTAGGGTGTTTTTATGACTGCGTTTCATAATATCAATCACACGAATTTGAGGGTCAGTGACTGCACCAAATTTTCCTTCTTCAAAAGCAGTTAACGTTTCAATCGCACCTAAGAGGGGAGTTTTCAAATCGTGAGTTAAAGTAGATGCAAAATCTTCTCGTAATTGCATTAATTGTTTTTGGGTAAAAAGCTGCATTCGTTGACGATTTAGAGTTTCTTCATAGCTGCGATTTCGTTGACTTAACCATCCCGTAACGATTAAAGCGGTAACTGCAATTAAACGGTTTGCGATGGTTGCAGGTGAAATGAATTCTGTTCCGGGTATGACTAAATTGAACAGAGTTAGTAGCACCGCAAATAATACAACCTGGGTTGTGGCTTTACGACTGAGGCGAGAATTAGCAACTAATACCGCCCCAATATATAAATAACCAAAAACATAGGGAGGCGGAGTGGAATATTCTAAAGCAATTACAATAATAAAGACAGCCAAAATTAGCCATTGACTGTTGGGGAGGTGTAACCAGAGACGATGCAAGGGAGTGGGTAAGCGAAATTCCATGTTTTATACTCAAAAGACTGTAATGATAAACGATAACTGATGTTTTATCAACTGTCTATTTTAATAAAAGAATAGGCGTTTATGCAAATCTATACTTGTAGATATAGGTGTTTATTTTTCCTCTAAACGTTTTTATACTTTTTGGGCTAAACATCTATATATAACTTTTAATTAAACGGTATTCTATACCTTTATTTTTGAGCATTTTTTCGGCATAATCAAGCTATCAACTGTTTTATCGATAGCCAAATTTAGGCGATGTCAGAACAATGATTCATACAGAAAAACCGGCACCAGCCAGTATCAGAGTTTGTTTTAAGAGTTGTTACTGTGGTATTAAATTGAGAGATATCGTTCTACCCGAAGAATGTCAAATGCTGGGACTAGTTCGAGGAAATAAGGTTATTTTTGTGAACGAAAATCCTAAAGTTCAGTGCGATGACGTTTTATTAGCTGTTGCTATTAACCCCATGTATTTACCTGAATTAAAACTTTGCTTGAAGAAATTAAAACCCTTGTCAGTTTCTCAAGTATCTAAATAATAGTATTTTCTCAAACCATGTTACAAGGATTCTTTCAAATCACCCTGATTTTAACGATTTTAGCCCTAACTGCACCGTTACTGGGTCGTTATATGGCGCGTGTTTTTTTACATCAAAGAACCGCACTCGACCGAATATTAAAGCCAGTTGAACAGTTTATTTATACCGGAAGCGGAGTCAATTTCAAAGACTCAATGAACGGTTGGCAATATATTCGAGCGGTACTTTTTAGCAACCTCATGATGGGAATATTCGTGTTTTCAATCTTCCTATTGCAAGGGATTTTACCGCTTAACCCAACTCAATTAGAAGCGCCCAGTTGGGATTTAGCCCTACACACCGCTATTTCATTTGTTACCAATACAAACCAACAGCATTATTCAGGAGAAACAACCTACAGTTACTTCTCACAAATGCTGGCGTTAGGGTTTTTAATGTTTACCTCTGCGGGGACAGGAATTGCGGTTGCAATTGCCTTTATTCGCGGACTAACGGGTAAACCTTTGGGCAACTTTTACGTTGACTTAACCCAATCTATTACCCGAATTTTACTCCCCATTTCTATCATTTTCGGAATACTTTTACTCATCGCTGGAGTTCCCGAAACCTTAGCCCCACCTGCGGAAATTACCACGCTAGAAGGCGCAACCCAATATATCGCACGTGGCCCCGTCGCCCACTTTGAAATTATCAAAGAACTCGGTGAAAACGGCGGGGGATTTTTTGGAATCAATTCCGCCCATCCCTTTGAAAACCCTAACGGATTTACCAATTTGTTAGAAACTGTCATTATGATGATTATTCCGGCGGGATTAATCCATACTTACGGCATCATGGCAGATAACCCCAAACAAGGTTGGCTAGTCTTTTGGATGGTATTTATTCTGTTTGCAATCTTAATTACAATTACAGCAATTGGCGAATACCAAGGCAACCCCATTGTTAACGAAATTTTAGGTGAATCTGCAGCAAATTTAGAAGGAAAAGAAGTTCGGTTTGGTTGGGCGTTAACAGCGCTTTGGGCAGTTTCTACAACCGGAACAATGTGTGGTGCTGTCAACGGAATGCACGACTCATTAATGCCTATGGGTGGTTTTTCGACCTTATCAAACCTGTTTTTACAAATTATTTGGGGCGGACAAGGAACCGGAACCGCTTATCTGTTTATCTTTCTAATCTTGTCAGTTTTCCTAACCGGATTAATGGTCGGACGAACCCCCGAATTTTTGGGACGGAAAATCGAAAAACGAGAAATTGTGTTGGCAAGTGTGGTGTTATTGGTTCATCCCATAGCCATCTTAATTCCCGCAGCAATTACCCTCGCTTTTCCCGATACTCTGTCAGGAATTACCAACCCCGGTTTTCACGGAATTTCTCAAGTTATCTATGAATATGCTTCGGCTGCGGCTAACAACGGTTCCGGCTTTGAAGGACTCGATGATGATACCCTTTGGTGGAACTTAAGCGCCAGCTTTTCACTGCTTTTAGGGCGTTATATTCCCATTATCGCACTGTTGTTACTAGCAGATAATATGACTCGCAAACAACCTGTTCCCGAAACCGCAGGAACCTTGCGAACAGACACCATTTTATTTACCAGTATCACCGCCGGGGCTATCGTTATTTTAGGCGCATTAACCTTCTTACCTGTTTTAGTCTTAGGTCCGGTTGCTGAAGCCTTTAAAATAGCTAGCATTTCCTAACCCAAAACCAACAATCAACCCATCTGTTTCCAAAAGCATGAACTCCAAAATCTCAAAACCAACCCATCCGTTACCCAATCCGTTTCCAAAACCATGAACTCCAAACTCTCAAAACCAACCCATCCGTTACCCAATTTATCCGGCTTATATCAACGCGCATTTAAACAAGCCTTCATCAAACTCAACCCCCGCATCATGGCAAAAAATCCCGTCATGTTTGTGGTATGGGTGGGAACAATTATCACCGCTTTATTAACCCTAAACCCCAACTTATTCGGTACCGTAACCGGAGACAATCTCTATTTATTTAATGGTTTAATAGCCATCATCCTACTGTTTACCGTTGTTTTTGCCAACTTTGCCGAAGCCGTCGCCGAAGGACGGGGAAAAGCCCAAGCCGATGCGTTACGTTCAACAAAATCCGAAACCACTGCGCGAAAATTGCTCCCAGATGGTACAATAGAGCAGGTAAGCTCGACCAACCTCAGACGAGGCGATCGCATATCTGTTGTTGCCGGGGACGTGATTCCCGCAGACGGTGAGGTGTTGGAGGGTGTCGCATCGGTTGACGAATCGGCGATTACCGGAGAATCTGCACCCGTCCTCAAAGAAGCGGGTTCGGATGTTGCCAGTTCAGTCACGGGTGGAACCCGAATTATCTCCGATGAACTAATTATCCGCGTCACGGCTGACCCCGGGAAAGGGTTTATTGACCGGATGATTGCTTTAGTAGAAGGGGCAGAACGCAGCAAAACCCCCAACGAAATCGCCTTAACAGTTCTATTGGCGGTTCTAACTCTAGTCTTTTTAATTGTAATTGCAACCATTCCCCCGGTTGCGTTTTATGCCAATAGTCCTGTTAGCATCACCCTATTAATTGCATTATTAGTTGCCTTAATTCCCACAACCATCGGCGGACTTTTAAGTGCAATTGGCATTGCAGGAATGGATAGAGTTGCTCAATTTAACGTAGTTGCAACATCAGGACGGGCGGTGGAAGCTTGCGGCGATGTCAATACTTTAGTATTAGATAAAACCGGAACCATTACGTTAGGAAATCGACTCGCCGAAGAATTTATTCCCGTCGATAAATACAGCGTGGAAGACGTCGCCGAAGTCGCCCTGGCTGCGAGTATTTTTGATACCACTCCCGAAGGAAAATCCATCGTGCGGTTAGCCGAAGCAATGGGCGCTCAAGTGGATTTTAACATAAAAAAAGCCGAAGGAGTTGAATTTTCCGCCCGGACTCGGATGAGCGGAACCGACTTACCCAACGGGGGCGAAGTTCGTAAAGGCGCCGTAGACGCGATACGGGGGTTTGTTCGTTCCCGAGGGGGACAACCTTCCGAGGATGTGAACACCGCTTATGAGAAGGTTTCGCTACTCGGAGGAACACCTTTAGCGGTTTGTCGGGATAACGAAATTTACGGCGTTATTTACCTCAAAGATATTATCAAACCCGGAATTCGCCAGCGCTTTGACCAACTCCGTCGGATGGGAGTTCGTACTGTAATGTTAACCGGAGATAACCGAATTACGGCGTCTGTTATCGCTAATGAAGCGGGGGTTGATGATTTTATCGCCGAAGCTACACCCGAAGAAAAAATTCAAGTAATTCAACAAGAACAAGCCCAAGGAAAGTTAGTTGCAATGACGGGAGATGGAACAAATGACGCCCCCGCTTTAGCGCAAGCAAATGTCGGTTTGGCGATGAATTCGGGAACTCAAGCGGCGAAAGAAGCGGCGAATATGGTGGATTTAGACTCGGACCCGACGAAGTTAATTGACTTAGTTACGATTGGGAAACAACTGTTAATTACTCGCGGTGCTTTAACGACTTTTTCGGTGGCGAATGATATCGCTAAATATTTTGCAATAATTCCGGCGATGTTTGCGGGTGCGGGAATTGGCGCGTTAAATATCATGGGTTTAAATAGTCCAAATTCGGCGGTTCTTTCGGCGCTGATTTACAATGCGTTGATTATTCCGGCGTTAATTCCGTTGGCGTTAACGGGGGTTAAATTTCGTCCGTTGACAGCAAATCAATTGTTACAACGCAACATCTTAATTTATGGTCTTGGCGGTGTGATTGCACCGTTTATCGCTATCAAATTTATTGATGTAACGATTTCGGCGATTGGTTTAGCGTAACGAATATCCCGTTAATTATGAATATAATTACCCCTTTTTAAGGGGGCTAGGGAAATTAAACGGGCGGATAAATACAACTCATCTACAAACAAAATATCCGACAACTTTTGTACATTGATTAGGGCGGAAATAAAAACGCCCATAGAAACAATGAAACTCTATTCTTTTCTCGAAACCAGTGATTTAATTTGGAGTCGTTTTGTTTATCGAAAACTCTCCCGAACTGTGTTTTTATCACTTTGTTTCAATCTGCTTCTTGCACCTTTAGTTTATGCGGCGACTAACAACAATATTGAAAAAAGTTCCGCCTATGCTTTAGGACTTTTGGGATTAGTCGTTATCGGACTTGCTGTTTATCTATTTGTTGTCATTGTTCAACCCGAGAGGTTTTAATCATGCTGAGACAATTACTTCTAGAACTTCGCGAAATTATCCGTTTTTCCCGGTTCAAACGCCGACTTTCCGATGTTAGAAAACGCCGCATCGAACGCCGTCAAAAACCCAAACAATATTTCAACTAAGGCTAACAATCAATCTTCGTTGCTCGAAAAGGAGTCAATCCCATGATTCAACAATTTATTGTCAGAATTCACAATACTATAATCCTGGGAATTATTCTGTTGATTCTCTATCCATTGAGTCTATTCCCAATCGGTCAATTGGCTTTTTTGGCTCTGATGAATGATTCTGTTATCACTTCCCTAAGCTTATCTGTTGAAAATTCTGTTGCTTTTGAACAAACTCTCACCTCTAAACATTATTTCCCCAGTAGCATCACCCGTTTTAAAAATATTCGGAGAGTGCGACGCAATCAAACCCAAAAACACAAACTTCATCTCGCTTAAGTCTCAATTTAAAAGTTGTTAATTTAATAGGAGTTCAAAACATGATTTCAGACTTAATAATTGGAGTTCGTAGCACTTTAATGTTGTGGATTTTGACTGCTATTTTGTATCCTGTTTTCTTTCTGTTTTTAGGTCAAGTCTTTTTCCCTTTTCAAGCCAATGGAAGTTTAATCACAAACCCTCAAGGTGAAATCGTGGGTTCGGCTTTAATTGGTCAATCTTTTAACTCGGAAATCTATTTTTGGAGTCGTCCAAGCAGTGTTAATTATAGTCAGGGAGAAGATAGCGCCCCCACAGGGGTTTCTGGTGCTAGTAATTTTGCACCTACTAATCCCGAATTAATCACTGAAGTTCAACAAGAAGTAACGAGACTTCAACAAGCAGGAATACAACCCCGGGCTGATTTAGTGTATAGTTCAGGTTCGGGTTTAGACCCTCATATTACCCCAGAATCAGCAGTCATTCAAATTCCGAGAATTGCAGAATCTCGCGCACTTTCTCCAGAACAAATTCAAGAGTTAATTGTTCAAAATACTGACAGACGATTTCTGGGAATTTTCGGAGAACCGGGTGTTAATGTTCTCAAACTGAATTTGGCTTTGGATGAACTGAGTTAATTCAATGAACGGGATTTGGGTGTGTCAAATTTACATCGGTTTATTCTTGCATCACTATCAGAAACCGGGTTTCTTGCAACTTCTATAAACTTGTCTATATTTTTCGTTGAGAAATCCGGTTTCTCTGGCTTTTCTGAAATTTATTTTGATGCACCCCGCAGAATTTTTGAAAACTCCTAAATCAACATGATTAAATCCAACGAAATTTTTAAAACCGTTAATTATCCAGTTACAGGAAAAAATCAAGTGTCACTTCGTCGCGGAAAACACAAAATTTTTATTGGAATGGCGCCCGGTGTCGGGAAAACTTACCGGATGTTAGAAGAAGCTAAACTTCTCAAACAAGAGGGAATTGATGTGATTATCGGACTATTAGAAACTCATGGACGAGAAGACACGGCTAATAAAGCGATTGGGTTAGAATTAATTCCTCGTAAAACAGTCGTTTTTTCTGATAAAAACTTGACGGAAATGGATACAGATGCGATAATAAAAAGAAAGCCTCAACTGGTATTAGTTGATGAACTCGCTCACACCAATATTCCCGGTTCAACGTTTGTCAAACGTTATCAAGATGTTGAACAAATTCTCGCCGCAGGAATTGATGTTTACTCAACGGTTAATATTCAACACCTCGAAAGTTTAAATGATTTAGTCTTTCGCATTTCAGGAGTTGTCGTTCGAGAAAGAATTCCCGACTCTGTATTAGATGAAGCGGATGAAGTTCTCGTGGTTGATGTGACCCCAGAAACCCTTCAAGAACGCTTAAAAGAAGGGAAAATATATGCGCCAAACAAAATAGACCAAGCTCTCAATCATTTCTTTAAACGACGGAATTTAATTGCATTACGAGAGTTAGCATTGCGAGAGGTTGCGGATAATGTTGAAGAAAGTGGCTGTAATATTAATAATCCTAATTATTGTAATATTCGAGAACGGGTATTAGTTTGTATTTCTACTTACCCCAATTCGATCAGACTCTTACGACGGGGTGCAAGACTTTCTAACTATATGAATGCTCAATTATATACTTTATTTGTAGATGACCCCAATCAGTTTCTCTCAAAAGAAGATAGCCTACATCTAGAAACCTGCGAACGACTTTGTAAAGAGTTTAATGGGAACTATATTCAAGTGCGATCGCCAAATGTTTTAGATACAATTATAGAAGTCGCACGCACAGAAAGAATTACTCAAATCGTCATCGGTGAAACCCGTCGTTCTCGCTGGCAATTATTCTTTAAAGGCTCAATTATTCAGCGTTTAATGCGATCGCTTCCCGATATTGATATCCACATGATCGCCACAGAAAATCAAGATAGATAAAATCCTAGCTGAACTTTCCTCACAAACTGCATCTCAACATCCAGGGGAGTAGTACCAAAGTCACAGAGTAGACTCAAAACTCAGCAAAATTTAGGAGTTTCGATCCAGGCGATCGCAAAAATTAAGGTCTACGATAGGAATATCACAAACAAAGTGTGTATTCACTGCAATTTTGAGGTTAGTTTTATGAAGATTCGTCATTTACTTTGTGCAACGACTGTCGCTTTATTTTTACCCTTTGCCGGAAGCGCTTTAGCAGAACCCGGAAACCGCATGGGTCGGATGTTTGAACAGCTTAATCTTTCTGCGGAACAACAGCAAAGAATCGAAAATATTAAGGAACAACGGAAAGCATCATCCGAGGGTATGCGTCAACAAATGCGCGCTACGATGGAACAAATGCGAGCGCTTCAAGCCAGCAATGCAACTCCTGAACAACTGCGTCAACAACATCAACAAATTCAACAAATGCGCCAACAAATGGGGAATCAACATTTTGAAACGATGTTAGAAATTCGTGAAGTTTTGACCCCAGAACAACGCGCCCAGTTATCAGAAATGAGACCCCAAAGAAACTGGCAAGGTCGCGGTGAGCGTGGAGCGCGGAAAACCCAATAATCACTGATATCATCCTCATTCCTCCTCACAATTATTAGTAGTTTGTTAATTTTTAGGCGCGTTTGCGCCTGTTTTTATGGCTTGAGAAAGAGAGGGTATAAAATGAGAGTGTATTGAGGTATAATAATCTGAGGTGAATTGCAGTTTTTCGATAATTTCCGCTAAGTTTGCATTTCCTTTTCTGGCTCCCAAACCGTTAACCGTGCATTCAATTTGACGCACACCCAACTCTAACCCCACGAGAGAATTTTCTACTGCTTGTCCAGTATCATTGTGACAGTGAACTGAAACTGTAACCTGTTGAAGTTGGGGAATATGTTGATAAAGTTTTTGCAGTAGATGATAAAATTCTTGAGGTGAGGTGACCCCTAAACTATCCGGAATGCTAATCATTGCCCCACTTTCAATGGCGGTTTGAACAGCTAGACTCAAAAAGTTAAACTTACTCCGAGTAGCATCAAACGCTGTCCATTGCACCTGACTACAATAGTTTTTCGCTTGGGTAATATGTTGATGAATGGTTGATAAAACTAAATTTTCATCACAGCGTTTTGAACCCGAACTCAAATTCACTAAAGTATAAACATTAATACAGCTTTTCTCGGCTTTTTCTAACGCCTTTGCAGCTAGTTCAATCTCTGTTTTTTGAGAACCTGCTAAAGCACAAAGTGTTGAAGTTTTAACCACTTGAGAAACCGCCATCACATCCTCAATATCTTTAGAATATTGTCCAGGATATCCAACTTCTATCGTATTAACCCCCATTTCCTCAAGTTGTTGAGCAATTTTAACTTTATCTGCTCTGCTAAAATTAACACCCGGCGTTAATTCTCCATCTCGGAGGGTTGTATCAAAAATCAGAATTTGCTCAACATATTTTACCATATTTTTACCAAAAATTAGTAATAGTTTGTCAGAAATCCTAAAATCAAGAACAGTAAATCAGCAATAACCTATATCCCTTAATTAGCTTGACGTTTTTTCAGATTTTGACTCAAAAAGGGATTGCCCTGAGATTTAATACTCTGAGGAATAATGGGATAAAATCGCTTTTTTTCTTCAGAATATTGCCAAATAATATGATCCGGATCTCTTTGATAACACCAGTCTTTAAATTGAGGTTTAGTTTTCCACTTACTCAACGTACTCGGATGAACATTAAAACGTTTTGCAAGTTCTAATTGATTAAGATTTTCCGGAATATCTAGAGAAGCAGGAGTCGGAGAAAGCGGAACCGGAAATAACGAAACTTCACCGGGTTTTTCAGAATTGAGATCAACAGCAGTCACCGTTTCAGCCTTTATATTGGGTAAACCGTCTATTTTTTCCTCTTCTAAACTGGAAATTAAAGACTGCGCTGTTGAAAAATAATACAAAATTCCGCCCTGTTCTGTGACTTCAAACTGAGCCGAAAATTCAGAAGCTTTTTGGTCTAAAAACTCTCGCACATCCTCAGAGGGAACTTGAGCATTCATGGCTAAATCAAGAGGCGTAATCCACCCATCATTTTCTCGAATTAAACGATAAAAAACCTGATCAAGATGAGTAAATTTGTCCTGTCGTTTTCTCACATAACGTTTCCATAGACGCCAAGCCCCGACGCCTCCCGCCAAAAGACACAAAAGCGGAATCGTATCTTTCATCACGAGCAATCCTAGCGCAATGGCAATCCCAAAGACAACAGTTACACTCTCGTCCTTTTTGGGTTCAGGTGTGTTTTGAGACATAATTTCTTTTCGCTAATACTTGCTGAACTGCCCAGAATTTGGCATACTAACGATGCAGAACCCAAGCACTCATAATTTCCGCTTCCTAACCTCTGCCTATCTTAAACCTAAAACTACAGTTATGGTTCATCAATCCCCTCTGGGCGCACGAGATTTACTTCCCCTCGATGTAACGCAAAAACTCTGGATCGAACGTCGCTTACAGCAAGTGTTTCATCGCTGGGGCTATCATCGGATTATTACCTCAACCCTCGAACGCTTAGATACCCTGATGGCGGGGGGTGCGGTTCAACGTTCTACCGTCATTCAACTCCTAGAAACCGAGGATCAAGGGCTGGGACTACGACCCGAACTCACCGCCTCCATTGCGCGCACTGTTGTCACCCGCATCACTAGCACCAGTGGATGGCCGCAACGATTATATTATAATGCCAATATTTTCCGAAAGGGCGGTAAAGCCAACTACGGGGGTCAACAGGAATTTTATCAAGCAGGTGTGGAATTATTAGGTGCAGGCGGTTTGCTGGCTGATACCGAAATTTTACTACTTTTATTAGAATGTTTGCAAGGTTTGGGGTTAAATGATAGTTATTTAATCTTAGGAGAAGCTGGACTAACGCGATCGCTTTTATCGAGTTTTCCCGCCAAGTTAAAAGAGTCTGTCAGGGAGGCAATTGCCAATTTAGATCGAATCACTCTCGAAACCTTACCGATGTCTGAGGAGTTGCGAGAACGGGCGCTGTTTCTATTTGATTTGCGGGGCAAACCCGAAGATGTTCTCTCCCGCGTTGCACAATTAGAGTTAGACGCAGAACAACAACAAGCGTTGAGTAATTTAAAATCTTTAATTGACTTGTTACACAACTGTTATTCGGCTCAGAGTTCTCAGCCGAAAGTTGTTCTAGATTTGAGTTTAATTCAAACCTTTGATTACTATACAGGGATTGTTTTTGATGTCGTGAATAATACGGCATCAGGCGCGAGAATTTTAGCTCAAGGGGGACGCTATGATGAACTCTTAGGGCTGTATCATCCTCAAGGTGAAACTCAACCGGGAATTGGATTTTCTTTTAATATTGAAGATGTACATCAAGTTTTATTGGGGATGAATCAACTTCCGCAAGAAGCCCCTCACAGTGATTGGTTAGTTGTTCCGGAAACCCCTCAAGCCTATGCTGCTGCTTTTGCTTATGCGGAAAAATTGAGAGCGTCTACGCAGTTAGTTCGAGTGGAAATGGAGTTAGGATATCGAGAAAATCTCGAAGATTTACGAGACTACGCTCGATGTCGAAGAATTCATCAAATTGTTTGGGTAAACGGGGAAGGTTCCCCAAAAATTGAAACGTTAAATTAGCTTATATCGCTCTAGCTCCCCAACCCAAAATTATGGCCATGGCTATTTCATTTTCCCAGTGAATGTGTTAGACTCCTCCCCCTCGCCCCCTCCCCTGCTCGGAGAGGGGAAAAGAATTCTTAGTATTAAATGTTTAAAAGGTCTAAACTGCTCCCCATTCCAAATCAAAAACTTTCTTCTTTTTCACTATCCTCATAAGAGAGGGTTAGGGAGAGGTAGGGGGATTAATCTGTATTGATGGGTTGTGTTAATTGCATCATTTTTTCAAACTCAAAGTTTTGATTTAATTCCTCTAAACCCATCGCTAAAGATGAATATTCAGAGGGAATTTGTTTGATTAATTCTTGAACGACTGTATGTTGACAAGCCACTGAAGCTTGATAGAGTTCAATGATCCACTCATCAGGCATAACAGCAAGATTTTCTGGGGTTAGATGGTTCAGAACTGATGTTTCATTCTTGAAGAATAGATCGCAATTTTCACGATAAATGTAGCGAATTCCTAAATGTTCTGCCATTTTATTAAATAGAGTTGTAATCTCAATTGGTTTACTGATATAATCATTACAACCCGCAGCCAAAGCAAGCGTGCGATCGCTCACCGAGGCTTGAGCCGTGAGAGCAATAATAATTGTAGACTTTAATTGTTGATTATTCTGCTCATGTTCTCGAATTTTTAGAGTCGTTTCATAGCCATCAAGTCCTGGCATTCGTCGATCCATCCAAATTAAATGGGGATGCCATTGTTGCCAAATAAACAAAGCTTCCTCACCAGAAATTGCTTCTTTCACAGATAAGCCGACTTGTTCTAATAGCTTGACTAACAGCAGTCGATTTTCGGCTTGATCATCAACCACCAAAATGCGGTAAATGGGTTGATTGGGGGCAATTCCTGTTACCAGTTTCTCAGAGTTTTGAGGTTTTACCCGGTCTTTTGTCGTTGGTTGAACGGGTAGGGTAAATGCAAAGCTGCTACCCTCTCCTAAACAACTCCTAACCGTAATTTCACCCCCCATTAATTGTACTAATCTCTGACTAATTGTGAGTCCGAGTCCCGTTCCTTCCTGGACTTTGCGACCTGCGGACGCCTGAGTAAACGCCTCAAAAATCTCGTTTAAATCTTCTTGAGAAATGCCAACACCAGTATCTTTAACCTCAAAATTTAAACCGATAAAATCGGAGTCAAACGAGTCTTGATTGTCTAAACCCACTCGCAAAATAATACGACCTGTTTGTGTAAACTTAATCGCATTTCCCATTAAATTAATTAACACCTGTTGCAACTTTTGAGCATCTGTAATCATAAATTGCGGTACTTTAGGGAGAATTTCTAAGTCAACCTGTAAGTCTTGATGGCGCACTCGCTGACTAAACGTCGCGTGTAAAGATTGCAGCAAATCAAATAAATCAATCGCTTGATGATCTAATACTAATTTTCCGGCTTCTATTTTTGAAAGATCAAGAATTTCATTAATTAACTTGAGGAGATAACTGCCACTATTATATATAATTTTGATATAGTTCTGAGAATCTAGGCTGAGAGTTACGTCTTGCTTCATCAATTGGGTAAATCCCAAAATCGCGTTTAAAGGCGTGCGAAGTTCATGGCTCATCGTTGCCAAAAAAGCACTTTTAGCATGATTAGCCGCTTCTGCTGCTTCTTTCGCCTGTTGCAGTTCTTGTTGAGCCTGTTTGCGATCAGTAATATCAACAGAAATAGCAGTAATATTCCAGCATTCCCCCACTTCATCCCAACAGGAATTATTCGTTTGTGAAATCCAACGTAAACTGCCATCTTTGTGACGCAAGCGATATTCATAACTCCCAGACCTTTTAGCAAAAATATCAGCATAAATCTGCAGGTGTACCCGTTGCCAATCATCGGGATCAATGCGACTCATCCAGAGAAAATTATCCTGAGTTAATTCTTCAGAGGTATAACCCGATAAAATTTCCACTCCGGCTGATACCCGATCAATTTGCCAAGTGTTATCCTTAAAGACTCGAATACTGCTAATAGCAGCGATCGCACTATTAAAAATATTCTTGATCTGAGCTTCCGATTGTTGCAGGGCTAATTCTAGCTGTTTGCGATCGCTAATATCCAAAACAACGCCATGCCAAGCAATTTCACCATTATCGCGTTTTTGAAATCGAGAATGGGCTTGAATCCACTTAATTTTCCCAGAAGGAGTAATAATCCGCCATTCATGTTTAAAGGGTTTATCGATTTGAAGACATTCTTTTACAGCCTGTTGATAACCTTCTCGATCATCTGGATGAATTTGTTTAAACGTAATGCTGGCATCTTGGCGAACTTCCGCCACACTAATTTCATAGATTTCCTCAAAAGCCGGACTTAAATACTCATATTTTACAGGGCCAGTTGGATATTCAATCACCGTGTAAATCACACCCGGGGAAGCGGCGGCTAATTTTTGGAACCGTTCTTCACTTTGGCGTAACGCTTGTTCAGCTTGTTTTCGTTCACGAAGTGCAGCTTGCTGTTCGCTAATATCCAAAATAACGCCATGCCAAGCGATCGCCCCATTACTGCGTCGTTCAGGCTTTGATTTGGCTTGTAACCATTTCAGCTTGCCAGAAGGGGTAATAATTCGCCACTCGTAAGAAAACAACTCCAAGTATTCAGTGCTTCGAGTCGCCGCAGCGATATAACCCGCCACATCATCTGGGTGCATCTGGTTAAGCACTAAATGAGCATTTTCCAGCGCTTGTGCTTGAGTGACTTCATGGATGGTTTCTACAGCGTCACTGTGGTACTCAAACCAAAGATGTCCGTCAGGATCTTGAACCAGCGTATAAATGGAAGTCGGCGATTGACGGCTGTACTGTTGTAACCATTGTTCAGTTTTACGGAGTTTTTCTTCGATCTGTTCGCGTTCACGAAGTGCTGCGTGCTGTTCGCTAATATCTCGAATAATCGCAATGATAGCATCAATTCCTTGTAAATTGCAGACGGCAGCCGACAGTAACACGACTTTATTTTCACCCCATCTCGTGCGAGTTGTCACTTCCTGGTTATGAATGCAACCTTCTGTTTCCAGCAGATTTCTCAACTGCTGTCGTTCCTCCAAATTTTTCCATAAACCCAGTTCTAAAGTCGTTCGCCCTATCATTTCCTCACGGGAATACCCATAAAACTCGATCATCCGATTGTTGACTTCTAACAGCCGCCCTTCTGTAAGATTGGTAATAACTATCGGGTCGGGAATGGTACGAAAAATAGTTGTAAATTTTTCTTCTGATTCTTCTAAAGCATTCTCAAGCCGATCAAAGGATTGTTGGAGTTGATCCGCCATACGGTTAAAAGCCTGGGCTAATCCTTTGATTTCTGCAATGGGGAGATCGGCGGGTAATCGTTGAGTTAAGTTGCCGTTGGCGAGTTCCTGACTGATATGGTTAAATCGAGTGATACGGAACGTTAAGCGATCAGCGATCAATAGTCCTGATGTGATCGCTAATCCCAACGTCAGCAAGCAGAGTAGAATGGTTGTGTGGGTATTACGATAAATTTCTGCCATAAAATCCGACTCAGGAATCACGGTCACGATTAGCCAATCTAATCCGTATTGATCTTGATAGGGGGAAATGTTTAGAAAGTAGCGATGGTTCCCCATTTCAAAATGAAAGGCTTGAGGTGATTTTACCGTTGCCAAATGACCAAATTTTCCCAAAAGATACTGATAAGAATCTTGAATGATGGGGTTAGGAATTTCTGAGGGAAAGCGGCGGCGAAATTCCAGCATTCCAGGTCTGCCGATGCCTTTCATCTGGAGTTCAGCCGATATAGGATAAGGCATTTTTTCCATTGATTTAGCAATCAATAAACCGTTGCGTTCAATAATATACACCTCTCCGGATTCTCCAATCTCTAAATTACCGAGAAACTCACTCAATTGATTGAGGCTAATATTAACAGCAAAAACCCCTAACAATTGCCCTGATTGATTATAAAAAGGATGATAAGTATTAAGGGCGAGGAGATTGGTACTCCCGATTTGAAAAAGGGGACTCCAACCCGATTTTCCCGTTTCAACGGCTTGACGATACCAGGGGTGATCGCGGACATCTATATTTGTGAGGGTTGACAAATAGCGCTGCAAATTCCCCGCCTGATCGATGCTGTAGATCTCGAGAGTGGTAGGGTTTGATGGCTTGGAGACAGAAGCTTCAAAGGGTAATTCTTCCGGTTTTAGGTGCGTCGTTACCCCATAATCTCTCGGACTGACGCGATGACTGACCCGAAAATCTCCTTCAGGAGTTGCAAACAAAAGTGTTGTCAGATTTTCTGTGTGTTGATGTTGTAGAATCAGATAGCGATGCAGTTGATCAAGGTTTTGTAGGTTTATCGCCCCAGATTGAATTGCTGCGATCTGGCGTTGATTGAATTGGTGAGCATTCTGCAAATAATGATCCAGTTCTTGAGTGACTTGCTGTCCGACATTTTTAATCAGTTGATGCGCGAGGTTCTCAACCGCCTGTCGCCCACTCCGATAAGACAGATACCCCACTAATGTTACCGCTCCCAAGGTTGGGAAAACAAGAAGAACGACTAACACCCAGCGTAAGGGGATATTATTCTGAAAACAGAGCCGTTTGAATCTCATCAATTCATCGCCAACTTCGAGAAACCCCCGACTTAAGGATGGGGAGGAATAGACAGAACCAAAAGGTAAGAAAGCTTATTGTTTCTATTCTATCGAACCTCTGAACATTTTGGTCAAGGGAACAAGGAATAGAACATTCTGAACACAGCCTGCCTTGCGCCAACTCCGTTCCTGATAACTGTATAACTGTAAACTGTAATGAGGCGCGTCCCGACCTGGCAATATCCTCCCTACCCCCATTGCAGAAAACTCAAGACTTACCTAAACTATCGAAATTTAGTTTCTAGATCATCTGTATTGAATAATACAGGCAAATTGATATTATCGGTGTGAGGAAAAGATGTCGAAACCAGTATGGAATGCTCTACTCTTGACTCAGAGCATTTTAAGCGTCAGTTTAACAGGGGCATTTTCTGCGATCGCAATGGAGTTCAACTCTCAGCAAGAAACAACAAGAAAACTTGATTTTGGAACAAATTATCAATTATCGAGTTTAGAGGAATCCCTAGCCCAAGTTGAAAGAAATTTTAACGATGGAGAGTCCCAAACTCAACTCAATCAATACTTTCAGGAAGGGCATCATCGTAAAAAACAGCAAGTGACATCGGTTTCCCAACTGTCCGATGTTCAACCCACAGACTGGGCATTTCAAGCTTTACAATCGTTAGTTGAACGTTATGGTTGTATTGCAGGATATCCTGATGGCACTTACAAAGGAAATCGAGCTTTAACCCGTTTTGAATTCGCCGCAGGGGTGAACGCTTGCTTAGAACGAATTAATGAGTTAATTGGCGCTTCAACTGCCGATTTAGTGACGCGAGAAGATTTAGCCAAATTGCAACGGTTAATGGAAGAATTCGCGGCAGAACTAGCAACAATTCGAGGACAAGTGACAGTTTTAGAAGCGCGGGCAGCTGAACTGGAAGCCAATCAATTTTCAACAACGACAAAACTTGTAGGTGAAGTGGTTTTTTGGATTTCTGATACCTTTGGCGATCGCGCTCAGTATACCATAGCAGGGGGGCCGAATGTTCCAAATAGTGATGATCCAACACAAACCTTTTTTGGGTATCGAGTTCGTTTAGATTTTGAAACCAGTTTTACAGGGGAAGATTTACTATTAGTTCGGTTACAAGCTACAGATGTGAGTGATTTAACCTCGCCGGAACTCACCAATACTTTAATGACCCTTCCGAGTGTGGATGATGGCACAAGTGTTGGCTTTGAATTGGATGATTTATTATATATTTTTCCAGTTTTTAATGGCAAAGGACAAGTTTATTTGGGGGCAAAAAGTCTTGATTTAGATGATATTCTAGATCCTCTCAGCCCTATTTCCGATGAAACGACAGGCGTTATTTCTGCTTTTGCTCGTTATAATCCAACAACCTTTAGAGGTCCCCAAGGAACGGGAGCCGCTTTTAAATATGTGTTTAATGAGCAGTTTCAATTGAATCTGGGTTATTTAGCCAATGATGCGGCTGAACCCTCGGAGGGATTTGGTTTATTTAATGGTGCCTTTAGTGCCAGTGTTCAACTGATTTATCAACCCACTGAAAACTTAGCCCTTTCTGTTGATTATAACCGCAGATACTTTAATCCAGACGAAGTATGGGTTGCGGGTGCAACCGGGAGTTTTATTTCAAATAGACCCTTTGGAGATCAAGCCACAACCAGCGATAATTTAGGCTTTCAGTTTAACTGGCGAGTCTTTGAAAACTTTGAATTTGGGGGGTGGTTTGGTTCGACTTGGGCCGATCAAAAACAAGGCGGAAATGACCGGGCTACTATTATTAATTGGGCAACAACCCTGGCTCTTTCAGATTTATTAAAAGAGGGAGATATGCTGGGAATTGTGGTAGGAATGCCGCCAAAAATGATTTATCACAGTATTAATGATCTTGAAGAAAATGGTGATACTTCAATTCATATCGAAGCATTTTATCGATTTCAGTTAAATGATTATATTGGCATTACACCGGGATTTTATATCATTACTGACCCCGAACATGATAGCCGCAATGACACGATTTTTGTTGGGGTTTTGCGTACCTTGTTTCGGTTTTAGTGGCTGAAATTTAGCTGGATTTTAGGGCGTACACGCTACGCCCCTCGTGAAGTTCAAGAAAATCTCTGTCGCCCGTGCAACCTTTAATCAGGGGATTTTGTTCTGAAAACAGAGCCATCTTAATCTCATTCATTCCAGTTCTGCGTTATCGTTTTTAGGGGGTTTGTACACAAACTCGATTTCGTCCTTCGGCTTTGGCTTGGTAGAGAGCTTGATCTGCTATTTTAACTAAAGTTTCTAGGGATTCACTCCGAGAGGGAATCAGACTCGAAACCCCTAAACTGAGGCTAACGTGTTGGCTGGGCGACGTCGGTTCATTGATAATGGTCAGTTGTTCGACGGCTAAACGAATACTTTCCGCAATTTGAGTCGCTTCTGTTAAATTTGTTTTGGGAAGCAGAATCACAAATTCCTCTCCTCCATAACGAGCAACTAGATCGGAGGGTCGGTTAATTGTTTGTTTGATTGTCTGGGCGACTTGTTGTATACAGCGATCGCCTGCTAGATGACCGCATAAATCGTTATATTGTTTAAAATAATCGATATCTGCCAAAATTAAGGATAATGGTATTTGTTCTCTGAGCGATCGCTTCCACTCTTGAGCAAAGTATTGATCAAACTGACGGCGATTCGCCACTTGAGTCAGTCCATCTAAGGTTGCTAGGCATTGCAGTTCATGGTTAGCTTGTTCTAAGGCTTCAATTAACGCTAGGCGTTGTTGTTGTAAACTGCAAATCGTCAATTGATGGTTAATTCTTACTAATACTTCTTCAAATTGAAACGGTTTGGTAATATAATCTGCTCCACCCACTTGAAAGGCTTTTACTTTATCGAGGGGTTCATCTAAGGCACTCAGGAAAATGACTGGGATTTCACAGGTTTGAGAATTTGCTTTTAAGCGCTGACAAACATCAAATCCATTCATTTCCGGCATTCTGATATCCAACAGGATCAAATCTGGAGGATCTGCCTGTATGGCGATCAGTGCCATCGCTCCACTTTTCACACAGCGCACATCATAACCGACTTTCGTTAAGGCATCAAATAAAATGTGTAAATTACCCGGTGTATCGTCAACCACAAGAATCGATCCGGATCGCGATTTTGAAACGGCGATTGATGAATTAAAGTTCATCTTATTTTCAAGCGGCATGAAAGGCATGAACTGAAAGAGTCAAGGGATTTTACAAAAATTATTAATCAGTATATCTTAGGAGTATCCTCCCATTAATCTATTTTCTGATTACTAGATTAACTGATTTTTATCAAACTAGTTTGATTCTTATACTTTTATGATGAAATCATCTCATTTCATGACAAAAGGGGGATTTCACGGGATCAATGATGGATCGCCTTATTTTCTTTTTTTTAGATGATTACCGAGTCTCAGCTTGATTGAGCAAAAATTGGGGTGCGTTTTTCATCTTAATTCAAGATTCAAGATCTTCCATTTCTTTACAAAAATCTTGTAAGGTTTGATGCTGAAGTCGTCTTGAAGAACGGCGATATTTCTTACTTTCTAACTTCGGTTCTTGGTATTGCTTTCCACCAGATTTTGTTTTAGACTTTAAACTTGATTCGGCATCGGGTTGCTGTTGAAGGGCTTCTTGACGAACCATTGCTTCTTCTAAAAAATCGAGATAAATTGAATAGCGTTCCCAATCTCCTCTAACAACACAATTGGGTTCATCTCGATGTAAACAATCACTAAATTGACAGGTTCTGGTTGCTAATCTTTCTCTAGCTTCCGGGAAATAGTAGGCTAATTCTTGGGGTTCACAGTCTAACAACGGTTGATTAAACCCCGGAGTATCCGCTAATAATCCTTTGGAGGGAAGTTCAAACAGTTCAACGTGTCTTGTGGTATGTCTTCCCCGTCCTAATTTCCCCGAAACCGCCCCCACGCGCACATCTATCTCCGGAACTAACAAGTTAATTAAGCTTGATTTTCCCACCCCAGACGGCCCACAAATCACCGTGATTTTGTCTTGGAGTTGATGATTTAAAGCAGGAATCAAGGTTAATTTAAAATCAGAAATTGCATAGCGTTCAATCTCTTTGTTGTAATTAAAAATAAACTCTAATCCCTGAAAAACACTAATAAAAAATGGCTGATATCCCCAGCTGAAAAGACGTTCCCGCCAATCTTGTAACTGTTGAGTCGAGACTAAATCACATTTATTTAAACACAAACAAACCTCTAACCCTGTTGACTCTGCTTTCACTAAAAACCGAGTTAAAGCCTGGGGATCGAGATCCGGTTCGGCAACCGCAAAAACTAATAGAATTTGATTAGCATTGGCAATAGGAGGACGAGTGAGTTCAGTTTCACGGGGAAGCACTTCTGCGATCGCCCCTCGCCCCCCAACCCAGTCGGGTTCTTCAATGATCACGCGATCGCCCACCATCACCTTCTGACCAATTTTTTTCAGGCGAGTGCGGCGTGTACACAACAAATAGGGATTTGTTAACCCCTGGGCTTGTGGTAAACTCAAACAGCTTGGGGCTAACTGAACCTGATAGAAGTTTGCTTGAACAGCAACGACAGTTCCCATCACAGGATGAGTGTCTGGGTTGACAGTAGAACTTGCCTCCCCTAAACTCATACTTGAGTGAGAGGGCGGCGAACTTGAATAGCAAAGAAACCGGATCGATCTTCAATCTGTTCGATTTTGTAGCCTTCCATGGTCAAGCTATCAGGAACCTGTTCAATGGGTTCACCCGCATCTAACCACACTTCCAACAGCGAACCCGGTGTCATTTGTTCTAATTTTAATTTAGTTCTGACAAAATTAATGGGGCAAGGGGTTCCTCGCAAGTCCATTTGAGCATCGGGTGTAGAAGTTGCAGAATGGGTCATAAAGTTTGGGTTCTAAGGGTGTGATCCTGTTATTTTTGATGAAACAAATTACCGAGAAATCCTTCTAAGCCACCTTTTCCGGTGCGTTCACCGTGAATATTCGCCAATTCTTCTAAAAGTTCTCGTTCTTTAGCCGTGACCCGGGTGGGAATTTCAACAGATACAGTGAGTAAATGATCACCGCGACTAACCGGATTACCCAAACGCGGCACCCCTTGATTTTCCAGGGTTAACACCGTTCCGGGTTGAGTTCCGGCTGGAATTTTCACCGTTGTTGGCCCGTCTACGGTTTCCACTTCCAGGTTACAGCCTAAAATCGCTTGCAGATAACTAATTTTCACTTCGGAGAGGATGTTAATCCCATCTCGTTTAAAGTGAGAATCAGCAGACACCGATAAAAACACATATAAATCTCCGGGGGGGCCACCTCGTTTACCTGCATCCCCTTCATTGGCGACGCGCAGACGGGTCCCATTGTCTACCCCTCCTGGAACATTAATTTTAAGCTTCTTGGTGACTTCTTTAACGCCCTGGCCGCCACAACTGGTACATTTATCTTCAATCACCTGACCTGAGCCATTACAAGTCGGGCAAACCGAAACCTGAGTAAAACTCCCAAAAGGAGTCCGAGTCGCTCGACGAACTTGACCACTGCCGCCACAAGTAGAACAAGTTTGGGGACGAGTTCCAGGTTTAGCACCAGTCCCGTTACAAGTTTCGCAGGTTTCGAGATGTTTAATGCGAATTTCTTTTTCGCCGCCAAAGATTGCCTCTTTAAACTCTAAGGGCAAATCTAGGCGCAAATCATCACCGCGCACCGGGCCTGTTCGCCGTCGGGTTTGAGGACTACCTGCGCCCCCTGCAAAGCCACTGAAAAAGCTTTCAAAGATATCGGCGAAACTGTCACTGAAGTCTTGGCTATAGCCCCCTCCTGCGCCTCCGGCAACTCCTGCTTCACCAAAACGGTCATAACGCGCCCGCATTTCCGGTTCAGAAAGCACTTCATAAGCGCGATTAATTTCTTTAAAGCGTTCTTCTGCGCCCGGTTCTTTATTGACATCAGGGTGATATTTGCGAGCTAGCCGACGGTAAGCACGCTTAATATCCTCTTTGTCTGCGTCGCGACCAACACCAAGTGTTTCATAATAATCGGCTGCCATAGAACTTTATTGGTGAAATCTAAATCACATTGACATTCTCACCGCCGTGAACCGACAGTGATTCCCAAACCTCACGATTTGGGTTTCTGTTTCTTCGCAACTGCCTCTACCCGTTTCGGAGTTTTGGTCTTATGTTTGCTCCTCAGACTACCCCCGCAAGTCCTGCGGTTTTTCTGCGTAGAAGTCTCGAAAAGAGAATTCCTAGTTTAGATTTGATTCTAGGGGTAGACTACCCATTGCCCTATCCTCTTATCCCAGTCTGCCGATTTTTCTTCGCCGTTGCCCATTCAAGCAAGCTTTGGTGTTAGGCTTTATGTCTCCATCGTCTGGGTGGGTATTTTACCACTGTTATTTTAACACTTAAAGCCGTCCTACAAGGACGGGGTTTTAGACCCAGAATTTTTGAGAACGACTTGACATCCTCCCGTCGCAAAAAGCTAGAGATTCCTAAACCTCACGATGTCCGGTTTCTGCTTCACCCACATCTGTGTACACCACGCGCCTTGCATGAGCTATGTCCCCGTCTTAGGTCATGTCTACAGACTTTCGACCCATTAAAGTCCCATTCCGTAAGCCTTACGGTAGGTCGTCTAACAAGACTTTTACTTGTTGCTTAGAGAGTTTTTACCCAAGCCGAAAACGAGATGAGAATGGCCAAAAGTTTTTCTAGAGTCAAGTGTTGAACTCAAAATTCGCTCAAACGCTCAAACTTCAGATTAACTACTGGAATTGATAATAAAAGGATTTCCGGGGTCGGGATCCAAAATCTCTCCGGCTTGAGAAGCGATTTCTTCAGAAACTTCCTCTAACTCGAAAGCAGGTTTAGCTTTGAATAAATCCTCATCTTCTAAGGACAACGACTCCGAGTGATCATCGGGTTGAGCAGTGATTACATCCTCAAATGAGGATAAATCTTCAGAGACATTTTCATCCTCTTCTAAGTCTACCATTGGCGAGCTTTCCTCGGGAGGAGGTGAAACCGTCAATTGAGGATCGGTTTTTTCGTACATGGTCGCCCCGAGATCATAAAGCATTTCTTGAAATGCCTCTACCCGTTGTTTCATTTCTTCGTAGGAGACATCAGGGTTAGCAACAGCTTTTTTCAAGGCTGTAGCTTCTTGACGAATCCGCTCTTTGAGTTGATCAGTAACGAATTGGGGATTTTGTTTAAGGGTTTCTTTGCAGTTCTCAAATAGGGTTGCACATTGATTTTTGAGTTCAGCAATTTTGCGGCGTTTTTCATCTTCATCGCCGTAGAGTTCAGCTTCTTGTCGCATCCGCTCAATTTCAGCTTCACTCAAACCGCCTGTATTGGTAATTTGGATGCTTTGTTCTCGTGATGTTCCCAGATCAATGGCAGAAACTTTTAAAATACCATTAGCATCAATATCAAAAGACACTTCAATTTGAGGAACACCCCGCTTGGCTGCGGGAATTCCGGTTAATAAAAATTTACCCAAACTTTTATTATCTTTCACCATCGCTCGTTCCCCTTGGAGAACGTGAATTTCGACAGAAGTTTGTCCGTCTACGGCGGTGGAAAACATTTGAGAACGACTGGTGGGGATGGTGGTATTGCGCTCAATAATTTTGGTAAACACACCACCCAAAGTTTCTAAGCCCAAAGATAATGGGGTAACATCGAGTAGTAATAAATCTTTAACCTCTCCGCCCAAAACACCTGCCTGAATGGCTGCTCCTAACGCTACAGCCTCATCCGGATTCACCGAGCGATCGGGGGTACGTCCGCCAAAATAGTCACTGATCGCCTGTTGAACAGCCGGAATTCGAGTCGAACCCCCCACTAAAATAATTCGGTTAATCTCATCCGGTTGAAGATTGGCATCCCGCAGAGCTTGGGTTACGGGTTGAATCGTATTGTCGATTAATTCTTTAACCCGTTCCTCAAATTGGCTGCGAGTTAACTCAACTTCTAGATGTTTCGGACCCGATTCATCGGCCATCAAGAAGGGGAGATTAATTGTTGTGGTCATCCGACTGGAGAGTTCAATTTTAGCCTTTTCGGCGGCATCTCGCATTCGTTGGAGCGCCATTTTATCCCCGGAAAGGTCTATTCCTTCTTGTTCACGAAAGACCTCTACAATCCACAGAACCAGACGATTATCAAAATCATCGCCGCCTAAGTGGTTGTTCCCAGCAGTGGCTAGCACTTCAAAAATGCCATCTCCCAATTGCAGAATAGAAACATCAAAAGTACCGCCTCCCAAGTCAAAGACCAGGATTTTTTGGTCTTGGTCCTGTTTGTCTAATCCGTAGGATAAAGCCGCCGCCGTCGGTTCGTTAATAATCCGCAGAACCTTCAAACCTGCAATAGTTCCGGCATCTTTAGTGGCTTGGCGTTGAGCATCGGTAAAGTAAGCGGGAACTGTAATCACCGCCTGATCAACGGACTCTCCCAAATAGCTTTCCGCTTCTTCTTTGAGCTTTTGTAACACCATCGCCGAAATTTCTTGCGGGGTGTACACTTGATCTCGAATCTGAACATTAACGGTGTTATCTTTACCGGGAAGGCATTGATAGGGAACGATTGAACGTTCTTGTTCAGTGTCTTCCCATCGGCGACCGATAAACCGCTTGATACTGTAAATTGTATTTTCGGCATTGGTCAAGGCTTGTCGTTTGCCCAGTTGACCGACTAGACGCTCGTTGTGTTTTCCAAATCCCACAATACTGGGGGTGGTACGTCCGCCCTCGGAGTTGGCGATCACAGTCGGTTGACCGCCTTCGAGAACAGCTACACAACTGTTAGTTGTGCCTAGATCAATGCCAATGACTTTTCCCATAACGTCTCGGCCATGAAGGTGTGTAAGAGTTTGTCAAAAAGGATCTTGAGGGTTGAAAGCCGCTTCCCCCCGAAATCACAGCGGCTCAGTTTTTAAGCAAAAGGTTTAAAAGACTTGAACCCATTTTAAGAGGGACTGAACTTGTCTCAAAACTTATTTTTTCTGAGCCTGCTGTTCTCAATGGGATTGCTGTGAGTCGAAGGGGTGTTAACAAAACACCCAGCATAGACTTTATTCAGGATCAGCAGAGGGTTCAGAATCGGTGTCTGGTGAACCTGATGACTCAGGAGCCGTGGCAACTTTTACCATCGCATGACGCAAAACTCGCTCACCAATTAGATACCCTCTCATCATTTCTTCAATGACTGTTCCTTCGGGATAGGTATCAGAGGCTTCCCGCATCACCGCTTCATGGAGATTGGGATCAAAGGGTTCACCTTCGGGATACATCGCCGATACACCCAATTGTTTGAGGCTTTCAACCATTTGTTTATAAACGCTCTGATAGCTTTTATGGATGTTCTTTTCGGCGTCGTTTTGAGGCTTAATATGCTTTTTAGCCCGTTCAAAATTATCAATAACCGGGAGTAATTTTTTGATGGTATTGCATTGAATTTGGATCTCTAGCTCTTCTTTTTCCTTTTGAGTGCGCTTACGGAAGTTCTCAAAATCTGCCGCTAGACGTCTGTACTGTCCGTTGATATCCTCAAGTTGAGCCGTCAGAGCTTGGTTGGCTTGAGCCAGGGCGACTAATTCTTGCTGAATTTGTTCGCTGTTGAGTTCTTCTGAGTCCATTTCCGGTTGGGGGAAATCTGCGGGCAATTCTTGCTCATCGACAACAGCATCAGCTTGAGTCGCGGCTTGATCCGATGAAATTTCGGCGTCTGACGGCACACCATTGGAATGGGCGGCGACGTCGGGGGTCTCAGTGGTTGGATTTGACATCATCTCTTGTTGCTGGTCTTGGTTCATCATAAAAAACTGAGCGATGGAGCTTCAATACGGGTGTGTGCTGAGTTCGCTCTCGCTATCCTCCAACTCGTGATCTGTGCTATTTAAGAATTTTAACCAAAATAATATCCTAAATCACAGCGATAGTAGTTGGCAAAAGCTATTATCTGATCAGAGGTTTCCCCTGAACTGAGCATCAGTCATCTAGATCGTACCCTAATCAGCAAGTCATTCTAACAACGATTCTCCCAAATTAAGAATCGACCCCGACTCACCCGGCTGACACGAAGGATCTGGGGCTGACTTTGGCTCTTGAGTTGACCCCCACAGCCTGAGTCATTGTTGCTCAACTGGGGTAACAATTCTGACATGATGTTTGAAGAACAGGGATTTAACACCTGCTAAAACTACAGCCCGACCCCTGTGCAGTTCAGGAAATCTCGCCAGATCTAGCCAGTTTCTGACGGGCTGCGCGAAATTTTCTCAGATTCTTTGGGAATTCTATATATTAAGAGATTGTTACCTCAGATATGACTAATACATCTCGGCGACGTACCGCCCTAGTTGCAACTAGCACCACTCCTTTTGGCAATAAGTTAATTCAAGCTGGATATATCAGCCCAGAAGAACTTCAGCAAGCTCTCAAAGCTAGCCAAGCCGGGAAACCCCTAACCGAAGTCCTGGAATCTGTCACCGGGAAACCCCTTCCCCCAGAACTGGCACGCCAGTATAAAAAACAACAGCTTTTTGAGCAGAAAATCATCTACGGTGTTGATGCTTTTGACCTTGAGGTTGAACAGGTTTCCGTCGAGCAAATTGAACAAATGCTTCATACCCTGGAAACGACGATAGAAACCTGCAAACGTCATCGGTTCATCCCCTTACAAACCCTTGACACTGCACCTCCGACGGTTCTAATTGCAATGGTCAACCCGGACAACCTCAGTGGTTTAGATGAACTCAAAAACCAACTCCTGCGTCCGAAAGGCTGGAACCTCAAACGACAAGTCATCACCCAGGGAGATTATGACAAATTAATCTCTGCTTATAGCGAAGAAGATCTCAAACGCAAGCAAGTAGAAGCCGCCCGTCGAGAGGAAGAAAAACTTCAGTTTACCTCCGGCGACTTTGAGGATATGGACTTAGAAGATGTCACCGATGATGGCGGTGGCATGGACTTGGCGGACGAAATCGAACAAGCAGAAACCGCTCCGGTGATTAAAGCGGTCAACGTGATTTTAGCAAAAGCTTTATCTGAGGCGGTCTCTGATATTCACGTTGAACCCCAAGAACATGAGATGCGGGTGAGGATGCGAAAAGATGGGGTTTTGCAAGAATATTTCAGATTTCCCAAAAAAGTTATCCCCGCGATTACCTCTCGCTTTAAAATCTTGGCTGAGTTAGATATCGCTGAACGTCGTCAAGCCCAAGATGGACGGATTCGACGTCGCTTTAAAGGCCGAACCATTGACTTTCGGGTTAATAGCTTACCGAGTCGCTATGGTGAAAAAATTGTACTGCGGATTTTGGATAGTTCCTCCACGCAGTTGGGACTCGATAAACTGATTAGCGATGAAGAAACCTTAGCGATGGTTCGGGAAACCGCCGGACGCCCTTTTGGATTAATCTTGGTAACAGGGCCGACGGGTTCAGGAAAATCAACTTCGTTGTATTCGATTCTCGCTGAACGTAATGACCCCGCGATTAACATTAGTACCGCCGAAGATCCGATTGAATACGCCCTTCCGGGGATTACTCAATGTCAGGTGATTCGTGAAAAAGACTTAACGTTTGCTAATATTCTTCGGGCGTTTTTGCGGCAAGATCCGGATGTATTGCTGGTGGGGGAAACGCGAGATTTAGAAACGGCGAAAACGGCGATTGAAGCGGCTCTAACTGGACACTTGGTTTTAACGACTTTACACACCAATGATGCGGCCGGGGCGATCGCTCGTTTGGATGAAATGGGGGTTGAACCGTTTATGGTGTCGGCCGCGTTACTGGGTATTCTCGCCCAACGTCTGATGCGGCGGGTTTGTACTGAATGCCGCATTCCCTATACACCCACTCCAGAGGAATTGGGCCGTTACGGGTTATCGGCTTCTCGTGAAGTGAATGTGGAGTTTTTCCGAGCCAATACTGTGGCCCCTGACCAACGTAAAGCGCTCGCGGAACGGGGTGAACTCTGTAAAAAATGCGGGGGTTTAGGTTATAAAGGCCGGGTTGGGGTTTATGAGTTCCTGAAGGTCACTGAACGCCTACAAACGTTAATTACTCAAGGCGCACCCACTGAACAGATTAAGGAAGCTGCGGTTGAGGAAGGGATGAAAACTTTGCTGGCTTACAGTTTGCAACTGGTTCGTGAGGGTCACACAACGTTTGAGGAAGTCGAACGGGTGACATTCACAGATTCCGGTTTAGAAGCGGAACTGAAGGCAAAACGCAAGCAGGGCTTAACCTGTAAGGGTTGTCATGCCGAACTCCGACCGGAATGGCTTGATTGTCCCTATTGCATGACCCCCCGGTTTACAGATTAAAACAGTGAACAGGTTACAGGGGACAGGTTACAGGGGACAGGGGACAGTGACCAGCTTTTACAGTTTACAGTGACCAATCTTGCCTCTTGCCTTTTGCCTCTTGCCTTTTGCCTTTTGCCTATTGCCTATTGCAAGATTGCCTTTTGCCTTCTGCCTTCTGCTTTTGACCTTTTGCAAGATTGCCTTTTATAAAATTGGAGGATTTAAAATTATGGCGGGTTTGATGATTGAAGATGTGATGGAGTCCTTGATTGAACAAGGTGGCTCTGATATGCACATTCAAGCAGGTGCGCCGATCTTTTTTCGGATTAGTGGTAAACTGACTCCTCAACCTCAGTTTGGTGAATGTTTGGCACCGGAAGATGTGCAGGTTCTCATCTTTCAAATGCTGAATAATATGCAGCGTAAACAACTTGAACAAGAATGGGAACTCGACTGTGCTTATGGGGTCAAAGGTTTGGCTCGTTTTCGGGTCAATGTTTATCGAGAACGGGGCTGCTGGGCGGCTTGTTTACGGGCGTTGGCGTCGAAAATTCCGAATGCGGATAAATTGGGAGTACCTCAAACCATTCGGGATATGACGGAAAGACCTCGCGGAATGGTGTTAGTCACCGGTCAAACGGGTTCGGGTAAAACCACAACGATGGCGGCGTTATTAGACTTAATTAACCGCACTCGTAGCGAACATATTCTAACAGTTGAAGATCCGATTGAATATGTTTTTCCCAATATTAAAAGCTTGTTTCACCAACGACAAAAAGGGGAAGATACCAAGAGTTTTGCCAATGCGTTAAAAGCGGCATTACGGGAAGACCCTGATATTATTCTGGTTGGGGAAATGCGGGATTTAGAAACCATTGCGTTGGCAATTTCCGCCGCAGAAACAGGTCACTTAGTTTTTGGAACCCTACACACCAACTCGGCTTCTGCTACCGTAGACCGGATGCTTGATGTATTTCCGCCCATTCAACAACCTCAAATTCGAGCGCAGTTATCAGGTTCTTTAGTCGGAGTCTGTAGTCAAAACTTGGTTCCGACCATTACTGGGGGACGCTGTGCGGCGCAAGAAATTATGCTGAATACTCCCGCGATGGGAAACCTCATTCGAGAGGGAAAAACCACTCAAATTTACTCCCAAATTCAGATGGGGGCAAAGTTGGGAATGCAAACAATGGAAATGGCATTAGCTAAACTGTTTCAAGAAGGAAAAGTTAGCTGGGAAGCGGCGATGAGTAAAAGTTCAAAAGCCGATGAACTGGAACGTTTAATCGGCCCTGCACCGAAAGGAACCGCCCAAAAAGCAAAAGCTCATTAGTGCTAGGATCGGGGTTGAGGATTAGAATTGATCAAATTTTGACAAAAATGTTGATTTTTCTAATCTTCAATCCAGTTTTTCATTAAATTTCTGTAAATAAAAATTGTATTACAGGGCAGCTATGACTACAAATAAACTTCGGAGTCACTCGAGAAAACAAGGGTTTGATTTTAAAAAATTAGAAGAAGATCTCAACGTTGCTCTCGCCCAAATTACGGTTAAAGATTTAGCGATTTTTGCCCGTCAGTTTGCGGCGATGTTTAACGCGGGAATTGCGATGGCTCGGTGTTTGAGTGTGTTATCTGAACAATGCAGTAATGCTCGTTTAAAACGTGCTTTAACAACGATTCGAGCGGATGTAGAGGAAGGAAATTCCTTGTCAGACTCAATGCGAAAGTTTCCGGATGTCTTTGATATGTTGTTTATCAGTATGGTTTCAGCCGGAGAGGTTGGGGGTGTACTTGATGAAGTTTTAGAACGGTTGGCGGTGATGATGGAGAAAAACCACAAAACCGAAAGTGAAATTAAATCCGCCATGTCTTATCCGAAAACGGTTTTATTTATTGCTTTGGCTGTTTTCTTTGCGATGACGATTTTCTTACTTCCGACTTTTGCCGGAATTTTTGAGCAAATTGGTACAGATTTGCCGATGTTTACGATCATTATGCTCAGTATTAGTGATTTTTGTACGACTTGGCCGCCGATTCCTCAAGCGATTGTGATTGGGAGTTTGATTGGACTTTCTATTGCTTATCAAGCTTTTTATAAAACGCCGGGGGGTCGTCTGATGATGGATAAAATTTTCCTGAAACTTCCTCTATTTGGGCCGTTAATTGAAAAGTCTGCGGTGGCTCGTTTTTGTACAATTTTTGGGAGTTTAACTCGTGCAGGTGTACCGATTATGAACTCGCTGGAAATTGTGCGAGATGTTGCGGGAAATCAAGCTATTGCTAATGCGATTGAACACGCGAGATCAGAAATTCAACAAGGGGGTTTAATTAGTTTAGCCCTACAGGAAGGAAATGTTTTTCCCGGTTTGGCAATTCAAATGATTTCTATTGGCGAAGAATCTGGGGAACTGGATAAGATGTTAATGAAAGTAGGGGCGTTTTATGAGACAGAAGTTGAAGAAGCGGTGAAAGGTTTAACCAGTGCCTTAGAACCGATGATGATTGTGGTTGTAGGGGGAATTGTAGCGTCGGTATTGTTATCGATGTATTTGCCTATGTTTAAGGTGTTCGAGTCATTGTAAATCAACACAAAACCTTCAAGTTTTCAAGGTTATTGTTAATGGCGATTAAATCTCAATCAACTGTTGATCATTTCAATTTTATGGATTAACAAATGTAGGTTTTGCGGTGCTGAAGTACAACAAATGTAAGTTTTTTAGTGTGGAAGCACAACAACAAACAAGAGTCATCATCTAAATGTTAAAATGCCTGTACAACAATCTCATTATGAAACGCTGTTGGCTGAATACAGTAGTCCTGATGCTGCTATAGCCCTTTTAAAACAACATCGAACCTACTTGGAAATGATTCCGAGTATGCGTCGCCCCCATGACAGTTTGATTACTATTCCTTTACCCATTGTGCGTTTAAGGGATGGAATGTCTTATACGGGAAAATCTGGGGTGAGTATTGCAGCCGGACAAGCGATTTGTTTACCCTGTGATTTAGGGATTATCATGTGTGATCCGGAGTGGAAAATTAAAATGGGGGCGGAGATTTTTATTTTTATTCATCGCCCAAATGAGGATTTTTCTGATTTATTAACTCGCTGGCGGTTTACTCAGGTTTGTTTAGATCAAGGCTATGAATGGGTCATGCCTCATCATTATAGCCATATTTATTCACAGGAAGCTGAAAAGATTTATCCTTTGTTTGTGTTATTTTCAGAAACACCTGAACGAATTAAACGAGGGCTAATTGGTGCAAATTTACCTTTTGTGATTCCGGCTTTAGATACGACCATAGAATCTACTGATTATCCGTCTATTGATGAACTAGATGAGTTAGATATTGAACATCTTCCTGAGTGGAAATCTTGGGGAGAACAGTGAACAGTGAACAGTAATCAGTAACCAGTTATCAGTGAATAGTCAAGAGTGAAAAAAGCTGATAACTGATACAAACCCGCCCTATATTGGAATTGAAATTCTGTTTTGGGGACGGGGCGGGTTTAGATAGGTTGACAGTGAGAAGACATAAATTCAATCAGAACCCGCCCTTACTTGTTTTTTTGTTATTAGGATTGGGGTTAACGGACAAATTGAGGCATGACTTCTGCTGCGGTTAATAACCCGTAAATTCCTCGTTGATGAAGTTTAATTCCGGCTTTGAGATAACCAAAGGCAGGCCCACAAACGTTAGCTGCCATGCTGGTTTCATCGCCTAATGTGAAGGTGTGAGTTGAGATTTTTCCTTCAAAGGTACGACCCGTAATTTGTACATTGGTACTTAAGGGTTTTTTGGGGTGGCGAGTATCAACAATTCCGCCAACTTTTACCCGATCGCGATCGCAAATTCCAGCTAACTCTAACATGATATCATCTGCGTGTTCCATGTTTTCGAGTTTCAGTAAACCGTTGGTTTGATCGAGTAATGCTTCTACTTCGGCATCACTCATGGCTTGGGCGCGTTCTACAGTGTAGCCGCTTAAGTGAGCAATATCTTCTCGGATAGTAGCACGGTAGGCTTCCCAATTGGCAATTCCCACCCCGAAGGTAATGTTAACGCTGTGAATTTCGGCGTAACTTTGGGCGGCTAGGGCGGCGGCGGCGGTTAATAGCCCGGGAGTGGCACCACAACCACTCAGATAGGTAATTCCGGCTTCTTGGAGTGAGTCTTGTAATTCCAGTAATAATTCTAGGGCTGATGTGCGTTTAATGGCGTCTACAAGTACCCCTCGCCAACCGAGTTTGATGAATTGTTGCGCTACTGACGCCATGAAGGTATTGGGTAAATTGGGTAAAGCCAGAAAATAACCATCAACGCCTTTTGATGCGGTTTGTACTAAATCTTCGATGCTTTGACTGCTGAGGGTGCCATGGGGTTGGAGATATCCCACAGATCCTTGATCTCGATAGGCTTGAATACAGCGATCGCGATTTAGTCCTGTTGAATCATAAATATAGCCTTTTTGATCGGCCGCCGCGACCCAAAGCATCTCTTGTTTGGGGGCTAATAGGGCGGTTGCAGCTTGTCCTAATCCCCCAAACCCGAGTATACCGACGCGCAGAGGAGATTGAGTCAAATTAGTCATTGGTTGTTGTTGATATTGGACAATCTCTTATTATCGGCGATCAGTGGGAATACAACACAAACAACCCAACTGTCAAATAACCTTGACTCTAGGGACAATCTACGCGAAACTTAACATATGATTCATAGATTGCTTCAGGTAATAATAACTTTTGTAAAGCTATGACTCGTTTTAGATCCATTCGTCAAAATTGATGTAGGGATATTGCGAGTTCGTCAAATGATGAAGCGATCGCAAAAATGATCGTCACTGCCCGGGCAGTGTCAATGATCATCCTAACTATCTTGTAGCAGTCTGCTCAATTTATGGAAACCTTAGAGTTCGTGATCTATCCCGATGGTCGAGTCCAGGAAAAAGTCACTGGCATTGTCGGTGCATCCTGCGAGGAGGTAACAAAAGCCATTGAAGCTGAATTGGGTATCGTGCTAAATCAGGAGACGACTTCTGAATATTTTGCACAAACTCAGTCTCTGTCTCAAGTGGCAACTGCCCAGGTGAATTTTAACAATTGGTAAACTTTAGCGGCGAATTCATTTAATTCGTTCAAGATCAGCGTCTATGTCACACTTTAGCCAAATCAAAACTCAAATTCGCAATCTGACTTCTTTAAAAGCGGCTTTATCTGATTTAGAAATTGACTGGAAATCTGGCCCCAGAGAAGTCCGAGGCTACCAAGGTCAAACCCGTCCGGCAGAAATTACCATTGAACAAAGCAATGGCTATGATATCGGTTTTTGCTGGAATGGAACTGAATATGAATTAGTTGCTGATTTGCAATTCTGGCAGCAACCGATACCTGTTGAACGCTTTGTTAATAAAGTGACTCAACGCTATGCCTATCATACTGTTGTTAACCAAAGCAGCAAACAAGGCTTTCAAGTTACCGAACAAAAGCAAAATCAAGACGGTTCAATTCGTCTCGTTGTCCAACGTTGGAGTGCATAATGTCTGATTGGTCTGCATCATCGATTGACCTAACGCCAGAACGTTCGGGTTTAGAACCTGAACTCGGAGGGGGTTTGCGGGATGCACCAGAGCGTTCAGGCTTTGAACCCGAGTTGGGCGGTGCATTGCGTCAAAAGGGGGTTTATGTCGATGAACCTACTTGTATTGGCTGTAAGCACTGCGCCCATGTTGCTCGTAATACTTTCTATCTAGAACCTGATTATGGGCGATCGCGAGTGTTTCGGCAAGATGGTGATCCCGAGGAAATTATCCAAGAGGCGATTGATACTTGTCCAGTTGATTGTATTCACTGGGTTGATTATACCGAGTTAAAACAGCTAGAAGCCGAACGTAAACATCAGGTTATCCCGGTTGTGGGTTTTCCTGTTGAGGCTTCAATTGCAAACCGGAAACGCAAACCTTAGCGATCATTGCTTTTTGTTGTTATAGATATAAACACCAGCAGCACCTTTTGGTATAGTCTGGTGTTTTTTATGCTGAGTAGGGGTGCTTTTGTTTACTCCCAAAATGTAATATAGCGCGTAGCAAAAGGCAAAAGGCAAGAGGCAAAATTTGCGAGGGATTTTAAGTGCTACTTTGATAACCGGATTTGGTATTAGCTATAAATGAGTTTCTATGCTAGAAATCAGTCCCTATTTAACAGGGGGATTTCAACATTATACAATATTTGAAGACACAAAAAAAGCCTACTAGAAATCAGTCCCTATTTAACATAAGGATTTCAACTGGCGTTAGTCGCTCCCGTTGCGGGAAGATGCAAATTTCCGTCATCCTAGAAATCAGTCCCTATTTAACATAGGGATTTCAACGAGGTTCTTCGGGGAAATTTGTACACCGTTCCAAAACTAGAAATCAGTCCCTACTGCTAGAGATTCAGATAAGCTGAAAGACCTTTAGCCAGGGAAATAAGCGGTTTGAGCAAAACATCAAAAAAGGTACAGACCGAACTTTTGTTACGATAGTTAATTGTACCGTGACAACGTACTCCAATGCTCTACCGGATAGCCGCAGATTTTGTTGTCGCCCTTCACTTTGCTTTTATCGTGTTTGCAGTGGCGGGAGGCTTTCTCGTCATTTGGAGGAAGCGGTGGGCGTTGCTTCATCTCCCTGCTTTTTCATGGGCTGTACTGATTTCCTTTGCGGGATGGGTTTGTCCTCTAACACCCTTAGAAAACTGGCTGCGTCAACAAGGGGGCGAGGCGGGTTATGAAACCAGCTTTATTGAACATTATCTTTTACCGATTATTTATCCGGGTGAATTAACTCGAGGTATCCAAATCTTTTTAGGATTATTTGTATTAATTCTGAATGTTAGTATTTATAGTTGGGTGATTTTTCGGCGGAGACGCTAAGAACTTATAGCGCTTCGCGCAAGAGGCAATAGGCAATAGGCAAGAGGCAATAGGCAAGAGGCAATAGGCAAGATTGGTAACTGTTCACTGTCCCCTGTCCCCTTCTAACTGGTCACTGTCCCCTGTAACCTGTAACCTTATTTTTGATCACGCCTTTTCCACTCACTGCCCAATTGGGGGCGCACCTTTGCGCCCTGACAACGTATTATAATGTATTATTCAGTTTTGGGTTGTTCTGTTTTTTGAGAGTTCATTCGCCAACCGGGCTTAACAATTTGACGTTCACGGGCGATCACTAAACAATCATCGGGAACATCTTTTGTCACTGTTGAACCCGCCGCTACTGTCACATTTTCTCCTAAGCTGAGGGGGGCAACCAAAACACTATTTGATCCGGTTTTTGTGCGATCGCCAATTATCGTTTGATGCTTATTCACCCCATCATAATTTGCGGTAATAGTTCCTGCACCAATATTCACCCGATTGCCAACGGTTGCATCTCCCAGATAAGATAAATGAGAGACATTTGTGCGATCGCCCAATTGCGTTTTCTTCAATTCCACAAAATTACCAATCCGGCAATTTT
>JBJHBL010000045.1:0-47502 GCA_050485465.1 Limnoraphis sp. | reverse complement strand
TTTTAAGCTTTAGTTCAACCACAGGCGGACAACTGATTAATCAAGGTGGGGGTACTTTTACTTACAGCCC
This sequence comes from Limnoraphis sp., assembly GCA_050485465.1. Classification (GTDB taxonomy): domain Bacteria; phylum Cyanobacteriota; class Cyanobacteriia; order Cyanobacteriales; family Microcoleaceae; genus Capilliphycus. The sequence goes on along the minus strand of JBJHBL010000045.1, from coordinate 47,432 downwards.
TAGAGCGAATTTCTTGGGAGTTGATACCTTTACCTATACAATTGTTGACACGGCGAATAATACCGATACTGCTCTTGTCACGATTACGGTTAATGAACCTCCAGTTTTGGCAACCAATGAACTGCTGATTGTGGATTTAAGTGATCCTCAACCCGTTACCATTGAACGAAATCTTTTATTAGCATTTGATCCGGATGATCCCCCCAGTCAGATTCAGTACATTATTACCCAACCCACCCAACGAGGAGATCTCGTCCGACTTGGCGCCCAACCTCAACCCCTGCGACTCGGCGATCGCTTTACCCAGGAAAATATTGATAGTGGTTCGATTCGCTATGATAGTCGCGGGCCTGCGGGAGAAGATGGATTTTTCTTTGCGATCACCGATAGTTTAGGGACTTTACCCCAAGCTTTCTTTAATATCACCCTAGTAGACCGTACCCTTCAGGCTGTACCCGGAAAGGCAACAACCGGAACCGATTTAGGGGAACGAATTATTGGGACTGACCAGGATGACACCATTTATGGGGGTGGTGGCCGAGATGTGATTTTCGGTACAGACGGTGACAACTTCCTGGATGGTGGCCCTGGTAATGATCTAATTGTCGGCGGTTCCGGCGATGATACTATTTTTGGTCGAAGCGGGAATGACTCTCTATTAGGTGGCCCTGGAAATGACTTTATTGATGGTGGGACGGGTCGAAATACGCTGTTAGGAGAAGGCGGCAACGATACCCTGGTTGCTGGAAATGAAGGCAACCTCCTGGATGGGGGTAGTGGTAACGATAGCCTCGTCGGTGCACTGGGAGACGATACCATTCGAGGCGGTACGGGTAACGATACTATTTCGGGCAAGGGAGGTAATAACTCTCTATTTGGTGATGAAGGCAATGACTTTATTAGCGGAGGGCCGGGTCAAGATTTAATTCAAGGGGGCGATGGGGACGATACCTTGTTAGGTCTAGGTGGCAATGACACCATTTTTGGCGGTAAGGGGAACGACTCCATTATTGGTGGATCTGGCGATAATACATTAGTTGGTGGAGCGGGCAATGACACGATTGTTGGTGGGCCAGGCAATGATAGTATTTTGGGTGGAGACGACAACGACTCCTTACTGGGAGGTTCCGGAAATGATACGATTTTCGGCGGTTCTGGTAATGATGTGATCTTTGGACAAGATGGCAATGACCTGTTGTTTGGTGGCCCAGGCAATGATACCTTGCGCGGGGGTCCCGGAGATGATACCCTAGCAGGGGGTCAAGGCAGTGATTTTCTGATCGGCGATGCCGGAAACGATATCTTCTACTACGAGAATCCAGGTCAAGGGGTTGATATCATTCTTGACTTTGATCAGTTTGGCAATGATCGCTTCATGCTTGTTTCAGGGTCAAATAATTTCCCCGGTTTGATTCCGAATCTTGGTACATCTACTCCTCTACAAAGCATCATTGTTAGCAACTTGGGTTCAGAAGGGGATAATATTAGCGGCCGACAATTAATCATTTTCCGAGATACGTTTGATGATATTCAGGCAGTGAATGCAGCCCTGAAAAATCAAAACGGATCAAGTGATGGTTCGGCGTTAATTATCTATCGAAATAATCTCACTTTCCCGGGTTTCCCAGGAAACTATGTTCTCGCTTTTGACCCCGATTTAAGTGATGATAGTTTACCTGCATTTAACTTAGCGATTCTCCCGTCTATTGACCCATCAACTGATAATATCAGTACGCTAATTGGGCCGGATGACTTCATTATCATCTAGTTGAACGGGGTGGTTAGTTCGTTATAGATCTAGCTGATCACCCCGTCTTTAAATGCTGTTTTTATCCCTCATTTTTCTTGATTACTTGTCTAAAAAGGAGTTAAAATTATGACCTCTACAGGTGTTGGTATTCCAGAAACTTCTGCACTGGTTTTCCGACGAATACAACCTAGTAATCGATTATTATCAACCAATCAAATTGCAATTCTGGTTCAAACCGATACACCCGGTATTGTTCAGAGTATTAGTCCAGAAGGATTAGGATTTGGAACCTTAGTCAATCAAGGGGGACAAATCGTCTTTGTTCCCAATGAAAACTGGTTAGAAGCAATCTCCATTGCCAACAACCAACTGATTGTTTTAAGACCCGTAGAAGGAGGCGGCTTTGAAACCCTAACAGGAGATCCTGGCCGGATCGAACCGGGGCCTGCGGGGTCTTTCCTGTTTACACCCGATGGCTTTGAATTCCCTGAACCCGAACCCGCCCCAGAACCCGCCCCTATCCCGGAACCTATCCCTGTACCCGTACCTGTCCCGGTTCCTGTCCCCGTACCTGTCCCGGTTCCTGACCCGGTTCCTGATCCTGATCCTGAACCCGAAGCTGACCCAGACCCCGAACCTGAACCCGAACCCGAACCTGAGTTTATCTTCATTCAAGGGGCAGGTGAAGGAACCTCAGACAGTGACTCCATACTCGGTAGCGACTTCAATGACAGTATTTTAGGCTTGGATGGGGATGATACCATCTTTGGTCTTGATGGAGATGACACTCTCGATGGTGGCCCTGGTGATGATGTCATTTTTGGCAACCAGGGGAATGATGTCATTTTTGGCGGTGATGGTAATGACTGTTTACGAGGGGGTCAAGGAGATGACTTGATTTCTGGCGATGCAGGCGATGATTTAATCTTCGGCGACAAAGGCAATGATACTTTGATTGGCGGAGAGGGATCAAATACCATCTATGGTGGTCGTGAGAATGATAGCATCCTCGGTGGGAGTGGCGATGATTTGCTGTTTGGGGATAAAGGAGATGATACCGTTCTAGGAGGAGAAGGAAACGACTCTATTTATGGCGGAGAAGGGAATGATGTTTTGTTTGGGAATGCCGGAGATGATTTTATTGATGGGGGAAGTGGTGATAATCGCTTATACGGCGGCAAAGGGAATGATAGTATTTTAGGCGGTGACGGCAATGATACGATTTTTGGCGATAGCGGCAATGATACGGTTTTTGGAGGTGCCGGAAATAATCTGATCTTCGGAAATGAAGGGAATGATGTTCTCCGTGGCGGTAATGGCGCAGATGTCATTTTTGGCGGTAAAGGTAACGATATTATCTATGGGGGTAAAGGTGATGATACGTTATCGGGAGATGCCGGAAATGACCTATTAGTTGGCGGTCAGGGTGCTGATCTTTTAACGGGAGGGCCAGGGAGTAATATTTTTGCCGTTGGTTTGGTTCGCAGTGAATCGGAGACGGGGGGTAGTATTATTATTGGTACAACAGGCGGCCCAACTCTTGAACAGGCTGATACAATTACAGATTTTGAAGTCGGGTTTGATAAGATTGGGCTATTAGAAGGTTTAACTTTTGAAGATATCTTAGTTGAAGAACGCGGTAATAATACTGTTTTAATTGATCGAAATACTAATGAGTTTTTAACCGTTCTTCTCAACGTTACGAACGCTAATTTTACCACAACAGACTTTATTATTAACCCAGATGCCCCTCTCCCCGTTGGGCCAGTACCCGAACCGGAACCCGAACCTCAACCGGAACCCGAACCTCAACCGGAACCCGAACCTCAACCGGAACCTGAACCCGAACCTCAACCTGAACCTGAACCGGAACCGGAACCCGAACCTGAACCTGAACCGGAACCCGAACCTGAACCTGAACCCACACCTACACCGGGAACTGACCCTACACCGACACCGACGCCTACACCAGGAATTGACCCTACACCCACTCCCACACCGCCTCCGGTTCCCACTCCTCCCCCAGTTCCCACTCCAACCCCTATCGTAGACCCTCCAGAGGTGAATGATGATAGTTTAACCGGAACCCAAAATGAACCACTGACTCTCAGTAAAGTCGATCTGTTAGAGAATGATTCTCCGGGGGGTGACATTATTGATATTCTGACCATTTCTCAGTTTGATAACACCACAGAAGCAGGGGGAACCGTTCGACAAGATATTTTAAATAATCAGTTGTTAATTTATACGCCGCCTGAAGATTTCTTTGGGATTGATTCGTTTATTTATACGGCGGTAGATAGTCGGGGTCAAACGGGAACTGCAACGGTTTTTATTAATGTTCAAATTGATAATACTCCCCCTCGAATTGATTTGGATGGAAGCAGTGAAGGCACGAACCTCACGACTCTCTTTACGATTAGACAGGGTGCAGTTTCTGTCGGTAATCAAGTTAATATTATCGATCCGGATAATACCAATATGGTATCAGCAACGATCAGGTTGACTAATCCTCAAGATGAGGGAGAAACGTTATCAGTCAGTGGTGCTTTACCCAACGCGATTACAGCCAGTGATTTTAACTCAACAACAGGAGTGCTTACCTTAACGGGAACCGCACCAACGGCGATTTATGCGGCGACAATTGAGCAGATTGTTTATAATAATACGGCAGAGACTCCGGATATATCTGACCGTATTATTGAAGTCACGGTTAATGATGGGATTAGCAATAGTAATGTTGCAATTACAACCATACAACTCAACTCTCCACCCGAGTTGGACTTAGATTCTACCGCAGAAGGAACTGATTTTAGTGCAAGCTTTACAGAGGGAGATGACCCCGTTAATATTGCCAATGCGGTGAATATTACGGATTTAGTGAGTACCAGTCTTCAATCAGCAACAGTTGCGATTACTAATCTGTTAGATGACACCGCAGAAATTTTATCGATTAGTGGTAGTTTACCTGCACCCATTAACGCGAACTATAATACTTCTACGGGGGTACTTTCACTGGTAGGAAGTGCTTCATTAGCGGCTTATCAAACGGCGCTTGAACAGGTTGTTTATGAAAATACATCCCGAAATCCCAGTGATATTCCTCGTCAAATTGAGGTGACGGTTAATGATGGGTTGAGTAATAGTAATATTGCGGTGACAACCCTAGAAATTATTCCGGTTAATGATCCACCTGAACTCGATCTTAATCGCACAGAAGCAACCAGTACAGGTTTTATTAATACCTTTACTGAAGGTGAAGGAGCAGTGCCTATTGCGAGTTCGGGTAATGTGAGTATTATTGATCCGGATGATGTCAACCTAGAATCAGCTACCGTTATTCTAACAAATGTTTTAGATCCGGAGGATGAAAGTTTATCGGTGAGTGGGGTGTTACCTACTGGAGTGACGGCTAGTTATAACAGTGAAACTGGCGTTTTAGACTTAACTGGAATTGCCACTTTAGAACAGTACCAAACCGCTTTAGGTCAGGTGGTTTACAATAACCTCTCACGAGATCCGAATACGACAACTCGGACAATTCAAGTGTTTGTGAATGATGGGGAGTTGAATAGTAATACTGCAAATTCTAGCCTGAATATTATTGCGGTGAATGACCCGCCTGAGTTGGATTTGGATACCACAGAAGACGGTACAAACTTTTCAACTATTTTTACGACTCGTGGAACCGGAACAGCTGTTGTTAATGTGGGGAATATTACTGTTTTTGACCCGGATAATACGAATTTAGTCTCAGCAACGGTGACTATTGTTAACCCTCTTGATGGTGAAAGTGAGGTGTTATCTGTCAGTGGATTACCTTTGGGAGTAACGGCAAATTATAATGCTTCTACGAATATTCTCAATATCACGGGAAGTGCAACTTTAGCTGAGTACCAAAGTCTACTGGAACGAGTCGTTTATAATAATCTCCTTCCCGATCCTGATTTAAGCGATCGCACGCTTCAATTTGTTGTGAATGATGGTGAACTAGACAGCAATTCGGCGACAACAATTCTAGAGTTTAACCGTCCTCCCATTGCGAATAATAATGGTGCAAATGATCCAAGTCAGCTTCCTTTTATTAATTCGACACGGCCATTTATTATTAATCCGCTTGTCAATGATAGTGACCCTGATGGTGATCCACTCACCATTATTTCTGTGACAAATGGAGCGGTCGGAAATGCAACAACAGACGGGACGCTGGTTGAATATACTCGTGTTACATCTGATGTGGGTGCAGATCCTATAACCTATACGATTAGTGATGGTCGAGGGGGAATAGCTTCTGCTCAAATTTGGATTGGTATACGACCCCTTGCTAACGAAGGCGATAACTTTGAAACTGGAGGAACGCTGAGTGATTTCTTAGTCGGTTTAGGGGGAAATGATACCTTAGTTGGAGTGGGCGGAAACAATACGTTAAGTGGTGATGAAGGCAATGATAGCATCGTTGGAGGAACAGGAAATGATTGTATTACTGGAGGTTTAGGTGCTGATCATTTAACAGGCGGTGGTGGTAATAATATCTTCCGTTATGTGAGTCCTGAAGATGGGGGAGGATTACCGTTTGATGCCAGTTCAACGGAGGCGATTAATACTCTAATTGGTTTAGGTGAATTTGACACTATTACTGATTTTGATGGTTTGGGTTCAGCCGATGGAGATCAAATTCAATTGGAGTTTGGTACAACAATTAATATCTTTTCTGCGGTGCAAACTGATCTTTCTGAAAATATCCTGACTGAAGGTGAAGCGGGAATTTTTGCTTTTGATGATGGTGAACATACTTATCTGATTTATGATGCAGATGGGAATATTTTAAGCGGTGAAAATTCCTGGATTTTGGCTAAACTTCAAGGGGTAACAGGGGTGACGGAATTGTTACCCGATGACTTCATTATTATCTAACAGCATTTGGGGGAGATAGTGATCAGTTTTGTAGAGAGGTAATATACTCAGTCTCTACATTAGTTGTCCCCTCTCCCCTATGTCCTCGTCTCCCGGTTGGCTTTTTTTAAAATGATTTTATAGCTGTTATCGTGTTAGAATAAATATCAAGATTTTGTAAAATCTTTTCTCGGTTCCAGAATTGTGACCGTTGAAGTTTTGGAACAATTTGTCTAGACATTTTTGTATTGATCAGAAATCATTCCCGATTATTCAGGATATTTTGGTGGGTGCATTCTTCGGCTTAAATATCGGTCAAAAATTGAGAAAAAGTATCCTGAAATTCAGGGGGCATCGCTGAAAAACAATCAAAAGACAAACAAACTCTATTTATGGCTTTCAAATCTCAACCCCTGAGTCAACAGTTAGCAACCCTCGTTTCTTCTGATGTTTTTTTGACATCAACTAAACCTGTGCAATCTCCATCTAATCTGTCTGAACAGTTTTCTCTACTTCAGCTTGAAATTCAACAATTAACAGATAAGATTGCTCAACTCGAAACGCCTTCAGTCTTTCAACCGCCTCATCGACTTATACCGTTAGAGGAACGTTTACAATTGCATTTTCAATCGATTAAAGGAGAGAAAGAACGAGCGAAACAGTTGAAAAAGTTTAAGCAAACTTTAGTTTTGAAACAAAAAGAACTCAAACAACTTGAACCTCAACTGAAACAACGTCAACTCGAAGCGGCTCAAGCGCTGAAACGACTAGAACGAGTGGCTCAGAGCGTTAAAAAAACTGAAAATGCCTATTCTCAAGCCCTAGAGGAATTTCAAGTCATGGCTCAACTGGCTCATCAAGCGCTGATTGAAGCTTACGGTCAAGAGGGTCATGTGATGTTGAAAACGGAAGTAACACCTCGATATATTGCTTTGGAGGAGTCTCTTCCTCAACTCACACCGATGGCTTGAAATTTAAATAGATTCAAGATTTGTAGAACTTATACTTCAGGAACCTTTAATTGTATCCGGTTGTATAGGTTCTTATCTGTCTACAGCAATACATAATTTTCGATCAATTGTGCTAGGATATCCCAAACATCAAGATGAATTAGTCAAGATCTATGTCTAACCCGCAAGCTCAAGTCTGCCCAGTTTGCAACGTTAAAATCATCAAGGCAGCAGGAGGAGATCAGGTGTTATTTTCTTCAGGGCCTCCTGGTACAAGAGCAAGATTATCTGCCCGAGTTTGTCAGTTTGTGAAAAAGAATGGCTGTATTAATAAAGACGCGAATTTAGTCGGAGATATTCAACCCGACGACTACTATAAAGCGGAGTTATAGGGGAGTCAATTTCAGTGATTTGAGGAGGAGATTGTGTTAGGATAGAGAATGCAATCTCCAGTTTATGTTTAAAGTGGTGCAACGGAGAGCGAAAGGAGGCTTTTCTAGTCCTGATGAGAAGCCGCCAAAAGCTCCGACTGTGGTTTTTTAATGGCTCCTCAAAACCCTTTAAGTTTGGGTTAAAAAATCATAAAATACGGGTTAAACTCGGTCAATTCAATTGCGATAAAACTTTAAATAATTGAGTCACTTTGGTTAAATCTTTATCACCGGGAGATTGTTCAACACCGCTTGATAAATCAATACCATCCGGCTTTAATAACGTTAACGCGGCTAATACATTCTCCGGCGTTAAACCTCCTGCTAATAACCAGGGACAAGCGGGGCGAAATTGTTGTAAACGAGTCCAATCTAGAGTTTGACCTGTTCCGCCTAGTTGTTGAGGATGATAGGCATCTAAGAGTAAGGTATCAACGTGATGAATATAAGTTTCAGCGAATTCTAAACTTTCGGGTGTTTTGACTCGAATAGCTTTAATGATTTCTATTTCCGGAAAAACTTGACGCAAACCATCGCAAAATTCTAAAGTTTCATCACCATGTAATTGAATTCCAGTTAAATCAACCTCATTTAAAATTTGGCTAATTTCCGCTAAACTTGCATTAGCAAAAACTCCAATTGTTTCAACCGTTGTAGATAAAACATCAAGAACTGCTTGGATTTGTTCGGAAGTGATAAACCGGGGAGAACGAGGCACACAAATAAATCCTAATGTTGTCGCTCCTAATTGTGTGATCATTTTACCTTGTTCGGGTTGAGTAATTCCACAAATTTTGACCCGCATTTTTACACCTCAATCTTATTTATTTTTATTTTAAACCTGAAGGGTGGCTGCCACCTCGATTGATCGATCTTCAGGTTGATGAAACAATACTCCATCTGAACTTGTTGCAAATTTTAACGTCAATGTTAATAATTGAAACAAAATTCTCGTTTTGGCAAACCACTCCCTATAATGCCAAATGAATTAAGATTTTAGACCTTTTTAACATCAGCGAATTTCATAGGAGAGCAAAACTTTGATTTACTCATCTTTACTTCTGGCTGTGCAATCTACTGTTCCCTCAACGGCTGCTTGGTCGCCAAAAGTTGCCCTAATTATGATTACCTGTAACTTATTTGCGATCGCCATTGGGTTTTACGCGATTCCTCAAAAAAATCGAGGAAAAGGCCCTGCTCTTCCTGTCAAATTACCCGGTTTATTTGCAGGCTTCGGTGTTCCTGAACTCCTGGCTACAGCGAGTTTTGGACATTTACTGGGTGCTGGAATGATTCTCGGACTTAGCAACGCAGGCCTGCTTTAACCCTCAAGAACTCGGCTGTTGTTGGTACACTGGAAGAAAGAACAATTTCCTGGATATCAACAACAGGAGTCGTGAGAGTTAAGGATAAAGCTCATGCAAGCAGGTTGGCGGATCGGTTCGATATTTGGCATTCCACTCTATATCGATTCTTCTTGGTTTTTAATTGTGTTGCTAGTAACCCTTGCTAATAGCCAGGACTATTTACAGTGGGGACAAATTCTTTCCTGGAGTGCTGGGTTAGCCCTGTCCCTATTGCTCTTTGGCTCTGTATTATTGCATGAGCTAGGGCATAGTCTAGTTGCGAAATCTCAAGGCATTCAAGTCAATTCTATCACTTTGTTTTTATTTGGAGGAATTGCATCAATAGACCGCGAATCAAAAACCCCGGGTCAAGCCTTTCAAGTGGCAATAGCAGGCCCCCTTGTTAGTTTAGGACTCTTTTTTATTTTAAGTGTAACGGCTCAAGTTTTACCGGATTCGAGTTTAACAGGGGCCTTAGCTGATCGCCTCGCCAATATTAATTTGGTTTTAGCACTGTTTAATATGATTCCCGGTTTACCTTTAGACGGGGGTCAGGTGTTAAAAGCAGCCGTTTGGAAAGCCACAGGCAGTCGTTTTTCAGGGGTTCGTTGGGCGGCGAGAACAGGTCAACTGATCGGCTGGTTAGCGATCGCATTAGGATTAACAATCTTCTTAGCTGAAAATCAATTTGGAGGATTATGGATCGCCTTTATTGGTTGGTTTGCCATTCGCAATGCAACCTCTTATAATCGCATCACAGACTTACAAGAAATTTTACTCAAAATCACCGCAGAAAAAACGATGACGCGAGAATTTAGGGTGGTGGATGCTGATTTAACCCTGCGAGAATTTGCAGATGAATATCTGATTGCACCGGACAAAATTCCGGTATATTTTGCGGCTTCAGATGGTCGTTATCGGGGTTTAGTTTCGGTTGATACTCTGCGGGTGGTTGAACGCAGTCAGTGGAATCTTCAAACTCTCCATGATATTGTTACCCCCCTCGATCAATTAGTAACCGTTTCAGAACAAGCCTCTTTAGTCGAGGTGATTAATTCTCTAGAAATTCAACAACTGCCCAGAATTACGGTATTATCTCCGGCAGGTGCTGTTGCAGGTTTAATTGATCGCGGAGATATTGTCAGAGCCGTTTTAACTGAAATGAAAGTTCCGGTGCCTGAAAGTGAAATTAAACGCATTAAATCTGAAGGAAATTACCCCTCTGGATTACCCTTACCTGCGATCGCAAAAATGGCGGCTTCTTATAGCAAATCTTAATCATTTTTTGAGAAAAAACGAGTTTTTGAATCGCTTATAAAAAACTTGATGGGTGAGGTCAGTCGATTTAACTCTGCTGATGGAATTAGAGTTATCATAGGGGTGGTTAAGTCAGAACTGATCGCTATGCTGACAAAAAGGTTCTCTCGCGTGTCTGTTAAACTTTTGACTAGACTACCCCTACGAGTTGTTTTGGTTATTCCCTTTGTGTTGCAAATTTTCGGGTTCGTTGGACTAGTGGGGTATCTTTCCTTTAGAAATGGACAAAAAGCCGTTGAAGACTTAGCAAATCAGTTAATGGATGAAGTCGGAGATCGGGTTGAGCAGAATTTTTCTAACTATTTGAATACCCTAGAAAAAGTAACTCGTCATAATGCAGAACTCTTAAAAATGGGAATTTTGTCGTCAGATGATCTGGAACTTCTACAACGTTACTTTTGGCAGCAAATTAAAATTTTTGATCGTGCTAATGCTATTGGGATTGCAACTGAAAAAAAAGATTTTTTATTAATTGAAACGGTAGAACCTGGATCTCTAATTCTGAGAACTTATAATCAATCTACTCAAGGAAAACAACAGAATTACCGACTGAATGTTCAGGGAGATCCAATTCACTTGATTGAGAGTCATGATTATGATCCCCATAACGATCCCCCTGGTAATCCTTGGTATAGCCGAACAAGGGAGGCTGGAGAATTAATTTGGATACATAGTGTTTCTGCGCCTTTAGGTTATGACAAACCGATTGTAGTCCTGGTTAATTTTCAACCCTTTTATAATCAGCAAGAAAATTTTTCCGGAGTGGTTACTGCGGCTTTTTATCTCTCTCAAATTGGAGATTTTTTAGCCAAACTCGATATTGGGATAACCGGAGAAGCATTTATTATTAATTCTGAAGGTTTTTTAATTGCAACTTCTACCGGAGAACTCCCTTTTTATCAAAATATTGACTCCAATGATGCTCAATTACTGAATCCAAAAAAACGAAAAAAATTAGCGAGTAAAAGTGAAAGTATTCTCGTTCGGAAAGCTAATCAAGCCTTATCCAATCATTTTCCAAGTTTAAAGTCTATTAATCATCGTCACCAACTTAAGTTTAAATTAGACGATCAACAATATTTTCTACAAGTTACCCCAACGCAACAGGATAAAAACTTAGATTTTTTGACGGTTATCGTTATTCCAGAATCCGATTTCATGGCAAGGATTAACACCAATACTAAAATAACAGTTATTTTGTGTGTTATTGCTTTAATTTTAGCGACTTTTTTAGGGATTAAAACGGCTCGTTGGGTAACAAAACCGATTCTTCAATTAAATCAAGCCGCTAAAGATATCACGATTGGAAAATGGGATAAAACCATCCAAGTTCAACGTCGTGATGAATTAGGAGAACTGTCAGATTCTTTTAATCAAATGGCTAACCAACTTCAAACTTCTTTTGCGGAAATAAAAGAGAGTGAACATCGCTTGATTCAATATTTAGACGCTGTACCTGTAGGGATTTCTGTTCACGATACAACCGGAAAACTATATTATGCCAATCAAACCAGTAGACAACTTTTAAAGATTGAATTTCCTTTGAGTGCTGAAACTGAAGAACTGAGTCAAGTTTATCAAGCAGGAACCGGAAAACTTTATCCCACAGAAGCTTTACCTGTTGTTCGTGCTTTAAACGGAGAAACTATCTATGTTGATGATCTAGAAATTCATTATAAAGATAAAATTGTACCTGTAGAAGTTTGGGCGACTCCGATTTATAATGAACAGGGTAATATTGTTTATACGATTGCTGCTTTTCAAGATATTACTCAACGAAAAAAAGCCGAACAACTCTTATCAAACTACAACCGCACCTTAGAAGCACAAGTCATCCAACGCACTCAAGAACTCGCAGAAGCTAAAGAAAAAGCCGAAGTTGCAAACCGAGCAAAAAGTGAATTTATTGCCAATATGAGCCATGAATTACGCACTCCGCTGAATGCAATTCTCGGATTTTCTCACATTATGAGTCATTCTCCTGAACTTCCTCTTGAACATCAAGAAAGTGTCAAGATTATTAACCGCAGTGGTGAATATTTACTCACTCTCATTAATAATATTTTAGACTTATCGAAAATTGAAGCGGGAAAAGTTACATTTAACCCTCAGAATTTTGATCTTTATAAACTTTTAAGTGAAATTGAAGAATTGTTTAAGTTTAAGTCTATGACTCAAGGAATTCAATTGTCTTTTGAACGCGACAATAATGTTCCTCAATATATTCAAACCGATGAAATTAAATTACGAGAAGTTTTAATTAACTTACTCAGTAATTCCCTTAAATTTACAACATCTGGAGATGATGTGTTTGTGAGAGTGAGTTCTTTATCAACTTCAGACTCAAACACTCTTTCTTTTGAAGTTGAAGACACAGGCGTTGGAATTGCTGCCGAAGAACTGAATAAACTGTTTAAAGCCTTTAGTCAAACCGAGAGTGGAAAAAAAGTCCAAGAAGGAACAGGTTTAGGGTTAGCAATTAGCCGAAAGTTTGTACAATTAATGGGAGGTGATATTCAGGTGAGAAGTCAACTGGGGGTGGGGACGATTTTTAGTTTTGATATTCAGGTCAATTTAGTTAATCCAATAGAAATCGAAACCGAAACTGCTTCACATCGGCGGATTATTGCTCTTGAACCGAATCAACCGAGTTATAAACTTCTGATTGTTGATGATAATCTGATTAACCGCAAACTTTTAATTAAACTTTTGAATCCTTTAGGCTTTGAACTTCAAGAAGCAACAAATGGCAAAGAAGCGATTGAAATTTGGCAAGATTGGGAACCCGATTTGATTTTAATGGACATGAGAATGCCAATTATGGATGGTTATCAAGCCACCAAACAGATTAAAACTACAACAAAAGGACAAGCAACAGCTATTATTGCGATTACAGCGAGTGCTTTAGAAGAAGAAAAAAGTGTTATTCTTTCAGCCGGATGTGATGATTTTGTTCGCAAGCCTTTTCAAGAATCAATCATTTTTGAGATGCTTGAAAAACACTTAGGTGTTCAATATATTTACGAAAAAGCCTGTTTGCTAGAGACTGAAAAAATCAGTTATATTTTGGATGCAGAGCATTTAAATAGAATGCCAAAAGATTGGTTAGAGGAACTTTATCAAGCCTCAATTGATTTAGATGATGACTCCGTTTTAGCCTTAATTCGTCAAATCCCAGAAAGTCAGGCTTCTCTAGCAGCAGCTTTAACCGATTGTGTCAACAATTTTAGTTTACATAAAATTATTAATATTCTTCAACCCTAAAACTATGAAAAATGATTTAGAATGTTCTCAAAATATAACAATTTTAATTATTGATGATCAACCTGAAAATATTAAAATTTTAACTCAAATCCTGTCTCAAGAAGGGTATAAATTACGGAAAGCCGTTAACCCAGAAATGGCTTTGAATTTTGCTGTTTCTCACCCCCCAGATTTGATTTTACTGGATATTTTAATGTCGGGAATGAATGGTTATGAAGTGTGTCATCAATTAAAAGACAACAAAATAACTTGTGATATTCCAGTGATTTTTTTGAGTGCGCTTGATGAAGCTATAAATAAAGTTAAAGCTTTTGAAGTAGGCGGAGTTGATTATATTACGAAACCATTTCAAGTGGAGGAAGTCTTAGTCAGAATTAAACTCCAACTCAGAATACAACAACAAACAAAACAACTGGAAGAACAAAATCAACTTCTCCGTCAAGAAATCATCAAACGTCAGCACGTCGAAAATCAGTTAAGACTGTTTGATCAAGCCATTTCCCATTGTCGGAATGGGGTGATTATTACGGATGCAACTCAAGCGAATAATCCGATTATTTATGTGAATTCAGCCTTTGAAAAAATAACAGGATATTCCGCCTCAGAAGTGATTGGGAAAAATTGTCGTTTTTTACAACAGGAAGACAAAGATCAACCGAATTTAGAGATAATTCGGAATGCACTCAAACAGGATACAGACTGTTTAGTCATTCTCCGGAATTATCGCAAAGATGGCACCTTATTTTGGAATGAAGTTTCAATCTCTCCTGTGGTCAATAATTTAGGAAATGTGACTCACTATGTTGGCATACAAACTGATATTACCGAGCGCAAACAAATTGAAGAAGCTTTACAAAAATCCGAAGAAAAGTTTGCTTCTGCTTTCCGTGCTAGCCCGGATCCGATTGTGATTACCACCCTGAAAGAAGGACGGTATTTAGAAGTGAATGAAAGCTTTTGTAATTTAATGGAATATCAACGAGAAGAAGTGATCGGTAAAACAGTTAAAGACCTCAAGATTTGGCTGAACTCAAGTGATCGAGTCAAATTTATTCAAGCATTACAAAAACAACACATGATTCGGGATCAAGAGTTTAAACTTCGCAGCAAAACTGGGCAGATTAAAACCCTTTTGATTTCAGCAGAATTGATAGAAGTTGACAATCAAACCTGTATATTAGTCATTTCTAAAGATATTACCGAACGTCAAAAAATCAAAGCTGCTTTAGAAGAAGCAAACGAAAAATTACAGCGTTTAGCCCATATCGATGGTTTAACTCAAGTGGCAAATCGTCGTAGCTTTAATGAAACATTAGAACGAGAATGGAAACGGTGCTTTCGTGAACAGCAACCGATGTCTTTAATTTTATGTGATGTGGATTATTTTAAACCTTACAACGATTATTATGGTCATTTACAAGGCGATGAATGTTTAAAACAAGTCGCTCAAGCCATGAGTCGTGTTGTTCAGCGTCCAACTGATTTAGTCGCCCGCTATGGTGGTGAAGAATTTGTGGTGATTTTACCGAATACAAATCTTGATGGAGCGTTACAAGTTGGAAAATTCATTCAAGATGAAATTCGACAGCTTCAAATTCCTCATCTGAAGTCTGAAGTGAGTCAATTTATTACCTTCAGTTTAGGAATTTCGACTATAATTCCCAGTCATCTAATGGATAGTAGTATATTAGTGAATCGAGCCGATCAAGCCCTCTATCAAGCCAAACAACAAGGACGCGATCGCATTATTATTAATTGATAACAACAAAAAAACCCAGCCTCTCAGAGAAACTGGGTCATTGTCTTCAGTAAAGTTTAGGGAATTGTGCCGATCAATTTAAGCTTCAGAGACTTCACCTTCAGCTAAAGCCGCCGCCGTTTTTGTTCGATCCAGTTTGAGCATCAACACACCCAAGGGAGGTAAACACAGATCCAACGACTGGGGATAATTGTGGAACCACCATTCTTCCGTCCACTTACCGCCCAAGTTCCCCATGTTACTTCCACCATACTCACGAGCATCACTATTAAACAACTCGGTATAGAAACCCGCTTCAGGAACACCGATGCGATAATGGCTGTGAGGTTGAGGCGTGAAATTACACACCGTGACAATAAACTCATCCGTATCTTTAGCGCGGCGAATAAACGACACCACACTATGACGGTTATCAGTACAATCTATCCACTGAAAGCCCTCCTCTGCAAAATCCTGTTCATAGAGAGCAGGTTCAGAACGATACAGAGTATTAATATCCTTAAAGAAGCGCTGAATACCCTGATGAGCTTCAAATTGCAGCATCTCCCATTCTAACGTTCCCCAAGCATTCCACTCCTTCCACTGAGCAAACTCCATCCCCATAAACATCGTTTTTTTACCGGGGTGGGCATACATATAGGCAAATAAACACCGGACATTAGCAAACTTTTGCCAATCATCTCCGGGCATCTTACCTAAAATGTTACTCTTACCATGTACAACCTCATCGTGAGACAGGGCTAACATGAAGTTTTCGCTGTGGTGATACCAAATACTGAAAGTGATGTTATTTTGGTGGAACTGACGGAACCAGGGATCCATGTGGAAGTAATCCAACATATCGTGCATCCAGCCCATGTTCCACTTGAGGTTAAACCCTAAACCGCCCACATAGGTCGGCCAGGACACCATCGGCCAGGAGGTGGATTCTTCCGCAATCATCAAAGTCCCGGGATAATAGCCGAATAGCACATGATTGGTTTGACGAATAAAGTCAGCCGCCTCGATATGTTCGCAACCGCCATATTTATTAGCAACCCATTCCCCATCTTCCCGACAATAGTTGAGGTAAAGCATCGAAGCCACCGCATCCACCCGCATTCCATCAATATGGAACTTATCAAACCAGAATAGAGCGTTAGCCACGAGGAAGTTACGAACTTCATTGCGACCATAATTAAATACTAAAGTTCCCCAGCCCTTGTGTTCTCCAACGCGAGGGTCCCCATGTTCATAGAGATGAGTCCCATCAAAGAAAGCTAAACCATGTCCGTCTTTGGGGAAATGTCCTGGTACCCAGTCTACAATCACGCCAATCCCGTTTTCATGGCATTTATCCACAAGATACATGAAATCTTCTGGGGTTCCAAAGCGAGAAGTCGGGGCGTAATAACCCGTAACTTGATATCCCCAAGACCCATCAAAAGGATGTTCGGCCACCGGAAGCATTTCAATATGGGTATAGCCAAGTTCCTTAACGTAGGGAACCAACTTTTCCGCCATTTCTCGATAGGTAAAAAAGCGACCACCCGGATCCAGTTCAATCGCTTGAATTGGAGGTTCTACTGTGCCATCGGGTAACTTGTGAGGTTCCGACATTGGCCCCCGGTTCCATGAGCCGATATGACATTCATAGACAGAAATCGGCTGGGTTAAGGGGTCATTATGACGGCGCTCTTCCATCCATTGAGCATCATTCCACTGGTAGGTATCGAGATCGGTCACAATCGAAGCAGTTTTAGGTCGGACTTCTTGTTGAAACCCGTAGGGATCAGACTTTTCATAAATATGTCCTTCCCAGTTTTTCACCTCGTACTTATAGTGAGTGCCAACCCCAATTTCCGGGATAAACAGTTCCCAAACGCCATTCCCAAATTTCCGCATTTGGTGTTTACGGCCATCCCAGTAGTTGAAGTCACCGAGTACCGAAACATTACGAGCGTTCGGCGCCCAGACCGCAAAGTAAACGCCACTCACCCCATCAATAGTATCTAAGTGAGCGCCTAGTTTTTCATAAATGCGGTGGTGATTTCCTTCGGTAAATAGGTGAATATCAAACTCAGTCAATTTGGGAGAACGGAAAGCATAGGGATCATACGTTACCCGCTCATGCTCTCCTTCTTTACAGCGAATTTGATAATTAGCGAGTTTTGGAAGATCAAAATCGAGAATACACTCAAAGAAGTGGGGATTATGCACAGACTGCATTGCATATTCTTCTCGTTGCTCCGGCAAAATGACCCATGCGGCATCAGCATTGGGGAGGTAGGCTCGCACTACCCATACCGTTTTGCCCTCATGTTCGATTTGATGAGGGCCGAGAACTTCAAAGGGATCGTGATGATGATTCCAAACAATCCGGTCAATTTGATCAAGTGCGATGGTGGTCATGGGTCTCACACACTACTACTACAAATAGGTTAATCTTAAACGGGCAAATCATATTACTTGACATTTTTAGGAAGTTTGGGATGCTGTCATCTTTCCCAGGCTCCATCTATTAAGCATAAGGCAGAATACCACCCTACATGACATTAAAAAGCGATCGCCGCTTGCCAGACGGCATGAGCCACTTCAGGTCGGGCGATATCGTTGTGAGCGCCTTCGGGGCCTGAACCTTCTCGAATATACTCACGACTATCTAGATTGTAGATTTGGCTGGAATAAAATGGGTAAGTTGAATTTTTTTCTAACATATCCATATCCACCGCTCTAAAATCATTTCCACCCCTCGCACCAAATGCCCCTAAAGCACCATACATCGGAAATTCATTAAAGTCAAAGAAACTCACTGATCGCGTGAACAAACTCGAAGCGTTTGCCGCTAAGGGATACCATTTACCCAGAGCTGTATCAAACTTAGAATAGGTTGTAATAATTGCCCCGGCAACTTTTTTCTCTGCGATTAACGGGTGAAAATATCCGGCGACTCCCGTTGTTACCGGAATATTTGAACAATAAGACCAATGGGAAACTGCTCCCTGCATCAAAAATAAAGAGTGGACTGGACGTTCCAACACCCCCCAATTTTTGGGTCCGGCTAACATTCCCGACACCACAATACAGCCAAAACTATGACCGACTAAATGAAATCGTACTTCTTCCCCGCTCACCCGTTGTAAGGCTTTCAAAAATTCATGTCCCGCCCCTTCCCCAAACTGACGCGCCCGATCTTTCATTTTCCAAAACGATAGGGTTCGCAACGGGGCTAACAGTCCCCCCCAACTAAACCCCCCATAACTCAACGCTTCGGAACGGGCGACTAAATAGGTACTTTCTGGATCATAGGGTTCTCGATCCGATGCCGGAGACGCCCCTAACCCTTGACTGATGAGCGGGGTTTCTGCGTTGAGAATGCGATAGGCTTGGCTGACCTCTGGGGGTAGTTCGGACGGTGCGATATTGTGTCGGGCAGACTGTAAAATCGTTAGCAGCGCTTGTCTAGAGGCTGAAGTATCGGTCAAACGGTTCGCATAATCATCAACCAGTTGGTTCATCGGAGTTGCTGTTGAAGCGGTACTCAACCCATAGGCGATCGCCGAAGAACTGACTAAATCATAATCTCCCCAGGGTTGACTCGGCCAATGTAACCCGATTAATAACGGATTAAATCCCCGTCGAATATCCCGAATATTTTCTAAGTCGGTTTCTTGTTCGAGCATCACTTTGATCCAGCGACCATACTGACGCCGTGCTGCGGGGATATCACTCCGCCACCCATGACTCAGGATAAAGATATCGGTAATCGCTTCTGTTTTCAAGACTTCTAGGACTCGTTGGCTCATCTGTCCATCTGGATCGTCTTGGCGTTCTCGACCTTGTTCATCAAAGACTATTAGATAATACTTGATATCAGTTTCCGGCACGATTTCAACAGGCATTCGTTCTTCCTTTTATTCTCTATTGTGTGGGTTTGAGTCGGTTCTTAAGCTCAACAAAACTTGAGCCGATTAATAAATTGTTCGATTCTATCTATCATTCGATCAATTTGAGGGATATTCGGTTAAATTTTACAGATAATGTTTGTGGCGATTGCGTTTTTTCTCCGCTTATCCTAAAGCTTTTTCTAAAATCTACTCTAATCTGGAGTCAGAATTGAATTACAATATTAGTCTTTTTAAGCTGATTATTAAAGTCGAAGTTTAACGGTTATACTCCTCAGTTTCTCTCTCTGAAATGATCCCCTTTTCTCTAAACAAACACAGTTAAAATCAACGGCTCAGTAAAATTTATGGGGAGAAAATTACGGGATTAAAGTCATTGGCTGAGGGTGAATTCTTGACAACCCAGCCCGAATCGAGAGCAAGGTTTAAAAATTACTGAAGATTCCTGACCAACCCTTAGAGAACTGATCAACAACAGTTGATTCAAAGCTAATAAAATTATGTACTTAATCGATCTAAGGCTCGTTTTCCTCCCCACCGTTCAACAATTTTATCATCATAATCATCCGCAATTTCTAACACTGCATTCACCGAGGCTTCCAGTTCTGGTTTATCACAAGTTGAACCAACAATTGTATGCTCAAAAACAATATCACCTCGTTCATCCACGCCAAACGCTCCAAAGCGCATATTATGATTTTCTCGTAAGAGAAACCGCATTAAGTCCGGCGCGAGTTCGGTGCCAGTCACAACATAAGAGCGTGCTGTAATAATAGCATCGTCTTTTCCCCAGGGAAAGACTAATACTTCCACCTGAGCCGAACCCATAAACAGAGAAAGTCCAGGAACTTCATGTTTGGGACAGGGAAATTTACCATAGAGTTCCCGCATCCAACGTTCCACTTTTTCATAGCAGGCTTCCTGCTTTTGAGTTTCAAACCTCATATCTTTAAATTGGTTTCTTAATGTTTCACTCCTGTTTTAACACTTTTAGTGTCGTTGTCCCGTAAATTTATGTTTCTTAAATTGACGGTTTTCCCGTCACCAATGAACCTCTGGCTTGAGGGAAACTACAAACACCAGAAATAATTAAATCGAGAGGAACAACCCAATCGCCACCTTTTGATTTAAAATTTGAGTGAAGAACTTTTACTCACTTGCTCTCAAAAGTTGGATTTCTGTATTGTGTCTGAAAATTAATCCTTTGAGGAAATCGGATCATGGATGAACTTTTTACCCCCCGCCTTGTTGAACCGCTTCTAACCGTTTTGGGATCAGTCGGATTTTTCTTTCTCGCCTTTCAAGCGTTACGAATCTTAAAACAATAGAAACGTCAATTAAGATGCGATTAAGTTCTTGTGATCACAATTAAAGCGAGAACAATTTCTAGAACCGGAGAGACTGTCAGAACTCAAAACCTTCTCTCCGATTTCAGTATAACAGTAGACGGTTTACTTATTTTCAGTCAAAATTTATAGAATTTATCTCTTGACAAATTTAAGATTTTCCCCTAAAAGTCTCCTAGAATCAAAACAGTCAATCTCAGATAAAAGTAAACTATATTATCATAGGTTAAGTTTTTAAAACATTTTTCAGGTGTTTTTTTAAAAAATTATCACTTCGATTAGTCCCAGCTACTTTGAGTTTTATTCTCTGTAGAATGTTTTGCTCTTCATCCAAAATTTTGTTAAAATAATTAAGGGATAAAAGTCAACGAACCGCTTGAAAAACCAAAAACTGTGCTATTCTACTGGCGTTCAGTCTTTGGGTTTCAGAAAATCCGAGTTAACTGAGTTCTGGCTTGAGTGATTTGATTTCAAATCATGTTTGATCAACCTGTCATTTTGTTAGGTGCTGGTGAGTTGCAAAAGGTACAAACCCAAAGTTAATCCCTCATCTCTCTAATCTAACAACAGACTTGTACGAATTCAAGTGGCTTGTGTGTTTTTTGATCCCTTCTTGCTGAAGCGGAAATTACGGGGGAACTCCCGTAGTAAAAATGTAGACTCTAACCATTAGCTAAGGCTAACCTCATTTGGAGAGGGAGGAAGCTTCAATGAATATTTTTCAAGGATACAATCCCCGCCGGAACCCGCCAACAATGGCAATTCGCAAAGTTCAAGGGGTACTGCTGATCGAAAAGTCAGGTGATGAGATTTATTTCTATCCTGATGAACAAAATTGGGAACTCAAGCGAAATGTTCAGTTTGTGACGCAACATGAGTTTAGTCGTGAATTGAAAATTTTAGCCGAGAGCTATTCTGAACTAGATGGTTTCTACTGTATCAATAGTATCACTCACACCATCAGCTACCTGGGGAGTCAGTGGGATGATGTAATTTTAGGACTGAAGTTCAGACATTTGTCTGCTTAAAGGTGATCAGCTAGATTAAAAGTGACTTCAGTTTCTACAGGCATCATTTTCTAGAAAAAGTCTGAGAGATCAACATCTTCATAAGCTCGACTCCCGTAGATAGAGATAAGTATACATCCTCGAACGGACAAGACTTAAAAAAATGTTCATTTGGAAGCAGAATTCGATCTAGACTCCCCCTAAAATTAGAGAGATCGTCCACTCTATTTAAACCCTTCTGTGGGGTGAATTCGGGTAGAAACTGAACCGGGAGTTTCTCTGCATCAATTATAACGACTTAAACCCGGTTAAACGGGACAAGTTGAAGTTTCTTAAGCTGTAAACAGAGGTAAATAAACCTAACAATTCAGACCGATTTCTCATAGAACCTGCTAAACTGCATTTATACTGGTGTTGATAGAATTGATCGGATTTACTAGAGAGCTTTACTGCAATGAATCAAGTATCCCCCCAAAGCGAGCTTTATGATACCGACTCAACAGGTCTAAACTCATATTTAGATTCTAAAATTGAGAACTTGCCAGTATCAATCTGTAAATTTCTCATCCAAATTGTTAATCAATGGAGTCCGGAAAAAGTTATTGACGAATTTGAACAAATTTTTGTCAATTTAAATTGTACTAAAAATCCAGAAATCAATCAAGGCTTAAATCGTCTAGTGATTGATCAAAGTCAATCCATTTTTTCATCGATACTTAAACAATCTTTTTATATTTTAATCAATAATTGGACAATTAACAAGGATCACGAATACATTGAAGATCTATTGGAGAGAATAGAATCAGTTAACCATCAAGAGGAACGAATTTCTCCCAGTGTGAACCTGTTGAGAAAATGGACGTATAGCTTTCTGCAAAGTCAAGATTATCAAGACATTCGTCACTATGCTTTAAACTCTGACACCCAATGGGTGAGTCGCTACCGTTCCTATTTATTATCAACCCAAATTCATCGCAGTCAATCTCCTGTACAACATCAAGCTACCGCCAACTTAGCTCAACAACTCAAAGAAAAATTTAGATTTGATCTGGCGATGTATGTCGCACATTCCCAATCTTCGAGATCTCAAACTCAAAAACCAACGAACCCGACTCAATTAGGGGATGAAGCCCTTAACCTGATCAAAAAAACTATCTCGACTGAGCGTGTTTTAAGTTATGCTCATCAAGCCGATCTATTTTTAAAACAGACGCAAAACTTTAACTATCAAGACTTTAAAGAAAGTCTGCTCAATTACTTAATGCTTCATATTTGCTCTCGCTATCCCGCGAATCAAATTCGAGAGACTTTGCAGATCAAACTCAATAAATTTAACGCTCCAGATGATTTTAAAACCATCACCAAGAGTCAAATCTCTAAAACCTGTAAACAACTCATTAGACTGCTGACGACCGAAAACAATAAATCTCCTTCTACCTCCTTTAGCTTATTAGTGGAACGGGGAAACTATCTAACGCTGGTCATTCTATTACTCAAAACGACTTTGGTTTGTAAATCGGCTCACAGTCATCTCGAATGTTGTATTGCTAATTTGATTGAACATTATCAAAACTATGAACAAGAAAAATGTCAACATTTTATCAATTTTCTAGAGGTTTTTAACTTAGTCTTTGCTTTATTTACCGCTAACGTTGAATATCATTTAGTTAACCTAAACACGGATAAATCTTCTTGTGAAGAATCTAGCACTGAACTAGACACCTATCGTCTATTTTGTCAATTCAAGGGGCCGGATTTACGCAAAAAAAACCTACGACATCTTAATCTCAGTGGTGCAGATCTCAAAGGTGCAAATCTGCGAGAAACCGACTTACATGGGATGGATTTTATCCAAGCCGATTTACGATTAGCAAACCTCACCCAAGCCAATCTCAGTAGTGCCGTTTTAAACGAAACTCAGCTTTTAATTGCAAATTTAAACCAAGCAGATTTAAGCGATGCTAGCCTAATTAAAGCCGATTTACGCCGCGCTGATCTCAACCACGCCAATCTCAGTAATGCAAGTTTAACCAATGCGAAATTAGGTCATGCTAATCTGAAAAGTGCTAACTTGAACACAGCAAATTTAATGGCGGCGAGTTTGAATTCAGCCAATTTAAGTCAAGCCAATTTATCTCGTGCTAACTTAGAATGTGCAAATCTTAAAAATGCCAATTTACAAGGTGCTAATTTGAGTTATGCCAATTTACGCGGTGCGAATTTACGCGGTGCCGACTTAACGGGTGCAAATCTATCTTATGCGGATCTCACGCAAGTGAACCTCAATAAAGCAAACCTTGATCATGCTTACCTCAGAGGTGCAAATCTGTATCGTTCAAGTTTAAGCCATATTAACCTTAAACAAGCCAATTTAATCAAAGTGAATCTCTGTGGAGTGAACCTTTACTGTGCAGAATTACAAGAAGCCAACCTGAGTCATAGCTACTTACGATATACCAACTTTACTCAGGCGAATTTAACGGAAGCCAACCTCTCTCACGCTGACTTAACAAAAGCCAATTTAACGCAAGCTAATTTTTCTAAAACGAATCTCAGTTATACTTCAATTCGTCATGCAGAGTTAATGCAAGCCAATCTTGCCGATGCTCATTTAATGGGATCTAATTTATTTGGTAGTCATTTCAAACAAACCAATCTAGAAGGAGTAACCTTTGAATATTGTTCAGGATTACCAGATTTAATCAAACATCAGTTAGGTTTAGATCAAGTTGATCTAGAATACGAGTTCCTTACGGAGAGATTTGTCGATTAACCGTTTGAATGCGATTGATAAAATGATCTTCCCGAAATCTTAACTGTTGAGCAATTTGCAGTCCTTGCTGGTAAGCAGCCAGAGCGCGTTGGTAAGCTCTTTGATCAAAATAAATTTGACCGATATTATCATACACTTCCATCATACCATAAAAATTGAAAGATTGTTGCTCAATTAATAACCGAGCTTGATACAGTTCCAGAGCAGTTTGAGCTTTATTTTGAGAACGATATAATCGAGCTAATCTTTCTAAAGCCTCACTGGCATTTGCAAGTTGCTGCTCAGGTATAGAAATAGTATAAGCCTCTTGATAATTCTGACTCGCTTGTTGAAATTGACCCAAGCGTTCATAGTTTAAACCAATTGCTAACTTTAAATTAGGAATCGGTTGTAAATTTTGCAATTGGGAAAAATAACCGACTAATCTTTCTTGAGCAACAATCGCTTTTAAGGGTTGTTCTAACTGTTCATAAATAAACGCTAACTGCTGCAAAGTAACCACCTCACTAGATGGATTAACAGTTTGTCCCTGTGCATTGACTCGCGGAGTTGCTGGAGGTAATATCCCTTCCCGTCGCAAAAGTTGAATCTGTTGTTGGGTTTCTAATAATTGCTCATAAACTTGTGCTGCGGGTGGATAATCTAACCAGTTTAGATAAACTTGACCCATTGAACTTAACGCCTGTTCTTCTTTGAGCAAATCTCCCTGTTGACGAGCATAATCAACTAGGGCTTGATAGGTTGCAATTGCTGATTCTTTTGCTCGACTTTCTTCAAAGGCTAACCCTAATGCTTCTAAAACTTCAATATTTGGTGTAGCTTCCGCTTTTACCTCTTTTAAAATTGCATCTAATCGTTGAACCAGGAACTGTAAATAAAGACGTTGGTTGTTATTCCAAGAAATTAAACCCACTCGTTGTAACGCTGCAATTTCAGGTAATAAGCCAAAATAACGCCGCAATCTTAACTCCCGACTCCATAAATTAAACGCACCTAATCGATCTCCTTGAGCCAGTAATGCTAAGGCTTCTTCATTCAATCGATCTAATTCAGGTGCGAGTCTTTCCTGTTGGGTTTCACTTAATAAACTTCCCCGTGGGGGAGGGTTTGGTAATAAGGGATCCGGTTCTCGAATCTCTAAAGGATTCGGTGAAAATTGATCGAGAACTTGCGGGTTTGTTTCGGCTTCTGGAGCATTTTGGTTTTGAGCAAAAGCCGTTAAATTTTTCCCGTTTCCCCCCAAAATAAAACTGATTAGGGTGAATAAGCCGATCAACCAAATTCGCATTCCTTGATTCTTCATATCTTGGATCTAAAATCTGAAAAAGTTGCCTAAAATTAATTCTAAGTTTCACTGGAAAAAACCGAGCCGATGGTTTATACTGCTGATAGGGTATAATTTTGGGAGAGTTGTAACTTCTATTATAATGACCGCAACGAGAGTAAGTTTGTTCACCACTCACGAAAGAGTGTAGCACAGGGTTGAATTTCCCTAAACCCTTCCCCCAAAGATTTAGAACAGCGCACCCTATGAGATAATGAGCTAAATCGGCTTGGGGAAAGCATCGTGAACCAATATAACCGTTGTCAAGCAACTTCACTACTCAGTCCAGTTCAAACGAGTCAAGGATATCATCGCGGGTTTCAGTGGGTAGTATCGCTTTTGCTACTGTTAACCTTGTTAACCTCCTGTACCTTACCTCAAGTGTCTGCAGAAGAGCGAATCTTTTTTAATTTTTCCCTAGACTATTTGGGAGAATACAAATTACCCCAAGTTAGCGAATCTAATCCGAACTTTATTCATCTGTCTGCCATTACCTACGAACGTTCTGGCTATAGCGAAAATACAACACCAGGAATACATTTCTACGCTTTAGCAGAAAATATCCCCGAACTTTACCATCTAAAATTTGATTTTACCTCAGCCGAAAATCTGACCTTAAATCCAGTTAAGATAGAAAACACAATCCGTCTCAAAGATCAATCAAACCAACCCCTATCTTCAACAACAACAGTCCCGGAAAGTCTTGTTTTTTCTCCGCGAAATTCCGTCTTTATCGCCTTAGACAATATCACAGAAAATCAAACCACACCGTTAATTGGAGAATTTGACTTAACAACCGGAGAACAGAAAAATACCGTTCCCCTTCCTCCCGGTTATTTGCCTATTTTTGAAGAGGGAAAACAACAACAAGGCATTCAACCGAACTTAGGGTTTCAGTCCATGACTATCGCCCCCGATGGCTTGAGTCCTGGTGGAAAAGACCCATTTCGCTTATTTATAACCACCGCAGCACCCCTAGTTCAAGATACAGATATTAATACAGCGACAAAACTGCGAATCCTACATTATGTTATCGCTGATCGCGCTTCCTTTCTCGTCTCCGAAAACCTTTATCCCTTAGAAGCTTCGGAAACCTCATCCCATGAATTAGCCGATATAGTTGCATTGAGTCAAGGGGGATATTTTCTGAGTTTAGAGCGATCGCCATCCTCCAGTCAAATCTATCAAGTCTTCACAGGCGACGCCACCGATACCTCAAGAATTGTTAGTTTACGGGGAGAACTGCGAAAAGTTCAACCGATGCGGAAAAAACTGTTATTAGACTTGAAAGAAGTAGGAATTCCTATTAACCATCTCAGCAGTATGACACTAGGCCCGCGTTTAACCGATGGCAGTCAGAGTTTGCTATTACTGGGAGAAAATGATAGCGAAACCCCGCAATTTTGGTTATTCAGCCTCAAGCAAAGTTGAATCTGTTATCCTAATCAAAAAATAAACGAATTCCTAGACCATGACTCATTCGACCGATATCGCCACCTTAGTCCGCTGGATGGCTTCTGACTTTAGCAACCAACCCCAAGCCTTTGAAAACCCCCCCCTTTTCGCCCATATTCGCGTCTGTATGCGTCCGTTACCGACAGAATTTTTAGACGGGGTGAGTGTTTACCTCGAACAAGCCTATGATTATATTCTGAATCAACCCTATCGAGTAAGAGTTCTCAAATTTATTCCCCGTGAAGATTATATTGAGATTGAAAACTACGTTATAGACAACCAAGAACAATTTTACGGTGCCTCTCGTCAACCGGAACGCCTAAAAGACCTAAAAACCGAACAATTGCGGAAACTCCCCTGTTGTAGCTTTATCACCCGTTGGACAGGTCACAGTTTCAAAGGCGAAGTCGAACCCGGTCAAGGGTGTATTGTAGAACGCAAAGGTAAAGTCACCTATCTTGACAGTTGGTTTGAAGTTCATGAAGATGGCATGACTAGCCATGACCGAGGATTTGACTGCGAAACCCACGAACATATTTGGGGTTCAGTCGCCGGACCCTTTGAATTTGTTCGTTGGGCGAGTTTTGCGTCTGAAGTGAAAATCTAATCAACCGGAAAAAACAGTTCACTGGGTACCAATTCCTGATACATTAACCCAGTATCAGCAAAACAAGATGCAATTGAGTTTATGAAAGTTCTGGTAATTGGTGGTGATGGCTACTGCGGTTGGGCGACAGCCCTTTATTTATCCAACCGAGGCTATGAAGTTGGAATTTTAGATAACTTAGTGCGCCGACACTGGGATCAACAGCTTTGTATTGATACTTTAACCCCAATCGCACCCATTCATCAACGCATTCAACGCTGGAGAGATTTAACCGGGAAGTCTATCGACCTGTATGTTGGCGATATCAACGACTATAGCTTCCTGCTTGATAGTTTACTAGAGTTTGAACCGGAAGCGATTGTTCACTTTGGCGAACAACGGTCAGCACCATTTTCGATGATTGACCGAGAACACGCTGTTCTCACCCAGGTTAACAACGTTGTGGGAACCTTGAATATTCTATACGCCATGCGCGAACATTTCCCCGACAGTCACCTGGTCAAACTGGGAACTATGGGTGAATATGGAACTCCCAATATTGATATCGAAGAAGGGTATATCACCATTGAACATAATGGGCGTAAGGATACGTTACCCTATCCCAAACAGCCCGGAAGTTTCTATCATCTCTCCAAAGTTCACGATAGCCACAATATCCACTTTGCCTGTAAAATCTGGGGTCTGCGGGCAACGGATTTAAACCAGGGTGTGGTGTATGGGGTTCTGACTGATGAAACCGGGATGGATGAGATGTTAATTAACCGTCTCGACTATGACGGGGTATTTGGAACAGCTTTAAATCGTTTCTGTATTCAAGCCGCAATTGGTCATCCTCTAACGGTTTATGGGAAAGGCGGACAAACTCGGGCGTTTCTTGATATTCGGGATACCGTTCGTTGCGTGGAATTAGCCATTGCAACGCCGGCTGAACCTGGTCAATTCCGTGTGTTTAACCAGTTTACCGAAATGTTTAGCGTTGGTGATTTAGCCCTGATGGTGAAAAAGGCTGGAAATGCCGTCGGGTTAGATGTGAATATTCAAAACATGGAAAATCCCCGCGTGGAATTGGAAAATCATTATTTCAACGCCAAAAATACTAATTTGTTGGATTTAGGTTTACAACCTCATTATCTGTCGGATTCGTTGTTAGATTCGTTGTTGAATTTTGCAATGAAGTATAAGGGTCGGGTTGACAAGAACGAAATTTTACCGAAAGTCTCTTGGCGAAACCCCGGTTCAGCGAAAATGGCTAAATAATCAGAAACGGATATTCAAACGCATGAGAGAGTAGGTTGGGTTGAACGCTGTGATACCCAACTTTTTAGTTAAATATGCAATCAAAATTTTGTTGTAGTGAGTCGAAAAATAGTGAATGATTATATCCCTCAAATCAACTCAGACAATCTCTCTCTAACTCATCTGAGAGGATTGACTCAATTTCATCAATATATTAAGGATGTTGTTCTTCAACAGATGTCAAAGGTTTTATTTCAGTGAAAAATAGTAATAGACCCGATAGAAGATATCAAATCTTATACGAAGCGGCAGTTACAAAGTATGCAAGTGAATATATTCATCCATTAACAAGTCCGTTAAGGTTTAATGTAATTGGTAATAGCACTATCGAAGATAAAAAGGTTTTTACAGCAATTAATCTTTATAGTATACCTCGAAATTTTCCTTGTTCAGATCTGGAATTAGAAAATCTAAATAGATTGATAGACTCGGATGAATCTATCTTTGATAGAAATGATCTCGATAGATACTGGAATCGCTATTGTAATCTTTCTGAATCGGGTAGACTTTTAGCAGCGAGTTAATATTTGAATAGGGAGTTCAAGTTGTTCAGGAGTCTGTTGAGTGCTGTATCCAGTTAAAAATTTTAAAAGCGTTTTAGCAATTCCTTGAGAGGCTAAGTAGGGAACACCATTTCCAATCATTTTAAACAGACTACTCAAAGATAAATCCGGTGGAAGAATATATTCTTTAGGTAAAGACTGAATCGCTAAAGTCTCCGCGACTGAAAGCCGACGAACTTTATATGGATGTAAATGAACTTCATTATTTCCATAGCAAGCTGTAGGAGAATAACGCCAACGATGAAGACGCTTGTATGATTTTTTTGAGTCATCCCCTTCACAAACAGATATAATTTTTTTAATTCCCGCTCTGGGTTGAAAGTGATTCTGAGCATTTGGATGATTCAATACATCATTTTTTCTAAACCAATCCTCTACCGTTAAGTTTCTAGGAATTTCATCAGGACAGGGAATCACTGAATTTTCTTCAAAGGGGCTAATTGTTGGCCATGAATAGGCTAAAATATCGCTTCTTGAGTAACTCATATATTCTTCCCACAGAAAGAGTTTTGGTGGTAAAGTCGTACACTTTTTGATATTGATCCCTAAATCAGTGAGTAGATTTTTGCTAAAACCTATCAATATAATTCTATCTCGATCTTGAGGAACACCATATTCTAAAGCATTAATTAATCTTTCCGTCAATACATAACCCGCTTGTGCAAGCTTTCCCTTCAAGAGATCAAAAAATATTTTGTGTTTTTGAGTTTTATAAAGTCCTTTGACATTTTCAAACAAGAAAAAATCAGGTTTTTGTTGCAGAATTAATTCGATATAGGTCTCAGAGAGTTTTCCCTTTTCTCCCTCTTGACCTCTATTTTTTCCCCCAACTGAAAAGTCTGGACAAGGAGGCCCACCAATAAATCCTATCCGTTCTGATTGTCTTCTAGCATCCTGAACTAACTCCCAAAGTCGTAATGCTTGTTCAGCTTCGATTAGATTTGTAATATCTGCACTTTCTCCACTGTAAAACCCATATTCCGGCTGAGGAAGTTGCAGATGTTTTCTAGACTGTTGGTAAGCTTTGATAACAGTCGGATTAATATCACTGACATAAGCGATTCTAAAACCACTTTTTTCAAACCCTAAATCTAAAAATCCGGCTCCTGAGAAAAATGAAAATATACAAACATTCATTAAGTGCTAGCCTAATGTTGTTTAAGAATTCAAGATATCAGCTAGAGATTTGCGTTGTCAAGACGGGTTAATAATATCTATTTTTGTGGAGCGAAGTTACAACTTCCTTTTAGCCCGAAGTTATTGTCCTCAGCAAAAAAACTACTCCTCATCAGCAAAAACGGTTAGAAATATCCGGTCATCAGGAACAATATTCGGTAAAATTGAAAGAGTAATCTGCTTGGAGTCTGGAGTTTCCTCATGCGCCCGCTTAACTTTGTGTTAATTTTTATCGTTTGTATCGGTTTAGTTTTATTTAGTTTAGAGAATACAGCCGCAACAACAATTCGAGTGGTTGAAGGGGTTGAATTTGAAGCCCCCCTCGCCATTGAATTGATTGCCGCCGCAGGCTTTGGGGCGTTGCTAGCTTGGATCTATAGTTTACTATCCCAAGTTCAACGAATGTTAACCGCCCGTCAAAATATCCGTCAAATGCGTCAACAAGAACAACGCATTCAAGAGTTAGAAAAAGACCTTAAACAAATTCATCAACAAGGCCAACGGATTAAAGATTTAGAGGGAGATGTTGAAAAAATTCAGACTGAAGAAAAAACCGATCGTTCAAAAACAGTTCTGCCTACAGCCAATTCTACAGCCAGTTCTCCAGAAACGGATGTTCAACCTGTTGTTGAGTCTGAAGCATTAACGGACAACTCAACAGATACCCCTTCCCCAGATACAGAAAAAGAAACGATTAACACCGAAGCTTAAATTCTGGGTGCAACTTTTTCACATTCTCGTTGGGTGACTGAGTGGCGATAGCGAAACATATCTTCTAAACGGCTATCTACCCACCCCGCTAACAGATTTTCTGCTAACCATCCCCCCGGAGGAGAATAGGTAATCACATCGGTTAAACGTGTTTTTCCCCCTTCTGAAGACAACTGATGGCGATGTACCCAACTCTCCATCGGGCCTTGTTTTTGTTCATCAGTGAACAGTTGATAGGGAATACATTCGGTATGCACCGCTAACCATTGTACCGGAATAGGCCCCAACCACAGGCGAAATTCAGTGATCGCCCCTACATCCAACCCTCCCTCACGGCGGATCACCTCCACAGGCTGCCAGGGGGGGGTTAACTGTTGTAAAATGTCAGGGCGCTCGTGAAAATTCCAAACGGCCTCAACGGGTGCATCAATCAAAGAAGAGTATCTAAAATGTAGCATAATGGTGTGTAAAAAGTTAGAGATTTAGGATTGCATCAGAATCAAACAATTACTAGACTCAAAACTGATGAGAATTGTGCTTGAATAAGTTTAGGTGTTTGTCTTACGGTTTGTTATGATCGTTTCTCCTCAATTGTGGTTTTCACGAAAAGGTATGGGTGATCAATTTTCTAACTCGTCTGATGAGAGTCAATCTCAAGCGTTGCTGAATCAAGCGATCGCTGCGTTAGAATCTGGAGACTTTCAACAACGTTGGGATGCGGCTAAACAGTTAGCGAAAATGGAAACCATTGCCATTAACCCCTTGATTGAAATTCTCGAAGACGAAGACGCTGATCCTGAAGTGCGATGGTTTGTCGCCCGCACTTTAGGACAGTTTAATCGCGAGATGATTATACCTGTTTTGATTAATCTTTTACAAAAGGCTAAAATCAGCGACGATGCCACCAATGTACCATTACTGGAAATGGCGGCAACCACTTTAGCCAATTTAGGGGGTGGGGCGGTTGAAAATTTGGAGATGTTCCTCGACGATGAACCGTTAAAATTATTAGCGACAAAAGCCCTCTCTCAAGTTCGTCGCATTGAAACAATTAGCCCTCTATTAAAAGTCGTTAATGATTCTAACCCGAAAATTCGCACCACTGCCATTGAAGCTTTAAGCAGTTTCCATGATCCGCGTATTCCCCCGGTGTTAATTCAAGCTTTAAAGGATCCTGCTGCTACGGTTAGAAAAGAAGCCGTGATCGGTTTAAGTTTGCGGGGATATTTAGAAGCCGAATTGAATTTAGTTGAACAACTCCAACCGTTATTATGGGATATCCGCCCCGAAGTGTGTCAACAAGCCCAAATCGCCCTTTCTCGTCTGGGAACCGATCAAGCGGTGATGGCTTTAGCTGAACAAATTCTATCAACAACAACTCCACTAGATCTAAAATTAGATGCGGTGCGATCACTGTGTTGGATTGAAACACCGACTGCTTTAAATCAACTTCAAACTCTCTTATTAACCCTAACCAACGAGTCAATTTCTAACTCAACGTTGTTCCCACTTCATCAAGAAATCATTCAAGGACTGGGACGAATGAATAAACCTGAACTCAAACCTCAAGCGAGTCAGATTTTAATTCAATTTCTCAACACCGAACATCCCTGTTTAAAAATTCCGGCGATCAAACAATGTATTGCTTTAAGTTTAGGACAGTTAGATGCTCTTAACGCTTTCGATGCTTTGGTCAAACTTTTAGGCGATTCAAATCCTAGCGTTCAATTTCATTGTATCACCGCCTTAAAACAACTAAATTCTCCCCAAATCTATGAACAACTGCAACAATTGTCTCAACAAAGTAATCTTGAACCGAATCTAAAACAAGGAATCTCAATGGCATTAACAGAATGGTAACAAAACGGTTCTCGGTTCCCAGTCCCTAATTCCTTGTAAAAGCTGTATCAACTTCTACCAAACCAGAATGATAGATGATCTACCATCAAATTGGATCGACTACAGCCATCTTAATCAAATTTTCATGCGCTTAGAGCAGTTGCAATCTTTTCTGTGTGTTGCGGAAACGGGAAGCTTTCAACAAGCAGCACACAAATGTGGTGTTACTCAGTCAACGATCAGTCGTCAAGTGCAGGGATTAGAAGCCGAACTCGGTTTACCCCTATTCCATCGCACCACGCAAGCAAAGCTGACCGTTGGTGGAGAACGCTTTTGGCCCTATGCTCGCAAAATTTGTCAAACCTGGGACAGTGCCAAAGAGGAACTA
This sequence comes from Limnoraphis sp., assembly GCA_050485465.1. Lineage (GTDB taxonomy): Bacteria > Cyanobacteriota > Cyanobacteriia > Cyanobacteriales > Microcoleaceae > Capilliphycus. Next base: position 13,353 of record JBJHBL010000045.1, on the reverse strand, counting down.
GCAACCCTATTGGCGGGAAAACAACCCGAACTGTGCGTAGCAGCCATTCATTCGATTTGTGCCTCCTATCTGCCCCCTGTGTTACAAAAATTTTGCTACGCTTATCCAGAAGTTCAACTGCGAATCACCTCACTCGGAAGTGATCGGGCCTTAAAAGTGTTGCGAGATGGGTTAGTAGACATCGCTATTGTGATGAATAACCGCTCCTTTACCGCAACCGGAGAATTGATTGTTGAAAGCCTCTATTGGGAACCCATAGAAGTTTTGATGGCTAGTCATCATCCCCTCGCCAGTTTTACTCAAGTCCCCTGGTCAGAATTGGTCCGTTATCCCCAAGTGGTATTCAAAGACGGTTATGGAATGCGGCGCTGGGTTCAAGAAAAATTCAACCAAACCCAAGCCCAACTGAAAGCCGTTCTTGAACTCAACACCCTGGATGCCTTTCGAGGAGTCGTCCGTCAGGGAGAATTAGTCGCTTTACTCCCTCATTCGGCTTTAATTGAATCCCAAACTGACCCGACTTTAGCCATTCGTCCGATTGATCAAAATGATTCATCCCCCTCCTCAAATAACCCCGTTTGGAGTCGGGAAGTCGTAATGGTCGCAACATCTGACCGAATGCAAATTCCCCCAATTGAGTATTTCTGGAAACTCGTGCAAGAGTTTATCCCGGCTTCAGGGGATCCGGTTCTTGAAAAAACAGGTAAACTAACAGCCCAGAATACCTCTTAAACAGGGTATGCTAGGAAATTCCTTGTTGTTTCAACCCCTAAACGGTGTAATGAGCGATCGCTTTCGAGACCTACTTCGTAAAATTGGCAGCGGCCCCCATACTAGCGAAAACCTAGATCGCACGGAAGCCGCAGACGCGATGAGAATGATGCTCTTGCAAGAAGCTACTCCAGCCCAGATTGGTGCTTTCTTAATTGCTCATCGCATCAAACGACCGACAGGCGAAGAATTAGCTGGAATGCTCGATAGTTGCGATGAATTGGGCCAAAAACTCCAATCCCTCTCCATTCCTCCCCTAATCCTAAATTGTCCCTACGATGGGCGATCCCGTACCGCTCCAGTGGCACCGCTAACGGCTTTAATCGTTGCAACCGCAGGAGTTCCGGTGATTTTACATGGGGGGGATAGGATGCCAACGAAAGAAGGGATTCCCCTGATTGAAATTTGGCAAGGTTTGGGAGTGGACTGGACCACGCTCACCCTAGAACAAGTTCAACAGGTTCTAGAAACAACGGGTTTAGGGTTTGTCTATCTTCCCCGTCATTTTCCCCAAGCAGAGGCTTTAGTTCCCTTTCGTCGGGAAATTGGTAAACGTCCGCCTCTGGCGACAATGGAGTTAATGTGGTCTCCCTATGCAGGTGTAGCGACCCTAGCTTGTGGATACGTTCATCCTCCGACTGAAGTGTTATTTCGCGAGACGTTTAAATGGCGAGGAACCCCTCGGTTGATTACCGTCAAAGGTTTAGAGGGAAGTTGTGATTTACCGCGCGATCGCACTTGTATCATTGGTATATCTCAAGAAGATTCTGATCTTGAACGTTTGCTGCTACACCCGGGTGATTATGGGTTTGCAGGAAAGGAAGTTCCTTTAAAAAGTTCAAGCGAGTTACTCGCTGATCTGCAAGGGGTTTTACAAGGTCAAGCCAGTGAATTAATGCAAGCGGTGGTGTGGAATGGGGGATTTTATCTGTGGCAGTGTGGAGTGTGTTTAGATTTGGAATCGGGTTTGTCAACCGCCAAACAATTATTAATGGATGGCAAAGTAGCAGACAAACTTGAAACCCTTCGTTTAGCTGTTCATGGATAATTCAAGGAAAATTATGAGTGTTCAAAAGTTTCTCAAAGTCCTCAAAAAAATCAAGAAGAAACTCAAGCAGTTTCCGATTGTTGTTTTAGGCTTATTAAGCTTGTCTATTGTGCCAGGATTAATGATGATTGGTTTGGTCAATACCGTTACCTTAAGCTGTGAAAGGGTTGGACAAACTCAAGGCATCTGTAACTTGCAAGAATCTAGTTTACTCGGATCAAGTTTCCAAGAAATTCCCCTCCAGAGTTTGCAGGGCGCTCAAATCATCAAGCAGAATATTGAGGATTTAGCGGAGGATTCGGATTACAGTGCTTTTTATGTCGCATTGCTGACGGAAAAGGGTCGAGTTTTTTTGCCGTTTTATCGGCTTGATCATCATTACGCTCAAGATATTGTCGCCCAAATTAATGATTTTGTGGAGAACCCCGACAATACAGCCTTAGAAATCGATGAAGATTATCGTTGGTCTGCTTATTTATGGGGAGTCACTTTATTAGGACTGGGTGGCGGCGTCTGTCGTTGGGTCGGTCGGCCTAAAATGGTCTAGTTTGTTCAGGGATATTGAGTCTGATTCTTAACCGTTTAATGATGTCAAATTACACTGTTGCAGCTTTGATTTTAGCCGGAGGAAAAAGTTCTCGCATGGGTCAAGATAAAGCTTTGATTGACTTTGCAGGACAACCCCTGTTAAAACGAGTTTGTCAGGTGGCGGCTTGTTGCTGTTCGTCGGTTTATGTGTTGACATCTTGGCCGGAAAGATATCAGAATATTGTCTCAGAACAGGTGCAATTTTTACCGGAGTCTCATCCAATCGGTCAAGGGCCATTAGTGGCTTTAGCTGACGGATTGACTCAGATTGATGCAGAATGGGTGTTGCTTTTGGCTTGCGACTTACCTCAGCTGCAACCGGAAATTTTGCAAAACTGGCTGACTCAATTGACTCAAGTTTCTGAGTCGGTATTGGCGGTGGTTCCTCATCAGGAGTCAGGTTGGGAACCGTTATGTGGGTTCTATCGCCGTAGTGCTTTAACCGCTTTACAAACTTTTATTCAACAAGGTGGACGTTCATTTCAAGTGTGGTTAACTCAAATTCAGGTTCAGGCTTTGATTCTTGAACCGACAACAGTCGCGATGCTGTTTAACTGTAATACTCCTGAAGATTTACAGGCGTTAACAGAGTCTGAGTAAAATTAAACTAAATCTTACAAAAAGAGCTAAGATTTTTTGAATTTTTCATTTTTTCTTAATTTTTATCCTCCCCTCAATCCCCAAAGGCGAATTCATCGGGCTTTCTAAGCAGAACACCGAGAAAGAAGGCGAAATTGTCTGTCATTTTACGGATTTGCATCGGTTAAACTAAGTATTATTAATTAACTCGAAACAATAAGCTAGGAGTAACCGGATGAAATACACATTTGATCTAGTTGGCATTTCTCCAGTGCTATCCTTTTTTTATCAACAACAAGAACTTCAAGAAAAACCTAAAAGCGGTATTGAATACTTAGGACACCATCAATGCACTTTAGATACCTTTATTTCATCGGTTGAAACGATTTCTCAACATAACAATTGGAAGATCGATGAAGCTGTAGACAGTGTGATTGGCTTTTGGGTTAATCATTCAGACCGTATTGACTATTGGAAATCTCGTTTAAAAGATGCCGGACGAGATAATTTGTTAGTGGCTCGGGTGGCTGATATTAGATCTTTACGAACAACATTTGAATCTCTACTCGGTAAACCCTAATTAATTCAACACCAAAGCCGCAAAGATCATAATTCTTACAGGGGTTAGGGGTTAGGGTTGAAGAGTTAGGACCCCTGATAACTGTTCACTGTCTTCACTGGTGAGTGCAGTGCCGCGGCTAGGTGGTTTCCATCAAGAAGCGCGTTCCTTGCGACTTGCGGTCAGACCCCGCGCCTTTCAGGTTCAGCAGTTGCTCCACTTGGGGAGACCCGGAGGGTCACTGTTTACTGCTTTCTGCCTTCAAGACAAGAAGATACAAAGGCTGGGTGATGTTGCCGATTTATTCAAGTTTTGCTAAAATACAATCAAGCCCAGTAAAAAGCACCCCTTCTCTGAAAGTAATGATCGGGTGCATATAGGTTGAAGTTTCATCACAAGAGCATCATATCACAATGAAAACTCCATTTGTTACACCAACTGTTAAACCGATATCGGGAGTAAGTGCTAACCATTCTTTAGACACCCCTGCACAAACTCCTCAAATTTCAGCCCTCGTTCCCACTCACATCCAAGTTGAACGGATTCAAACCCTGGGAACAGCTAAAATCCCTCAGATTATTTATGCCACAGCGAAGGGGCGCTGTTCAACGTTGTTATCTAAAGTTCAGTTTACCCAAATTTTGCAATGTTGGCTGGATCTTCGGGTTGTCAAATCTGCCAAAATTCAAGCTTGGGAAATACAGCCTTCCGGGATCAAGCTTAACACAAACTCGGGTCAATTTTCCCTCACTTTTCCCGAAGCAAAAGCGTTCTTATCTCGTTATAATCGAGTCGGACTGGAACCGTTATCTGTTAAATTGAATGCAGAAGGAGCGATTGTGTGGAATCCAGTTCATCAAACTCTTTCTCAAGTCAGTCAGGGCGGATGTAGTTGTGCAGATTCCCAGTATCGCCATACCCTTTGTAAACATCAAATCGCTGTTAAAATTTGTCAAAACCAGGGTATAGAGTTTGAACTTCACTCCCTAATCTGTTGACCGATAATTGACCCAGATTTTAGGTTTAAATCTGTGAGGAATTGAGTGATTTAAAGAAACATTAATTAATCGGATCGCATCCAACGAAAAACTGAACCAATTGCCCGTTCTACAAAACTATCGGGCTTTTCTTGCATCAATTTTCGCTGAGTTTTATTGCGTTCTAGTTCTAATTCTGCAATTAATCGTTCTCCCTGTTGTTGACGAAGCAAACCCACTAAATAATCGTGAGCGAGTTGATAGCGATCTTCAGGAATTTCAGGAAGTAATAAGAGTAATCCATTTTCTACAAACACCTCTAATACTAAGTCTACTTTTTCCAGGGAGGCGGTATCTAAATCTGCGATAATTTCAGCACGAGTTTTCAGAGGACGAGTTCCATTATCTTGAGTGAGTGAATAGAGAACTAATAAAGCAATTCGTTCATTTTTTAAACCGCAATCTGCTAAAGCTTGATCTAAATATCGAGAAATTAGATTCAGTTGCGGATGATCAGAAAATTGTTGATATTGTTCTAAAGTAGTAATGGAGTCGGTTTCCAGTTGAGAACCTGTGATCTGTAACTCAATGGGGCGAATTTCTTCTAGGGAAGTTTCTAAATCTGCTAGCCATTGATCAATTAAATTGTCATCAAATTGAGTAGGATTTTGTTGAGTTTTGTGTTTAATAAATGCTTTAGCTTGTGCGGTTGAAAAGTTTCTCAACTCATAAATAACCTGTTTAGACAGAACTTCATAACCAATAACAGATTCTAAACCCGTTAAGCGATCGCATTCTAAGAGATAATGTAAGAAATCGGTTCGCATCGAAAGAATAACGCTAACGGATTGCAAGCTTAAACAATCTCGCAAAAATTGATAAAAAGGTAAACGTTGACTGGGTTCTGTACAAACTTGAAAAAATTCTTCAAATTGATCAAAAATCAAAACCGTTGCTAAATGATTTTCACGATTCTTTTTGAAGCGGTTTAACACCGTTTCTAAGTTCCAAGTTTCGGGATTGGGTTCCCGTAGCCAATCTGTATAAATTCTTAAAGGAATGGGTGTAGCAGCATGGGGATTTACCGCCTGTTTTTGAAGCAAACTCGGAACAATTCCCGCATTAATTAAAGAACTTTTTCCGACACCCGATTCTCCATGTAAAACAATTAATTTATGATCCGGACTTTCAATCCATTCAACCAATTCATTAATCTCATTTAATCGACCCGAAGAAATCATTTCTGGTGCAACTAATCCTGCTAATTCTTGAGAAGTAAACTGAGGTTTTAAAGGACGTAAACTCGCAAATGATCGCAATCCAAATTTATATTCTGCTTGCAGCTTTTTCTCTTTAATGTGAGCCGCACTCCCATAATAATCTTGCTCAAAATAAAGTTGGTGTAGAGCTTTTAAAATCTGGATATAAGTTTTAGTTTCTTGTTGGGGGTTGGTTTTTTCTAGTGCTTCTTCTAAACGACTGACTGTGGCTTGCCAAACTGTAAACTCATGTTTAGATTCTGCCAACAACAATAAATAAGGATTTTCATCCGATAAGGTTTGTAACGGATCCCGTAACGATTGATTTTGAATTTCTAAAGCTAATTCTGCCAGTTGATTCGCGTGTGACCATTGCGACTGGTGCATCGCCGCTTCTGCCAAAAAGCCGTAATCTTGAGCAATATCATGGTGTGAACCATAAGAAATATGTAAATCCAAGGCTTTTTGAGAAACATTTTGTAACTCTTCCCAAGCTTGTAATTGTTGTAAGATGTTACAGAATTTAGGGATAAATTTAGCCACTAAATCCCGACGTTCTGCCAGTTCTAATATCTCTAAACTTCGTTTTATATACGTTTTAGCTTGTTCCCTGTGAAGCTTTTGATTAGACTTAGAATCGAGTTGCGATCGCCGATCATAAGCCAATCCCATATAAAATAAAATAGCCCCCAAGCGTTCTAAAGAATTAAAAGCGGGAACAATTTCTGGGTCGGCAAACAAGTTCTTATCAAAATTTGTCAAAGCAGCCGGCCAAAATTCTAAACTATGTTGATAGTGAGCCAAAGCCGAGTCAATTTGATCATTGGCGTAATCTTCCCGACCGAGTATAAAATCTAGACCTGCTGCTAGTGATGAGGTGAGTTCCTGTTCCTGAGTTTGTACCTGTTCAATAATCGCCCTCAGTTGCCCATGAGACTCACCCAGGATAGTTGCATTAGACTCAAATAAATCATTCTGGGGGTTGAGAGTATGGGCAAAAATTCGGTCGCTACAATCATTAAGGAAACCAATGACATCAACCCGGTTTGGTTCTACACGACCTTCTGATAAATGACTATCGCTCATAGGATTAATAGGGGAGGGAATACATCCCAAATTAGCACGCCAATTGAGAGATCGTCATCCCAGCTAAAAGGTTACTGAGGGGGGGCTTCAGCTTGTCGCTCAAGGGCCAGTTGAATTAAACGATCAACTAATTGCGGAAAAGAAATTCCACTCGCCGCCCACAGTTGCGGATACATACTGGTAGCGGTGAAACCGGGAAGGGTATTAATTTCGTTAATCAAAACTTCGCCTGTTTTCTCCACATAAAAGAAGTCAACACGGGCTAAACCTGCTGCATCTGCCGCTAAAAAGGCTTGAACAGCCATTTCTTTAATTTTATTAACAATTGTTTCACTCACTGGGGCGGGGATGAACCAAGCCGCTTTTCCTTCAGTATATTTGGTTTCATAGTCATAGAAATCACTTTGATAGGTAATCTCTCCGACAACCGTAGCTTGGGGTTGATCATTGCCTAAAACAGCACATTCGAGTTCTCGGGCTTCGACTCCAGCTTCTACAATAATTCGCCGATCATAACTAGCGGCATTATCGAGGGCGGTTTCTAATTCTGCACGCGATCGCACTTTAGAAATTCCCACCGATGAACCTAAATTTGCAGGTTTAACAAAACAAGGATATCCCAGTTCGGCTTCGAGTTGATCACAGAGTTTGGGAAAGATACAAGGATTTGACCAAATTTGTGATCGCGTTACCATTTTATATTTAACTTGTGACAGTCCTGCCTGAGAAAAAATCATTTTCATGGCAATTTTATCCATGCCAATAGCTGAACCCAAAACCCCCGATCCCACAAAGGGAACTTGCATTAAAGTTAATAATCCTTGAATCGTACCATCTTCTCCGTTTGGACCGTGTAAAATCGGAAACCAAACATCTATTTCACTAAAAATTCCGGGTTCAGGAAGTAAAGTTGGAGTTTCAACGCCATCAGTTTGATCAAGGGGTTTACCTGAAGTGAGAACCTGTTGAGCAATGTCTTTTTTCCATAAGCCATCTTTGCTAATATAAACGGGTATCACGTCATATTGACTGGCATTTTCATCGCTGCTTAGGGCTTTGGCGATCGCCTGCGCCGAACGAATGCTGACTTCATGTTCACCTGAACGCCCGCCAAATAACAACCCGACTCGAATTTTACTCATTCTGAGACTTCCCACTCTCAAACATTTTGAATACTATATCAGCTTCTTGTCATCCCTTTCCTGAATTTTATCAAAGTTGGGTACATCAATTTTTATTGATATTTTTTCTCGCCTCACCGCGTCACGGTTTTTCAAGAGTCGGAAAAAACGATCAATGGTTCACCGTCTTCCTGATAATCTATCTCCCCTAAAACAGAAGGATTTCATCTGATTAACTCTGCTGAATTTTGCTGTTTATGAAAAACAATTAATCCAGTTTTGAGATCTTAGGCGGAATCATTCCTCGCAAATTTTTATCCGACTTTTCAGCAAAAACAAAATCAGCGACTTGATCTGCTCCAGCTTGCTGTAACTCTAATAATAAATTTGCTGTTTCTTCAATCAACTGTTCAACATTAATCTCAAAATAATCCGGCTTGAAATATTCTAAACGCCCCATTCCTTCACCCATAGAAGTGACTGCACCTCGCCAATTTTTGTTACTCAAATGATAGAGTCCGACTGCAATTTGTAAAATCCCTTGATAGAACTTTTTAGTCGGTTCCATTGCCTCCATCCATAACGCTTCTAAAGTATCGTGACAAGCATAATAGTCTTGTTGGTTAAACTGTTCAATCCCTTGCCAAAATTCTGGGGGAATTTCTTCATTCATCGTCTTTTTTGTGTGAACTTCCAATAGAGTAGCCCCAGCCTAAACCAGAGCTAACCTCACTCAACCATCATCTAATCTTTCAAAATTTTAAAAGAAGCTTATGATTCAATGTTTTTACACCATACTTTGACGAGCAGTTTCAAGATCTTCTGTGGTAATTTCTTGTTGTTCTCCGGCAAAATCATTCTCAGGCGTTAAAAACAACATACAATGACATTCTTTACGTTCCCGCATAGGAATACAAGGACAGTTCCAAAAAGTATTTTTAACTTCAGCTTCTTTATCTTCATAGTGACGACAGGGACAAAGTGGAGCCCCTAAGTCATCTTTATGTTTAGCGAGTCCTTCGATCACAACTGCTGTAACAGAAGGATCAGCACAAAAGTAGGTTCCTGTACGCTTGGCATACTGTTCAGCGAATTTTTTCATCGCTTTCAAGCTTTTTTCAGTCGATAAATTTTTCTGAGTCTCAGTTGTCATGGTATTATGATATTCAGATTTCAAACTGTTTGTTTTGATTGTAACGCAGGATGGGATCATTACAATGAAGACTGAAGTTGTGATTGTAGAGATTGTTCACGGTTAATTTGTAAACCCAGCGCAGAACATTGAGAGAGATTTTTAGTGCTGAGATCTACTGACTCAGACCAAAAAACCCAACGACTTCCAGAAGGGAGAGAAAGAAGACTCTGAGAATGTTGAGTCAGCCAAATAACAGGAAGATTTGGTAAATTTTCGAGAATCGCTTCTTCTGAGGCATTAACCGCCGCTAAAGTAGATAATACCACACGATTTCCCCGAACTAATCCCGTTTTTGCCGTCCATAATTGAACATTGAGTTGCGATCGCGAAGCATAAAAATACAGAGAAGCCGCCGCGATCACCGCCTGTTCAAAATCATCACTTTGCCACTTACTCCCACTATCAAGACCAATAATAATTTCTTGACCTCCAGTGGAGACTTCTAACTCCCGGACTCGCAGTTGATTATAACGCGCACTAGAGCGCCAATGAATTAAACGAGTTGGATCACCATAACGGTAGGGTCTAAGGGCGCGAGTGATGCCTTCAGTCGCCATGTTCAACTGACTGCGATCAAGCACCTGTTGATTTTGATCCCATCCCATTTGATCCACCAGAGGACAGGTTGTTAGAGGTAAAACCGTCGGATAAACAATCGCAGTGGCTTTCGCCTCACGGGGACGACGACACCAAAATAAACCCAAAGGAGTAGCAGTTCTCAACTGAACCTGATGCCAATGATAAACGCCTCGGCGCTCAGTCGGGAGATAATACACCCAATGATAAGTACTACGGGGACCAAGGGTTTCAATCGCGGTAGCCGATTTTCCGAAAAGAGAGGGAAGTTGATCGTGAACTTGCAGAAGGGTTTTCGGTTGATCCGAGTGATTATAAATTTCCAGTTCAATGGTCAGTTGATTTCCCACACTGATCGGTTCAATGGGAGGACGATGAACGGTTAGAGATCTAAGCGATCGCACAGGTAAGACTGCGGCGACTGCTAATAACGCTAAACTAATCCCACTGATCACATACAACCATCCCGCCATTGTATTCGTCGCCGACCCAAAGAAAAATAGCGACAGGAACGTGAGTAAACCCCCTGCATAAGCTGGAAACACCCAACGATTTTCTAGCCAATTGGCAATCAAACGATGAATTTTCATAAAATAGCGTGTGTTGTATTTCGGAAAGAGCGAGAATATTGGAAATCTTCCCGCCCCAGAATTAAAGTGTTAATGGAAGCATTCTGCCAACATTTTCGGTCAAATAGCAAGGATATATTATCTAGCAAACCCAGGCAGTTCTTGAGATGCTTGTAGACACAGAAAGAATAAAAAATCTCCCAACAATCACGACGCTTGCAGTTGATAATGTTAGAATTGCTGTTAATTGACCTGATAGAACCTCGCTGAGTTCGCAAGCCAGGAGAATTCAACTTATGACAAATGCTGCTGTACCTCAGTCCTCAAACCATCCTTTGCCGAAGGTACCCCCCCCACCCAAATCACTAGAGTCTCAGGGGAAAAGCTCTAGTGCTTCTAAGACCAGTATTAAACAAATGGTTAAAGATGCTCTAAATCTAAAAGCGTCTGATATTCATATTCGTGTTGGACATACTCCCCGGTTTCGGATTCAGGGCGAGATGGCCCGTGCCAAAGATCAGGTCAAAGTAACACCCGAAGTGTTTGATCAATACCTGAGTGAGATTCTAACTTCCCGTCAACGAGAGCAGTTTTCTGAAGATAAAGAACTCGATACAGCGATTTTTTATCCGGGTATCGTTCGTTGTCGGGTCAACTGTTTTGACTCCCTCAGTGGCGGGGCGATGGTCTTGCGGTTGATTAGTTTAAAAGTTCCCTCAATTGATGAACTGGGTTTACCCGAAGTCTTGAAAAAAATTATTACCAATCCACAGGGATTGATTCTGGTGACAGGGCCGACGGGTTCCGGGAAATCAACAACTCTAGCCGCGATGATTCGTTATCTCAACGAAACCGCTAAAAAACACGTCATTACCATTGAAGATCCGATTGAATTTGTTCATCCTTCCCATCGCTGTTTGATTAGCCAACGGGAAGTCGGTCTACATACCTTAGAATTTCATAAGGCTTTACGGTCGGCTTTGCGCGAAGATCCTGATGTGATTCTGATTGGGGAAATGCGCGATCGCATTACTGTTAATACCGCTTTGCAAGCTGCACAAACAGGCCACTTGGTTCTCGGTACTCTGCACACTCGGAGTGCGATTAATACCATTAACCGTTTATTAAACCTATTTAACGTTGATGAACAGCCCGCCATGCGGATTCAAATTTGTGATTCTTTGGTGGCGGTTGTCGCTCAATTATTGGTTCCTACTGTCGAAAATCGTCGAACTGGAGTCCATGAAATCCTGATTAATACCCCAGCAATGCGCGATTATCTCCTCAAAGGCGATGAAGAAAGTGCAACGCAGTTGATGGAGTCAGACTCCTACGAAGGAATGCAAATGCTGAACCAATCGATCTTTGAGAAAGTGGTCGAAGGTCGGATTACAATGGAAGAAGCCGAAAGAGTTTCGCCAGAACCTGCCGATCTTGATCGCCGTTTCCGCATGGCTGGAATTGATACCGATGGTTCAATTCGTCAATACAAGCCCGGTAAGTCTCCTTTTAGTGCAGACGGTTAATTTCACGGTTGCTCAGAAATCTCTTTTTCTTTGGATCTGTTCTAGAGTTTCTCGGGTTACGAATGACCTGTTCGTGCCTTTCCTCGATGATCTGTCTCTGTTTTTGGGTTTCTTTGCAGAAGCCCCTCTCCCTGTATTTATCTTCTGAACAAACAAACTCTAGAGAGGAGGTGTTGTAAAAAGTCATATCATCTTATAATTTGTCCGTAATTCTTATAATGCCTCGATCGTGATAGCGATTTATCCGGGTAGCTTTGATCCGATTACTTTAGGCCACTTAGATATTATAGAACGAGGTTGTAAGCTGTTTGAATGGGTTATCGTCGCTGTTCTACGAAATCCCAACAAAACACCCTTGTTTACCGTTGAGGAACGCATTGAGCAAATTCGTACTTCTGTTCAACATTTGCAAAATCTAGAGGTAGCCAGTTTTAAAGGTCTTACGGTAGAGTATGCAAAACAGCGAAATGCTCAAGTCCTACTTCGAGGACTACGAGTGTTGTCTGATTTTGAAATGGAGCTTCAGATGGCTCACACGAACAAGACCCTCTCTGATAAGATTGAGACAGTTTTCTTGGCAACCTCAAATGAATATAGCTTTTTATCCAGTAGTGTGGTAAAAGAGATAGCCAAGTTTAGTGGTTCTGTCGATCATCTCGTTCCAAAACACGTTGCTCAAGATATATATAAAAGATATTTATAGATGCTACGCCAGAAATCAACTTCCCAAATAGAATCGGAACACAATGAATTGATCCCAGAGATAGAAACCACTCCAAGTGGCGCACCTGGGATAGACATTCAGCGAGAACTTAACCGACTTGAAGAAATCATTCTGGACAGTCCCCGTGTTCCCCTGACTCGACGAACTTTGGTTGATGAAGAACAGTTGCTTGATCAATTGGATTTAATTCGTTTAAATTTACCCAGCGCCTTTCAAGAGGCGGATATCATTGTTCGACATAAAGACGAAATTCTCCAAGAAGCGGAAGAATACGCCCAGGAAATTTTAGAAGCCGCCGAACAACGAGCAACTCAAATTTTAAACGAAATGGGTCTAATTCAACAAGCACAAGCCGAAGCCGAACAGTTACGACAACAAGTTCGTCTTGAGTGTGAAACGCTTCAGCAGCAAACCATCGCCGAAGTTGAACAAATTCGCTATCAGGCTCAACAAGAACTTGAAAAAATCCGCTCTAGAACTTTAGCCGAATGTCAGGATGTTCAAAATGGTGCCGATGAATATGCTGATCATGTTTTAGGCAGTATTGAGCAGCAACTCGGTGATATGTTACGAGTGATTCGTAATGGCCGCCAACAGTTGCAAATTCAACACGATAATACCTCGGGACAACTACGGGGACAGTAAACAGTTATCAGTGACCAGCTTTTACAGTGACCAGTGACCAGCGCGCTCCTTGCGACCCGGCGGTTTCCGTCGGTAGCGCGAACTTGCGGCCCGGCGGCTTCCGCCGAGAGCAAAGTAAGCCGCTTTGCGG
>JBJHBL010000044.1:0-47703 GCA_050485465.1 Limnoraphis sp. | reverse complement strand
TCGCTTTGAACCTGCGGGCTTATGATTTTGTCTCTCAGGAATTACGAGCGGCAGAAGACCCAGAATTTGAAACATTCTATACCAAGAACATTTTGTTGAACGAGGGTATCCGTGCTTGGATGGCGCCCGTCGATCAACCTCACCAAAACTTTGTATTCCCTGAGGAGGTATTACCGCGTGGTAACGCTCTCTAATTCATACGTTGGAGGACGCGACCTAGAATCTACTGGGTTCGCGTGGTGGGCAGGTAACGCCCGCTTAATTAACTTGTCTGGTAAGTTGCTGGGCGCTCACGTCGCTCATGCTGGATTGATTGTCTTCTGGGCAGGTGCGATGACCTTATTTGAGGTTGCACACTTTGTCCCCGAAAAGCCGATGTACGAACAAGGCTTGATTTTGATTCCTCACGTGGCTACCCTCGGTTGGGGTGTCGGTCCGGGTGGAGAAGTTATCGATATTTTTCCTTTCTTCGTTGTTGGTGTTCTGCACCTGATTTCCTCTGCCGTTCTTGGCTTGGGCGGTATTTATCACGCCGTTCGTGGCCCGGAAACCTTAGAAGAATATTCTTCTTTCTTTGGTTACGACTGGAAAGATAAGAACCAAATGACCAACATCATCGGCTACCACTTAATCCTCTTGGGTTGTGGTGCGCTGTTGCTGGTGTTCAAAGCCATGTTCTTTGGCGGTGTCTACGATAGTTGGGCGCCTGGTGGTGGAGATGTGCGGATTATCAATAATCCCACGTTGAACCCGGCTGTCATTTTCGGTTATTTGACCAAAGCTCCCTTTGGGGGTGAAGGTTGGATCATCGGTGTTGACAACATGGAAGACATCATCGGTGGTCACATTTGGATTGGTTTAATTTGTATTGCTGGTGGGATCTGGCACATTTTAACCAAGCCCTTTGGTTGGGCGCGTCGTGCGTTCATCTGGTCTGGAGAAGCTTATCTGTCTTACAGCTTGGGCGCTCTTTCCCTGATGGGCTTTATTGCCGCCTCTTTTGTTTGGTTCAACAACACCGCTTATCCCAGTGAGTTCTACGGCCCTACAAATGCTGAAGCGTCTCAAGCTCAGTCTTTTGTGTTCCTCGTTCGTGACCAAAAACTCGGTGCGAACATTGGTTCTGCTCAAGGCCCGACGGGTCTGGGTAAATACCTGATGCGTTCTCCCACTGGTGAAATCATCTTCGGTGGTGAAACCATGCGCTTCTGGGATTTCCGTGGCCCTTGGTTAGAGCCTCTGCGTGGGCCGAACGGTCTTGACCTCAACAAGCTCAAGAACGATATCCAACCCTGGCAAATTCGCCGTGCTTCTGAATACATGACTCACGCTCCTAACGGTTCTATTAACTCCGTAGGCGGTATCATCACAGAAGCTCAAGGCTTCAACTACGTTAACCCCCGTGCTTGGTTAGCGGGTTTCCACTTCATCGTCGGTTTCTTCTTCCTGATTGGACACCTCTGGCACGCTGGCCGCGCTCGCGCTGCTGCTGCTGGTTTCGAGAAAGGAATTGACCGCGAAACTGAACCTGTATTGGCTATGCCTGACCTCGACTAATTCTTCTGGAATTATTGGGTTAATCGCTTAGTTAAAAGTTAGAATAAACGCCCCATCTATTTTTAGGTGGGGTTTTGTTACGAAAATTTGAAGCTAACGAACAAAGCTTGCTATTGAATTTAGGATTTGCTAGACTCGATTCAAAATTCCCTTAAGTTCGGAAATGTTTGTCTAGAATGGCTAATCGAACTAACCCAAGAAAGCACAAGATCAAGTTGAGAACATCTGTGTATGGGTTTTGCAGTATGGTGGTGGTAGGTGGAATATTCTTGAGTAAACTAACAGTCATCGCTTCCGAAAAACCGTTACACTTCCCCACAGATTTCTATTTAGAAACGGTTCAAGTCTCTGATTCCGAACTGAATCAAAAGAGGCAAACTGAAGCGGAAGAACTGTTAGAAAGAGCGCAAAAACTTCACGAACAAGGAATACGTCTTCAGCGAGAAGGTTTGACTGCTGAAGATTTGAGGCGTGCTTATTTGTCTATCGATGTTGCTGAGTCTACCTATCAAAAAGTTATTTCTCTTTGGCAAGCTATAGGAAATGTTGAAAAGGAAGCTCGGACATTACTGGCTATTGCTCGTTTTTATGATGAATTAGGAGATAAACAAAAGGCTCTAATTTCGTATAATCGAGCGTTACCCTTGTGGCAAGGGATGAAAAATACTCAACAAATTGCTGAGACTTTACATAAAATTGGCAGCATCTACAACTACTTTGGAGAAAGGGAAAAAGCACTCTCGTTTTATGAACGATCCCTGATTAAATGGCAAAGTTCCTCTTTATATAAAGATAATTCCACTGTCGAAAATCAAAGGCGAGGAGAAGCTACTACACTTAATAGCATCGGAAATTTTTATGCTTCATCAGGAGATTTAAAAACGGCTTTGACTTATTATCATCAGGCACTTGTTATCTGGAAAACCCTTAAAAATAGGGAGGGAGAAGCTGAAACTTTTGAACAGATTGCTGCCGTTTATTTAGCTTCTGGTGAACTACAAAATGCACAGGATTTATACAATAAAGCTTTGTTAATTTGGCAAGAAAATAATTACCGATCTAGAGAAGTTTATAATTTAGTAAATACCGCCGCTGTTTATTATGAGTTAGAAAATTACTCAAAAGCTTTAGAAACCACAGAGCAAGCTTTACATCGTTCTCTTGAAATTGGAAATCAATTCCGCGAACAATATAGCTTAGGAGAGCGAATTGGATTAGGAGTTGGAGTTGAGATTTTATCATCTTTACTCGGTTTGAACGAGGAAACGCAGCGCCGAGTCCATGAAACTATTGGGAGTAATTTGAGAGTAAAAGGTCATTTTAACCTTTTAGGATTTTTATTTAACAATGAACGTCTCTTAGTCCCGACTGAGTTGGATCAGGAAGGTTGGCAGAAAGCATTACAGTTATCTCTTTACCTGCGTAAATCTAGCAACCGCTCCGAACTAGCTTTTATGAAAGCTAATTTGGGAAGAATTTACAAAAAGTTATATAAAATTCAAGACGCTTTCAACTCCTATTGTTTAGCACTAGGTTTATTAAACTCCAACTACTTAGAAGCTTCATGTTTAGACTCATTTTCTTCTGAAGTTTTAAACTCACCCAAGCTTCGCGCTAATTTTATCAATTCGTTTATTGACCCGAGACTTTATGCCGAAATTTCCTATCAAGTTGCTTTACTCCAATACCAGCAAGGAAACTCCAATCAAGCTTTAGTTAGCATTGAAAATACACTGACCATTATTGAAGCCCTCCGCTATGAAATTGCCAGTCCAGAGTTACGATCCAGTTATTTTAGTAGCGTTCAAGATTATTATGAATTTTATATTGATCTACTGATGCAACTGCATCAAGAAAACCCATCGTCTGGATATGACGCAATGGCATTATACGTCAGCGAACGAGCGCGTTCCCGCACGTTATTAGAACTTCTTAGGGAAGCTAAAGTTAATGTTCGACAAGGTATAGATCCTCAACTCATTGAACAAGAACATCATGTGCTACGTCAACTGGATGCAGTTGAACATCGTCGCATTGAACTCTTAGGAATTTTACAGCAAATCCGGGAACAACCTGCTCAAAGTATAACCGAAAAAGTGACCTCTCTTGAGCAAGAACGAGAGGTTCTTTTAGAACAGTATCAAACCATTCAAGCTCAAATTCGGGCTATTAGCCCTAGCTATACCACTTTGACTCAACCTCAACCCTTAACCTTAGCAGAAATTCAGCAGCAAGTTCTCGATGAAGATACCGTGTTATTGGAGTATTCAATTCGGGAAGAACGCAGTTATCTTTGGGTGATAACACAAACCGATTTCACCACTTACTTACTCCCCGGAAAAGAAGATATTCAAACAGCTGTTCGGAACTTTAATATCAAACTTTATTTGAAAGATCCGATCGATCAAATTGCTAAAAAAGCCAGTGATTTAAGTGAACTTGTTCTCCAACCTGCTGCGGATAAAATTCAACAAAAAAAACGTTTACTCATTGTTGCTGATGGGGCTTTACAATATGTTCCTTTTTCTGCACTCACTCTCAAAACAATGGGTGGCAGTAATGGGTATGAACCTTTAATATTACACCATGAAGTTGTTCATTCACCTTCAGCTTCAACGATTTCTATTATTCGACAAGAAACAGCTAATCGTCAACTTGCATCGAAAACAATTGCAATTCTTGCTGATCCGGTTTTTAGTCCAGATGATCAACGTGTTTCCTTTGGTGAACCTGTTACACCACCAGAGGATTTACAGTTAACTGAACAGGAGGTTTTTAGAGGGGCTAGAGATGTGGGTATTAACTGGAATCGACTACCGGGAACTCGTCAAGAAGCTGAGACTATTTTAGGATTAGTTTCTCAAAATAATAGCACCTATGCGTTTGATTTTCAAGCGAGTCGAAATTGGCTTAATAATTCCGAATTATCAAACTATCAAATCATTCACTTAGCAACTCATGGTTTTGTGAATACCGAAAATCCTGCTTTGTCTGGATTGGTATTATCTTTAGTCGATAAACAAGGCAATTGGCAAAATGGATATTTGCGACTGCATGATATTTTTAACTTAAATTTACCCGCAGAATTAATTGTATTAAGTGCTTGCCAAACAGCTTTGGGTCAAAATATTAAAGGAGAAGGTTTAGTTGGAATTACACGAGGATTTATTTATGCGGGAACGCCTAGAATTTTAGCTAGTTTATGGCGAGTCGATGATCAAGGCACAGCCGTTCTGATGTCAAAGTTTTATACAAAAATGCTGCAAGAAAAGTCTTCGCCTGTAGAAGCCTTACGATTTGCACAACTTGAAATGTGGCAAGACCAAAACAACCCTATGTTACGATCACCTCACTATTGGTCAGCATTTATCTTACAAGGAGAGTGGAAATAAATTAACTGCTATACTCTAACATAGACTTTTTTTCCTGCTGTTGCCCGTTACCTGTTACCTACTATAAATGAGTGTCACAACTGTCAATCAGCAATCGCCAGAGGTCATTTTTATCAATTAAATCGAACAAATATTATACGGTCAGATCCCTGCAACAAATTTTCGATGATGAGTCATATTTGATAATTAATGTTGCCCAATTGAAAAAGAATTAGAGTTAAGAAAGTTCAAAGGAGATTTAGCAGCGATCGCCTTTGAGTTTCCGTTTCTCTAATCCCTAATGTTCAAACGATGTAATTGAACTACCCAACCGATACAACTTCAGTAATTTCGGGAATTTTTTCGCGTAAACGACGCTCAATTCCCATTTTTAAGGTCATGGTTGAACTGGGACAAGACCCACAAGCCCCTTGTAAACGTAACCGCACAATCGGGCCATCAAGTTCAACGACCTCAACGTTACCGCCATCGGCCATCAAATAGGGGCGAAGTTCGTCCAAAACGGTTTCAACGTTGTCTGGTGTTAAGGCTAGAGTGGACATGGCTCACCTCTTGTTGTTTAATCTTCAAAACGATCAATCTAAACTCATCTTAATCCTAACGTCTCAAAAGAAACATTAAGAGTTCAAAAATTAGCTAACAGTTGCAGGTTCTAACAGTTTGATATTGGAATAGTTAAACTCAGTGGTTGTTACTGTTCCTTTTTCCTTTGCATGAATAATTTGACGAGTCATCACATAATTATGCCTAAATTTTTAATGCCATCACTAACATTTTGCTGTGTGAGATTCTCACCCCACAAATCTACCATTTGCTGTTGTGTTTTCTCTTTATGTTGTTTCACAAACTGTTTAAATCTCTCCCAATCTTGAATTTTTCGATTCTCTCTAGTTGGACGATTTGCGATCGCGCTATAAGTCTCCTGTTTCTCTTTCTCTTTCCAGCCAGAGGTCTAGGGTATTACGGCTGATTTTCATCAATCGACAAATAGCTATCTTCTTTTCACCTCTATGGTAGGCATTTACAGCTTTTTTTCTTCAATCGTAGCTATAGAGAGTCGGCATTTTTTTTCTTTTTTGCGATCGCCTCAATTTTAGCAGATTTTGTCCGAACCTAACCCCGTATTGCTATATTAGTAGAACCGCAAACGGGAGAAAGTTTTTTTGCGCTTGTTTTCTCACATAGAAAAAAAGGAACGATTGAATAACCGCTCCGGATCTTCACTCCTTTATTGATTTTCGTCTATTAATTACCCTCCCAAAGATTGTTTCTTCGCTTCAGATTCTTGTTTAGCAAGGTGTTGATCTGCCATTTCTAACAGTTCCGGTATGGTTACAAACCGATAGCCTTGTTTTTTAATTTCTGCAATGATATCGGGTAAAGCTTTCACTGTTTCTATTCGATTTCCCCCGCCATCATGGAGTAAAATAATCCGACCCGGTTTAATAGAATTGAGAACATTACTTTTAATTGCAGGAGCAGAACTATTCCAGTCTCTTGAATCTGACGACCACATAATATTAACGTAGTTGTTCCGCAAAGCATAATCAACTAACCCATTATTTTCCACTCCACCCGGCGGACGAAAAATTGTTGTTTGAATTCCCACGACTTCTTGAATTAAATTAGCCGTCTGATTAATTTCTCGCGCTGCGGCTGCTTCATCATGTTGATGATAACGATGATGCCAGGTATGATTGGCAATTACATGACCTTCTGCGGCAACTTTTTTACCAATATCTTTAGAATTGTTTAAAGCCTGACCGACCCAAAAAAAGGTTGCTTTAATGTTATCCTTTCTTAAGATATCTAACACTTGTTCTGTAATTTTTGGCCAGGGGCCATCATCAAAAGTCAACGCAATTACTTTTTGATCAATCGGAATTTCTAGCTCTTTAACGCTTTTACCGACAAAACGCTGTGGTATTCTATTCTCAAATCGTCGTTCTTTTAACCGAGCAACAGAAGCTTGTAGACCGTCAACCCGTTGAGTGATAGTTTGTCCAACACTGGGTAACTCTCTGGGATCAATAGAAGCTGACTTGAGGGCAGACAAATTTGCCAATAAAGGTTTTTGATCGGAGGGAGAAGAAGATTCAGACAAAGATTCTGAAGTATTAGGGGCAGAGGACGAGGGGTTCTGTTGTTGAGGTTGAGTAGCTTGAAAACTCGGTGCCACAAGACCAGGGGGAGCTTGGGGCGCAGACGGAGAATGAACAAAATTACTGGTACGCAAGCTCCAGGGTAACATCAAACCGATTAGAAAACTCCCCAAAGCTGAAATTAAAGCATAACGAGAGACCCGTCGTTGTTGTTGTTGCTGACGAATTAAACTCGGGCTTTGTAACACGTCATTTCTCCTTCACACCTAAAAACTTAACTAAGATTAATTGTGATGCACTCTGAAAAAGCGATTTTTTCACCACACTTTTATCAAAATGTCAAGACATAAAATGATCTCCAAAGAGAGTTTTATGCTTGATGCCAAATCACTTTGATTCGATATTAAAGCAGATTCAGATGAATTGCTGAAAATTTTATCTGAATTTACTGATCTTCTGATCGTAGAGACGAATAATTTCTTGTGTCACTTGTTCTATCGTTAAACCATCGGTTTGAATTTCAATAGCATCTGCTGCTTTTCTTAGAGGTGCAATTGAACGAGTGCTGTCTTTGCGATCGCGTTCGGCGATTTCTTGTTCAATCTGTTCTAGATGAATCTCTGTTTGACCTTGCTGTTGAAGTTCTAATTGTCGGCGTTGCGATCGCTCTTGAACCGAAGCTGTGAGAAAAATCTTAAGTTCTGCATCGGGAAAAACATAAGTTCCAATATCCCGTCCTTCAGCAACAACGCCCCCAGTCCGTCCATAGGCTTGTTGCTGTTCAACTAAATGTTGACGTACCGCAGGTTGAGCTGCAATCGCAGAAACATGGGCTGTGACTTGGGGAGAACGAATTTCTGCTGTGACATTATGACCATTAATATAAATATCAAGATGGTCTTTTTGGGGTTTTAACTCAATTTGACATTGATGGACTAACTCAGCCACCGCAGGTTCATCATAAATATCAATCCCCATCTCTAGAACCAACCAAGTCACCGCCCGATACATCGCGCCTGTATCGAGAAACAATAAATTCAACTTTTGAGCCACTTTGCGCGTGACCGTTGACTTTCCCGCTCCGGCTGGGCCATCAATCGCCAATATGGGTTTTCGGTTGCGTAAAATGACATTATCAATCAATCGGGTTTTTTCTACACGAGCCGCAATTGCCAAAAGTCCGACCTCACTAACCATCGTTAACGGTGTCATTGTATCAGGATCAACAAGCTGTAAATACTCTAATTCCACTTCGGGAGTTGTAGCAAGTTCAGACCTCACCGCAGCTAAGATAGTCGCCTGGTCATGATCACCGGATAAAAACACTTGCTTTCCTTGACTCAAAGCGCGATGTAGTACCGTTGCTTGTTGTTTTTGTTGGGATGTTAGATATTGATTGCGGGAACTATAAGCCAGTCCTGAAGCTTCTCGAATAATGGGACAAGCCACAATTTCAATAGGCCAATGTAAATCAGCCACCATCCGTCGAAGGATGGCGAGTTGTTGAGCGTCTTTGCGCCCCAAATAAACCCGATGAGGAGCAATAATATTCAAAAATTTAGTCACAATTGTCGTGACACCCGGAAAGTGACCCGGACGACCTGGACCACATAATACCGACATCATATCAGAAGGGGGAACAACGGTTGTTTGGTGTTGAGAATCTGGCCTTAAAATTTCTTCAACTGTCGGTGTAAACACCACATCAACTCCCGCCTGTTCACAAAGTTGTAAATCTTGTTCAAGGGGACGGGGATATTGTTTTAAGTCCTCCTGCAGCCCAAACTGAAGAGGATTCACAAAAATACTGACAACCACAACAGCATTTTCTGTTGCCCGCTCAATCAAACTCAAGTGACCTGGATGTAGACTTCCCATCGTGGGGACAAATCCGATGGCAGCCTGTGGGTTTTTAGAACGATAAAAGTTCAGGTAACAGCGCATGGCTGCCACTGTAGTAAACAGGCGCATGATTGACAGTGAACAGTTTTTACAGTTATCAGTTATCAGTTTACAGTGAACAGACATTAATGCAATCAAGAGGCAAACGCTGTTCACTGTTTCCTGTTCGCTGTTCCCTTTTTGAACTATTGAGCGGCGATAACTTCAACTTGAACAGGAGCAACGCCACTACTAACCATACCGATCACTTGAGCGGCTGCGGCTGATAAATCAATGATCCGACCTCCGGTAAATGGCCCACGATCATTGATCCTAACAATCACAGAACGACCATTATTTTTATTGGTGACTCGTACTGTTGTACCAAAAGGCAGTGAAGGATGAGCGGCGGTTAACTCATTTTGATTAAATCGTTCTCCGTTAGCGGTGAGCCGCCCGTGGAAACCGGGGCCATACCAAGAAGCAATACCGTTAATTGCATTAATGACTCGATGGGGATTGAAGGCATTTTCAATGGTATTATTTTCTCTTGCAGGCTTACCTTCAATGTTTTTCAGAGGCGGGGCAAAGCCCATTTGTCGGCGAAGTCGATTAGTGGCTTGTAGGGCATCTTCAGCAATATTTTGGGTGGTGTCTGGCAATATGGTGTCGTTACCGATGACAACGAGGGCTTGACCTTCAACTTCAATGGTGTAGTTTTGTTCTTCTTCGTTCCACCGCACACCAATGTTGTTGGCATCAATTTGATAGCGGTTGAATTGGTTGAGTTTAGCAGCGACTTCAGTAGCTCGGGTAACTGGATCGCTTTTTTGTTGAGCTTGTGTGTCGAGACTGGGTTGTTTACGCCCTTGTAAAGACTCTAGTAAAGTCCCGCTATTGACTAAATTTTCGGGTTCGGAAGCAGAGGGTGTGGATGATGTTTCTTCAACAAAAGTCAGAACTGGTATATTTCGCACATAGAGGGTTGCGGCTTGGCGACTGTTCCATTCATGGGCAAGAATTGTGGCGATCGCATTTGTTCTGTCATGGCTACGGCTATCAGACTGATATTCCCCAACTTTGACAGTATGAGTGGGTGTTTGGGTTTCTGCTGCTAACTCAGTGGTTTCCTCGGATTGAGTTGGAGTTTCCGTGAGTTGCTGTTCTTCAGCTTTTAGAGAAGATGCTGTTTCTTCTGCGCTGCTTGATAGGGAAACGCTCAAACCTGATACTAACACCATTACGGCGAGACCACTCAAAATGCTTTGCTTCATAAACCTATTCCCAAATGTGACTTGAAGGTAGGAGTTGTCTTAAATTTCGGGTAAGTTCACCTCGCTAGTTCACAACTCATACTCAAAACGTGTTTACTTTTGTGAAAGTAACTGCAACAGAGTAACACGAACTTTCCCAATTCGGAATCAGTATTGATGGTCACGTTTTAACATTTCTTAAAAACTAGACTGTTTAGTTTGAGTGAAAACTCTCATCCCATAAGGCCTTTAAGAATTTTTACTTAGCTATTTTTCCAGTGATAAAATTTTCTAATCAATTAAAAATCGGGAATCAGAAAAAACAATTCTCTCCCCCAAACCCCTGTAAAAGGCAGCTATGCAGCTATGCAGAAGGCAAGATTGGTCACTGATAACTGTCTTCACTGTAACCTGTCCCCTGTAACCTGTCCCCTGATAACTGGTCGCTGGTCACTGTAAACTGTAAAAGCCGGTCACTGTAAACTGTAAACTGTAAACTGTAAAAAGCGAGAGTTATGGATTATCGAGAAGCAGGGGTGGATGTCGCGGCGGGTCGAGACTTTGTCGAAAAGATTCGTCAGTCTGTCCAAGCCACCTATAGACCGGGGGTATTCGGGGGTTTAGGAGGGTTTGGGGGTTGCTTTGAACTTCCCTCTGGTTATCAACACCCTGTATTAGTCTCTGGAACCGATGGGGTGGGAACCAAACTCAAACTGGCGACACAACTGAACTGTCATCACAGCGTGGGCATTGATTTAGTGGCGATGTGTGTTAACGATGTTCTGACCTGTGGCGCTGAACCTTTGTTTTTTTTAGATTATCTCGCGACTGGGAAACTCAACCCCTCACAGTTAGTCAAAGTCGTTGAAGGGATTGCAGAAGGTTGTAAACAAGCCGGATGTGCTTTAATTGGCGGAGAAACGGCTGAGATGCCAGGATTTTACCCGGTGGGAGAATATGATTTAGCGGGGTTTTGTGTAGGAATTGTCGAAAAAAGTGAAATCCTTGATGGTTCTCAGGTAAAAGTAGAAGATCTAGCAATTGGTTTAGCCAGTAGTGGCGTTCATAGTAATGGTTTTAGTTTAGTGCGAAAAATTGTTAGCGATCGCCAACTGAGTTGGGAAGACTGTCCGCCGGAATTTGCCGGATTCTCATTAGGAGAGGTATGTTTAACACCGACTCAAATTTATGTTCAACCTGTTTTAAATGCGATTAAATCTGGGTTAAAAATTCATGGAATGGCACATATTACCGGAGGCGGTTTACCAGAAAATTTACCTCGGTGTTTAGGACCTGATCAATCAATTCAGATTTTTCCGAACAGTTGGCCAAATTTACCGATTTTTGAGTGGATTGCTCAAAGGGGGAATGTAAATGAAACGGCGATGCGGGAAACGTTTAATATGGGGATTGGCTATGTGTTAATTGTGCCGCCTCAACAAGCTGAAGAAACGATTAAATGGTTTGAATCTTGCCAGATTTTAGCTTATACAATTGGTGAAGTGATTCCCGGTTCAAAGGAGTTGATTTACCGTCAATAGTAATCAGTGAGCAGAGATCAGTTCTTTGCCAATAGTTCAAATCCGGTGACTGAAAAACGGTTAACATTTCCTACAGCTAACAGAATCACACCATATTAAACAACTGTAAAATGTCTATGGAATGGCAAACGGCAAAAACCTACGAAGATATTTTGTATCATAAAGCAGAAGGCATTGCTAAAATTACGATTAATCGTCCCCATAAACGCAACGCTTTTCGCCCTCAGACGGTGAATGAACTTTATGATGCGTTTAGTAATGCTCGGGAAGATACTCGAATTGGGGTGATTTTACTCACGGGAGCCGGGCCACATACAGATGGGAAATATGCGTTTTGTTCCGGGGGTGATCAAAGCGTGCGAGGGGAAGGCGGTTATATTGACGAGGGGGGAATTCCTCGTTTAAATGTGTTAGATTTACAGCGATTAATTCGGTCAATGCCGAAAGTTGTGATTGCGTTAGTGGCAGGTTATGCCATTGGGGGCGGTCATGTTTTACATTTAGTTTGTGATTTAACGATAGCAGCAGATAACGCCATTTTTGGGCAAACTGGGCCAAAAGTTGGGAGCTTTGATGGTGGGTTTGGGGCGAGTTATTTAGCACGAATTGTTGGACAGAAAAAAGCGAGAGAGATCTGGTATTTATGCCGACAATATACGGCTCAACAAGCCTCAGAGATGGGGTTAGTGAACTGTGTAGTCAGCGTAGACAAACTTGAAGCAGAGGGCATTCAATGGGCCAATGAAATTTTAGATAAAAGTCCGATAGCAATTCGGTGTTTAAAAGCAGCTTTTAATGCCGATTGTGATGGTCAAGCGGGTTTACAGGAACTCGCCGGAAATGCGACCTTACTTTACTATATGACAGAACAGGGAGCCGAAGGGAAACAAGCTTTCCTGGAAAAAAGAAAGCCTAACTTTCGTCAATATCCCTGGCTCCCTTAGTGTTAATCTTGAAAATTTTAACCAAAAAGAGTGAAAATTTGTTTTCTTAATGATGAAGTGCTGTTTCTGAAGAAAACCCTGATTAACCGATTAAAGTAATGGGTGACTCCATGAGAATAAAAAAAGCAATGTATCGTTGGCTTGATTTAGGAAACAAGGGCAGCAACGGAGACTTTCTCTGGTAAAACCTCTGCTTTTTGGGGAATAACGAGTATTTTTTGGGCCTCTTGCCAAGAAGAAGAAAAGGCTAGCATGGCTAAGTTACAAGTTTTCCAGCCCCCTTTAACGGGAACATGAAGTTGACTACAGTATCCACCTCGATGGCCTTCGGGTGTGTAATATTGACAGCAACGACAGCAAGAGGTTGAAGCGTGTGAGGGTTCCATGAGGTACTCCTGTATGAATCCGTTAATACAGTTTATTGTCATGGATCGAACTAAGCCGATTTATTGTGCATTAATCATTATTCCATCTCAGTTTGAGCGATCCCCGAGGCACAACTAAATTTTATATTTATTTTAGATTTGGTTTATAAACAGATACAAATCTAGCGAAAAAAGTTGAGAACTGTAAATCAATGAGATTTGGTCAGATCATAGTTTAAACTCGCTGGGGATCAAGCTAAACCCGTAAAGATAAAATATAAACTAGAACCTCAAAATCGATTTATACATCCTGCTTTGGATAGATTAAATGGGACTATCAAACGGATATAATCTCTAGTTCGGGGCAAAAGCAAAGCAGTAGAGCGGAAACTCTCTGACATATAAATTTAGAGGTTTTAAGCCTTGAGTCATTTTTGAAAGGATGCCCCGATCCGGTAGAAATGATCGGGTGATCATCTCAATATTTTTTGTTACAGAAAGAAAAAATTAAGGGGAATGACGTTGCTGACTAAAACACATGGCACAAACCGACCAACGCTTGAGTTCTCCGGGCGGAGTAGGACAACCACATTGAGGACATTTCGGTAAAGATTGCGATCGCCTTTGAATGATCTCCGCCCAACGCTCAAAAGCAGTCCGGGGAGACACTGGAGAAGAAAAAGGCTCAGTTGCAGAAGCCGGGATATCTGTAATATAACTAGGATGATCTTGAAGTTGATCGCCAATATCGTGATCGGCAGCTAAAGAATTAGCTTGAGCGTGCCACAGAGCCGTAGAAAACTTGATATCATTCAAAGGATTAGAAAGTTTTAGATTTAAACGTCGAAGAATCTGGGAACGTTGAAACGTGAGATGCCCAGACCAAGTCGCACTGGAGGTGGCAACAACTAAAACTCCCCGGCTCAGAGAAAGAGGACGAGAGTGAGCGATCGCCCGTTGACCAACAACGATAGCCCAGTCGTCTATAATCAATTGAAACTGCTGCTGTTCAGGAGTTAGAACCTGAACCTTAAAACGACCTAAAACCTGATTTAACGATTGCATCAAAATATCTCTAAAGAAACTCAACCCTTAAAAGCTGCTAATTTAATTTTCCCCTAAAAAACTGTTAGGAGTTCCCCCTATGAAAAAATCTTCCGTTGTCAACTCATCCTCAACCCCATCTCCCCAACTCAAACCCGAATTGAAAGCGGTTTTAGGGAGTCTCGATGTTCAACTCGAAGAAGAACTCTCCCGCTATCGCCGCTATCGACGCCAGACAACTCCCCCCCCGGCTCCTAAGCCAACAAATTCCTACACTCAAAAACCTTCAGAGGTGTTGTCTGTCTCTCAGACGGAAAGTAACATAGAACCGAGTTCAGCCCCTTCTAAGCCCGTTGGGAAAACTCAAGCTCCCAAAACCCCATCAGGTTGGGAATCTGTTGTCATCCCGACATCAGCACCCCTGGCGGCACGTTCTGAACAAACGGAGTCAGAGTCCTCTGTAAATGGTCACAGTTCCTCCACAACACCCCGAAACCCCTATGAACCCCAGGGCTATCTAGAATCGTCTGAAAAACTGGTTAGAAGCCTAGAAGAACGTCGAGCCAGACGCAGACAACGCAGTTGGGCGGCGAGTTTATTTACACCCATTGGAATTGGTTCAATGGTGCTGTTTCTGTTTTCCTGTATCGGTTTGGGTTATTTGGTGATGTCGCCGTCAGGAATGGCAACTTTAGGGTTAAATCGTTGGTTGAGATTTAACAATCAAAACGCCTCAGAAGAAAACGAAATCACTAATCCGAGAGCTTTAGAACCTCAGCCGAATTTAGCAAACCGTGAGTTTGTGGATTTGAATTTGAATACTTTGAGTAATGTTAATCCGAATCCTAATCCGATTCCTGCACCAGCCCCTCAAACGCCTCCACCCGCAAATAGTCAAAATGTAACGCCCCCCAGTCCACCCCCGAGTGGGCCGACGATGAATAATTTGACGAATGAACTTCTCCCCGATCCGGTTCCTCCTACGCCTAGACCCGCCCCTGCACCTGCACCTGCACCAACTCCCACTCCTCAGCCTCCCGGGGGTGCGGCAACTCGACCCAATGCTAATCCGGTAAGGGCGAATGATGGACTGTACTATGTGGTGATTTCTTACACCGATGAGCGATCGCTACAAAGAGCGAGAGAAGTTGTACCGGATGCCTATGTTAGAGAGTTTCAAACGGGGGTAAAAGTGCAAATGGGGGCATTGGATAATGCCGATGCTGCTAAACGTTTAGCTGAAGAACTGCGGGTTCAAGGTATTTCAGTGCAGTATGACACGCCATCGAGAGGAGAATAGTTTGGGGATAAAGAATTATGGGGTTTTTTAGTCGCGTTTGGCGGATTATTCGCACCAATATTAATACTTTGATTAGTCAAGCCGAAGATCCAGAGAAAATTCTGGAACAGACTGTGATGGATATGCAGGAAGATTTGGTGCAACTTAGACAGGCGGTGGCGAGTGCGATCGCGACCCAAAAACGGACTGAGCGCCAATGTTCTCAAGCTAAAACGACGGCTGAAGAATGGTACAGACGCGCCCAATTGGCTCTCCAAAAAGGGGAAGAAAAACTCGCCCGGGAGGCTTTAACTCGTCGGAAGTCTTATCTGGAAACGGAAGCGTCGATGTCTGCTCAACTCGAACAACAGGGTCAAGTTGTCGAACAGTTGCGGCAAAATATGCGAAAGCTGGAAAGTAAAATTAGCGAGGCAAAGGCGAAAAAAGACTTGTTTATTGCTCGGGCGCGTTCAGCGAAAGCATCTGAACGGTTAAATGAGATTTTGGGTAATACCAGCACAGGGGGCGCTTTAGATGCTTTTGAACAGATGGAAGATCAGGTGATGCAGCTTGAAGCCCGTTCTCAGGCGATCGCTGAACTGTCGGGGAGTGATTTAGAAAAACAGTTTGATGCTCTCGAAGCGGGTGATAATGATATTGACGCGGAGTTAGCGGCGATGAAAGCCAAAATTTTACCCCCAAACCGGGAGTAGGGAACAGTTATCAGTGACCAGTTATCAGTGACCAGTGAAGACAGTTTACAGTTATCAGTTGTCCTAACCCCTATAACCTGTCCCCTGTAACCTGTCCCCTATAACCTATTCCCTGTCCCCTGTTTTTTGGATAAAATTTCAGTACCGAGCAAGAGAGCGAGTTCCGGTAATAGAGTTACACTGGAGGTAGTACCTAGTAACAGTTGCCCAAAAGCTAACTGAATTCTATAACAGTAGGTGAATTACATCAACCTACTACGATTAACTTTATAAACCGTTGAAGGAAAAACAACGTTATGGGACTATTCGATCGGATTAGCCGTGTCGTTAGATCGAACCTAAACGATATGGTGAGCAAGGCTGAAGATCCAGAAAAGATCTTAGAGCAGACTCTTATTGATATGCAGGAAGACCTGGTGCAACTCCGTCAGGCGGTGGCTCAGGCGATCGCTTCTCAAAAACGCAGCCAGCAGCAATACAATCAATATCAATCTCAAGTTAACCAATGGCTGTCTCGCGCTCAACTGGCTTTACAAAAGGGAGATGAAACTCTGGCTCGAGAGGCTTTGCAGCGTAAGAAAAGTTATGAGGATCAGGCGAACACGATTAAACTGACGCTCGATCAACAAACCGCCCAAGTTGACACCCTCAAACGCAATTTAATTCAGTTAGAGAGTAAAATCTCTGAAGCGAAAACTAAGAAAAATATGCTCAAAGCTCGCGCCCAAGCTGCGAAAGCAAATGAGCAGTTGCAGGGGATGATTGGGGGTATT
Organism: Limnoraphis sp.; assembly: GCA_050485465.1. GTDB lineage: Bacteria > Cyanobacteriota > Cyanobacteriia > Cyanobacteriales > Microcoleaceae > Capilliphycus. The sequence continues at coordinate 30,859 of JBJHBL010000044.1, read as the reverse complement.
AATACCTCCGGCGGAATGGCTGCTTTTGAACGCATGGAAGAAAAAGTCCTGCAAATGGAAGCAAAATCTCAAGCGGCTGGAGAATTAGTAGGTGCAGACTTAGAGAGTCAATTTAAGGCACTTGAAGCTGGAAGCGGTGTTGATGATGAGTTAGAAGCTTTAAAAGCGCAAATGCTTGGCCCTGCGAAAACTCAAGGTCAACTTCCCGCAGGTGAAGAAACAACGACTTCTACACCCCAAACTCCCACCCAAAAAGCTGAAGTTGATGCTGAGTTGGAGGAGTTACGCAAGCAACTCGACAATTTATAGGCAGTTCTGGGGTGTCACCGCATTGACAGGGGTTTTTTGCCGATTGTCTCTGGTTTTGTGAAAATCAACAACTTGGCTCTGAGTAAAAGCCCCTGTTTTCAATGGTAATTGTCAAATTTTTAGCTAATCTATCGTTTTTTCTGTTAAACAAGAACAATGTCTAAAGTTCGTTTACTCATTCTTAGCTCTTTTGCATCAGGGTTTGGTTTATGTTCTATTGTTTTTTCTGTGTTTACAATGGCTGCTGAGTTTAGTTTTGGGACGATCTTTCGATTCCTATTAACGGCTATTTTTTTCGCAGTTAATCTTTTATTTACGGTTCACTACTATGGCTTAATGCTCCGAGATTTTAAATTGTTGCATCGAGTCAAAAATGAGATTAAACGAGTGCAACCCCATTTATCATCAACTCAAATCCGCTAAGACGATAACTGAACTCAGTCTAAAATTATGTTTGATTTCCTTAACCCCATCTTAGGACGACATCCCGAACAGGTGAAAGCCAATGTTGAAATTTACACTTGGCAAACTTGCCCCTATTGTATCCGAGCTAAATTATTATTGTGGTGGAAAGGGGTTAATTTTACTGAGTATAAAATAGATGGCGATGATAGCGCCCGGAACAAAATGGCTGAACGCTCAAATGGACGGCGTAGTGTTCCGCAAGTTTTTATTAATAATCAACATATTGGCGGTTGTGATGATCTGTATCAACTGAATAGTCAAGGACGGTTAGATCTGTTGTTAGCTGAAAAAGCAACCGCCTAAGACTCTAAATTAACTGCAAATTCATTGAGTTTATTTAGGCGCCATTGTGCGTCAAGTTTGCGGTTGGTTGGAATTTCTAAGACTCGTATTCCTTCTTGGGGTAGGGGGTTGAGAAGTTGTTTGAGTTGATGCCAAGATTGAATTTTTTGATAGTTGACTCCGTAGGTTTTGCAGAGTTGAGCAAAGTCTATCTGTTGAGGTGTGGCGAAAAAGTCTTCAAAGGGAGGGTTATATTCGGCAATGGGTAAGAGTTCAAAAATTCCACCTCCGTTGTTATTAATTAACAGAATTGTTAGATGTCCGATGAATTTTTTTTTGATTAAAAAACCGTTGGTATCGTGAAGTAAGGCTAAATCACCTGTTAGTAATAGACTACTTTGTTGATGATAGGCAATGCCTAAAGCAGTGGATAGTATCCCCTCAATTCCGTTTGCACCTCGATTAAAATAGGGTTGAATTTCTAAGGTGTTCGGCATCCAAAAAAATTCAACATCTCGAACGGGCATACTATTAGAGATAAAAATAGGCGTTTTTGGGGGTAATATTTGCGGTAATAGCCAAGAGAGTTTGGGTTCTGTTAGGGGTTCGATAGCAATCATTTTTTGATCAATTTCTTGTCTAACAATGACTTCTGCATCTTGCCACAGTTTGAGATAGTTTTTATTGGAATTTTGGGGTTTAAACTTCGTTAAATTAATTGAAAGATTTTCAATAGAAAATCTTAAATCAATCGCTGAATTGTGTAAAGCGTTGAGATTTTGATAGCTTGGATCGATAATATAGGTTTGAGGTGAAATATTTTCCAACCATGTTCTCAGTTGTTTGCTAGTGGGTAAATCTCCGATTTGAATGATTAGATCAGGACGGAGTTTTTCCTTGTATTTTGAATGCCGTAAAATTAAGTCATAGGTTGAGATTAAATGGGGGTTGAGGTGAGCGAAATTCCGAACGGGAGATAACCCTTCTGCTAAAACAGGCCAGTTTAAAAATTGAGACAGTTCAGCAACCGCTTTGCTGTAGAATTGAGGGGATAAAGGTTGAGCAACTCCGGCAATAATTAAACCTTTTTTACAAGATTGCCAAAGGTCGATCAAGGGGGTTAAATTAACTTGAGAAACAGTATTTTTTTCAGAAGCAATTGTCGCAAAAAAATCACGAGGAAAGGTTGCTTCTAATTCTAATGCTGCGGGTTGGGGGACGGGGATTAAAGGCTCACGAAAGGGACAATTGAGATGAACAGGCCCCGCTATTGGCACCTGAGAACGTTCCCAAGCATAAATTAGGGTTTGTCGCAAATAAGATAACAGTTGAAGTTCTAGAGAAGGGGTTGCCAATTCGCACTGCCAAGTGGGATAATTGCCGTATAATTTCACTTGATCAATGGTTTGTCCAGCATGACAGTTTCGCAATTCTGGAGGGCGATCTGCTGTGAAAATTAATAACGGAACTCGACTTTCTTGGGCTTCAATAACAGCCGGATAATAATTCGCGCCTGCTGTACCCGAAGTACAAACGAGAGCCGTTGGTAAGCCTGATTTTTTAGCAATTCCTAACGCAAAAAAAGCGGCAGAACGTTCATCTAAAATGGGGATAGCTTCAATATTCGGATGTTGAGCAAAGGCAAAGGTCAGAGGCGTTGAACGAGAACCGGGACTAATAATCGCAGTTGTTAAGCCGAGTCGAAATAAGGTTTCAACCCAAATCGAAGCCCAAATTGTATTTGTATTGCGAAAGTCGATCATTAATTTATTCAAGATCAATTCTATAAAACCATTATGACTTTTGTTGGATTACATATTCATAGCGATTATAGCCTGTTAGATGGAGCCTCTCAATTGCCTCAACTGATTGATCGGGCTGTTGAGTTAGGAATGCCTGCGATCGCAGTCACAGATCACGGCGTTATGTATGGTGCAATTGAGTTGATTAAACAATGTCGCAGCCGGGGAATTAAACCCATTATTGGCAATGAAATGTATGTCATTAATGGCGATGTAACTCAACAACAACGGGGACTCAAAAAATATCATCAAGTTGTTTTAGCGAAAAATACAAAAGGCTATAAAAACCTCGTTAAACTGACTACAATTTCCCATTTAAAAGGATTTCAAGGAAAAGGGATTTTTGCCCGTCCCTGTATTAATAAAGAACTGTTAGAACAGTATCACGAAGGGTTAATTGTGACAAGTGCCTGTTTAGGCGGTGAACTTCCCCAAGCCATTTTGCAGGGACGTTTGGATGTGGCTCAAAAAACAGCTAAATGGTATAAAGATATCTTTGGCGAAGATTATTATATTGAAATTCAAGATCACGGTTCGCGTGAAGATCGGATTGTGAATGTGGAGTTAGTGAAAATTGCTCGTAAATTAAACCTTAAAATTATTGCAACAAATGACTCTCATTTTATTTCTTGTTCAGATGTAGAAGCTCACGATGCGTTACTCTGTATTAATACACAAAAACTAATTAGCGAAGAAAAACGGATGCGGTATTCGGGGACAGAATATTTGAAATCTGCCGAAGAAATGGCGCAGTTATTTCGCGATCATTTACCCGATGATGTTATCCAAGAAGCCATTGCCAATACCCTAGAAGTTGCGGAAAAAATAGAACCTTATACAGGAATTTTAGGAGAATCTCGCATTCCTGACTATCCTATTCCTCCGAATCACACGGCTGATACTTATTTAGAAGAAGTGACTTGGATAGGGCTATTAGAGCGTTTTAAAGCGAGGAGTCGTTCAGAACTTCCACCTGTTTATCGAGAACGTTTAGAATATGAACTCAAAATGATGCAAAAAATGGGATTTTCAACCTATTTTTTAGTTGTTTGGGATTATATTAAATTTGCGCGAGAACAACAGATCCCGGTGGGGCCAGGTCGGGGGTCTGCCGCAGGTTCATTAGTTGCTTATTCTTTAAAAATTACGAATATTGATCCGGTTCATCATGGGTTATTATTTGAGCGATTTTTGAATCCTGAACGAAAATCTATGCCGGATATTGATACGGATTTTTGTATTGCTAGACGGGATGAAATGATTCGGTATGTGACAAACCGATATGGCGAAGATAAAGTCGCACAAATTATCACCTTTAACCGCATGACATCTAAAGCAGTTTTAAAAGATGTGGCGAGGGTATTAGGAATTCCCTATAGTAAATCGGATGAAATGGCGAAATTAATCCCGGTTTCAAGGGGAAAACCCGCCAAATTAAAAGTAATGATTTCTGATGATACTCCCTCCCCAGAATTTAAAGCCGCCTATGAAACCGAAGATGTTCCGATTAAAAATAATGCGGGAGATGAAGTGGGGACTATTCCGGTGCGTCAGTGGATTGATATGGCAATTAGAATCGAAGGAACCAACAAAACCTTTGGGGTTCATGCTGCGGGTGTGGTGATTTCTAAACAGTCTTTAGATGAAATTGTACCGCTACAACGAAATAATGATGGGGCGGTGATTACTCAATATTTTATGGAAGATATTGAGGCTCTGGGATTGTTAAAAATGGACTTTTTAGGATTAAAAAACCTGACGATTATTCAGCGAGTTGTTGATCTGATTTGGCAGAATTATCAACTAGAAATTAATCCCGATGAACTTCCTTTTGAAGAACGAAGAGTCTGTAAAATTTTAGCAAAAGGGGAAACAAAAAAAATTCCTATAGAGATTCAAAATACCTATAAATTGCTCGAACGAGGGGATTTAGAAGGGGTATTTCAGTTAGAGTCTTCAGGAATGCGACAAATTGTTCGAGATTTAAAACCGTCTAATATTGAGGATATTTCGTCAATTTTAGCCCTCTATCGACCTGGGCCATTAGATGCGGGATTGATTCCTAAATTTATTGATCGCAAACATAAAAGGGTTCCCATTGAATATGAACATCCGTTACTCCAATCGATTTTACAAGAAACTTATGGGATTCTGGTATATCAAGAACAAATTATGAAAATGGCGCAAGATTTGGCGGGATATTCACTAGGAGAAGCGGATTTATTACGTCGGGCGATGGGGAAAAAGAAACTCTCAGAAATGCAGAAACAAAGAGAAGCTTTTATTGATGGATCGACTAAAAATGGTGTGAGTAAACAAATTGCTGAACATTTATTTGATCAGATGTTAGCTTTCGCGGAGTATTGTTTTAATAAATCCCATTCAATGGCTTATGGGTTTGTTACCTATCAAACGGCTTATCTCAAAGCGAATTATCCCGTTGAATATATGGCGGCGTTACTGACAGAAAATAGTGATAATACAGACAAAGTACAAAAATATATTGATTCCTGTCAACGCAGTTTAAAAATCGATGTAGTTCCGCCTGATGTGAATCGTTCAGAGGTTGATTTTATGCCGTTTGAGGGTAAGATTATCTTTGGATTATCTGCGATTAAAAATATTGGGGAATCGGCAATTGAAAATATTTTAGCGGCGCGAAAAGAGGGGGGTGAGTTTAAAGATTTGCCTGATTTTTGTAGCCGAATAAACCTACAAACTGTTAACAGTCGGGCGTTAGAATCTTTGATTAAATGTGGGGCGTTAGATCGTTTGAATCCCAATCGAAAACAAGCTATTGAACATTTAAATTTATTAATTCCATGGGCGCAAGGAAAAGCTAAAGATAAAGAAATTGGTCAGGGAAGTATTTTTGATTTATTAGGCGAGACAAAAACAAAAAATAGTAATGAAGGCGCTCCGAAAGCTACTGCAACTCCCGATTTTTCGACTCAAGAAAAGTTACAATTTGAGAAGGAATTACTTGGATTCTATGTTTCTGAACATCCTCTCAAATCTATTATTAAAGCCTATCATCTTGAAGATGCAATTACGTTACAAGATTTAGCGGAACACAAAGGGAAAAAAGAGGTTAAAGTCTTTTTGGTGATTGTAGAAGTCAAACGCCATGTGACCAAGAGAGGGGAAACGATGGCGTTTCTAAAAGTTGAGGATATGAGTGGACAAGCAGAAGCAATTATTTTTCCCCGAACCTTTCAAGAGGTGCAAAATTCTCTCAGAGAAAATACTCCTCTGCTGGTAACAGGAAAAATCGATAAACAAGAGGATAAAATTCAGTTGATTATTGAAGCAATAGAATTGCTGGAGGGACTTTTAAAACGCGATGAGCAGCCCAACGAAAACCAAGCTTCTGTGAGACTCTATCTTACCCCTGAAGACATTGAAAAAACCGCAAGATTATACAATCTCAAAACCGTTTTAATTGAATATGGGGGAAACCCAAGTCAAACAAAGTACCCCGTAGAAGCAATTGTTTCTCATCAATATTTAGTGCGGTTTGGTTCTCAATTTTGGGTCGAAGATCGAGAAGGAATTGTCGAACGTTTAAAAATTAGTGGATTTCAGGCGGATCTTTTCAACCCAAACTAAGCAGTCAGTTGGTCAAGTTCTGTTAACAGTTTATCAATTCCGGAATTGGACTCAAAAAAAGAAAATAAATGTTGATAACGGAGTATTCCGTCTCGATCTAAAATAAACTGAGCAGGTAAAGGCGCCCCCAAAGCTTGACCTAATTTATAGCGTCTAAACGTCTTACAATTCGGGTCAGATAATAAGGGCATTTTTAAACCCAAATCTTTAATCACAATTTGACTTTGTTGCTCATCGGTGCTGGTAATCATCAACACCTCAACCCCACGCTGGACAAACTGTTCATAGTTTTCATTCAGCGCTTTAATATGGGGGTAACACAACGGACAATATTGCTTTTCTGTAAAAATGCGAGTAAATGCTAAAACTACCGGACAGTTTCCCCGATAGTTCGACAGTTTAACCAACTGACCATTGGTTACATCTGGGATTTGAAAATCTGGGGTTTTTAAACCGATTTGCAGGTAATAGGTCGCCGGGATTGGTAAAAAGTTCTTGAAAAAGCGGCGATTGAATAAGCCACTAAAATCAGTAGAAGTCAGCATCATTTACCATTAGGAATGAATACGGAGTTGGGGTGAGCAGTCAGAGATCAAACCCAGAATCGGATTGTCTCTCACTTTTCTCATCCCCATTAACCATTTTGGATCAACTCTAATTAAACAGCAGCAAAGAAGTCTTTAGATTTAATCGGATCCGGAATCATGGTTTTCTCACCCGGTTTCCAACCCGCAGGACAAACTTCATCAGGATTGGTTTGTACATACTGAATGGCTTGCAGGGTGCGTAGAGTTTCATCTACGTTGCGACCAAAGGCGAGGTTGTTGATGGTGGCGTGTTGGATCACACCTTCTTTATCAATGATAAACAGACCGCGCAGGGCGATTCCAGCTTCGGGATCGAGAACGTTGTATGCCGCACTAATTTCTTTTTTGATATCCGAAACTAGGGGATATTTTAAGTCGCCGACACCACCGGATTTGCGATCACTTTGAATCCAAGCCAAGTGAGAAAATTCACTGTCAACGGAAACACCTAAGATTTGGGTATTGAGTTGAGTGAATTCTTCTGCGCGATCGCTAAAAGCTGTAATCTCAGTTGGGCAAACAAAAGTGAAGTCCAATGGATAGAAGAAAAGGACAACATATTTGCCGCGATAGTCAGAGAGCTTGATGGTTTTAAATTCTTGATCAACGACAGCCGTTGCAGTAAAGTCGGGTGCAGATAAACCAACGCGAATGCAATCTTCTGCCATAACGTCTTTCTCCTTGAATGTCTCTACAATGATGTCCCACTCAATCCGGTCGGGAAGTGAATCCTCTGGATACTTCCTCGAGTTTACGAATTGTTACGAGAACATCATACTCGAAATGACTACACTTACGCAACCGATCAAAAAAGCACGCTCATTTTTTCTAGAAACGTGCTTTTTTTCATTTTTCAAGTGGCTCCGGCTGGATTTGAACCTGCGACCTTGGGCTTATGAGTCCCCTGCTCTAACCACTGAGCTACGGAGCCATCTCATCAACAGTTTTCTATTGTAGCAAAACCCCGTCAAAGATTGCAAGCCTTTCGACTTCAAAATTTTTAAGGGAAGCGGGGGAGGCTGGTTCAACGAAAAAACTGTACCCTGTTCCCCGATCCGCAGTTCCCGGTCTTATCGCTGAGAGATATTCTCCCGTTCGCTCGGAAGAAGAGCCATCGGGTTAACAGCACCTTGACCCGCAGGATGAATCTCAAAGTGTAAGTGAGGGCCTGTACTTCTGCCTGTCGTCCCCATCTCCGCAATTTGATGACCTTGAGGCACTTTCTGACCCACACTCACCAGAACACGATCATTGTGAGCATAAAGTGTCAAACTGCCATCGGGATGCTCAATTTCCACCAAATTTCCGAAGCCACCACTATGCCATCCGGCATAAGTCACGACACCCGGAGCGGCAGAAACAACCGGAGTGCCAATGGGAGCGGCAATATCAATCCCTCGGTGCATCCGTCCCCAACGCCAACCATAGCCGGACGTTAAAATCCCTCTCGACGGCCAAATATAACCGTTAAACCGCATCGTTCCGCCGGGCAAATAGCTTTCCGGGCCAGGAAGTGGAGGAATATCAGGAGAAACAATCCGTCCCAGAGCCGGATGTTTCAGGGGGTCATAAGCACTGGAACCAATCGGAGCCGTCGCCACCACGGATTCATCCCCTGAACGTTCAGCTTCCAGTTTTTCTTCAGGACGCAGGGAAGCTGCACCGTTAGAAGGCGATAACTCAGGCAGGGAGATGGACTCTGGGAGAGGTTGATGATTTTCCCCTGCAATCTCTTTCTGACGGTCATAGGCTTGCGGATTAAACTCAGGGTTAATCCGACGCAGCAACAAAGGTTGGTGAGGAGTATTCGGTGTCAAGTCCGCTTCTGAAGACTGTTCCTCTGACATCTGTTGTTGTGAAGTATCCGCCACCAGTTGCGCCTGCTGCTGCATCTGATATTCTTGGCGCAGTCGGTCAACATCAGCCCGCAAACGACTGGTGTGGAGTTGAGAAGGGGATTCCCCTTTACCTGCCACAGATTTTGACTTCAGATTAACATCTGATGACACTAACTCATGGGTCGTTTCCCCACGATCAACAAGGGTTTTAGCTTGAATCGCCGTCGGACGGTTAATTGAACCGGAAGCCTTAATCATTCCCAGTTCACTCAAAGAAAACTGGCTCTCGGCTTCATTCTTAGGAGTCAGAGTATAAGGCTGTACTCGGCTCAGTTGATTACCAATCGGTTTAGAGGTTTTAGATTTGAGAGTTTCAGAAGGTTCTAAAGGCTGAACCGCAGTATTGAGTCTAGAGCGATCCACTCCTAAACTGCTACTTTCGGTTGAAAGGGATTCTTCGACCCCTAAATTTTCATTAGCACTTAGAGAATTTCCCAGTAAATTGGGATGATTTGAAGAGGGTTTTTGAAAAACAGAACGATGGGAAGATCGTTGAGGAATTCTCAGATTTTGATTCGCTTGTATAAAGTTCGGGTCAATGAGATTATTCGCTCTAATAATCTCCTCAACAGACACATAATGACGACGGGCAATTTGAGCCAGGGTTTCTCCGGAGTTAACACGATAGACCACTGAAACAGAATGATCTGTTAATTCCGATTCAATTACAATCGCTCCGGGGACTTCAGGTGTGGCGTAGGGCTGATTTGTACCTGTCGTTTCGGGAAAAGCATTTTTCGTTTGAGCCGCACGAGAGCCAGGGGAATCATTGAAGATGGCTCTCTGAGAATCCGCTGTAGGCGAATTCGGCTGACTTTCATTTAGAGAGGGTTGGGAACTCGGGAGTGAATGGGTGCCACTAACCGGAGTTTGAAACTCCGACTCGGATAACTCCGCTAAACCCGATTTGGGTGATTTAACAGACTGCACATCTGGCTCAGAGGATGAATTAGCTCGGGGGGAGTTTTCGTGCATCCCGGATAAATTCCGGAGCAAAGACGGTTGCCATTGCTCATCCTGGGCGGGTGCAGTTGCCTGATGATCTCCGGTTTGAGAGGAGGACTCCTCTGAAGATGACTGCATTTCCGGAGTGAGTGTGGTCACAGTTGGTACTGTATTGGCACGACTCCCTTCAGGCCAGAGAATACCGGAGGCGATCGCTAAACCCAGAAAAGCAGCTTTGGTGTAAGCCTTACTACTCCCTGAGAATGTTGCCTGCTGTGCAGGTGTCACTTGAGCCTGTTTGTTTTGGGCCTTCGTGGTGGGTTGGTCTGAATGTGGAACTGTTCCTTTCAAAGGACGACCTCCTTGGAGAAGCGTTTAACTGTCCTTGGTTGATTCAAGGTTTTCTTTAACGGATTCAAATCAGTGATATTTATCACGTTTATAAATTGATGTATATCACTGACAGTCATCAATGCTTACGTCAGGTTATCCTGCTTTGTTGATTTCGGCAAGTGATTTGTATCTCTGTTGAATCTCTTTGATCGAGATTGCTAGAGATAACACCTGCCTAACTGTCAAGTCAACATCAGAACTTGGACTTTTCATGGATTCAGAGTCCAGATGTGAATCTACACTAACTCTTGATCAAAACACAACTGTCTCTTTGAACTGGCCCGACTCCTCAGATTAGACTTTAACCGGAAGTCCACCCAACGAACTCTCAGACTCAACTGAATTCACCAGAAAGCCTCAAGGCTCGTCGCATCAACTGAGAAGCTTATTTAAGGATGAATAAAATCTATCACTGATCAAGGGAAACCCAATCCGGGTATTTATAAAAAAAAATTATCTATATTTTTCGTTCTTTACGTTTAAATAACTGAATCATTGGGAAAACGGGGGACTTGCTGTTGAGAGAACTATTGTTCTAAAAAACCTAATTGTCTACGAACCTCAAATAACCCAATTGCAACGCTTACAGATAGGTTTAAGCTTCTAACTCCCGCTTCAGCCATCGGAATTGAGGTGATCACATCACAGGCTTGAAGCACTTCAGGGGGAAGTCCTGCTGTTTCACAGCCAAACAACAGCCAATCATTGGCTTGATAGGGTAATTTGATGTAATTCTGCTGACCCTTTTTACTAAACCCAATCCACCGTCCTCCCCAATAATGGTGATACCGCTTAAAGGCTTCTAGGTCAGGGTGAAACTTCAACGGGACATAGGGCCAATAGTCTAATCCGGCTCGTTTGAGATCGCGATCGCTAATTTCAAAGCCCAATGGCCCAACGAGGTGCAGTTCTGTGTGAGTCGCGGCACAGGTTCGAGCCACATTACCTGTATTCGGGGGAATCTGAGGTTGAATCAAAACAACACGGGGCATGAACAATCTATCTCAAAGTAGGGCTTTCAGACGGGGGACAGCCGTCCCTCGTTACGATCTGAATTCATAGCTTTTCTTTATGTTTCCACAAAAAGTTGATCGATAAGATATTCTTAAGTTTTGTGAAGTTTAGGCGACGAGAGAAGGTTGGCACAATTTATCTTCAAAATCTCGTTCCTGCTGCTCCATCTGAGCGATCGCCCCTTGGATGATCTGGCGACTGTTTAACCCCTGTTGATGCAGGTTTAACCACTGTTGAGCGGTATTTCCCTGTTGTAAGATTTTCTTCACGGGAGACAAAAAGCAGCTAAAGCCTCGCCGTTTGGCAACAGGCCAGACTTCTTGATAAAGTTCCTCAATCCAATCACGGGCCAAAATCTCTCGACCGTCTTTCCAATGTCGCAGGGGAGCATCTAAACTCAACCGAGCGGCAGCTGCCTCGTTTTCTTCGCTTAAGGTCATTAAGTCTAAGGCTCGGGTACTGGCTGGAAAATCACTCTGTTCTAAGGGATCAAGGCGGTGATCTTCGAGCATTTGTCCCAGTCGGGCTTCTAACAACGCGGTGATGGCGAGTAAAGCGATCGGATTAACGATTAAATCACAGATTCTCAGTTCTAAGCGATTTAAATTGTAGGGACGGCGATCGCCATTGGGTCGCACCGATGACCAGAGGTGACGGACGTTGTACATGGTGCCGAGAGCGAGTTGTTCTTCCGTCCAGTTTATATAGTGAGCGTGACTTTCAAATAAAGGAACGTGTTGGGGCGTTTGGGGAAAAACCGACCACCGGGTGGAATGGTTGCCTGTGGGTTGACCCTCTATAAAGGGAGAGGAGGCACTCAGCGCCAAGTATAGGGGGGCTTCCACCCGCACTAAACGAATCGCCTGCATCAACAGTTGCGGGTCACTGATCCCTATATTGATATGGATGCTGGCGGTAACAACGGTTGTCCCGTAGGTTTTTTCTATATGAGTATGGTAGGGATTGTTAGGGTCAGAGCGGTAGAATTGATCACTCCCCCCCAAAGACAGGGTACTCCCCGGAATTAGGGTATAGTTTCCCCATTGTTGTAACGTCTTTCGCAGTAATCGCCGAGGTTTGACTAAAGCGCACAACAGGCGATCATAGTTGTATAAAGGCGCGGTTGTATATTCTACATTGCGACTGTCTGGTTCTCGTACAAATCCCTCTAATTCGGCAACAATTCGATCAGACAAACCGACGACTTCTCCTTGAGGAGTGCCAGTATACATTTCTACTTCAAAGCCTTTTGACAATAGCACGTTAATTCCTCAGTTCTGCGTTTGGTGGCTAGAGGTTGGAGCGCCATCTGAACTTAGGTAGAGGGATCTCGATTCAGATTCTACGGATTCAAGCCTCTGTTTTTTGGAGTTGACCCATCTTATCCTATCATGGATTCACATTCCCAGGGAAAGATACTTTCTGCATCATCTGAGGGATTGAAGACATAATCATAATCAAATTCTAAGGAGCGAATATGACGAGTGACAGAAAAGCCACAATTGATCACTTGTTCGGTTGTAAAGGTTACTAAAATTAATTCAACCAGTTTGCGGGTAGAAATCTCTGGTTTTTTCACGAAATAATCTCTCCGAGCAAAAAATATTCGTTCATCTTTGGGAACAACGATGCCATTCAGTTTATGGGTATTTTGAATCGGTTTAATGTAGTTGCGGATAAAATCATCGGGATTTCTTTGCAGTCGGGATAAACGTTCATGCTGAAGCCAACTCATATTAAACATCAGTTTCAGCAACTCAAATCCTAAGACATAATAGAACACTTTGTCTTTATCTTCTGGGTTTAAAGCCAGTCTCAGAGCGGATTCGAGATATTCATCGGGTTGACAACGAGCGTCTTGAGCGGAGTGAATATAAAACTGCTTGATGTAATTTCTCAACAGAGATTCATTGAGGTTTGTATCCAGTCTAAACCAACTGAGATACTGTTTGATTCGTTGCAGTGTATCAATATCTTCTAAAAGTTTGGAGACTAAGCCATCGGCTGTATATTCATCTAAAAACTCGGCTTGTTTTTCCGGAGATGAACCGCACAAAATATAACACAAAGATAAAACATACCGTCGTTCATTCCAGGGTAAACTTTGCGCCCATTGCTGAACCTCTCGAGGCAATCGATCAAACAAGGCGTTTTTGTTTAGGGGTTCAAGAAGTTTCTTTCTCTTTTGCTTTAACATGGCTCAGATAATAGGTTTTCTGTGGTTGGATCTGGAGTCAAAAAATTACGAAGACTTGCAAAATTTTGGGGTTAAATCGCTTGTTAGACCGTCTTGGCTGACTCTATATGTGATATAAATCACAAGATTGTTGTGTTTTTGATCGCTTCAATTTCTCTAGAGTATTAACCCCCTCAAATCCTGACTTTTGCCTTGATATTAGCCATTGTTAATCTAACTACAATTTTTATTTTTTTGTTGTTTTCGCTAATTTATCTCTTGTGCATTGTCCTGATTTGTTTTTTTATTCTAACACTATCCTCTCAAAAAATAAGGTTTAAAGTCAAGGGTTTTTTCTCCATAATTATACCGAAATTTAGTTGTTAAATTTATACCAAGCCTGATCAGGTAAACTTAGATACATCGACTTTAGATAATTTCAGGGAGAAATCGCAAATGAGCGTGATCATTGCTGCTGATCGAAGTGGATCAGGTAAAACCACCATTACCTTATCTCTACTCGCCTACCTTCAACAAAAACAGTTCAATATCCAATCTTTTAAAGTTGGCCCGGATTATATTGATCCCATGTTTCATCAATTTGTCACTCAAAAACCCTGTTATAATCTCGATCCCATTCTCACTTCAGAAGCTTATATTCAACAGTGTTTTAATCACCAGACTCAAACGGTAGATTATGCGGTGATCGAAGGAGTTATGGGATTATTTGATGGGGTATCCCGTTTTAATACTCAAACCCCCACCGCTTCCACCGCTCATGTTGCTCAACTTTTAAATCTGCCAATATTATTCGTTTTAGATTGTAGTCGATTATCCGGTTCTGTTGCTGCAATTGTTCATGGATTTACCACAGTCAATCTCCATTTAAAATTTGCAGGCTTAATCTTAAACAAAGTCGCCAGTGACCGCCATCTTGAACTACTAAAAGAAGCTCTAGAACCTTTTAATATACCGATTCTGGGGATTGTAAGACGACAAGATCAAATCCATCTTCCTGAACGACATTTAGGTTTAGTTCCCACCGATGAACTCCCTCAACTCAAAAATTTAATTCATCAACTTGCGGATTTAGCCGCCCAGTGTTTTAACTGGGAAAAACTACTTCCGGTGTTACAGACTCAAAAAAAAATAGCCGTTGAATCTCCTTTAAAGCCTCAGATTAAACATCCCATTAGAATTGCAGTAGCCCGAGATCAAGCTTTCAGTTTCTACTATCAAGATAACTTAAATATTTTACAACAACTCGGCGCAGAATTAATCTTTTGGAGTCCATTAAACGACACTCAAATTCCCGAGAATATTCAGGGTTTCTATTTTGGGGGTGGTTTTCCAGAAGTCTTTGCGAAACAGTTATCCGAAAATTTACCCATTATAAAAGCCATTCACAATCAGATCTCCGTAGGAATACCGACTTATGCAGAATGTGGAGGTTTAATGTATTTCTGTAAAGAAATAATTGATTTTGAGAACAAATCCTGGCCAATGGTGGGGATCCTCCCGACAACCGCTTTTATGGGGAAACGGCTAAAATTAGGATATTATCAAGCGACGACATTACAAGACAGTCCTTTATTCCCCAAAGAAACCCCGGTTTTTGGACATCAATTTCATCGCTCAGAACTCACCATAGAATCTTTAAATCCACTGTATCAGATGAAACGTTATGGAAAAAATCAAGATGAACTTCTCACGGAAGGATGGTCTGTTGCTAATCTTCAGGCCTCTTATTTACATCTACATTGGGGAAGTCGTCTAGAAATTCCGAGGAGATTTTTACAGCAATGTTCTGTTTTCCAGCAAAATAGACGCCCTGAAAAAGCGAGTAAAAACCCATAACTTATTTATAATTTTGCTGAATCTGCAACAATTCAGGAATCGTCACAAAGCGATAACCCTGTTGTTTCAAACTAGAAATAATCATCGGTAACGCCTCAACAGTACGATCACGAGGGCCTCCCCCATCATGTAATAAAATAATAGCACCTGCATGAGCTTGAGTCATCACCCGATCAACTAAAACTGTTGCTAAAGGTTGTTGATAATCTTTGGTATCAATTGACCACATCACAATCACATATTTTTGACTTCTCGCATAGTCAGCTAAACCATTCTCTAAAATTCCCCCTGGAGGGCGAAAAAGCTGAGTTTTTTCACCTGTTAATCGTTCAATAACGGCTGCGGTATTATCAATTTCTGCCGCCGCTTTAACGGTACTCATAGGTTCATAGGGATGATTCCAAGTATGATTTCCAACGGCATGACCTTCATTAACAACTTGTTGAACAATTTCTGGATATCGAGACAAATTTTCACCGAGTAAAAAGAAGGTTGCTTTAATATTATATTGTTGTAAAATTTGTAATATTTTCAACGTATCCGGCGACGGGCCATCATCAAAGGTCAAAGCAACGACTTTTTCTTCAGGATCAATTTCTACTCGATAAATTATTTTTCCTAAATCATCATTAGGAATTGAAAAATCACGGGGTAAAGGGATGGGTTCAGACTTTTCTGGAAGATAGGGAGACGGTTCACCCAGGGGAGGAATAAGGGGTTCCCAAGCGGGAAAAAGGATGCGAATTTTGGGTTTAGATTTTGAAAGAGATTGAGGTTGAGGTTCTAAAATAAAAGTCGATGCACCTGCTTTTTCTAAATGACCACTCCATCCAATTAACCCGCTAACAAACAACAGCACAATTTTAAACATTAGTAGTCCTTGACCCTGGCTAACCATAGGTTTGAACCTCTATTTAGGTTGAATTGAGTAGAGTTTTTATCTCTGTTGCTATTATATTACGTTGGAAATCCAATTGCCATGAAATCCACTGGGAACTCTAACGGGAAGATGGATTTCGGCAAGGGGTTCACTGGCAAAATTAGCTGCATCAAGAATCACTAAAAGACTGGTTTCTGTCGTTTCATCAAAGACTAATGTCACCACATATCCCTGATCTTCAGAGACTTGTCCAGCTTTAGGAATAAAACTCGCTTCACCACAATATTGTCCGGGTTTAAACCGATGAACATGACTCACTTTTTGTTCTAAATCATATTGAATCAGTTCGGGAAAGTAATTAGGAATTTGTTTTTTAGCGATTAATTCTAGATCAATATGTGGTGTATATCCAAAGCGATAGGGTTGTCCGGTTTTTCTAAAATCGAACGTGGGAAAATCAACAATCCGATCATCTAAAGATTCCGGTTTCATCGTTTTTTCTTGAGGATTAATCCTGAATCGTTGTAAGTTAGATTTTACCTCTAGCGTGTAAGTTTCTTGGGGTTCTAACTCAATATGATTATGATAGACAAAATCAACAATCACTTGACCCTGTTCTTCGTAAGCATTCATAAAATGCCACATCCATAGAGGTTCTGTTTCAATCCAAATCGGTTTTTGATCCATATTTTTGCGATGAATTAACCCGATTTTTGTTCCATATTCGGGCTTCCATTCAAACGGAAGTTGACCCCCCAACGCTTTAAATACATTAAAAACCAGGGGACAATGAAAGAAAATAATATAATTTTCAGTAATTGCCGTATCATGGATGAGTGCGGGAGATGCCATTTCCACAGGTGTTTTACGAATAATTTTTCCCTGTTTATCCGCGACATAATACACTAAATAAGGCTGGGCTAAGAGAGAATAACGGTAAAAATGTAACTCTCCGGTTTGAGGATCAAACTTGGGATGTGCCGTCATAGATTCCTCAAGTTCACCCTGAAAATTCCATTCTCCTAAAGTTTCTAGATTCTGAGAAAGTCTATAGGGTAATCCCACTTCATACAAGGCTAATAAATGATCACCATAGGGTACAATATTCGTATTTGCATAATTCACAAGTGGCATATTTTGTCGTTCTTTTCCATCAATATCAAGTTGTAAACTCTTGGTTAGAATCCAGCGATTTCGATAACTGGCTTTTCCATCTTTGAGATAAACCCCATGAATCATGCCATCGCCTTCTAAGGGATATTGATAAGAAATGGGTTTTAAATAAGGATTCGGGCCGTTTCTTAGATACATTCCATTCAAATCTGCTGGAATTTCTCCTGTTATTTTCAAGTTCTCAACATCTATTTCTTGAAAAACTGGGGCGTTAATTCCTTGTAGAAACAGGTTATCACTTGACCATTCTGATGTTGAAATTAACTTTCGACTTGAAGCAGATAAAGCGATGAGAGAATGACCCCCAAGTGTTGATAGAAAGGAAGCACAGGCGGCAGCTTTCAGAAAATCTCGTCTTGAAAAGTTCGACCGTTTCATCTTAAAAAAATATTATCCCTAGAATTGGCTAAGATTTTAAGCCCAAACTCTAGAGATCGATCAAATTATTTATTGTATTTTAAGAATAATCCAAATTAAATTGATTTTTGTAATCAGATATACGATATCAACTCAATTTTGGTAACAAATTCAACAAAAATATCAACGTTTCAATTTACAAAATAAGCAGGGGATGTAAATTTTCTCAGACCGTTAACTCGCTGTGGAAGCACTCATCCCCTCGACAATTACCTAACTTGCGGTGACATCGACAACCGTTTTTTGAGTATCCACAACTTCAGCATCAGCAACTTCAGTGGTGGCTTTCTTCTGACCACTCTTGAGACGTTCAAGTAATAACTGAGAAATTTCTGTTACAAACAAAGTTGCAACAATTCCATCATCAATCCATCCTATAATGGGAATGAAATCAGGCGCAATATCAATCGGACTCAACAAATACATTAAGGTTCCCAGAATCAAAACCCAACGGTATTTGGTGTGACGCAGTGTGTGACGGTACCAGTTATAGAAGGATTGAACTAAATGTTTCATGGGGCAACCTCGTTGAAATTTCGTATATTTATATAATTACAGTTCCTCTGATTTCCAGGAAGTGTAGATTTTCCCCCCTAAAAAGTCGGGAAGTTACACCGGGTTTCTTTTCGGAATCTATCCCCAGACTGGTGTAGTTGAGTCGTCTTTTGTGGTGTCGAGGTGTTTTGAGAACTTTCCTCATACCTTCGGGTGAGACGTTGAATAGCAACAGTAGCAACAAAAAACCCAGTTTCGCAAAGTTACTGGGTTTTGGGGATGGATGAACGGAAGTGAAACTCGCGTTAGAACTGTTGAATTAAAGCCCAAACGGTCATCTCTCCGGACTTTAAATAAACCAGATTATTGCTGTCAATTTGTTCAACAGACCATTTAACACCTCGTTCATCAACGACAAACAGATCATCATAAAAGGTTCCTTCTTGAACTCGATAAATTTTGTTCAAGATAAAGAGTTTATTTTTCAAATTATCAGGGACATTAATAATCTCATCTCCATCGATAGAGATTGCTGTTCCTTCTTTAATAGTTCCATTTTTGTTGGTAAATCTTGCATCAACTTTCTCGGCTAAAAGCACAGTATTGTCCGGGGTATGAGAGGCTTGATCTAACGCCGTTAAATCGACTGCATGAGTAATTTTCAAGCCAGAAAAGAGAACCAGAGGACTAACAAGTAAAAGACTTTGAATGTTTTTCATGGTTTGTTGGTGTGAGGGTTTAAAAGTTAAAATGATAGAAATGAGTTTGATAGAATCATGGGAGTGTAACTTGACCTTGATTCAATCTACTTGAACTGTATTTGACACAAGTCTAACACAAAAATAATCAGATGCAACATAATTTTAGGGAGCAAAAGTATTAATTTTTTCTAGATTTTTTCCCAATAAATATTGCCGTATTCCCCTAAAGAAATACGGTCAATTAACCTTGATCACCCGGTGTTGAATGAACCGGGTTTTAGTTGATATTCCTAGATGGTCAATGCTTCCAGAAAATCTAACCAGCTTAAGTTGATAAACCGAGTTCCAACACTAGAAGTTGTTGTCGATAATTCTTGTCCACTGTCATTGGTAATATTTTCGATAAACCCAATACCTGGTTCATCTCCCACATCAGAAGCATAATAATTGAGGATGCTAATGATTTGATTTGGGTTAATTTCCCCGTTAGGATTGAGGTTAATAATTGCTGTTGTTCCTTGACGGTCGAAACTAATTTCATTAACATTAGTGAGAATCAAAGTATCCTCGCCACCCTCATCTATAATTTGACTTCCTCCTGATGCTTGTGCATTCAATTTATAGGTATCATTTCCCAAACCCCCTTGCAGAAGATCTGCACCGCCAGTCGTAGCATCAAGAATATTATCCTCAGCATTACCAATCAAGGTATCATTCAAGTTTGAACCCCGGATATTCTCAATACTAATTAAGGTATCCGTACCGCCTAAACCATCAAAAGCAACACCAGTATTCAAGTCAACAAAAACTCCAGTCAGTGCAAATCTATAACTCGCAAAATCTTCTCCCTCTCCACCATCTAGGGTATCATTTCCCGCACCACCAAACAGAGTATCATTCCCCTCTCCACCTGAAAGACTATCATTTCCGATGGGTGTACCCTGGAAAACTGAACCTCCAGGTTGATTGATAAACTGGTGGTTATCTCCGAATAAATAGTCATCACCTGCACCCCCAATTAAGGTATCATTTCCCGCATTGCCATGTAGGGTATCGTTCCCTGCGAGTCCCTCTAAAACATCGTCATTTTTAGAACCAATTAAATTATCATTTTGCGGTGTTCCAAGGACGGGGAAAGCTTGTAGAATTTCTTCTCCGGTGAGATTTCCAAGGGTTTCAATAAAACCTGTTCCGGGGTCAAGATTATTAAAGAAATCAACAATTCTTAAATCGGTTGCTGAGTTAAAGTTACCATCTGCATTTAAGTCAATCCATAAATCAGCATTTAACTCACCCCCGCGTGTCACCCCAATTTGTCCAGGGTTCAAACCAATAACCAGGGTTTGTCCGGGAATGATTAAACTATCGGTACCGCCATCATCTTCAATGAGGCTACCCCCGGAATTGGCTGCATCCACGATATACAGGTCATCCCCTGCACCCCCAAATAGGCTATCTGCACCACTATCACTGACTAGAGTATCATTACCGCGATCGCCTCGGAGGATATCATTTCCTTGACCGCCATAGAGGAGATCATTACCTTCTCCCCCGTCTAAGGTATCACGACCTGGCCCCCCAAACAAAACATCATCCCCTTGTTCACCCAAGAGTAAATCATTATCCGCGCCGCCATACAAGGTATCATTTCCATCATCGCCAGAGAGGGTATCAAAGCCATCATCTCCAAACAGCAGGTCATCGCCATCATCCCCTAGCAGTTCATCATTCCCTTGACCGCCATAGAGGGTATCATTTCCGCTTCCTCCGTCTAAATAGTCATTTCCTTCATTGGCGATAATAAAATCATTTCCCCCTTGACCAAACAGTTCATCATTTCCACTATTCCCAATCAGAATATTATCGGTGTCGTTGCCAATAATTAAATCCCCTTTATCTCCGCCTTGTAATAGTAAATTCACTTCATCTTCCTCGGCAAAGATAAAGTTCTGCACACCATTTAGAACCTCATGTTCTGAGGGTAAAAATACGAGATTTCCGACTTCTTGCAGTTCGGCGGGTAAGTTATCGAAAAAGTTCACAATTTCATCTGCTGATAAGTTCCCTACCTGGTCAAAGTTGCTGCCACCATCCTCATTAAAAAAGTTAAAAATGGTGATATCATTTCTGAAGTCAATTTGACCATTAGCGTTGAGGTCAATAAACAGGATATCACCTAGTTTTGCTAAACCTCTTGCACCTTGAAAGAGTTGTAAAACCGTTATCCCTTCCGGTAAGTCTTCTAAATCATCCGCATCCTGATCACTTGAGAGATCGGGAAGAATTGCGTTTTCTAGGATGATAGTATTAACGCCTTCGCTATCATCAATAATGGTTCCTCCGGCATTATTGGCATCCAAAATATACAGGTCATCACCGGGTCCCCCTTCCAATAAATCGGCTCCATTGCCAACTAAAGTATCGTTTCCTTCATTGCCGTATAATTCATCTTCACCGGGTCCCCCAACGAGTTTATTATCGGCACTATTGCCAATAATGGTATCATCTCCCGCCCCACCAAAGGCATTTTCAATGATTGTATTTTCTGCAATCGTTAAGGTTTGGGGTTCAAGGGTATCTCCGGTTAAACTGCGACCGGGTAAAATGCTAACTGCGCCGGGATTGAGATCGAGATAAACGCTATCGGTAATCGCTGAAACGTTAATTGTATCTGTGCCACCATTGTTATCACTGAGAATTTTTCGAGGATTATTGGAGTCAGTAAAACTAGCAAATTCGTTGGTATAGATGTAGGTATTATCTGCCGTAATTTCATCGCCATAAAGGCTTAAAGTTGCCCCAAACAGTTGACCGACATTATTGCCACTGGTTCCGTTTTCTCCAGTATTAAGCGGATCGTTTTCATCGCTAAAATCAGCAATGCTTAACGTCCAAACGCCTGCACCTGTTTCGCCCCAGTGACGGGAACTGGTTAAGATATAATCGAGAGAATTATTCTTAAAACCTGTGTCTCCCTGATAATTATTTGTTACATAAGGGACGCGATCCATTAAAACACTTTCAGTCCCATCGGGTGAAATGAGGGTGACAACTAAATCTTGAAACTGTCCGTGTTCAATCTGGATATCCAGTTCAATTTTATCAATATCAATCCCCTCAGAAATAGTAAAAGTTTGAATTAGGGGATTATCGGGTTGGTTGTCGGGAATTTCTAACCCCTCTGAGGGTAAAGATAAACTCACTTCTCGGACGGTTTCATTGGCTGCTGTATGCTGCATTTCCCAGCTTTCTGCTAACCGCACGGCTGCTGTAGCATCAATTAAACCAAAACCGTAATCATGGCTAATATGAAGTCCGCCCCCATTCCAGTTCGTCGCACCGTTAAACGTCCAGAAATCATTACTGAAGTTAAATTCTTCTGTCGCTTTATTTGTTGGGTCAGTTTGTCGGGCAGAATAGGCTAAGATTTCTTGTACATCTCGATAGCCTAAATTGGGGTTAGCTTCTAATATTAAAGCCACGACACCGGACACCATTGGAGTCGCCGAAGATGTGCCGTTAAAGGCATTGTGATAGTTAGCGTTGACAAAGTTAGGACTAAAATTTAAACTTGGGTTATAGCCAACATCACCTGTACGGTCAATCGTTACAATACTTGCTGGACTATCTCCAAATGCGGAAACGATTAACGGCGCACCCGGATTACTGTAATCAGCAACGACTCCGTTATTATTAATCGCTGCAACCGCAATAACATGACGGTTATTTGCATAGTTACTATAGTTGGCATTACTTCCTTTTTGATGGACAGGAAAAGCTCCTAGATTTGGGTTAACATCACTACGCTCGTTTCCTGCGGCGAATGCAAATACAGTTCCTAGACCCTCTCGCCCCTCAGTGACAGCGTTTTCAATCCCCTGAGCGCCAAAGAAAACTCCTGAATCAGTGTTAACATTTGCATCTAGTAGTAAATTCGGTCCCCAACTATTACTAGAAACATCAAAATTAACCGCACTCTGAAGGCTGGTGATGCTATCAAAAAAGGTAAAGCTGGCAATCGTGGCTTCGTAAGCAACACCCACAGTTCCGATACCATTGCGTTGGGCGGCAATAATTCCGGCTACGCTGGTTCCATGATGCACATCTCCAACGGGTTGAGGAAGCGGGCCAGTACCAATATTATCAGGTTGATCGATGCGTCGGTCATAGTTGCGGGCTAGGTCTTCGTGGTCTGCATCAACGCCACTATCAATCACCCCAACCTTTACCCCTCGACCTGTGTAGTCCGGCCATAGGGGAATAACGTTGAGGTCAATACCAGGAGTTCCGGGTTGAACTTGATTATTGATAACGCCTTGACCTGTATTAAAGAGCCACCATTGTTGTTTGAAAAGCGGATCGGTTGGTAATGCCATTAGGCACCTCTGATTTTTGGTAGGGTTTCGGTTGAGGAGAGTGGATGGGTCGAATTTTGATGGAAAGAAGACTCAGAGCTATGAATCGGGCTTGGGCTGTTTTGAGACAATTGATGTCTTTGAACGAAACGAATCAAATCAGGTCTGAATTCTAGATCTCTGCATTCAAGGGGACTCGTCGTACCTCTCAAATCAATATCAATATATCGGTTTTCCAAACTAACTACATCCGGGGAAATACGGATTTTTTCAAGTGGAGATTGAGTTCAGCCAAAAACCCTGAGATCCTTTCTGGGTTTATTTTGTAGCCAACCTCTCCTGAACAATCGTTTCAGTAAAATTACGGAAATATTAATTTTTTTTATACAGTTGAAGATGAAGGGTGGAGAAAGGGAGTAAAAATTCTGAGTTGAAGGGGGGAAAATTGGGTAGAGCGATCGCGCCAACTGCAAGATCCGAGAATGATGATCTCGATATCTATGACCACCCAAAAACTCACCTTTGAATAATATTGAGCGAGAAGATTATTGGATGTTAAAATAAGGATGGGTTACGCAAGGTTCACCCACCTTAAACATTTCTAATTAAATCGAATCACGGTTTCTGTTGTATTGAGATGGGAAACATCGCCCTTGAGTTCGACTTTCCATTCGCTATCCTCCCGAACTAATTTCACTAAACAACAGAGGGAAGCCTGAATATCTGTTTCTGCTAAAGTGGGGACTAAACCCATCGCCGTACCCACAACAGACGCTCCATGTCCAACGAATAATAAATCTTCATCGGGAAACGCTGCAACAATATTTTGAGCGGTTTTTGCGGTACGATCTAGACAATCTTGCCATGTTTCGGGATAATGAGGCTTACCGATGGGGTAAGATAGGTCAATTCTGGGGAATTCTTGCGCTAAAATTTGGGGGGTGAGGGTTTCAGGTAAACTGGACATCCATTCAGAGTTCAACCATTCACCCAAACCCCAATGCAGTTTTAAGGGTAAATCAAGGGTTTCAGCTATAATATTTGCGGTTTGTACGGTTCGGAGGAAGGGAGAGGAGAAAATATGAGTAATTCCTTCTCCGACTAAGCGGTTAGCTAATTGTTGAGCTTGAACACAACCATCGTCAGACAAATGAGGATCATAAAGTCGTTCGGCGGTGTTGAACCAAGCGGGGTTCACAAAATCAATGCGGTTTCCGTGTCGAGCTATCCAAATCGTTTGAGTCATGGGTAAGCGGTATGATGAAAGTTCCCCTCATTTAAGATAAACGGTTTTTGCTCAAAATGCTCCGGTAAAATTTCGGCATTCTCTTTATAATTTGAGAGGAGGGAAATCCTTGATCTGTGAGGTTATCCCCTCTTTTGTTGATTTATTCATTTTTGTATCAATAAACACTCAACCTATGAAAATTACCGATCGCGATCGCACAGAGATCCGTTCTGTGATTGAACGTCAACTGCAAGCTTTTCAAAGAGATGATGCTGTTAGCGCTTTTAGTTTTGCTAGTCCCGAAATTCAAGCCAAATTTTGTACACCTGAACAGTTTATACAGATGGTTAAAATTGGATATCCCGCTATTTATCGTCCTCGTTCCGTAATTTTTGAAGATGCTATTGTTGTTCAAGGAATTCCGACTCAACCTGTATTATTGATGTCACCCGATGGAACACCTGTTAGAGCCGTGTATCTAATGGAACAGGATCTTAATGACAGTTGGCGGATTAATGGATGTTATCTAGCTTCTGTGGAGAATCAATTTAGGTAGATTGAGGCTTGAAAGTTCGCGAACCCATGAATATTTTGATAAATTTTTCAAAAAAAAACCGAAAAATGAATCCAATAATTAATATGAAGTTTAAAGAAATTTGTCTAAAATTTAGGGGTCTATCTACTCTGTTCCGAAATTTCAAGCTTGGGGTACTGCTCGGAATGATTTTGGCTTTAAGTAGCTTTTTATTGTTTCATCCCGTGTCGGCACAGGAAAGCACAACCCCAGGGTTTAAGCAGAATACTGCTTCTGTAACTTTAGATGGCAGACGATTATTTAAAGTCAGCAGTTCAGAAGATTTTTCAGCCCAAGAACGAGCCGAGATTATTAATTCAAAATTACTAGCTGCTGCCAGTTCACCCGAACCCCTCAACATCAAAATTAGATTCAGCAATCAATTACCAACAATTTGGGTAAATAATCGCTATTTACTCACCGTAACAGAACGGGATTCTCACTCGGGAAATACTCAGCAAGAACAAGCCGAATTTTGGGTAAGAGAACTTCAAGCATCTTTAAATCAAGCCCAAAGAGAACGCAGTATGAGCTTTTTACGGGCTTCTTTTTTGCGTTCTGTATTTATTCTGTTTTTTGCGATTCTATTTCATTCTATTTTAGGAAAAATATGGCAATCTTCCTTAAAGAAATTTTTGTTAAAAGTTTTGCCGTTTCCCTCGGATAATGAAACGGAAAACCCCGATAATAAACGGAATCTTGATCTATTTTTGTTTCTGACACTGATGAGTGTTAGGATTGGAATTTGGGCAGCGACAATTCTTTATATTGCGAATCAATTTCCCTATACTCGACGCCTCAGTTATCAAATTACAGGTGCTTTAATTTCAACGTTTACTACGGGTATTCTGACTATAGATAACCGATCCTATTCTATCCCCGATCTCTTATTTTTGGCTGCCTTATTTTGGGGGTTGATTGTTTCAGCAAAAGTCGTGAGTGATTTATTGCGATCGCGAATTTTAAATGTAACAGGAATTAACCGAGGCGCTCAAGAAGTTATTGCCATTATTGTTCGATATGCTTTAATTTTTATTGGTGGAATTGTTTTATTGCAAGTGTGGGGACTGGATCTCAGTTCTTTAACCATTCTTGCCAGTGCATTGGGTGTGGGGATAGGGTTTGGTTTTCAAGATATTGCCAAAAATTTTGGGAGTGGAATTGTCCTCTTATTTGAACGTCCCATTCAAGTTGGAGATTTTATTGAAATTGGAGAATATGAGGGAATTGTTGAACGGGTGGGGGCGAGAAGTACGATTATTAAAACCCTGGATATGGTTTCTATTATTGTTCCCAATTCTCGTTTTTTAGAAAAGGAATTAATTAACTGGAACCATGATCACCCCGTTTCCGGTATCAGGCTTGCAATTGGTGTTGCTTATGGATCTGATATTGAAATGGTGAAACAGTCTTTATTAGACGTTGCTAAAGTAAATCCTGATATTTTAGCAATGCCTTCTCCTCAAGTTTTATTTAAAGGTTTTGGGGAGAGTTCACTTAATTTTGAACTGCGAGTTTGGATTTCTCAACCGAGTCGTCATGTGATTATTCGCAGTAATTTATATTATCAAATTGAAGCAATATTCCGACAACGCAAGATCGAAATTCCCTTTCCTCAACGAGATTTACACGTTCGAGGAAGTCTTCCTTTAGAGTTATCTTCTGAATTAAAAGAGTTACTCATCAATCTGTCTAATTCTCAAACCAATGGCAATAACTTAGAGTCTTACAAAAATAATCTAGATTCTCATAAACAGTAGTTCTCCAAAGTTAGGGCGCTGAGTTTACGCCCAAAACAACCATTACTGTGGACGAATATTCAGTTCTTCCGGTGTAAAATGAACAGCTTGAGTGGGAAAAAGTTTTAAACGATGAGAAGTATTAAAAGGACAAGTTTGGTTATTCCAATCACATTGATAGAGATATTGTTTTTGCCAATCTAATGGAATTTCTAATAAATCTCGCGATCCAGTAAACCCTTGCCCAAAAAACAACAACAAAGCGATACAATTTAATACAGTGTGTGCAATGCGCCATTTTTGATTTTTATAAATCTCCGGGACAATAGCCAGAGAAATGACCATGAGTAAAGCCGCTAAAATCCCATAATAGTAGTGAGATACATACCATTCATTACCCCGTCTAAACACGCCATCTTGGGAACCTAAAATCACTAAGCCCATTCCAGTTAAGGTAGCAAAAACTCCCCGCCATAATGCTTGGCTGGGTTTAGCTTTGTAGAGGAAAACGAAAGAAGCTATGGTTGCAGCAAAAATCAAGAGAATAAAAATCGCTTGGGGAGTGTTTTCGGGTGTGAGTTGTTGAAAAACCCCTTTAAAATAAATAGAATAAGCAAAGGCAATTAATGTCACTCCGACCACAGCGCCCGTTAACCACCGCCCAACTTCTAAATGTTCACGCCCTACTGTCGGTGAGATTTTGCTTTTTTGTTTATTCTCCTGGGTTTGGATGCGTCGTTGACGAGTTTGCCAAGCCCGACTCACCGCCATCCCAATAATGGGAAAAACAACGCTCACTGCTAGTGCAGGATGCAATAATGCCATAAGATCTATTGTATCCATTGAGATCTCCCCAAAGTAATGTTTAGTGTATAGTGTAAATAAAATGAGACCACTTAAAATTATTTTTTGCTGAGAAACTGCCGTTAAACGGAGATTGACTCAATTTTGTTTCAGAGCGATCGCAGTCGTTCTAAAATAAAGATATCTCAATTTTCCCTGAGACGAATAAATTACCCCTTTCAATGAACCGAATTTCAACCCCAAATCAACCCCCAACCTCACCTGTGAGTCAAACCCATCATCGCGCATTAGAAGCTATTGTCGGTGAGTCAGGAATTTCTGAGTACAGTCAAATTAATTCGATGGATCAAAATCGGATTTTTCGCAGTATTACCCCTGAAACCTCTATAGATTTTATCATTTATCCCAATACTCAAACCGAATTGAGTGCCGTGGTTGCTTATGCCAAACAGCATCAACTCGGTATTCTCCCCTGTGGAAGGAGTAGCAAATTGCATTGGGGAGGATTAGTCAAAAATGTTAATTTAATCGTCAGTACCCAACATTTAAATCAGTTAATTGAACACGCGGTTGGGGATTTAACAGTGACAGTAGAAGCAGGGATGTCTTTTGCTCAACTGCAACATATTCTAGCAGAAAGCGGGCAATTTTTAGCCCTTGATCCGGTATATTCTGAACAGGCGACAATCGGTGGAATTGTAGCCACTGGCGACACAGGTTCACTCCGACAACGCTATCGAGGAGTGCGGGATCAAATTTTAGGCATTTCTTTTGTTCGTTCTGATGGTAAAATTGCCAAAGCAGGTGGGCGTGTGGTTAAAAATGTTGCCGGATATGATTTAATGAAATTATTAACCGGATCTTACGGAACGTTGGGAATTATTTCTCAAATAACATTACGAGTTTATCCCGTTTCTCCCGCTTCACAAACCGTTCTTTTAACTGGAAAGAGTACAGAAATTGCCACTGCAACTCAAACCTTATTATCTTCTGCCTTAACTCCGGTTGCCGTTGATTTACTCTCGCCTCAACTCATGGAAAAACTGAACCAAAGGAGTGAAATGGGGTTAATGGTTCGTTTTCAAAGTTTGCCTGAAAGTGTTGAAAAACAAGCTAATCGTTTATTAGAAGTCGCTGAAAAGCTTGGCTTGAATGGTGAACATTATACTCAAAATGATCAACACCTCTGGCAACAATTAAAACAACTGATTTGGCAACCAGAAGAAACCCCCAAAATCATCTGTAAAATCGGAGTCACTCCAACAGAAGCCGTTGAAACACTCAACAAATGTCAAGCGTTAGGCTACATTCATGCTGGAGTCGGTTTAGGAAACTTAAAGTGGGAAAGCGTGAATTTAGACAACCTGTTAAAACTGCGAAATTGGTGTCATAATAAAGGCGGTTTCCTTTCAATTCTAGACGCACCTCCTGAAGTCAAACAACAGTTAGAAGTTTGGGGATATAACGGCAACGCCCTCAATTTAATGCGTCGAATTAAACAACAATTTGATCCCCAACATCTCTTAAGTTCGCATCGTTTTATTGGAGAAATTTAAAACCGTTTTAGCCTTTCCTCTCTCTTGATTTAAACCTTTGGATTAACAAACCTATTTTACTTCACCATGCAAACCTCAGAACAACCCTTAGAAAAAATTACCCGCATTCCGGCAAAAGACAGTAACTTTCTCAGCCAAAATCCTCATTTATCCCCCGAAGAATTCCCCGGTTTTGATGCCCAAAATCCACCCGATCCTAATTTAATCAATACCTGTGTTCACTGCGGATTTTGTTTAGCAACCTGTCCCAGTTATCGCGTGATCGGAAAAGAAATGGATTCTCCGCGAGGGCGAATTTATTTAATGGATGCGATTAATCATTCTGAAGCGCCTTTAACTCCAACCACCGCCCAACATTTTGATACATGTTTAGGATGTTTAGCCTGTGTTTCCACTTGTCCGTCAGGGGTGCAATATGATAAACTCATATCAGCAACACGCCCCCAAGTTGAACGGAATGTTCCCCGAAATTTAGGCGATCGCTTGTTAAGATTGCTAATTTTTAATCTCTTTCCCTATCCAAACCGTTTACGCCTGTTTTTAGTTCCCCTGTTTATTTATCAAAAACTCGGCGTGCAGAAATTAGTCCGTTCAACAGGTTTACTACCGAAACTTCTCCCCCGTTTAGGGGCGATGGAATCAATTTTACCCGAAATTACTATTCAATCTTTTCAAGACAATTTACCCACGATTATCCCCGCAAAAGGTGAAAAACGCTATCGAGTCGGGGTAATATTAGGCTGTGTGCAACGGTTGTTTTTCTCCAGCGTTAATGAAGCCACAGTGCGCGTTTTAACCGCTAATGGGTGTGAAGTCGTTATCCCGAAAAGTCAAGGCTGTTGTGCGGCATTACCCGAACATCAAGGACAAACCAACCAAGCCCACACTTTAGCCAAGCAAATGATAGATAGTTTTGCAGAAACAGGCGTAGATGCTATTATTATTAACGCGGCGGGTTGTGGTCATACCTTAAAAGAATATGGTCATATATTGAAAGATGATCCTGAATACGCAGAAAGAGCAAAAGTCTTTGCAGCAAAAGTCAAAGATGTGCAGGAATTTCTTGCAGAAGTGGGGTTAACCGCCCCATTATATCCCTTAACCGATGGAGAATTAACCCTCGTTTATCAAGATGCTTGTCATCTATTACACGGACAAAAAATTAGCCAACAACCCCGTCACCTTCTGCAACAAATTCCGGGTGTGAAATTACGAGAACCCATCGATGCGGCGTTGTGTTGTGGCAGTGCAGGGGTTTATAATATGTTGCAACCCGAAGTCGCGGATGAACTCGGACAACAAAAAGCCGAGAATTTATTGAATACCGGGGCGCAACTGATTGCCTCTGCAAACCCCGGATGTTCGTTGCAAATTCTCAAGCATTTAAAATTCAAAGGGGAATCTATACCGTTAAAGCATCCGATGGAATTGTTAGATTGTTCAATTCGCGGCAAAAAGCTGAACGGTTAGTGGTAGCGGAGAGGCGCTATGGCACCTCTCCCGTGTTGAATTAGGACTTGCGTTTTAGGGCAACAGAACCTAAACCACCAACTGCAATTAAAGCTAAAAGTGTGGTGGGTTCAGGAACCGTTTCAACAGT
>JBJHBL010000043.1:0-48903 GCA_050485465.1 Limnoraphis sp. | reverse complement strand
AATCAAACTCGGTTGGTTTTGAGTTCTACAGGTGAAGAATTTGCACGACTTGATGGTATTCTTCCGAGTCAGTTAACAGAAAATGATTTTATCGGTAACATTGTGTTTGAATCTTCTGAACTCTCCCCGTTATTTAATATTTATGCTCCCTCCTCTTTGGATGGAATGGAACCGGAAGAACTGCAACTTTATAACCTTGTGAATGAATACCGAATTGAAAATAATCTTTCCCCTATACCTGCTTCTAAAGCACTGACCACTGTTGCTAATCGTCATGTGTTAGATTTAGCAGAAAATATTGGTACGGTGACTCATGCTTGGAGTGATGCTCCTTACAGTGGAGACGATCCCAATACTTGGTCAAATATGTGGACGGCACCTCAGCGATTTAATACGGGTTATCCGGGAAATGGTTATGAAAATGCCGCAGGTTATAGTGGTTTTAATACATCAACTTTAACCGCAGAAGATGCTTTTGATTTATGGATAAATAGTCCGGGACATAACGCTGTTATCCTCAATCAAGAACAATGGGCAAATCGAGAATGGAATGCTTTAGGCGTGGGTCTTTATCAGGGATATGGAGTGATTTGGTTTGGAGAAGAAGTTGATCCAACCGGAACGCCAATTGGATTTTCAGGAGGTAATTTTGGGCTTCCAGTAGAAGAAAATTCCGGTTTTTCACAGCAACCGATAGATAATCAACCGCCTTCTTCTTGGGTCTCAGAAGTCATAGAGTTAACCAATAATTTTCGTCAGAATAATGGTTTGCAACCGTTAATGTTTAACTCTCAGTTGGGAAATGCGGCTCAACAACACAGTGAAAATATGGCATTCCAAGACTTTTTTAGTCATACAGGTTTAGACGGTTCGACGGCAAGTTCTCGCGCTCAAGCTCAAGGATATCTTTTCTCTTTTGTCGGTGAAAATATTGGTGCGGGTTATTTGAGTCCAGAGGATGTTGTACAGGGATGGATTGACAGTTTAGGACACCGGGAGAACTTACTAAATCCCAATTATACAGAGATTGGTGTGGGTTATTTCTATTTAGAAAATGACCAGGGACTTGTTAATTACAATCATTATTGGACGCAGGTTTTTGGAGCGTAATTGATTGAGGTTTTTGGAAAACAGATCGGACTCTTGACTTGGGTAAAAGCGTAGGTTGTATGGCGATCACAATCTATATCGGGACATTGCCCCCCCTCTACTTCTGAGTTCACATTTGCTGAAAATATCTCTACAAGTTCACCCCAAAGCAGGATTTGATCGGGGATCAATACGGCTCATTTGTTGAAAGAGCGATTAAGCTTCCAGTTCCAGAGTGAGAATTCCCGCCCTATAATCGACAGTGATTCGGGCTTGATTTTGCCATCTCAACCCCAACAAAATATCTGGAATCCCCCGTCCCACATGAACGGGAATCACGCAAGTTTTTCCACCAATAATGACTTTTCCCTGATAAATATCAAACCGACTTAAACCATTGGCGGTGGCCAGTTCCACATCCGGTTGCAGCAAGCGCCAGCCCAAAGCGGACACATCTGCGGCGTTTAATGCCAAGTAACCATTGGAAAACCCGGAGTCAAACACCGCATCAACAGCTATAGGTTCTCCGTCGCTGGTAACGAGTTCAATCTCAAAAATCCACTCTCCTCCCGGTCCAAATCGACCTTGAATAATCGTCATAGGCGACCGCAGCTTCCCGTTTCGTTAATGCCAAAAATGCAGGTTGGACTTTGAGGA
Organism: Limnoraphis sp.; assembly: GCA_050485465.1. Classification (GTDB taxonomy): domain Bacteria; phylum Cyanobacteriota; class Cyanobacteriia; order Cyanobacteriales; family Microcoleaceae; genus Capilliphycus. The sequence goes on along the minus strand of JBJHBL010000043.1, from coordinate 47,157 downwards.
AAGTAGATCTGGCAACGCCACAGTAAAACTTCAAAGTCCGCTTCGACCAAATAAACCCCCGTTTTGGGTTCAATAGAAACATATTCGTCGGGATGAGAAGACATCAACCCGAATTTGAGACGCTCAAAATGTGTTCTCGCCTGTTGACGCAACTCGGTGCGTTTGCGTTCATATTCAAGTTGCTGCGGGGGAACTTCGGTTTCAAAAATTCTTCCCCGTTTTGGGCTTGTATGCGATCGCGTACTGATAGTAGTGGTCATGGTTTTTAGGAGGTAATTTGTACTTTATGGATTGAGAAAATCCGGGAGTCGGGGTCTTGATTCAATACACCCTGCGTAGTTTTCATAAAGTGTTCTGACATCGTAGCCTATTAACAGATCAGAAAAATGCAGTCCCACCTAAAAATCGAAAAGCTGTGGGGTCTTATTGACATAACCTGCATAGTTGTCATAGAGAGTTTGAAGATCATGTCCGGTGATTTGGGCAACTTCCATCGGATTCATACCAGAGGCGAGGGCATGACTAATAAAAGTATGGCGGGTGATGTAGGGTTTGCGGTACTCGATTTCCAAATCCTGCAAAATCGGCTGCCATGCTCTACTTCTGAAGTTACCATCATCTATCGGTTTTCCCTTGGGAGTTAAAAAGACCAACTCTTCTTTGACCATCGGTACCCGACGAATGGACAGCAGTAACTCCGACAGGCGATCGCTCAGGGGAATTGTTCGCGCCCGATTTGTTTTTGTCGCTTTTCTTCGACCCCGACTCAAGCTTTCTCCAATCCAAACCGAAGTACAATTGGGATTGAGGTTTTTCCATTGAAGTCCAATTGCCTCGGCAGTTCGGCATCCGGTTCTAAACAAAAACTCCACATAGGGATAATAATAGGAGTAGACCGAATGATTTCTAAACGCCTCAATGATTGCCCGAACTTCGTCGAGGGTAAACGGGTCTGGCATTTGTTTGGGTGGAACCTTGAAGTAACTCACCACCTCCGTCCAAGGATTTCCCCCAACCAGTTTGTTCTTCATTCCATAAGCAAAAGCCGCCTTGAGGAGGCTCAGATGTTCTTTGGTGGTTCGCGGGGATAACTGTTGATTATCCTGCAACCATCCCGAGAACTTTAAAGCCAGCTTCTCATCAATTTGGTTGAGCGCACGCTCTCCCACAAACTCATCAATATAATTCATGCAGGCATAGTATTTTTCTAGGGTGCGCTTATCAACGAAATCTTCCTTAAACTTGATAAAACGCTCGAATAGCTCAACCACAGTTACCTTCTCCTGATTAATATCGGAGCGCAGGTGTTCGGGTCTGTACTTGTCGAGGGTTTCATCAAAGTTTCCTGACTCAATATCCAACTCAATTCGATGGGCCGTCATGCTGGCAACTTTGAGATAGGTGGGCGTGTAGGGAAGACCCAAGTTTAAACTGTAGCGTTGACCTTGATAAGTCCATCGCAGCCGAACTCGCCCTCGATTGTCGGAAATGGAGACTGTATGATGTTTTGCCATAGAGTCATCGAATTGGGTGTCGCACCCAATTTTAGACCACTTCTGACCGCTTCTGACCACATCTGGCCACAAGCGTGGCAATCTATTCAAGTCGCGATCACATCAATTGCAGAGTTGAAAGCTCCCGTTTTGTAAGGGTTTGGGGTTAATGGACACAACAGGACTCGAACCTGTGGCCTCCACGATGTCAACGTGGCGCTCTAACCAACTGAGCTATGCGTCCGAACGAGTTACTACTCTAACATAGATTTTCTCAGATGTGCAATCTCTACAGTTCATTTTAGAGAAATTTGGCTGATCGAAACTGCTCTTGACTCAACTCTGACGCTAAGACGGTAAACTGGGATGGAAAGGTCAATTCATTAAGTCAAGTTTTGAGGAGTGTTGCCTAAACATTCAGGGATATACACTGGAGGTATGGTTTCACCCTACCATTAGATAAGCGGAGCAACATGATGGTTAAACAAAGTCTAGGGAATATGGTCAAGCAGGAAGCTCAGAAAGTGAACGAGTCTGAAGTCAAAACCGCAGAAGTAGAAGTTGTGCATTCTGCTGATGTTCAGGAACCCGAAGCGACAGAGACTCCCCAACGACGCAAGAACCCGACTAAAGCGGATCTCGAAGTACAGATCACTGAATTAACATCTGAGATCACTGAATTAACATCTGCTTTAGAAACATCTCGAGAGAATGAACGCTGCTTACAAGAGAAGGTGCTACACCTACAGTCTGAAGCATCGGAAAAAATTCAATTAATTACTCAACTCAAAGAAGAACTCAAACGCACCGATCTCACAGAAGAACTAGACAAGGCTCAAAAAGCAGCTTTTCAACTCTCAGAAAATAACACTAAGCTGATCGCCGAATTAAAGGCGGTTCAACAAGAAAATCAAGAGCTAAAAGCTCATCAAAAATCTCAAACTCAACAGAAGCAAAAACTTCAACCTCAACCTCAGCAAAAACTTCAACCTCAGCAAAAAAATAAACTTCCGCAGTTAATTCGTCGTCCTGATCATGTTCAAGATCAGCCGAAAACTTCTTCTGATGACTTTTCTCAAAGTACATGGTTGCTCTAATCCTTGAACGAGTCCGAGTAGAATAGGCAAAACCCTTGCAAGTCACTGTAAATACTGTTTGCTGTTTTTTCGGGATGAGCCAGCAGAAGTGAGGAATTAGATAAGAGGAATGAGGGTCAATGGTGAGACTCCAACCCTTAACACCTGTAACAACTCTTTCTAAACTCCTGAGCCAATATGACTGAAGTTCTTGATCCTTTTCTAACGGCTTTAAAGTTTACTCTCAAATGGGAAGGTGGTGCTGGACATCCCCAAGATTTGGGCGGCGTTGTCCAATATGGCATTACCCAGGCAACGTTTGATGCCTATCTTCGTCGTCAAGGTTTACCATTCAAATCAGTGGTTGATATTACTCCAGAGGAAGTTGAACAAGTCTACTTTGAGATGTATTGGAAACCTTCTGCATCAGACTTGATGGTTTTACCGTTGGCTGTTGTTCACTTTGATACTGCGGTTAATTTTAGTGTCAAAGGAAGTGTAGAATTTTTACAAGAAGTTCTTGAGGGATTAACAATAGACGGTAGTTTCGGCCAGAAAACTCAAGCCGCCCTATTACAAAATAATACCTGGGAAACTGCTCAACGCTATTGCCAAGCTCGAATGAATTATCGCTATCAACGAGTTGAAGTCAACCCCTCTCAAGAAATTTTTCTCGCAGGCTGGCTGAAACGGGATCAGGACTTATTGAGTTATATTGGGCAATTGCCAGAAGATCCAGACATTCAAAGCGCAGCGCCTATTGAAACTATTTCTTGCGATCGCCCCTCTCAAGTAATCGCAGGCAAATTAGAGCAAGCGATTAACTTACTTCAAGAAGTCCTCGATCAACTCAAACAGTCTAAACCTGAAGAATCTGTTTCGGGTAATTGAGCAGAAAAACCATCAAATGTCAGAAATTCTCGAACAATATGCAGCTTGAACTCCCCGAGAGCAAAAATCTCCAAAATCTCTCACAGAGGGAGATAGAACCTCTAATTGACTGCTGGTCTTTCACGAAGATCCGACTGGCAAACCTCCAAAATTTCCAGATCGACTTGACTTATCGCTTTAATCGGGTAAAATCCATCTAGAGAAATGCTCTGACTCGCTCCCCCTGAAGTGGAGGCAGCCACAACTGAGGGATTAAAAGCGATCGCATAAGGATGTGTTTCTTGGGTGTAAGCATCAATCACTGTTAAAGCTAAACCATTGCCTTGAGGAGTCCCCCAAAAACAATCAAACGAAGAATGCGGCATATAGAAAGCACCAACCATCTGACCTTGGTTAACTTCAAAAACCATATAGGCTTGACCCAGTTGATCTCGTTGGCGGGATTGGCCATAGAGATAGATACCGTTTGGCAGAAAAGTTGCTCCCGATTGAAAAGACTGGGCAACAAATGGTGTAGATTGATCAGAGGGATTCGCGATCGCCCTCTGGCTCAACAAATGGCTGCTCACCAGACTCAAGATCACAAAACAGAAAAAATTGATAGGATTAAAGTTTTTGAGAAAATTGCTATGACGATCCCCAGAGGAATCAGAATGGAGCAATTGACGGGGTTGCATTTTTAATAATCCTCAAACACGATGATAAACAGGGCAAAAAAACAAGATGAGTGTAAGCTTGTCTTCAGCCAATAAGAATCGACCCTATTTCCAACATACAATAAGAAATAGAGGGCTGCTATAATTTGTTTAGCCTAACTGACTTCTCAAAGTCTAGACTGTATCAAAACATTCAAACAGTCAGCTTTTGAGCAGGATCAAAACTCTTGATTAGAAATGTTAAGAAATACGGTAGAATCATTGAGAATCTCAAATAGACCCCGATCCTCGGTTGAAGGGTAAAGCTTGTCTTCGAGTGATCTAACAAGAGGACGCCTGCGGCAAGCCCAAGAGTGATCGGGGTAATCAAGCAAGAAGTCCTACAGCCACAGTGAAGCGTTGGTGATGGGATGAATTGCAGCAGAGATTTCTGATAGAATCCAAACACATAGAACGCCATAATCAAGCGTCTATGAAGTTTTTAGCCTGTGGAAGACGGGTGTCTGCCTGTGGAAGCTGTATTAAGACCAACAGGAACTGAGGTTTTTGGAGGCAACGGCAGAAGCAGGAAGCCCACACCATAAGCGGAAGCGTTGGCGATGGATACTTCACGAAGTATAGTACGGGAACGCAAAGTCAATCATGCGAATTCTATTTGTAGCTGCTGAAGCCTCACCTTTGGCGAAAGTGGGTGGCATGGGAGATGTCGTCGGTGCTTTACCAAAAGTGCTGCGGGCAATGGGACACGATGTTCGGGTTTTTATGCCCTATTACGGTTTCCTCTCCGATAAAGTGGAAATTCCCTCTGAACCGATTTGGTGGGGAAATGCCATGTATCAAAAGTTTGCAGTCTATGAAACCCGACTGCCAAAATCAGACGTACCACTCTATCTATTTGGACATCCTTCCTTTATGCCCCGTCGTGTCTACTACGGAGAAGACGAAGACTGGCGGTTTACCTTATTTGCCAATGGTGCGGCTGAATTTACCTGGAATTATTGGAAACCAAATATTATTCACTGCCACGACTGGCACACAGCCATGATTCCAGTCTGGATGAACGAAACCCCAGACGTTAAAACCATCTTCACCATTCATAATTTAGCGTATCAAGGGCCTTGGCGATGGTTCCTGGAACGGATTACCTGGTGTCCTTGGTATATGGAGGGCCATAATGTGATGGCTGCCGCCGTGCAGTTTGCCGATGAAGTCACCACTGTTTCTCCGACTTATGCCCAACAAATTCAAACCGCCGCCTACGGTGAAACCCTAGAAGGGTTACTGTCTTTTGTCAGTGGGAAACTCTCCGGGGTTCTCAATGGTATAGATGTTGAAGCCTATAACCCCGAAACGGATCGCTTTATTGTCGAAAACTATAACGCCGATACCGTTGAACGACGCAAAGCCAATAAGATCGCCTTGCAAGAAGAATTGGGGTTAGTCGTAGACTCGGGGGTGTTTTTGATCGGGATGGTCAGCCGACTGGTTGAACAAAAAGGACTGGATCTGGTGATTCAAATTATGGATCAGTTCTTGTCTTATACTGATGCCCAGCTTGTGCTTTTAGGGACAGGCGATCGCTATTATGAAACACAAATGTGGCAGATGGCGTCTCGCTATCCGGGTCGAATGGCCAGTCATATTCTGTTTAATGAAGCCTTATCCCGACGCATCTATTCCGGTTGTGATGCGTTGATCATGCCCAGTCGCTTTGAACCTTGCGGGATTAGCCAAATGTTAGCGATGCGGTATGGCTGTGTTCCGATTGTCCGGCGTACCGGGGGTCTGGTTGACACGGTGACTTATAATGACCCGATGAATGATGCGGGAACGGGTTACTGTTTTGATCGTTATGAACCGATGGACTTTCTGACTGCGATGATCCGGGCGTTAGAAGCCTATCGTCATAAAGATCAATGGCGGAAGTTACAACAACGGGGAATGTGGCAAAACTTTAGTTGGGAAAAGTCAGCCTACGAGTACATCAAAATCTATAATCGAGTTCTGGGAACTCCTGATCCAGGAGAACCTGCCGAACCCTCCCCAACTTCGGGTGTAACGGTTTAGCGTTGAGGAGTTCAAAGTTCAACGTTTTAGATCTATGATTTAATTCTTGAATTTTGAACTCTAATCAATTCCTAGAGAGGTCAAAGCACGACAAGAGAGTAACAATTTCGTCCCGCATCTTTGGCTTGATACAGAGCATTGTCAGCTTGACGAATTAAAGTTTCGCGTGAAGAATTGAAAGCCGAATTAAGATAAGCAATCCCAAAACTGAGCGTAATGTGTTTTGCCGTTAAAGAAGTAGAATGGAGTATGTTTAAGTTCAGAATCTCCTGTTGAATTTGATGAACAATCTCAATGGCTTTTTTTGCATGAGTATTCGGTAAAATGATGGCAAATTCTTCACCGCCATAACGAGCCACTAAACTTGTTGGATGTTGAACACTTCGAGAAATTGCTTGAGCGACTTGCACCAAACAATTGTCACCTGCCACATGACCATAAGTATCATTATAAGGTTTAAAATAATCAACATCACAAAGAATAAAAGATAATGGTGCTTTTTTACGCTGGAGTTGATGCCATTGTTCTTCAAAATATTGATCAAAATACCGACGGTTTGCAACTTGAGTTAATTGATCATAATGAGCTAAATATTGTAGTTCTTCGTTTGCCTTTTTAAGGCGTTGATAGAGGGCAGATTGTTGAACGGCTATTGCTAATTTTCCAGTTAAGCGGTTGAGAAATTCAATGTCTTGGGTTTGCCAATGACGGGGTTCAACACAACTATTAATTCCCAGTAAACCCCAAACGGTTTGAGAATTCGCTTCACCCTGAGAATTGGACGGATAAATACAAATTGGCAAAAGCAAAGAGGCTCGAATTTGTAGCTGTTTTAGTAATTCTTGATGGCAAGGAGTGAAATTGATCATTTGAACATCATCTAAGGCTTGAATATGACCTTGTCGAAATGCTTCTCCTCGGGTTTCAACGAGATAGGAATCTCGACAATTTCTGCCTAAAATAGACTCGAACCCCGCTACAACAGACTCGGTGACAATTGTACCACTCCAGTCGGGATTAAACCGATAAATAAAGACTCGATCTGCTTGTAAAATTTTCTGCACTTCTACTACGGTGGTTTCTAAGATTGTTTCTAACTCTAAAGATTGACGGATTTTATCTGTAATATCTCCTAATAATCGTTCGTGTTGAACGCATTGATGCAACGCTTCTTCAAATATTTTTCGCTCGGTAATATCTCGACTTACGGTTAATACGGATTCAACCTCTCCTTCTGGATTGAATTCGGGAACTAAACGACATTGCCAATATTTTGTAGTTCCATCAGCCGAGGGAAATTCTGATTCATATAACTGCTCTTTTCCCTTTGCAAAAACTTGCTGAACAACTTCATGCCAGGGACGAACAATGGCTTCAGGAAAGCCTAATTCTAACTCAGTTTTCCCGATCCAATCTGAGGTTGAAATTCCGGTTTCTATTGCTACTCTGGGGTTAAGATATAAAAAGCGAAATTGACGATCTACCCGAGACACAATATCCGGTGAATTTTCAACTAACGCTCGAAAATCTTGCTCTCGCTGCTGAAGTTCAAGCTCGGCTTGTTTGCGTGTGCTAATATCAAAAGCTATTGCAAAAACCCGCCAAAAATTTTCCGTTTCATCCCATTGAGGAGTGAGAGTATCACAAATCCATCGCAAGGAACCGTCTTTATGATAAAATTGATATTCCAATGTGATCATTTTCCCGGCTAAAATAGCTTCTAAAGCTTGTTGATAGATGATGACTAAATGCTCCGGTAGAACCCGAGACTCCCAAACCTTAGATGTTAACTCCTCTGAAGTATAACCAAATACTCCCGCAGTGTCTGTTAAACGATATTCTATTTCCCAAGTGCCATCTAGATAGAAATGAAAGCAACTAATCGCCGCCCCAACACTGTTTATAATGGTATGATATTCAGTGGGAGTTGTTGTAATTTTATCGGGAGATTCAGACCCTTTACTTTCTAAAATTCTGGGAAAAACAGGTGAAATTTCACCCTGGTTTTTCAAAGATTTTTCTAAGCGTTGATAGCGAATATTAATGGGGTAAAAACGTTTGCTAATCCACCTCATAAACCTTAAAATAATTATTTTTTATAAATATGTTTTTAACACATAGAAAAAACCGATTTTTTGAGCCTAACATGGACTTCAATCCGCATCACTCTCTTAAAAACAAGAAAAAAGACACCCTCAAACCAGTTATGACAACAGTTAATCAAAAAATGATCCCTGTGTTAACACCCGCATCAAACCCTGATCAAGATAGAGAAAGAGAAAATCAAAGCCTTAGTAAATTCGACCCTGTTTTTCTTAAAAAAATTCTACCTTTAGATCAAAACTATCCCCCGTTTAAACAAGGAACTCAAAACATAAACTTGATTAAGTTTGTGCCTGATATTCCAAGTCTAATCCTTGTAAGCAGTTAAGCAAACAGAATTTTTTTGGATATTTTGCGAATCAATAATACCAGTATAATAGCAAATCGAATAAATTCCAAGTCTAACTTTGCAATCACAAAACAAAACAATCAAAAAAATAAATTTAAAAAAATGATTGAGATAGAACCCGAGAGGCAAACTCAAATGCCAGTCTAAACACGAATCAACCTAGCCTGAGAATTGTCAGCGAAAAATACAAGATAGATTCTCACCCGAGTTCATAGGGTGTTGGTCGATAAACGAAACAGTAGTTTTACGGAGATCTTATTTAGACCAACGCAAAAATTGAACAAAAATGATATTAACAATGATCCCTTTCTAATTTAAACTACACTATGAGGAACAGTTCAGTGTTGAGTGTGAGGTTTCAGGCTCTTAAGGTTGTGCAACGGAGGTTTGTAGAAGTCGATCGCTTTTTTCCCTGTGATTTTGATCGTAGGAAGTCAACAACGCTCTCAGTACCAGACAGTAGAAACTTTAGCAAAAATAACGATAGTTTTATCCATCTCGACGCATCTACCCCATAGGAGGCGACAGCCATGAAAATCATTAAAACTCAAACTCTGTACGGTCCCAACTTTTGGAGTATCAATCATTCGCAGCTAATTGTCCTGCAACTCGATCTCGAAGATCAAGAGGGTCGCCTCTCCAACGAAATACCAGACTTCTACGATCAACTTCTGAATGTTCTTCCCAGCTTAATCGAACATCACGGATCTCGCGGGTGTCGGGGAGGGTTTTTACAACAGATGCAAGAAGGAGTCTGTCTGGGTAAAATTGTTCAACACGTTGCCCTTGAGTTGCAAACCCTAGCTGGAATGCCTGTCAAATTTGGTCGCATTCGCCCGGCGGCGACATCTGAAATTTGTCGAGTGGTGTTTGAATATCAAAATCCCAGGGCTGGACGATATGCAGGGCGGGCGGCAGTACGTCTCTGTCAAAGTCTCCTAGAACAAGGATATTATCCTGAAGAAGAACTAGAAATTGATCTCGAAGATTTGCAAGAGATTAAAGCCGAAGATGCCCTCGGCCCAACCACAGAAGCGATTGTGAGTGAAGCCCAAAAACGAGGAATTCCTTGGCAAAAATTACCTGCCCGTCATGTGATTCAACTGGGTTATGGTAAATACCAACGTCGTATTCAAGCCGCCCAAACCAATCAGACTAATATTTTGGGGATTGAATTTGCCGGAGATAAACAAGCTACAAAAACCTTATTACAAGCAGCTAGTTTACCCACCCCCGTTGGAGAAGTGATTTATTATTTTGATGAACTGGAAAACGCCATTGATCATGTGGGGGGATTTCCTATTGTGATCAAACCTTTAGATGGGAATCATGGTCGGGGAATTACCTTAAATATTAACAGTTGGCAAGAGGCTGAAATTGCCTATGATTTAGCGAAAGAAGAATCAAAAATTGGGGGGATTTTAATTGAACGGTTTTATCAGGGAAAAGATTATCGGGTTTTAGTGATTAATGGTAAAGTTGAAGCCGTTGCCGAACGGGTGCCAGCCCATGTCGTGGGAGATGGTCGTTCAACTATTGAGGAATTAATAGACGATCTCAACCGTCATCCTCATCGGGGAAATGGTCACGAAAATATCCTGACTCGGATTGAAATAGACCGCCATACCGATGATGTTCTTGCCCAACAAGGCTATTATCTTGATAGTATTTTAGACCGAGATGAAATCTGTTATCTCAAAGCCACAGCGAATTTAAGTACCGGGGGAATTGCGATTGATCGCACCGATGAAATACACCCCGAAACGGTTTGGATGGCTGAACGAGCGGCTCAAATTGTGGGGTTAGATATTGCTGGAATTGATATTACTTGTACCGATATTTGTCGCCCCCTGAAAGAAATTGATGGCGTAATTATTGAAGTGAATGCCGCACCGGGTTTGCGAATGCACCTCCAACCGAGTCAAGGGCAAGCGCGTCATGTGACGGCACCACTTTTAGAGATGCTTTATCCGCCAGGTTCTCCCCATCGTGTGCCAATTCTTGCGATTACGGGAACCAATGGAAAAACAACAACCACTCGTTTGATTGCCCATATTTTTAAACAAACCAAAAAAGTGATTGGTTACACAACCACAGACGGAACTTATATCGGAGACTATTTGTTAGAATCGGGAGATAATACAGGGCGACAAAGCGCGCAATTAATTCTGAATGATCCCACCGTAGAAGTCGCTGTATTAGAAACGGCTAGAGGCGGAATTCTTCGTTCTGGTTTAGGGTTTAATCGTTGTGATGTGGGTGTGGTTTTAAATGTGGCAGCCGATCATTTGGGGTTAGAAGATATTAATACCCTCGAAGATATGGCACAGGTCAAAAGTGTTGTGGCAGAAGCAACGGATCAAAATGGTTATGCAGTGTTAAATGCCGATGATCCGTTAGTGGCAAATATGGCAAAATGGGTGAAAGGAAACGTTGCTTATTTTTCTATGAATGCTGCAAACCCAATTGTTCAAGACCATCTGCGAAAAGGTGGAATTGCAGCTATTTATGATGGAGGTTTTCTCACCTTTTGCAACGGACAAGATACCATCCAAGTTGAACAAATAGTGAATGTTCCTTCTACCTTACGAGGGTTGGTTTCTTTTATGATTGCCAATGTATTAGCAGCCAGTTTAGCGGCTTATGTTCAGGGGGTGAGTATTGAAAATATTAGTACGGGGTTACGAACTTTTCAAGCCTCTGTTGATCAAACGCCTGGTCGGATGAATTTAATTGAATTGGGCAAATTTCATGTTTTAATTGATTATGCTCATAATCCTGCTGGATATCAAGCCGTGAGTGAGTTTGTTCGTCAGTGGTCGGGTGAACGAATTGGCGTAATAGGAGGCCCCGGAGATCGTCGCGATGAAGATTTAAAAGAACTCGGACGGTTAGCTTCTCAGATGTTTGATTGGGTAATTATTAAAGAAGATGATGATACCCGTGATCGCCCTCGTGGAGAAGCAGCCGCTTTAATTCGTGAGGGAGTTTGTCTGGAAAAACCCCAGTTTAACTATAAAGAAATTTTGGATGAAACTGAAGCCATTCAAACCGCTTTAGCTGAAGCATCGGAAGGGAGTTTAGTGGTGATTTTTCCAGAAAGTGTTAAACGAGCGATCGCACTTTTGAAGTAAACTGTTTAAGGGGGGATGAATTGCCCCCTTGAATGATTTTTAAAAAAGCATCTAAAGCTTAGAGAAAAAGACGATGACTGCAACTCCTCAAAAGATAAACTGGGAACAAATTAGTCAGGAACTTTCGGGACTAGAAGTAATTCGCGATCACAATCAACTGACTAAACTCTCCCAAGATTATTATCACTTTAGCCCAATTTTAAAACCGCTACTGCAAGATAAAATCGCTGATTTAGTGGTGCGTCCCGTGAATGAAAGTGAAGTGCTAAAAGTCGCTCAAATTTGCGTTAAAAACAAAATTCCGTTAACCGTTCGAGGGGCAGGAACCGGAAACTATGGACAATGTATTCCCTTAGAAGGGGGGATTGTTTTAGATTTATCAAAAATGAACCAAATTCACTGGATCAAACCCGGGTTAGCCTGCGTTGAACCGGGGGTAAAATTAGCTGCATTTGATAAACAAGCCCGGGAACAAGGTTGGGAATTACGCATGGTACCTTCAACCTATCGAACCGCAACTATAGGCGGGTTTATTGGTGGGGGAAGTGGGGGAATTGGTTCCATTAATTATGGACAACTTCGCGATCGCGGTAATCTTCAAGCCCTGCGTGTTGTGACGATGGAAAATGAACCCCGTGTGTTAGAATTAAGAGGGGATGATGTGCAGAAAGTCAATCATGCCTATGGCACTAATGGGATTATTACTAGCTTAGAAATTCCCCTCGCGCCTGCTTATCCCTGGGCTGAAATAATTGTTAGTTTTGATGACTTTATGAGTTCGGCGCGGTTTGGTCAAGCGCTAGGCTATTCTGATGGAATCATCAAAAAATTAATCTGTATTTTTGCATCGCCTATTCCCGATTATTTTACCGCCTTTAAAGAGGTAATTCCTGAAGGAAAACATTGTGCATTTTTAATGATTGCTGAACCGAGTTTAGAACCCTTTCAAGAGTTAGTTCGAGAATTTAACGGTGAAATTTGCTATCAAAAATCAGCCCAAGAAGCCAATAAAGGCACAACTGTTATTGAATATACTTGGAATCATACCACATTACACGCTCGTAGTGCTGACCCCTCTTTAACCTATTTACAGGCGTTATTTCCTCTTGACCCTGAGTTAAAACTCATTGAACAGTGTTATCATCATTTTGGGGATGAAGTGATGCTACATTTAGAGTATTTAAGAACCCAAGGACAAATGCTTCCCGCAGCCTTACAGGTTGTGAGGTTTACTACAGAAGAACGATTAAATGAGATTATTCGTTATCACGAAGATCAAGGAATCTTAATTTTTAATCCTCATACCTATATTTTAGAAGATGGGGGAATGAAAACGATTAATCTTGAACAATTAGAATTTAAAAAACAGGTTGATCCTCATGGTTTATTAAATCCTGGAAAAATGCGGGCTTGGTTTGAACAATCAACCTAATTTCTGAATTCTCAACCCTCTATAGCGCTAGGCAATAGGCAACTGGTGATGTCCCCTGTAACCTGTCCCCTGTTCACTGGTCACTGTAAAAGGCAACAGCAGACTCTGAAAGCGGTGCGACCCTGCTGCAAAGCAGCAGCTAAGGAATGCACACCAAGAGAGGATTCTAGGATTAAAAATGTTCTAACCAACTCTTTTTCTGCTATATCGTAGATATTTTCTTTCCTTTGAAAGATACCAGTTATTGTTGGATTGTGTTGTTGAAAAATAATAAATTTTATGAAAAAATATAAAAAAGTTATCTCACAATTGAAAATTCGGGGGAATTTTATGGGGTGAATTCGTGAATTGAGTCAGATTTACCCAACTGTAGCCTGAGATCCAGTGATGACGAGACAATTCAAAAAAGTAAAGTTATGATTGAATTATGTCGGTGAATGAAGTTTTAGAATCATTTTAAATCATGTCGCGTCAAAAAAAAGAACCCAGTGGATGTGGATGTGCAAGCATTCCCTTTTCCGTTATTTTCCTATTTTTAGGTGGAGGATATTGGTTATTTACACAGCGAGATAATATTGATTGGAGTCGTTTTATACCCCGTGATTTACCGATTGATCTTCCTGTTGTTATCTCTTTTCCTAATCGACAACCCATCCCTGTTGTTACTCCCTTTCCTGAACCTAAACCCGAAACCAAACCCCAGCCAGATTCATCCCCAAAACCCTCAACTGTAACACCATCACCCCCTCAAACCCTATGGGAAACAAAAGCTATTCGAGGGATTTATTTAAGCCGCTACCAAGTCACTAATAATGCCAGTGAAGAAACCATTCGTCAACGAGTGCGTTACTATCGCAAAAAAGGCATTAATACCATTATTCATGGGGTTTGGGGAAATGCTTGCACGATGTATAGAAGTGAAGTGATGCAAGCAAAACTGGGTTATAATAGTTGTCCGAATGAGTTTCAAGATCAATGGCTAGATTGGTTAATTGATGAAGCCCATAAACAGGGAATGGAAGTTCATGCCTATTTTGAAAAAGGAATAAAAATTGATGAAAATAGCCCGGTTTTTAATTTAGCTGTTGAACGGGGTTGGATTGTTCCGGGAATTGATCGCACTCATCCCGGTATTGATCATTATGTTTTAAACGTTGGCATTCCTGAAGTGGCGCAATTTTTCACAGATATTGTGGTTGAATTTGTGACCAAATACCCGACAATTGATGCGGTTCAATGGGATGATTATTTAGGATATCATGCTGAGTTACCGGGTCAAGTAGATCGTACTCCTAAACTGACCAATTTTGTGCAGAATATGATTACAGCAATGAAAGCTGCTAATCCTTCTGTTAGTTTTGATATTTGTCATCATAACCCCTATTGGGCTAAACAATATTTTGCAGCAGATTGGGAAACCTGGGGCGTGGATCGGGTGTTTATTCAGGTGTATGGAGAAGAAAACTTTGAGGATGAGATGAAATATGTTGAAGCCCATGATGGAATTTCAATTACTGAACGACAATTTAATCGTCTAGAAGAACTAATTAAAAATCAAAATATCCCGAATATTTTGTTATTTCCCCTCTCGGGAGAACCTGAAAAAATGGCAGATTCAGTCAATAGTTTAGTCACAAAAATTAACTAGAAAACAGCGATCACCAAATTTCAGGTTGATCTAGCTAACGTACTGTGAAGACAACCTTTGACATCCTTTCTGAGCATTCACAATAGATAACCTGCTGTAGGTTTTGTCCTGTAACTTTGACATTTTTCCCCAGTTTTCAGGAAATGGTGCTAGATTGATCACACCTGGCTGATGCAAGCACTTTTGCTTGATGTAATATACATTTGCGTTATTCTAACTTCTCACCCTTTACTTTGCAAGCATAATTATCATATGTAAGAAATACTTGCGGAATTTTAATATTTGTGGCAGTATGTAGCTGATAGTTTCCAGGCGTCCCTGGATGAGCAAATCTCAAGTCATACTCCAATGAAGGTCAAAAGACTATATTTATTCTTGTCAAGCCTGGTCGCCCTCTTCGTTGTTATTTCAGGGCTGTTGTTGAATCAATTCCCTTTTTTTGCCCAAAGCCCGATCACACTAACTGTATCTGCCGCATCCGATCTAAACTATGTCTTTCAAGAAATCGGTGCGTTGTGGGAAAAAGAAACAGGCAACAAAGTAACCTTTAATTTTGGTTCGACCGGACAATTGGCTCAACAAATAGAACGCGGCGCACCTGTAGATTTATTTGCTGCTGCTAACAAGTCGTTTATTGAAGACTTAAACAGATTAGGTTTGGTTGTACCTGAAACGATGGCACTCTATGGACGAGGACGGATTACTGTCTGGACTAGAGAAGACAGTCCGCTTAACCCGAAAGATATCAGAGATATAACCAAGCCGGAATACAAAAGAGTCGCGATCGCCAACTCCAGCCATGCTCCCTACGGTGCGGCAGCAAAAGAAGCAATGCAGTCTGTGGGAATATGGGATGCCATGCAGCCTAAACTAATTCTTGGTGAACATATCCGCCAAACGAAACAATATGCAGAAACAGGCAATGTTGATGCTGCAATTGTGGCTTTATCTTTAAGCGTTAATATGCCTGGAAAATGGGAGCTAATTCCAGACAACCTACACAAACCGATTGACCAAATGTTAGCGGTTGTTAAGAAAAGCCCCCATCAACAACAAGCTCGAAACTTTGCCCAATTTATTAACGGGCCAAAAGGCAGACCGTTAATGATAAAATATGGTTTTGTTCTACCTGGGGAGACAGTAAATTAATGGATTGGTTTCCTTATATTTTGTCATTGCAAGTTACGGCATTAGCAACGGTTTTACTGATCATTTTCGGGCTAGGACTTGCAATTTTTTTAGCTCGTGTTCGTTTTCCCGGAGAAATCATCGTCTCTACGATTTTGAACTTACCCTTAGTTCTTCCTCCCAGTGTCATTGGTTTCTATTTGTTGTTTGTTTTTGGTCGAGGAAGTCCTTTACTAGAATGGTTTGGAATTGATTTGTTATTTACTTGGAAAATTGCTGGGATTGCTTCAGCTATTGTTGCTTTACCTCTAATTGTAGAAGCAGGTAGAGCCGCTATTCTTGATGTTAATCCTGAACTCGAAGCCGCAGCCCGTACTCTAGGAGACTCTGAAGTTCAGGTATTATGGCGAGTCACATTACCTTTAGCCCGTTCAGGAATTTTAGCTGGTTTTATTTTAGCTGTTGCTAGAGCTTTAGGGGAATTCGGAGCAACATTAATGGTTGCGGGAAACATCCCTGGGCGGACTCAAACTTTGCCTTTAGCGATTTATGATGCCGTGCAGAATCAACAGTATGGCAAAGCAAACATCATGGTGTTGATTATGACAGCTTGGGCATTTTTGCTGCTGTTATGGGCGCGTTATATAGAAGAACGTCGGCGGTTGCGTCGGACTTCTATTGTTGTGGAGAACAATGAGAAAAATAGTTCACCCTCTAGAGTTTATCATCAATCCCTATTCTATAGTGCTTCTCCCAGGGAATAGAGAAAGTTTTGTAATGGAGCGCTGAAAATGCAACTTTTTGTAGATATTCACAAACCCCTAGCAAGTTATCCCCTAGATGTGCAGTTTAACCTAGAAGGGCGCGTGCTGGGAATCTTAGGAAGTTCCGGTTCTGGCAAAAGTATGACCTTGCGTTGTATTGCAGGGTTAGAAACTCCTAAGCGGGGTCGTATTGTTGTTAATGGACGGGTTTTATTTGATTCAAATCAACGAATTAATCTACCTATTCGTTCCCGTCGAGTGGGTATTGTCTTTCAAGATTATGCGCTGTTTCCTCATCGAACCGTTGCCCAAAATATTAACTATGGGTTACGGCATTTATCTTCTGTTGAACGCCGACTACATTTAGAAGAACAACTGCAAAAGTTAGGGCTTTCTGGACTAGAAAATCGCTATCCCCAGCAGTTATCTGGCGGTCAACAACAGCGTGTAGCGTTGGCGAGGGCATTAGCTGTAGAACCCGAAATCTTGCTGCTGGATGAACCTTTTTCTGCGCTTGATACTTATCTACGACAACAGTTGCAAGAACAAATGATTGAGACCCTTAGCACTTATCAGGGAGTCACATTATTTGTTACTCATAACCTCGAAGAAGCCTACGAAATGTGTGAACATCTGTTAGTAGTTTCTGGCGGAAAAGCGATCGCCTATGATCAAAAGCAATCGATTTTTGAGCGTCCAGCAACCTATACTGTTGCTCAACTCACAGGCTGTAAAAACTTTTCTCAAGCCAGAGCTATTTCTCCGGTTCAAATCGAAGCCATTGATTGGGGTTGTAGTCTCAATATTATTGAACCGCTACCCGAATCTTTGGAATATGTAGGCATTCGCGCTCATCATTTAGTGATTACTAATGACCCCAATTCTGATAATACTTTTCCCTGTTGGTTAGCTCATACCAGAGAAACACCTCACCGCATGACCCTTTATTTGAGTCTGCATCAACCCCCCACACAATCCAATGATTACCAAATTCAAGCGGAAGTTTTTAAGGATAAATGGGACAGTCTTAAAGATTGTCCTTTTCCCTGGTATGTGAAATTAGATCCCCTGAAGTTGTTTTTAATGCCAATTTAACCAACAAAATATATGATTTTTGGAACTTTATATTGAGTATGAAAACAAACAAAAAACGCTTTTTAACTCCAATAATTTTCTTGTTTTTGACAACCTTTATACTGGCAACAGCCACTACACTAGCACAACCCAGAGTCTCTTTAACCGTATCGTCTGCGATCGCGCTGCGGGAACCCTTAGAGGAAATCAAGACAGTATACCAAAGTCTACAGCCCAATATTAACTTAACCAACAATTTTGGTAGTTCTGGTGCATTGCAGCAGCAGATTGAAAATGGTGCCCCTGTGGATATTTTTATTTCTGCGGCTCAACAACAAATGGATGCTTTAGAAAAAAAAGGGCTTCTACTGACAGATACTCGTCACAACTTAGTGAAGAATAGTATCGTTTTGATTGTACCCAAAGCATCAACGGGAATTTCTAGCCTTCGAGACTTAGGAAATTCCCAAGTCAAAAAAATTGCAATTGGTGAACCGAGAAGTGTACCCATTGGGCGATACTCAGAAGAAATCTTTGAAAATTTGGGGATTACAGAGCAAGTTCAATCTAAGTTTGTGTTTGGTAGTAATGTGCGTCAAGTTTTATCTTATGTTGAATCTGGTAATGTGGATGCGGGTATCGTTTGGGTGACTGATGCTCAAACTTCAGAACGAGTCAAAGTTGTAGAAACGGTAGCAGAAAATTTACACTCACCTGCTCTTTTTCCAGTTGCCGTCTTAAAAGATAGTAAAAACCCGAATGTAGCTCGTGCTTATGTCAAATTTTTGTTGAGTAATGAAGCTAAAACTATATTTACAAAACATGGATTTAAAATGGCAGCCTCCTAAATCGGGTAGATTGCTTGTGATCGAATAATACCCAGAGTTGCAGTCAGTTCTGGGCGTAAAAAAAAGAAGTCAGGGAAATTGTTAAAATGGAACAAAAAGCATCGGATAAATCGGCTCTTAAATTCATTATTCTATTAGGTATTGTTAGTCTTTGTGCAGATGCAACCTATGAAGGAGGACGAAGCATTACAGGGGCTTATTTAGGAGTTTTGGGAGCGAGTGGTTTTGTTGTTGGGCTAGTCGCAGGTTTAGGAGAATTAATCGGTCATTGTTTCCGCCTGGTGATTGGATATCTGAGCGATCAAACTCGTCTATATTGGCGAATTACAACGATTGGTTATTCACTGAATACTGCGGTTGTACCGCTTTTAGCCTTAGCCGGAAGTTGGCAGGTGGCTGCGGGATTAATGATTGGTGAACGCACAGGAAAGGCAATTCGTACCCCGCCTCGAGATGTGCTGTTATCCCACGCGGCTTTAAGATTAGGAGGTGGTTTTGGGTTTGGACTCCATGAAGCCCTCGATCAAATTGGGGCGGTTATGGGACCCTTAGCAGTCGCCGCCGTTGTTTATTTTCAGGGGGAATACCGACTCGGTTTTGCCATTTTATTATTTCCTGCTGTTATTGGGATGATTGTCTTGTTAATTGGACAAAAAATTTACCCCAATCCTCGTGATTTTGAACACCAAACTATTACCCTAACCGGAAAAGGACTGCCGAAAAAATTCTGGATTTATTTAGGGGCTGTAGCGTTTATGGCAGCAGGTTTTGCTGATTTTCCTCTGGTTGCTTATCACTTTCAAGCCACAGAACTTGCAACGGGAAACACGATTCCCTTATTATATGCTTTAGCGATGGGGGTAGATGGGATTGCTGCTTTAATTTTTGGACGTTTATTTGACCGCTTTGGCATCTATAGTTTAATCATTGCAGTGATTTTTTCTTCCCTCTTCGCACCACTTGCCTTTTCAGGTAGCCTGAATTTAGCAGTATGGGGAATGGTGTTGTGGGGAATTGGAATGGGGGCGCAAGAATCCATTTTAAAAGCAGCAGTCGCGGCAATGGTTCCGATTGAAAAACGGGGTTCTGCCTTTGGAGTTTTTAATACAGGCTATGGTATTGCTTGGTTTTTGGGTAGTGTTTTCATGGGTTTTTTATATGATCGATCGCTCAATTAATGGTTTGATTGTCTTTTCCATAATGATTCAGCTGGCGGCTATTCCAGTTTTACTGCTTGTTAATCGGAGTGTATTCAGATCTCAATGAAGCTCAATTGGGAAATTCTATAGATCTAATATTCTGCAATCCCTAGAAAATCGCGACAGTTTACCCAAAGTGTCAGATAATATAAAGACGTAACATGACCTTGAATTCCAAATGCCTTTACCCAGTGATCTCAAAACCCTAGAAGGACAGCCTCTTTCCCCAGAACTCCTGGCGAATAAAGTTGTCCTTTTCGTTAACGTAGCTAGCAAATGTGGCCTCACACCTCAGTATAAAGGTTTAGTTGCCCTACATGATGAATTTGCAGGGCGAGGCTTTGAAATTGTGGGCGTTCCTTGTAACCAATTTGGGGGTCAAGAACCCGGTAGCCCCGAAGAAATTAAAACCTTTGCTCAAACTAAATACGACGTTGATTTTACCCTACTGGAAAAACAGGATGTTAACGGTGCAAACCGTAGTCCTTTATATCAATTTCTGGTTGGAGAAGGGTCGGATATTACCTGGAACTTTGGTAAATTTTTAGTGGGACGTAACGGAGAAGTTGTTGCTCGTTTTGACCCGAAAGTTGCGCCTGATGATCCTCAATTAAAAGCAGAAATCGAAAAAGCTCTTTCGTAGATTTTATAAAACTCAGGCTCTCCGATGGGTCTGAGTTAAAATAGGGAATTAGGTTGATCCTTTTTTTTTAAGTTGATTCATGTCTAGACCCACCTTTTATATTTCTATCACCAATCACGGATTTGGTCATGCAGTGCGCGCTGCTTCTGTCGCGGCTCAAATTCAACACCTTTGTCCTGATAGTCTTTTAATTTTAGTCACAACAGCCCCTCGTTGGTTGTTAGAATCCTATATTGAAGGTGATTTTATCTTGCGTCCTCGGGCGTTTGATGTGGGCGTGATTCAGTCGGATAGTCTAACGATGGATAAAGCCGCTACTTTAGAAAAATTAAAAGAAATTCGTCAACAACAAAACGCAATTATCGCCGGAGAAGTTAACTTTATTCGGCAAAATCGAGTTGATTTAGTCTTTGCGGATATTCCTCCCCTCGCTGCTTCTATTGGCAAAATGGCAGGAGTTCCTAGTTATCTGATGAGTAACTTTGGTTGGGATTTTATTTATCGAGATTGGGGCGGAGAATTTATTGAAATTGCTGATTGGGTTGCCCATTGTTTTAGTCAATGTACGGGTTTATTTCGTCTTCCTCTCCATGAAGAAATGAGCGCATTTCCCCAAATTACTGATGTGGGTTTAACCGGGGGAAATCCACGCTATGATTTTGAACAACTCCGAGAATATTTTCAGATTAAAACTGCACCTGAAAAAACTATTTTGTTAACGTTTGGGGGATTAAGTCTGGCTAAAATTCCCTATGAGAATATACAATATTTTCCAGATTTTACCTTTATTACCTTTGATACAAAAGCACCTGAACTCCCCAATTTAATCTCTATTAGAACTCAAAGTCAGCAGGTTAAAAGTTCTATTGATTATACCCATATTCGCCCGGTTGATTTAATGCCAATCTGTGGACGAGTTGTTTCTAAACCGGGGTTTAGTACCTATTCAGAAGCCATGCGATTGAATATTCCGATTGTGTCTTTATCTAGAGAAGGATTCGCAGAAGCCCAACTTTTATTAGAAGGGTTACAAGATTATAGCTACCATCAAATTTTAACCCCAGGCGACTTTTTTGAAAGCAACTGGGAATTTATTAATAAACCGTTAAACCCGCCGAGATTGTCAGATGTTTTAGATAAAACAGGTAGTGAAACTATTGCTAAACTGCTGTTAAATTCGGTACAAAGTTAAGTGAGCAGCGAATCTTAAGAAATCCTCGCGAAAACCACAAATCCCCTCTGAAACTGAACCCAACCCAAAACTGAGGAGTTTGACCCCATGGATGTTGAAATTTATATTTTAGTGGATACTTCTACAGCTTTAACAAAAGTGGATATTTTTCTCTCTGAAATCGATGCGATTACTGAAAAAAATAAACGAGACAATCCCACTCAAATCGAAGTGTTTAAAAAACTGATTAAGGTTCCTGTTCAATAAAATAGTGCTTCGCATCGGGAATAAGGGAAGACAGTTTACAGCGCTCTAACTATAAAGATTACCCACATATTCTGCATAACCATTATAGAGTAAAGTTGGTCTTCTTTCCCAGGAAAAATCAGGACTATCACTCACAAAACGTTCGGTTGCTTGTGACCATCTGGGATGGGGAACATTGGGGTTTACATTCGCTTCAAACCCATATTCGTTGGGAACTAAAGTATTCCAAAAAGTAGTCGGTTGTTCAGCAACAAAATCAATTTTAACAATGGATTTCGCGCCTTTAAATCCATATTTCCAGGGAATCACCATTCGCAGAGGCGCGCCATTTTGTTTGGGTAAGGTTTTCCCATAAATTCCAGTGGCAAAAAAAGCCAGTTCATTCGCCATTTCTTCAATTCTCAAGCCTTCTGTATAGGGCCAGGGATAATTGACCGCCCAAAAACCAGGGCCAGGAGTAATTTTAGGATCATAAAACGAAGTAAACCGAACAAATTTAGCTTGAGATGTTGGTTCAACCTTTTCTAAGAGTAACCGCATGGGAAACCCTATCCAGGGAACGACCATCGCCCAAGCTTCAACACAACGAAAGCGATAAATTCGTTCTTCTAAAGGAAAGGTTTTTTGTAGGTCGTCTAAGTCATAAACCTGGGGATTTTTCACCAACCCGGTGACTTCAACCTTCCAATTTTCTGTGGGTAAGCTTTGGGCCGCTTTCCAAATCGATTTAGACCCGCCAAACTCATAATAGTTATTGTATTGCGTGGCAAATTCTAAACTGGTAATTTTTCGACCCACATCAGAAAAATTGGGGTTGCGGAATAAATCAGAATAGGTGCTGAGGTCATCAAGTCCGGTGGCACTGGAAAGACGAGGTTTGCGATCGCAACCCGCTAGGGGTAGAATTGTTGCACCTAGACTCGCGCCAATCAGACTTTTGAGAAAACGACGACGATTTAAAAAAGTTGATTCAGGAGTAACTAAGCGTTCGGGGAGTTGCCAAGCTGGAGGAACACGGAGTAGAGGCATCGGAGCAGGTGTTGGGTTAAAAATTGTAAAGTTACTGTCATATTTTAATCGGGCTTTGGTGATTCTGGGTGAAGAAGCGAACCGTCCCAGGGGAATTGTAAAGATCTTGGTGAAATTTGTCTATAATGAGCGTGATATAATCAGTCATAACTTAAAATAACAGAATTGTAACTTGTTTGGGAAAACTCCCAATATGATCAAGCTTTGAACCTTTCCAATTCAAAGGCTGAACCCGTACACTCACTCAATCTTACACTTGAAAATTAATTAAAGGGGTAGCAAAACACCAAACGGATTCTGCCAATGAGCAATCTTCACAACTATACTGCGGAGAATAGTGTGGGGATGTCAAGATAGAGTAGACAGACTTAACGACTTGCCAGTTATGAGTTATTGCATTAATCCCAACTGCAAACATCCCCAAAATTCGGCTCACCATCGCTTGTGCCAGAGTTGTGGGTCCAGCCTGAAGCTCAAAGACCGCTACCGCATCGTTAAAATCTTGGGTGAAAGTGTTACCAGCAGAACGTTCTTGGCAGTCGATGAAGATCAACCGTCCAAGTCTCGCTGTGTGATCAAACAATTCTTGAATTCAGATCACCCTCTCACGCCCTCAGACGATAGAAAGTCCGTGAACCTCAGACGGGTTTCCTCTGAACACCCGGTTCCTGCCAGTGAATTAGAACAACTCGGAAAACATCTCGGTCTTCCGGAATTGTGGGCCTCTTTTCAACAAGATGATTATCAATATTATGTACATGAATATATCCCCGGACGCAATCTGGCATCCGAACTAGCCCACGATGGGGCGTTTCGAGAAATTCAGATTTGGCAATTACTGAGTGAAGTTTTGCCGACTCTAGAGTTGATTCACGAAAATAATCTGGTTCACGCCGATATTAAACCGGAAAATTTGATTCGTCGTTCAGAGTCTTACTTATCCGGCTGCGCCGAAGATGAACCCCAAATTGCTTTAGTGGATATTGGCAGCGTGGTTTATCCGGAAGAATCTTTTGTATTAGACGAGAGTTGTCAAGGTTCTGCGGAATATTCAGCCCCCGAACAACTCCACGCTCAAGTCAGTCCAAATAGTGATCTCTATAGCTTAGGGGTGACTTGTTTGCACCTAATGACCCAAGTTTCACCCTTTGATCTCTATGATGTTAAGTCGAATACTTGGGTGTGGCGAGATTACCTCAAATATCCAGTGAGTCGTCGTTTAGGTCGGGTACTTGATAAGTTAGTTCAGCGTCATCCCAATCAACGCTATCAGTCAGCCACTGAAGTCATACGAGAGTTGAGATCGGGGCCAGTTCTCGCGCTGAATACCCTCTCGACTCAACAAAAACTGATGCTCACCGCTTGGGGAGGGGCGGTGGTGGCGATCGCTTCATTAATTTTAAGTTCTATCCCGTCCAATGTCTCGCGGGTGTCTTCCCAGTCTCCTGAGCCGGTTTTTCGTCTACCCGATAGTCAGTTAACCCCACCGAATATTAAACGGATTCCCCCCCAACTGAAAACCATGCCAGCTGTTCGCACTTTAATGCGAAGTTTTAGTCCGGTATGGGCGATCGCAGTCAGTCCAGATGGAAAATTAGTCGCCAGTGGCAATACCGATGGCACGGTTCAAATTGTTGATATCCACACCGGAGAAACCTTGCAAACCCTCTCCGGTCATTCCGGGCCAGTGGGAGCCTTAGCCATCAGCCCCAATGGTCGTTTACTGGCTAGTGGCAGTGGGGATAATACGATTAAAGTTTGGGATTTGTGGAGCGGTAAACTGGTAAAAATGCTCTACGGTCACAACGCTTGGGTATATGGTGTTGCCTTTAGTCCCGATGGACAAACCATTGCTAGTGTGAGTCGCGATCAAACCCTGCGTTTATGGGATGTGGAAACCAGCCGAGAAATTCGCCAGTTACGGGGTTACGCAGAAGATGTACAGTCTATTGCGTTTAGCCCTGATCGTCAAACCTTAGTCAGTGGCGGCAGTGATGGTTCAATTGAAATTTGGAACTGGCGCTCTGGTCGTTTACTACGGACTCTCAGAGGTCATTCCCAGGCGATTTGGTCAGTGGCGATCGCTCCGGATGGTCGGACTTTAGCCACAGGCAGTTGGGATCGCAGCGTTAAACTGTGGAATTTAAATCGCTTACAGTCTGAATACTTTAGCAGTTTACCCGAGCGCACCTTAATCGGTCATGGGGATAAAGTTCAATCTCTGTCTTTCAGTTGGGATGGTCAAACCTTAGCCAGTGGAGATTTTGCCGGAACTGTTAAACTGTGGAAAATGGAAACAGGCGGACTCATGGGAACCCTCAAAGGTCATAAATCTTGGGTTGATGTCAAGTTTTCTCCCCGAGATAATACCTTAGTCAGTGGAAGTTTTGACGATACCGTTAAAGTGTGGAGACTTGCTCCTTAAGGTCTTTGCCCTGTCTGTTGCTACCTATTCTCTATATTCTTTCTATACCCCCCATCACTACAACTGTTAGGGGGTTTTTCATTGGGGTGAAGTCGGACGGTGAACCCGAAAAACTGCCTTTCTCCAAGAATTCTCCCTACCCGATGTCCCCGTTTATCCTTTACACAACCCCCCTTAATGTAAAGCTAGAGTGGCTGTGATCGGGGTAAAAATGTAAAGCTTCTGTCAAGACTCAGTAAAAATACGGTTGGAGTATTTACATCAATTGGGATTGATATTAACTTAGTAAGGTATCCGATTGAATCTCCTCCTTTGAGTAGATATACAATTGAAAATTTCAGGTTGAAGTTGTATATCTGCAATGTAAAAAACTTGTCTACAAGAGAGTTGGTCTGTCTAACTTTTCCGGAAGCAGATCAGCTGAACTGATATGAGAACGCTTGATAGCAAGAGTATTTCATGTCATCTTTGCAGACAAAAATTAGAGGATAAGGATACAAGAATATGGGTTATGGGTTGTTACTTTTAGAATTTTTATCATGGCAGTTTTCAATTTTAGCGAGCCGGATCTCGTTAGAAATAATTTCAAGGGTCAGAATTTGAATGGTTCTACCTTTTTTAAAGCAAGTTTGACCAATGCACACTTAACAAATGCGAACCTGTACAAAGCAAGTTTAGAAGCAGTTCTGCTCGTCAATACAAATCTAACCGGGGTTGACTTGAGAGAAAGTAACTTCACCGATATGACGCTGAATAATGCCATTTTCCATGAGGCTAACTTAGCAGGCATTCAGTTGAGCATAGTCAAATAGGGTTTTAGACAATGAAAAGCTTAACAATGAAAAGCTTAACAACTAAACCAGTAAAAGCAAACCCTTTTTTTCAAATTCGGAGAATATTCTGGGAAACCCGAACTTACATTTTTCTCTCGTATTTGGTCGTGATGGCTGTCTTTATCGGCTTATCAGTCCCAATTTTTTCTATACTTATCTTGCGGCAAGTTAATACTAGAGTTGAGCAAGAGTTACTAGAAGAATTGAAAGCCTTTGATACATTAATAGACGCACAAAAGAAAACAGCAGAAGGTCTCACCCCTGAAAACCTTCCCAAATTTTTTAAACATTTTTTGTCCGTTAGAATTCCTGAAGACGATACATTTTTGATCACGATACTTGATGGTGAATTTTTCCGTTCCAGTCCCAGAGCATTGCCCGAAACGGTATGGCAGGATTCAGAACTGATGAATTATTTCCTGCAACTGAAGACCAGTGAACGGAACAGATATAAAACTTTAGATCCCGATATTGGGGATATTATGTATCTCACTAGACCCGTTATTGCTGAAGGGCAAATACGAGGTTTATTTGTAGTGCTGCATACGACGGCAGATGAACGGCAAGAAATAGTAGAATCGGAAACCACTGTTATTAAAGTCTTGTTTATTGTTCTTTTCTTGGCTTTAATTCTGGCATGGATAGCATCGGGGAAAATATTGGCTCCATTGCGATCGCTCTCAGCGACAGCCCTAGCAATTAGTGAATCAGACCTGAGCCAAAGAATTCCCGTTCAAGGCACTGGGGAAATGGCAGAAGTAACCATGACCTTCAACAAAATGATGGATCGCCTTGAGGCAGCTTTTACAAGCCAGCAAGCCTTAATTAAGGATGCCAGCCACGAACTGCGAACCCCAATTACAATCATTGATTGCTATTTAGAACAACTCCCAACCGATACTCAGGAGCAGAAGAAAATCGTAGCATTGCTCAAAGACGAGTTGAATCGGATGAATCGCTTAGTCAATGATCTTTTGCTGTTAGCTAAAGCCGAGCGACCCGATTTTTTAAATTGCGAAATTGTCGAAATTGGCTCTTTGACCGAAGAATTGTATACCAAGGGGACGACCCTAGCCAAGAGAAATTGGTGTCTGGAAGTTAAAGGTAGAGGTCGCATCATTGCTGACCCACAGCGCCTCACTCAAGCCTTTCTCAATCTCGCTCACAATGCCACCAAATACACAAGCGAGGATGATGTGATTGCCGTGGGAGCCACTATAAGCAAAGGCAAATTCTATTTGTGGGTGCGAGATACCGGAGAAGGAATTGATACGGCTGACCAGAAAAAGATATTCGAGCGTTTTGAGCGAAATGTCAACGGCCGTCGCTCTGAAGGTTTGGGCTTAGGATTGGCGATTGTTAAAGCAATTGCTTCTGCTCATCAAGGTTGGGTCGAATTAAACAGTCAAGTGGGTATTGGGTCTACCTTTACGATTGTGATTCCCCTATAATTTTTGGAGAGGAGAAAATGAAACGAATTCTCATTGCCGAAGATGAACCCCGCATCGCTGCGTTTCTAGAGAAAAAACTGCGGGAAAATGGCTTTACAACGACAATCGCAGAGGATGGCTACGAAGCACTAAATCTGGTTCGCCACGAACAATATAACCTCTTAATTCTCGATCTGGGTTTGCCGGGTATAGAAGGAACAGAAGTTCTCGAAGAATTACGCGGTCAAGGAGAAGAAATCCCCATTATTATTCTAACGGCGCGGGATGAAGTCAGCGATAAAGTCAGTGGGTTAGAAGGGGGAGCCAATGACTATGTAACTAAGCCTTTTAGCTTTGAAGAATTGCTGGCTCGGATACGCTTGCAATTGCGACAGCCGAGTAAACCCGAACAGAAAGCTGAAAGGTTTTTGAAAGTGGGAAATATTACCCTTGATATTCGTTCGCGTACTGTTAAGGTTGGCGATCGCCAGGTTGAGTTATCCAACCATGAATTTATTCTTTTAGATACCTTGATGCGCCATCCAAATCAAGTTTTGACTCGAGACCAAATTCTCAATTATGTTTGGGGCTACGATTATAACTCAAGCTCTAATATTGTCGATGTATACATAGGATATCTCCGCAAAAAGCTCAACAAAAATTTAATTGAGACCGTTAGAAGTGTGGGTTATCGACTGCGAAAATGATGAGAAAATTCTTAGAATATTCTTAATTTTATTTCATGCGGATTCAGACAGCCGTAAATTATATTGAATTTGTACTAAATCCGGTAGATTAAAGCCTTTAATCTCAACAAAAATAAGTGCGAAATCGCGACATCTAAGTTTGTAATAAGGCTCTAATTTAAAAATATACTGACTTCTTGTAAAGAGAGTCTATTGAATCGGATTTAGGTGTACTATCTTTGGTCGAATCTGAAATTTGACTGGATATAATTGGCTTGAATTTTTTGAAGTTTAAGTTAATTATTTATCGAATGTATTTACTGTAGGGGGGAATTTTTATCATGGCAGTTTTCAATTTTAGCGAACAGAATCTCGTCGGCAATAATTTTAATGGTCAGAACATGAATGGTTCGACCTTTTTTAAAGCGAGTTTGACCAATGTTTCATTTGTTAACACATTGCTCAGAGGAACCAACTTTGAAGAAACAAAATGGCTAAATGTTAACGCAAGTGGTGCCAACTTTAGACCCAGCGCTAACTTCCCAACCACCAGCTTTTTCAAAGCAAATTTAGAGAACGTTAATCTCAGTGGTGCTAACTTAAGAGAAGTTAATTTATCAGAAATTAGCACAAATGGGATTAACCTATCGAATGCTAACCTACAAAATGCTAACTTATTCAAAGCAGGTCTTGATGGTGAACAGTCTAACCGACCGAATTTAAGAGGGGCTAACTTCACCGCAGCAAATCTAACTGAAGCTAATCTCAGTGCCGCAGATTTAACCAATACAGTCTTAACAAATGCGAACCTATACAAAGCAAAATTAGAAGACGTTCTGCTCGTTAATACAAATTTCACTGGGGTTGACTTCAGAGAAAGTAACTTTACTGATGCTAGTATTAGTAAAGCTATTTTTGATCTAGCGAATTTAAGTGGGGTACAACTTACGGATGTAGACTCAGCCAGTAGCCAACTGAACACAGAAATTAGCTTCCGAGGCGCTAATTTAACGGAGTTCAGTGGAGAAGATCTCAACTTAGGTAAAGCTGACTTCCGGGCTTTTGTCGCAAGTAACGGAACCGTTACACCAACAATTCTCACAGACGCAGAGTTTGCAGACTCTTATTTAGCGGGTGC
This sequence comes from Limnoraphis sp., assembly GCA_050485465.1. Classification (GTDB taxonomy): domain Bacteria; phylum Cyanobacteriota; class Cyanobacteriia; order Cyanobacteriales; family Microcoleaceae; genus Capilliphycus. The sequence continues at coordinate 17,673 of JBJHBL010000043.1, read as the reverse complement.
AAATTTCACAGGGGTTGTTGCAGAAGGGATTTTCCTAGAAGGTGCAGATCTCAGTGGTGCTATCTTTACCGGAGCCGATCTGAGCGGGGCTGAGTTCAAAGGGGCGAACCTGACTGGGGCTGACTTCAGTGGAGCCGAACTCGACGGAGCGAATCTTAGTAACGCGATTCTCACCGGAGCTACATTTAATGGAGCCATCTTAAATAACGCTTTTATTGAGAAAACAGATCTGTCTGGCGCCAACTTTACCGGAGTAAGCCTGATCGGTGCGAACCTCAAAGAAGTGGTTGCGATCGGTACCAACTTCCAGGATGCTAACCTGAGTGGAGCCAACCTAGAAGTTGCCAACCTGACTGATGCCAACTTTAGCGATGGTAGTGATGCCGATACTCTCGGCGCGAATTTAAGCAACGCCAACCTTAGCAAAGCTAACTTGACCGGGGCGAATTTAACTGGGGCGAATTTGAGTGGGGCGATTTTAGTTGACACGATTATTGACAGCAGCGCATTCCCCGGTAGTTCACTGGTGGGAACCTCTGCCCCTGACTCCCTAGCGGGTGGTCCTGGAAATGATACCATTCAGGGGTTAGGTGGCAATGACACTCTTAATGGTGCTGGTGGTTCTGACAGCCTTGAGGGTGGCGCAGGAAATGACACCCTCTATGGGGATTTCGGATTAGATGAAACCTTATCGGGCAATGATGTTCTGCGAGGTGGTGCCGGAAATGACTATCTCGATGGTGGCTTCGGTGCCGATCGCATTTTTGGTGGTGCTGGGTTTGACATTCTGTTTGGTGGGGAAACCGGAGAATTTGAAACAGGGGCTGACACCCTAACGGGCGGTGCTGACGCTGACCTATTCATATTAGGAGAAAGCACAGGCTTTGTACTCGAACCCGTTGAACCGACCTTCCCACCCTCACCCGTTCCCCCCGAACCTTTTGGCGACATCATCACCGATTTTGAAGATGGTATCGACTTCCTCGAATATGACTTTAACACTGGCTTTAGCGAATTGATTATCACAGGTAATGGTACTCGCCAGGTGACGATCCAGGTTCTTAATCCGGGTGATCCCTCCGATGGAATACCCGACTATCTAGAAACGATTGCTGTGATCAATGGTGCAGGAACTTCTCTGGTGACGATTACAGAAGCCGATTTCTTATTCTAAAATCCGAAGTTCGCCTGTGTATTGACTCCGCACAGGCTCATCAAATTAATAGGGACGCGATCTAGATCGTGTCCCCATAATAATATTTGATTGAGAATTAGCGAGATTTAGGGTGAGTTTTTCAGTCAGGTAACATGAAGATGTATTCTCAACTAAATCTATCGTGACAACAGGTGCAATTCCTGATGAAACTCCCAGCAACTTACAAGAGCAACTTTTTCAGTCTGAAAAGTCTGCAAAGCTTCATGTGTAAATCTAAAAATGAGTCTGTTTTAGCTGTTCATTCTTTTGAAAAATTAATGGGGACATGATCTCCATCGTGTCCCTAAAATTATATTTCACCAGAATTAGCGATCGCTCAGATCGCCAAGTTAGCAAACAAAAAACCCTGGAGATACTGGGGCTATCACTTTCTTGAAAAACTTAAACTTATAAAAAGGGACACAATCAATCTCAATCGTGTCCCCATAATAAGATTTTACCAGGATTAGCGATTACCTAATTCTGGAGATCAAAAACGGATTATTTTTCCGGCCATTCAGTGTGGAAAAATTCACCCCGAGGCTTATCAATACGCTCATAAGTATGGGCGCCAAAATAATCCCGTTGAGCTTGAGTCAAGTTTTGGGGCAAACTTGCACGACGATAACTATCAAAGTAATCCAGAGAAGCACTAAAAGCTGGCACAGGCAATCCAAGCTGACTCGCAGTTGCGATCACTTCTCGCCAAGCATCCTGACGATCAAGAATTGTCTGCTTAAATTCCGGTGCTAACAACAAATTAGGCAAGTCAGGATTTTCATCAAAAGCCTTCTTAATCTTATTCAAGAATCCAGCCCGGATGATACAACCACCTTTCCAAATCCGAGCGCATTCACCCAAATTCAGATTGTAGTTAAACTCCTTAGATGCCGCACTCAACAAAGCCATACCCTGAGCATAAGAACAAATCTTCGAGCAATACAAAGCATCCCGAACTTTGTTAATCATTGCTTGGGTATCGCCTTCATACTTACCCGTCGGGCCTGTAAGTTCCTTAGAGGCAGCTACGCGCTCATCCTTAATACCGGATAGAATCCGAGCATTAACGGCTGCCGTAATTGTGGGAACTGCAACACCCAACTCCAAAGCGTTAACAACTGTCCATCTGCCTGTGCCTTTTTGTCCCGCAGAGTCAATAATCATATCGACAAGATGATTATTTGTTTCCGGGTCTTTCTTTGTGAAGATATCGGCAGTAATTTCAATCAAGAAAGAATTTAACTCGTCAGTCGTGTTCCACTCAGCAAAAATTTCATGTAGCTGCTCGTTGCTGACTCCCACAGCATTCTTGAGTAGGTCATAAGCTTCAGCGATTAACTGCATATCGCCGTACTCAATACCGTTGTGTACCATCTTCACATAGTGACCCGCTCCACCTGGGCCGATGTAGGTCACACAGGGGCCGTCGTCAACTTGGGCGGCAATTTTAGTTAAGATGGCTTCGAGTTCGCGATAGGAGGCTTCTGTTCCACCAGGCATCATGCTTGGTCCCCAGAGAGCGCCTTCTTCACCACCACTAACTCCCATCCCCATGAAACCTAATCCGGTGGCTTCTAAGTCTCTTGTGCGACGTTCTGTGTCTTCGTAGAGGGAGTTACCACCATCGATGATCATGTCATCTTTGTCTAACAGGGGTTTGAGTTGTTCAATGACTGCATCGACGGGTTTTCCGGCTTGTACCATCACCAGGATTCGGCGAGGACGCTCAAGAGATTGAACAAAATCTTCTAAACTGTAGGCAGCATGGACGTTTTTTCCTTGCGCCCGGTTCTTCATAAACTCGTCGGTTTTGGAGCTAGTGCGATTGTAAACAGAGATGGGAAAACCATTCCGCTCAACATTGAGTGCTAGGTTTTCACCCATCACTGCTAGACCGATTACACCAAATTTCTGCTGTCCCATATGTATCTGCTCGCTCTAAATTGAGTTGTGGGTGAATGCACGAATTTCATTTTCACTGTATCGCTGATTCTTTTTTTGTATAATCTAGATCAGGTTTTTTTTAACATTCAATGTGTATTTGAATACCAAATGAACAGATAATGACTCAATACAGTAGAATTGAGTCGGTGAAAAATCAGGAGCGAACGTCAAATGGAAGAATTAAAACATCTGGCAACTTGGGTCAAGGAACAACACGCTCCAGAGTACGTCTTGACCTGGTTATTGAATCAGCCCGGAATTTGGTGGTCGAATGGCGAGGTTTACCAAGCGGTTTTACAAAAGTCAGGAAAACGGTTAAGAGAATATGTGAAGAACAGTAAACAAACTGAGTTGTTTCAAGGGATTGCGGATAAAGTTGTTGGCGATGAGAGTTGGGATCAAATTGCTGTCAGTTTAGCCCGAATTATTGCCTCTTATCAAGAGGAGTTAGTTCAACTTCAAAACCAAAATCGATTACGGTTTATCGGCAATACCCTGGAAAATTATAACTCGAATTCTGATGAGGGTTGGTCTACCATTGAACTTCAACAACCTCTGCCGGATCTCAATCCTGATGAATTAACCGGACAGTAGAGATCTAAACTGTAGCTCCTGATGTTTTCAACTCAAAAATCAAGTGATTGAACTTAGGTTCCCCTTTGAAGCTGCTGTCTTCTCTCTCAAGATTTCAATCCGAAATTTTTTCTCCTGATGAAACTGTTACTTTTGAGACAGAAACAAAATAATTTAACCGATTCATTGCTTTTTCCTGAGTCCGGTTTATCCTGATTTTTGACTTTAAACCGGACGAAAATCCGGATCGATTCATCCAGACACGTCAACGGTTTTCAGTCTTTCTCCTGGCTCCAAAAATACTGAAGAATTCCCCGTCTTTAATAGCCGTTTCTGTTCGATTCAGTGGGGATTAATCCCCTTCAGCTTCTCTTGAGGGAATTCTGGTGTTGTTTGATACCGTTTTTTTCTTTTTTTCATAGAAAATGGAAGCTAGTAGGGTATATAATAAAATGTTTTCTTGAGGCTTGAGGCGAATTAACTAAAATATGAAACCTCGCATAATAGTATGTTCCTTGAATGACACGGGATACAAGATATTTTGTCTGTTACGACAACAAGGTGCTTTTGTCGTCGGAGTTCACGAAACCCCCATCAAAGGAGAGGGGTCTGATCTGGTCGTGGGAAATTTGCGATCAGCTTCGACTTTACTCGCCGCAGGAATTCAAAGCGCCCAAACTCTCGTTTTAGCTGGAAGTGATGAGGCGACCAACCTAGCAATTTTAATGCAGGCGCAAATTCTTAACCCGAAAATTCGCATCATTAACCGTTTGTTTAATACCAATTTAGGCGATCGCCTCGATCAAACCCTACCCAATCATACCAGCATGAGCGTTTCTGCCCTGGCTGCCCCCGTCTTTACCTTTGCAGCTTTAGGAAATCGCGCCATCGGACAACTGGAACTGTTTAACGCTCACTGGCCAATTCAAGAAGAATGGATACATGATCACCATCCCTGGAAAGGTCGGACTTTGACTGAACTTTGGGCGGATCCTTCTCGAATGTTAATTTATTATCTCCCCCTTAATACGAAACTCGATTTAATCTCAGCCGTTTTAGAAGGAAAAAAACTGCAAGTGGGCGATCGCTTAATTATGGCGAATCAACCCAACGTTCGCAAAACCAAATATTCCCTCTTTAAAAGCCTCAATAAATTCAGAAAAAGCCTGCAAAAATTTCAGCAGCATAGCCGATCTGCCCTCTTAGTCATTTTATTATTATTGCTGATTATTTTTATCGCCACCGTTACCTATGTTAGCATCAACCTCAATAATTCTATCGTTGACTCTCTGTATTTTTCTGTGGGAATGATTACCGGAGCAGGCGGCAATGAAAAAGTTGCTGAAAATGCACCGGAAAGCATTAAAATTTTTACCGCCATAATGATGTTAGTCGGAGCCGGAGTCGTAGGAATTTGCTATGCTTTACTCAATGATTTTGTCTTAGGAACTCGTTTAAACGAATATTTGAACGCCACTCGCATTCCTGAACGCAATCATTATATTATCTGTGGTTTTGGGGGAGTCGGTTTAGAAATTGCCCAACAATTACGAGCCAATGGCTATGAAGTCGTCGTCATTGAGCGTGATCCCCACTGTCGATTTTCCGGTATTGCAACGGCTCTAAAAATTCCGATGATTCTCGCAGATGCCAGCCTCTCAACCAGCTTAGAAAGTGCAAATATTCAGCAAGCTGAAGCCGTTTTAGCTGTAACGAGTAACGATGTTGCTAATTTAGAAATTGCCTTATGTGCGAAAGGATTAGCCCCAAAAATTCGCGTTGTGGTTCGTAGTCAAGATCCACAATTTGCCCTGATGGAACAGCAAGTTTTTAACTTTGAAACCGTTCTCAGTCCGACCGAAATTGCTGCTCCTGCCTTTGCTGCTGCTGCCATTGGGGGGCGAATTTTGGGTAATGGAATTACGGCTGATAGTCTTTGGGTGGCTTTAGCGGTATTGATTACCCCAAATCATCCTTTCTGTGGAAAACGAGTGCAAGATATCGCCAGAACAGTGGATTTTGTACCCCTTTATATAGAAGCTCATGGTGAAAAAATTCAAAGTTGGGAGTTATTAAGCTTTATACTCAATCCCAGTGACATTCTTTATTTAACCATACCCGCTCATCGTTTAGAACAGTTATGGAATCCCGTTCCAGATGAATGTTTAGCTGCAAGTTCATAATCAGAGTGAACCGTTATTTCAGTAACGCCGGAATCATCCTAATCTCCCCCCTCTCCTAGAATTAAAAATTTAATGTAATAATAAAGAACAGTTTGATTTGAAATTGGAGAAATGATGGGTTTATCTGAACTGAAAGTCGGACAAATTGCGGTGATAGACAGCATAAAAGCTGATTCCTCTAATCAAGCTTTGGTTCATCGATTAGAAGCAATGGGAATTCTTCCAAATAGACCCATTCAAGTCTTAAGAGTGGCGGTCTTTGGTGGGCCGTTACACGTTCGGATTGGGACAACAACAGAAGTTGCTATTCGCCGACAGGAAGCCAGTCAAATTTTAGTCAAAGTAGCTTAAAGTGTTTTTAATAAGCTATTGCTCTATAATAATATTTTACTTTCTGTTTAAAATTTTACCCTAAAAATCTTGAATTTATTCTATGACTTGTCATTCACCCACCACCACTCAACCCAGAGACGAAAAAGCCGTTAAACGAGTGGCTTTAATTGGGATGCCTAACACGGGAAAATCCACCTTTTTTAACCGCATTACTGGGGTGGCTGCCTATGTCGGAAACTGGCCGGGTTTAACCGTTGATTTACAACAAGCTAACGTTAAACTGAATGGTGAAACTGTTGAATTTGTAGATTTACCGGGAATTTATGATCTCAACGGCTATTCAGAAGATGAAAACCTTGTGCGAATCTTCTTAGAAACCTATGCAATTGATTTAGTAATTATTGTTTTAAACGCTGCCCAAATTGATCGTCAAATTCGCTTACCGCTCCAAATTAAAGCCTTAAATATACCTGCGGTTTTGATGTTAAATATGTCCGATGAAGCTCAAAAACATGGAATAGAAATAGATTCAAAAACATTATCCAAGCATTTAGAAATGCCTGTTTTTCTCATCAGTGCAAAATATGGCAAAGGCTACATGAAAGCTTATGAAACCCTTTGTCAGCAATTAGAACAGACTGAACTTCCGGTTATCGTTAATGATCTTCAAGAAACCTTAGCCCAACGGGGAAAAATATCAGTAGAAGAAATTGAAGTCATTCTCAAAGATGCCGTTAAAATACCCTCACAGTTTGCCCAAACTTTTACAACAAAACTCGATAATATTTTACTTCATCCAGTCTTGGGTTTACCCCTATTTTTTCTAGGGATGTTTGCGGTTTTTTGGATTGTTTGGAATATTGGGCTACCCTCACAAGATATTATGGATAGCCTCACCGGATGGCTAGAAGAAACGATTCTTTCTCCGGCTGTTCGTGTGTTACCCGAGATTGTTCAAGACTTTTTAATTAACGGCATTTGGGCAGGTATTGCGACAATTTCTTCCTTTGTGCCGTTAATTGTTATCTTCTTTATGGTGATGGCAATTTTAGAAGATAGCGGCTACCTTTCTCGGGCAGCTTATTTGATGGATGCACTGATGGCGCGTCTGGGTTTAGATGGGCGGAGTTTTGTTTTGCAAATGATGGGTTTTGGGTGCAATGTTCCGGCGTTGATGGGAACAAGGGTGATGCGTTCACGGGCGTTGCGACTGTTAACCATGCTGATTATTCCCTTTGGGTTGTGTTCAGCAAGATTGCAGGTTTTTGTGTTTATTATTGCGGCAGTTTTTCCGAATGGAAACGGGGCGCTTGTCTTATTTTCTCTGTATCTACTCAGCTTTTTAGCTGCATTTTTAACGGCATTTCTGTTTCAAGGAATGTTCAAAAATGAAGATCCTTTTGTATTAGAACTTCCGCCCTATCGTTTCCCGACTCTCAAACAAGTTTTCCTCAGAGGATGGGGAGAAGTCAGAGAATTTTTAGCACGGGCTTCTGGCTTTATTACTATCGGTTGTATTGCCGTTTGGGTGATTACCAGTTTACCTCCCGGTGCAACAGGTTTAGAGACAATTGGCGGGCAAATTGGTCTATTTCTCAGTCCGGTTATGCAGCCTATTGGAATTGACCCTTATTTGACTTTGGCATTAATTTTTGGTTTCATTGCCAAAGAAATTGTTTTAGGATCTTTAGCCGTGATTTATGGATTAAAATCAGCAAGTGTTGGGATACATTTAGCAGAAACAATCACTTTTGCTCAAGGGTATAGTTTTTGTATTTTTTGTTTGTTATATACTCCTTGTTTAACAACGATTGCCACCCTTCAAAATGAATCAAAGTCATGGAAATTTACCTTGTTTTCTCTCGGATTTTCTTTGATTTTTGCTTGGGTTTGCAGCTTTATTTTTTATCAAGGGGCGTTGCTTTTAGGGTTTCAATAATTTCAATCAATCATTCACGATTTGAACAGTTTAAACCCGCTTCTTCCGGTGTTGAAAACTTTTTAGGAAGAAAGGTAACACCAAACATTTGATTGGCACAAGCAACAACTTGAACAGTATCAATGGGTTGTTCTTTGCGATCGCCTGTTCCCGGTTGAAACTCTATTTTTCCTGTCACCCCCTCAACCCGGAAGTTTTCACCAGAAAGTACCTTTTGAATACCGCGACGAGTGGGATTTTGGCGAATTGCTTCAATTAGCACTTGAGCCGCATCGTAAGCTAAAGCGGTGCGAGGGCTGACTGGGCCACCCCAAAGCTGCAAAGCGGCTTGAGAAAAATCAGGTTGAGGACTATTTAAATGATTCCAATGAACGACTAAAAGTAGTTTTTCTAAGAGTTCCGGTTGAGCAATTTTTAAAGTTTTGGGAGTGTAAACTGACCAATTACCTACTATCCAATTTTGACCTTGATTTTCTTTAATGATTTCTACAGAATTAATCACGGAATTTGTCACTTGACCATCCGGTATTAAAACAATCGCCGTTTCCCCATAATTTTGAATTTTTTCAATCTGGCTTTTCGCATTAAAATTCGGAGCAGCTAAATTAATCGATTCAATAATTGTTCCGCCTCTCTCTGTAAATTGTCGTCTAAATTGCTTTTGGTAATCACTAGAATAGGGACTCGCAGGATTATAGAAAACAACAACTCTTTTTTTGTTAATTTCCTCACTCATCAAGTTATCAACCATTGCTTTTGCTTGAACATCAGTCACAGAAGGAGTTCGGAAGAAAAAAGGCTGAGGTTGGACGGTGAGTTCAGAGGTTGTTGTTCCAGGAGAAACTAAAACCAGTCTATGATTATAAGTCTCTACAGTTTTTAGGGTCATTTCACTGGAATAATGACCAACAACTCCTAGTATTTCCGATTGTTTAACTAAGCTTTTAGCCACATTTAAGGCTTTTGCTTCTAAGTTAGAATCATCAGAAATTATAACTCGTAAGCCTTTTCCATTTAAGTCTCTAGGCATGAGAAAATCTGAACCGGGTAAAGCCAAGTCACTAGACTCCTCCCCATTGAATACACTTAAGTTAATTTCTGTTTGTATTTGGGCAACTCCCCGCAGAATTTCTTGTGCATTTTCCGTATCTCTAACTTCTCCAACTTCATTCTTTAAAATAGGAAGCACAACTGCAATGGTATAGTAATCAATTCCTTTGTATTCTAGCAGCGCATTATTGAGGTAGATTAAAGTCTCTGGATCTTTTCTTTCTTCTTGCCAGCTTTTTTTAAAGTTTTGAGCGGCTTGCTGATAGTTGATTTTAGTCTCAAAACAATCATTCCATTGTTGTCGAATTTGAGGATTCCATATTGGGATAAAATAACTTAAGGGTTTCTGACAATTTGCAACCCATGTTACACCCCGTTGTTTACCTCGCTGGTTAGACATCAAAATCTCCTCACCCTGACTGATACCATCTCCAATCACATTAGGTTTTTTCAAAAAGCGGCTAGAAGTTCCCCAGAAAATCCCAATTAAAACACCTATTAATACTAACCCTAACATCATCATTACTTTTGGTTTTATGACGAATTTTTGAGGCCAATACAGTTGGGGAGCCGTTGGATTTTGTAAAAGTATCGGTAGCCAAGATGATCCTGGATAAAACGGTTCATTGTCAACAGTGGGAACTTCTATTCTGTGTAGTTCTTGTCTAGCGTTATGAACCGCAGCATGAAGCGGTTTTCCTTGAATAAATTCGGCTAAAAAATACTTCAAAAAACTTCGGGCTACTTGATCAGGAACCGGTTCTCGCATGACGATGAGATGGGGAATATTAAACTCTGCTAAATATTCCGCCATCCCCAGTCCATCACAGGAATTAAAGATCGCCAGCTTAACGTTGGGAGCCGATCTTTTCAGGGCATCTTTTAAAAGGGAGACATCGAAATTTAAAGTACCAGCAACTTGAATCTTTTTACCTGAACTGTGTCCGGCATAGAAAATGATATCCCAATTTCTCAACCAAAGGCTATCAAGGAGTTCCTTGAAAGTGAGAGAATTTCCTCGCTTGGGAATGTAAGTAATTTCAGCGCCATATTCAGCTAAGTTTTGAATCTCTTTTAAATCTTCTTGAAGTTGTAAACCGCCTTCGTCACTGCCAAATATAGCCAGAATTCTAACGGGTATTCTGAACGTTTCTGGAGGTCGATTGTATCGAGATAAAAGAACTAACTCCCCATTGGATAAAAAATAATCTTTTTCAAATAAATCCCATCTATCCCAGGAGAGTTTTTGTAGATAAGGATTAGCCGTATCCAGAATAACTCTTACAGATTCGTTGGGTGCTACATCTCTCAAACGTCCCAAAATTCGCCCTCGAATATCGCCAAAAATTGGATTTTTAAACCAAGTTTCTAGAGTAGTTTCAAGGGTTTGAGTAGCCTGAAAATAATCTTCAAATGTCGATTGATGAGTAATTTGTGCATCTGGAACTTGAATCATTCGACCTCCCAAATTCCTATGAATTTCTAGCCATTTTTCATAAATTTTTTGGATTTCGGGTTGGGCAGGCAGTTTAGGGCAATGACGGTCTGTCGCAATAATTCTACCATCTTCCCAAAACTCTAGAACAACAGGAAAACCTGTGTCAAAATCGCCCCCTGGTATTTCGATAACAACTTGTTTTGTCATTATGATTTTGTGGATTGAATTTTCAGAGATGAAGTTATTTTACTGGTTATATTATACTCTCCGTTCTCGGTTGGGTTAGTCCTTTACCAGGAATAATAATACACTCTCCAACACTATTGACGATTTGAACAATTTAAACCCGCTTCTTCGGGTGTTGAAAACTTTTTAGGAAGAAAGGTAAGACCATACATTTTATTCGCACAAGCAGCAACTTTAACAATATCAACGGGTTGTTCTTTGCGATCGCCTTTTCCCGGTTTAAACTCAATTTCCCCAGTCACCCCCTCAACCCGGAAGCGTTCATCAGAAAGTACCTTTTGAATACCTCGACGACTGGGATTTTGGCGAATTCCTTCAATCAAAACATGAGCCGCATCGTAGGCTAAAGCGGTACGAAGACTCACGAATTCGCCCCAAAGCTGCGAAGTGATTTGCGAAAAATCCGGCTGAGAACTGTTTAAATGATGCCAGTAAATGACTAAATGTAGTTTTTCTAGATATTCTTGACCGAGCGCTAAAGTTCTGGGCGTGTCAACCGAGGAGTTACCCAACATAAAATATTCACCTTGATTTTCTTTAATGACTTCTAGGGTTTGAGTAACAGAATTTGTGACCTGACCATCCGGTATTAAAATAATCACAGATTCTTCAGCATTTCTCATTTTTTGAAGTGCATCTTTGGCATTAAAGTTAGGACTAGCCAGGTTAAAAGAAGCCAGAACTTCTCCTCCTTGTTCTAACAATTTTTTTTCAAGGTGTTGTTTGTAATCGCTTGAGAAGGGACTGGCAGGATTATAAAAAATCGTGACTTTTTTTTGTTTGATTTCATTGAGCAAGATATCAACCATTTTCTCAGCCTGCTTATAATTCACTGCCGGAATTCTGAAGAAAAACTGTTCTGGGTTTTCACTGAGTTCAGAGGTGCTTGTTCCGGGAGTCACTAAAACGACTTGGTTTTTGTTATAAATATCTAAAGTAGCGAGGGTCATCTCACTAGAATAATGACCAATTACGCCGAGAATTTCTGAGTTTTTAACCAGGTTATGTGCATTTATGATAGCTTGAGGTCTGAAGTTATAATCATCAGCAATAATAACTTTTAAGCCTTTTCCATTTAAGTCTATACCCTGAAGAAAATCTGAACCGGGTAAGGTATACTCAGCAGATTCATCCCCATTGAATAAACTCAAGTTCACTTCGGTTTGGGCTTGAGCAACTCCCCGCAGAATATCTTCGGCTAGTTCGACATCAATGACTTGTCTGGCTTGATTTCTGATAGTTGGAACAACAACCGCAATGGTATAATAATCTGCTCCTGTCGCTTCTAACATTGCGTTATTGAGATAGATTAAAGTTTCGGAATCTCGTCTTTCTGCTTCCCAGCTTCTTTGAAAGTGTTGAATAGCTTCGTGATAATTTTTTTTGCTGACAAAACAATCATCCCACTGTTGTCTAACATAAGGTTTCCAAATCCGTAGAAAATACTTTAAGGGTTTTTGGCAACTCGCAACAGGTTCTACACCTCTTTGTTTACCCCATTGTTGAAACATCTTCACCAAAATTTCTTCACCCTGACTGATAGAATCTCCGATGACATTAGGTTTTTTCAAAAAGCGGTTAGAAGTCCCCCAGAAAACACCAATAAAAATACCCATTAATACTAACCCAAATATCATCATTACTTTAGGTTGCATTAAGGGTTTTTCGGGTTCGGGTTCAAGTTCGGGTTCTGGTTCAGGTTCAGGTTCCGGTTGCGGCCAATATAGTTGGGGGGCTGTTGGATTTTGTAAGAGTATTGGTAGCCAGGATGCTCCCGGATAATACGGTTGCTCATCATTTTGAATTTCTACTTGGTGTAACGCTTTTCTCGCTTGATGAACCGCAGCATGAAGGGGTATTCCTTGAATAAATTCAGCTAAAAAATACTTTAAAAAACTGCGGGCTACTTGATCAGGAACGGGTTCTCGCATAACAATTAAATGGGGAATATTAAACTCGGCTAAATATTCTGCAATATCTAATCCATCACAGGAATTAAAGATCGCAAGCTTAATATTAGGAGCCGCTATTCTTAGGGCTTGTCTTAATTGTGAGTTATTGATGAGTAAGTTAGACTGATTATGAAGGCAAATACTTTGACCTGAACTGTGTCCGGCATAAAAAATTATATCCCAATTTCCCCGAGAAAGGGTATTATATAGTGTTTTGAAAGTGAGGGGATGTCCTTCTTCGGGAATGCAAGTAATTTCTCCACTATGTTCGGCTAAGTTTTTAATTAGTTCTAAATCTTCTTGAAGTTTTAAACCCCCTTCATCACTGCCAAAAATAGCCAGAATTTTAATCGGTATTTGCAGGCTTTCTGGTGGTCGATTGTATCGAGATAAAAGAACTAACTCTGCATTGGGTAAGAAATAATCTTCTTCAAATAAATCCCACCTATCCCAAGATAGTTTTTTTAAATAAGAATTGGCTGTATCCAGAATAATCCTTACAGATTTGTTGGGTGTTACACCCCTTAAACGGCCCACAATTCGCCCTCGGATATCCCCAAAAATAGGATTTTTAAACCATTTTTTTAGAGTATGTTCAAGGGTTTCAGTTGCATCTAAACACTCTTGATATGTCGATTGATTGGTAATTTGTACGTCTGGAAATTGAATCATTCTATCTCCCAAACCCTTATGAATTTTTCGCCATTCCTTATAATTTTCCTCAATTTCGGGTTGGGCGGGGAGTGGAGGACAATCGCGATCTATGGCAATAATTCTACCGTCTTCCCAAAACTCTAGAACAACAGGAAAACCTGCTTGAAAATCGCCCCCTGGTATTTTAATAACAACTTGTCTGGTCATTTTTAGTTGGTTGATTGAGTGTCATTTAGAAAAAGTCTGAACATTACAGGGCTGTAGAAAGGTTGAATGAATTTTCAAGTTAGAATCAGCCAGATACCTACACTACAGCTTCTCGAAGATTATGTTCCTTCAGAAAGGATTTATGATTTTTATTGATCCAATTTATGTATAACATTATATAAAACATTTGATAAAAAATCAAGTTCTATTGAACTCAAATCTTAAAGCTTATCAAAACTTTATTAAGCCAAAAAATCAAATCAAAAAAAGTTGATTAACTGGCGCTAATCAACTCAAAAAGGGTTAGACAACTGTGATTAAACGATAAAGTGTTCTATCACAGACGCATCATTAAGAACAATCTGAACACCAAACTGATCGCCCGGATCTGCGGTGAATTTGAACTGAATATAATCATCTCGTTCTCTCGCCCGAACTTCAAATAAACTTTGACCCAGTTCATCTAAACCAATCAGTTTTAAATGAGCAGGTAAAAAACCTTGATCTTGCAGGGGATAAACCCTTAAAAGAATGGCAATTCGTTGATCGGGTTTCGGTAAAATAGCAACCATTAACGCAACAGGAACCCCTGAAAGTTGCATTCCTAAATCAATTGCTCGTCGCACACCCACAGCCGGATGAGTGGGGTTAATTTCCCATAAGAATTCTGCGGCTTGCCAACGGGTTTCTTCATTGTTAGTGGTTTCTAAAAGCTTGACTAAAATGTTGCCGAGTTCAGTCTGTGATAAATCTCCTGGGTTTTGATGTCCTAAAGCTCCACTCATTTGTAATGTTTTTTGAATTTCTTCTATTGTTTTTTCTAAGGATAAGTTTCGGGTTGTGCGAGGTATTGGCGAAGCAAACAGAAAATGAGGTGGTCGGTTTGCCAAAAGTTTTTCAACAGGTTGCCAGTCGGCTGCATAAATATTTTCCAGCCATTGAGTTAACCGTTCAAAGGAGGGTTGAACTAAGGCATTTTCAGGGAGTTTTATGGCTGTTGAATCTAAGTATTTTAGGTTTAAACCTAAATGACTGGGTTCAGGATTAAATTCTGACAAAGACAGTTCATAATTTCCTGTATGAGTTAGTTTTAAGTTCAGATCAGTTAATTGATCATAGCGAATAAATCCCAGGAAAACAGCCTGTTCTTCTTCGATTAAGACCTGAATTAATGTGTAAAAATGGGCGGCAAAATCTGGCTCATCAATCATTTTTTGAGAAATTTCAATGGTTTGATCAACTATATTCTCACGAGCGATCAAGCAGAGTTTAAATGCCTCAACATTCAGAGGGCTAACGGCATCTAAATTTAAAACTTGAGTTCTCAGGAGAGAATAGGTTTGCTCACTCAAGGTGAACTGGCGATCGCTTAACCATTTTTCTAAAGCCAATAACGCCAAGGTATTCAAATAGGCTTGCCATTGTTCAGCTTCATTACTAAAATGACGACTGAGGAGAGTAGCTTTATCAAAGAACTCTGGCTCTAGATCAATCATTTCTAACTGCAATTCTCGGTAAGAATGCGAATTAGAATGAATTGGAGATAGTTTAGACTCATAATAAGGGCGCAAATTCATTTTTTTCTCCGGGCTTAGATTGACTTTGTTAGGGGAAATAATAAGATTCAAGAACAATCCTGGGCTGAATTAAGAGGGTCATAACTGAGAAAATCACGCATTTTTTCTGCAAATAAACTGGTCATGTTTCGGTGTTGTCCGGCTTGAAGTTCTCTCGCCGCTTCAACAAACACAGTTTCATCTAAATAATCGCTCAAATGTTGAATGAGACGATTCAAAGATTCTGCATCTTTTGAAACCTCATTAAAACGCTCTTGATTTAACAAAAATTTTAGCAACTCGTCCATCACCTGTTCTCGAATTTGATTGAGCATTTGCTTGAGTTTTAAAAATCGACTGACTTGAGATTGATTGTTCATGTTTAAGACTTTGGCGACCTCACCTTGAGATTTTGCTTCAAAATAAATAAGTCGTAAACCGGGGAAAAAGTTATCAGCGTTCTCAGCATACCAGAGATTATTTTTGAGTTGATAAAAGCGTTGTAACAGCACCCGATGAATTGCATTAAAAAGGGCTTTATCCCGAGCTTCATTCAGTATAGTTTGTAGGAGATTAAGCGGCGGTTCGGGTGGAGGTGGAGGCGGTGACTGAGGTAAAGGCTTCTTGAGAAACTCAGCAATCCTTTTTAATTGATCTAATATTTCATCCGAAGAATCGGCTATAATTCCTCGTTGATGAAGGCGATCGCGCATTTCCTGAAGTTGGGCTTCCGAGGGTGTTGGACATTTACCCCGAGCGCCTTGTTCTCGTCTGTCGCGTCGATACACCTGATGGAACACCTCGACCCAATGACGTTCCTGGGGTGAAAGGATTTTCCATTGACTCCCTTGAACTTGATTGAGTTTTGACCAAGGAGTCTCCAGCAAAAGCCCATGTTCTATCCACAATGTCCGAGTCAGTTTTTCATCTTGACGAGTGATTAAACAAGCCCATTTTCCCAGTGCTGTTTTCGTCGGATCGAAGGTTCTCAAAATCTCTACTGTTAAAAGAGGGTAAGTAGAAAGCTGAAGATTTCCTCGACGATCTAGAATTAACTGGGTTTTGCGGTTAGAGTCAAGCCCGATCCACGTTTTCCCGTCATCGGTTAATACAATGGGTAATAAGTCTAGATGAGAAAAACCATAGCGCTGACCAAATTTTTGAGCTAAAGTTTGACAAGCCGATTGGATCGCATGGGAAACATAACACCGCAAAGAAAGTCCTGCTATCACCCAACTCGGCGGAACTGACGACTCAAAATCCCTAGAATCTTGACGGAGAAACCAAGATAATAATTGAGTTTGAATCTCAAAATTTTGTTGACTACAGAGTTCCTGAGTTTCACGGTAGGATGGAAACCATGTTTGAAACTGTTTCTTAACAACAGGAAGCTCCAAAGCCTGATATCCCCTGTGAGAACTCGATAGATGAGAACGCCCATCAACCTTGCAGATTGTCCAGTATTTGTAAAGATTCATTTGTCACCCCTTTGTATACCTCAACAGCCTGTAGACTCAAACTCCTGATATTAGCAATAGGATTCACATTCAAAGTTGATTGTCCTCAATGTTCCATTTTCATTTAGTTCAGGACGATTTGAACCTATGCAGGTTTGATCGAGCGATCGCCAAAATTGCTATAATGTCCAGAGGTTTACTCCGATCAAGTGTTTGGACGAAATCACTGTGTAGCAGGTTTAATCTTTCTGGGGTCTAAATATCATCTTTTAAAAACAAAACTTAAAAAAGAGAAATAACTTCTGGGGTGATGGTATAATTGTGAGGCGAGCAGGGTTAACGTAATATGACCACAACATCTTCAGATTTTGTCAGTGCTATTCCCTATCAAACAACAGAGACTCGCATTGCTGATTTCCTGCAAGAACATGGGGAAATAGAGGCAATTTTACCCGTTGTTATCGGGATAGTTGTGACTTCCCGCTTTCAACTGCGTGGAACTCAAGCTCTCTTAGCTAATTTAATCATTGCCAGTCTGATGCGTCAAATGCTGACACATCTCAAAAAACAATCGCATTTTGTTACAAATGAAGCGGAAACCCCAACAAATTCAGTAGAAAATAATCAAGATTCTGAATATACAATTGTTCACTCAATGCCGGGAAGAATTCGCTTAAGAATTTCCCGTTTAGCTACCGACGTAGATTTTACCCAACGTCTTGAACAATTACTTTCTCAAGAAGAACAAATTATCAATATTCGGATTAATCGCGCTGCGGCTTCAATTACAATTAATTATAACGCTCAAGGCGTGAGTGATTGGGAACTGGGAATGCGTTTAATGAATTTGATTGAAACCGCCCTCAACCCAGAAACCCCCGCAAATTCACCCGAAACGACACCATCAGGGGTAAATACAGATGACACTGACTAATGGTAAATTAAT
>JBJHBL010000042.1:0-49264 GCA_050485465.1 Limnoraphis sp. | reverse complement strand
CTGAGTCGCCCCAGTTCATCGCCGGAGAATCAAGAAACGAGTCAGAGCGATCGTTATTTCACCTCAGCCCCTCAAGTCTCGCTTCCCAAAGGCGGAGGGGCGATTAAAGGAATGGGCGAGAAATTTGTCGCTAACCCCGTGACGGGAACAGGTTCGATGTCCGTGCCAATAGCCACAAGCCCCGGTCGCTCTGGGTTCGGGCCACAGCTTTCCCTCTCCTACGACTCCGGTTCAGGAAATGGTATCTTCGGCTTGGGTTGGAATCTGTCTATTCCTTCCATTACCCGCAAAACCGATAAAGGATTACCTCACTATTTTGATGCCGAAGAATCTGACATCTTCATCCTTTCAGGAGCCGAAGATCTTGTACCTATTTTAGTACAAAATACCCAAGAAAACTGGGAACGAGAAACACTAACACCAAGAACTCTCAACGAAACAAATTATAGTATCCAACGCTATCGCCCCCGCATAGAAGGATTATTTGCTCGAATTGAACGCTGGACAAATTTAACATCTGGCGAGACACATTGGCGATCGCTTTCCAAAGACAATATTACCACAATTTATGGTAAAACTGCCGAAAGTCGAATCGTTGACCCCAATGATTCCACCCGCATTTTTAGCTGGTTAATTTGCGAAAGCTACGACGACAAAGGCAACGCCATTCACTACGAATATAAACCCGAAAATTCTGATGGAATTGATATCGCCACAGCCCACGAACGCAACCGCAACGATAACATCCGTTCTACAAATCGTTATCTCAAACGCATTCAATACGGCAACAAAACACCCCGAAAACCCAATGAATATTTAAGTTTGAGAACAGATTGGATGTTTGAAGTCATATTTGATTACGGAGAACATGACTTAGAAAATCCCACACCCAATGATATAGGAATTTGGTCAGTTCGTAACGATCCATTTTCTTCCTATAGATCAGGGTTTGAAGTGCGTATCTATCGCCTTTGTCAACGGGTACTCATGTTTCATCATTTCCCCGAAGAAGAAGGAGTCGGACAGAATTGTTTAGTCCGTTCAACAGATTTCACCTATTCTGATGAAATTAACCATAAAAATCCTAAAAATCCGATTTATTCTAAACTGATTTCAGTCTCTCAAATCGGCTACAAACGCAATTCAGAAAGCGACTATATTCACAAATCCTTACCCCCGTTAGAATTTACCTACAGCGAACCCGAAATTAATGAAACGGTACGATATATTGACCCCGAAAGTTTAGAGAATTTGCCTCAAGGATTAGATGGTTCAAACTATCAATGGGTTGATTTAGATGGAGAAGGTTTATCAGGAATTCTCACCGAACAGGGAAATAGTTGGTTCTACAAACGTAATCTCAGCCCCCTTTATACGGTTAAAGAAGACAGCCAAAACACTGTTAATGCCAAATTTGCCCCAATTGAATTAATCGCCAGTCAACCTGCAATGGCTTTGGCTAACGGCGCTCAATTTCTGGATTTATCCGGAGATGGACAACTCGATGTTGTTACTTTTAACAGTTTTACACCCGGATTTTATGAACGCACTACAACAGAAGGATGGGAACCTTTTATTCCGTTTAAATCTCTCCCCGTATTAGATTGGAATAATCCCAATTTAAAGTTTATTGACTTAAACGGAGACGGACACGCCGATATTTTAATAACAGAAAATGATTGCTTTGTTTGGTATCCTTCCTTAGCAGAAAACGGGTTTGGTACAGCAGAACAAATCCATCAACCTTGGGATGAAGAAAAAGGGCCGCGTGTTGTATTTGCAGATAGTACGCAATCAATTTATCTGGCTGATTTTTCAGGGGATGGATTAACAGATATTGTGCGAATTCGCAATGGCGAAGTTTGTTACTGGCCGAACTTAGGTTATGGACAGTTTGGGGCAAAAATAACAATGGATAATTCGCCCTGGTTTGATGCGCCCGATATCTTTAATCAGCGTCGAATTATATTAGCAGATATTGACGGTTCGGGAACAACAGATATTTTGTATTTGAGTGCAGAAGGGGTACAAGTTTATTTTAATCAATCTGGCAATAGTTGGTCAGAAAAACGAGTCTTACGAAATTTTCCAGCAATTAATAATCTGACATCAGTAACAGCAATTGACCTATTAGGAAACGGAACAGCTTGTTTAGTTTGGTCTTCTCCCCTACCCAATAATAGTCGTCGTGCGATGCGTTATATTGATTTAATGGGTGGAGAGAAACCCCATTTATTAATTAAAACCATAAATAATTTAGGTACAGAAACCACCGTTCAATATGCGCCTTCGACTCAGTTTTATTTACAAGATAAATTTGCAGGTAAATCTTGGGTGACTAAACTCCCTTTTCCGGTTCATGTGGTAGAAAAAGTTACCGTTTTTGATAAGTGGCGACAAACTCGTTTTACTTCCACCTATAGCTATCATCACGGATACTTTGACGGGGTAGAACGAGAATTCCGAGGGTTTGGACGAGTTGAACAAACCGATGTAGAAGATTTTGGAACCTTTACAACCGGAAATATTGCCAGTCCCTACATTAGTAATGACCAGACTTTGTATCAACCTCCCATTAAAACAATTACTTGGTTTCATACCGGAGCATTTTTAGATCAAGAACGCATTCTTTCCCAATTTGCTAATGAATATTTTCCCTATGGGTTTGAAGATGTTAATCCTAATAATATTTTAGGAGATTTTATTGAAAATATTCTACCCGAACCTAATCTAATTAGCGAAAATCTTAGTGCAGAGGAATGGCGGGAAGCATTACGCGCTTGTAAGGGAATGATGTTGCGACAGGAGATTTATGAACTCGATGTCGATGCGTTAGAAGAAGGAGAAGAACGAAAAGTCAAGCTGTTTTCAACGGCATTTCATAACTGCCAAATTCAATGTGTTCAACCTCGTAATATTAATCGCCATGCTGTTTTTCTAGTAACCGAAAGTGAAGCCATTACCTATCACTATGAACTGGATTTAACACCAGATATACTCGAACCAGACCCCCGCATTTATCACACCCTAAACTTACGAATTGATGAATATGGTAATGTGTTGGAATCGGTAGCTGTAGCTTATCCTCGCATCAGACAACAAGAAGACGAAACACTACCAGAAGATGCAATAAATTTAATTAACCAGGTACAGCAAGAACGCCATTTAGTTTATACCAAAAATCATTTTACTAACGATGTAACGACAGATGACCAGTATCGTTTGCGTTTACCCTGTGAAGTAAAAACCTACGAATTAACAGGCATTAATCCCAGTTCAGGATTTTATTATACCCTGGAAGAACTCCAACAGATAAATATTGCAAATACAATTTCAGAAATTCCTTATCATGTTTCTCCAAATCACACTATCCCCCAAAAACGATTAGTTGAACAGGTGCGGATGCTGTATTTCAGCGATAATTTAGAAACACCTCTAATTTGGGGAGAATTAAACGCTCTAGCTTTACCCTACGAAACTTATAAACTCGCGTTAACAACTGAATTACTCAATGCTATCTTTAATTCCGAACAGTTAACCCCAGAAATACAAAATAATCTTGATAACCCTAACTTAAGTGGTTATTTGAGTGGAGAAACCCTCGCACAACGTTTTCCAGATTTAGAGACTAACAAACAATATTGGATTCGTTCTGGTATTGCGGGTTTTGCACCTGATGCTGCCGATCATTTCTACTTACCCGAACGTTATATTGATCCCTTTGAACATACCACAATATTAGCTTACGACTCACGAGATCTTTATATTCAATCCAGCACTGATCCTATTGGTAATATAACTGAAATAACTCATTTTGACTTTCGGGTATTGGCTGCTTCTCAAATCCGAGATATTAACGGCAATCTTTCACAAGTTTACTTCGATGTACTCGGTTTGCCAACTGCAATAGCAGTTATGGGTAAAGCAGAAGAAGCAGATAACCTCAGTTCATTTAATGATACCTTAGCCAATCCTACTTCAGCAGAACTCCATGCCTTTTTTGTAGACAATACTTATAACGAAAACCAAGCCAGAACTTGGTTAGGAAATGCTACAACCCGATATATTTATTACTTTGGTGAACAACAAAACGCTGAGGAAAAAACAATTTGGGGTGAATATCTCGCCTGTGCGTGTAGTATTATGCGCGAACAACATAGAAACGAAAATACCCCCCTTCAAGTTGCATTTGAATATTCAGACGGGATGGGGACTGTACTCGTTAAAAAAATTCAAGCCGAACCCGAAACACCCGATAGTTTGTTGCGTTGGATAGCTACAGGAAAGACAATTCTTAACAATAAAGGTAAACCTGTTAAACAGTATGAACCCTATTTTAGTCCGAGTGGTCATCGTTTTGAAGAACCAATAGAAGTGGGTGTAACACCTATTTTATATTACGATGCAGTTGGGCGACAAATTCGCACTGAAATGCCTGATGGAACCTACAACCGAGTCGAATTTTCACCCTGGTTTATGGTGGCTTGGGATGCCAATGATACCTTATTAGAAGCCGAAAATATTTGGTATGAACGTTATATTAATGGTACACCGGAAGAACAACGGACAGCCCGGTTAGCAGCTATTCATGCTAATACTCCAGCCGTAACTTATTTAGATAGTTTAGGGCGAGAAGTCGTAGCGATCGCTCATAATAAATGGCAACGAGACGGTGTTAATTTTGAGGAAAAATATGTAACCTTTACCAAGCTGGATATTGAAGGCAAACCCCTCTGGATAAGAGATGCGCGAGGAAATCGGGTGATGGAATATATTAACCGTCTGGGTGAAGAAACAGACTTTGTTCCCTGCTATGACATTGCCGGAAATTTGCTCTTTCAACATAGCATGGACGGGGGCGATCGCTGGATGTTAATGGATGCAACAGGACAACCTTTCTACGCTTGGGATAAGAATCAACGAGTCACAGAAAATGGCTCTTTAATATTAGAAAATCGTCGCTTTCATACGGTTTATGATGTAATTCGTCGTCCGTTAGAACAGTATTTATCGATCAATAATAGCGATCGTCAATTAGTTGAACAATTTGTTTATGGTGAATCTCACCCAGAAGCCGAAATTCTGAATTTACGGGGACAAATTTACCAACATTACGATCCAAGTGGTTTAGTCACAAACCAGCAATTTGACTTCAAAGGGAATTTATTAGAAGTAACACGACAACTCACCCGAACTTACAATGAATCTGTAATTAATTGGGAAATCGAAATTCCATCTGATGAAGTATTTACCCAATGCACTGAATATGATGCTCTTAACCGGATGATACGCTTAGAAAATTGGCATCTTTCGGGTAGAGAACCTGCGATTTACACACCACAATACAACGAACGAGGGCTTTTAAAATCGGAAGATTTGAGCGTTCGTGGAGAAATTACAGAAGCCATTCGCTTGATTGAATATAATGAAAAAGGTCAACGTATTCGTATTCAATACGGTAACAATACTGAAACTCGCTATGATTATGATTCACAAACTTTCCGCTTACAACAACTACGAACAACCCGCCCTATTGTTGAATTACCCTTTCCAGAATTTCGTTCAAATTTGCGTGATGAACGAGTAGTACAACAACTTTCTTATACTTATGATCCGGGTGGGAATATTACCGAGATATATGATGAAGCCTACGAACCCGTGTTCTTCCGAAATCAGATAGTTGAACCCCGTAGCGGATACAGTTATGATGCTTTATATCGGTTAATAGAAGCGACTGGGCGGGAAAATTATCAAGCTACAAACTCGCCTAACCCGTTAGAGGAATCTGCCTTTACAGTACAGTTTCCAGTCAACGATCAAGCATTACGCAACTACACTCAGTTTTATACTTACGATCAGGTAGGGAATATTGAACAGATGCGTCATATTGCTGATAGTGGCAGTTGGACAAGAAATTATGTTTATGCAACCGATAGCAACCGTCTGTTAAGAACTTGGAAAGGGAATGATACAGCAAATTCAACAGTGTATGAGTATGATATTCATGGCAGTATCCTCAACCTTGCAAACAGCTTAGATGAATACCGTTTGCGTTGGGATTACCGCGATATGATTTATAGAGTTAATCTCGGTGGTGGCGGACAAGCTTTTTACAATTATGATGCGGAAAAACAACGCACCCGTAAACGGATTGAGCGCAACGGTAGCATTGTCGAAAAACGGCTATATTTAGGCGGAATGGAACTCTATCAACGTTGGGTGGGTAATAACTTAATAGAAGAAATCGAAACCCATCATCTGTTTGTTGATGAGCAGCGAGTATTGATTGTTGAGGATGTTATAAAAACCGATAATTCTAATCTATCCGAAGGTGTTTTATTCCGTTATCAATACAGTAATCATTTAGGCTCTGTCGGACTGGAACTCGATGATAACGCAGCAATTATTTCCTATGAAGAATACCATCCCTACGGCACGACAGCCTATCGAGCAGTTAACCGGGATATAAAGGCGAAAGCGAAGCGGTATCGTTATACAGGGATGGAGCGGGATGAAGAGACGGGATTAAGTTATCACACGGCGAGGTATTATTTGCCTTGGTTGGGGAGGTGGTGTAGTGCTGATCCTAAATTTCTTTATGATGGGCTAAATATTTATCAATATTCCTCAAATAATTCCGTCCTTTATCTAGATCGCAGTGGAATGAATAGGAGAAGAGATATTTTCGCTAGATTGCTTGCTGCTGCAACTCTTTTCACCGATGCTAATCCTTATCAAGAAGGTACACAAACTGACCCAAACCCCATAGAGTCTGATGCTCCAAGAAGTCGAGATGAAATGCGAGAAGAGGAAGTTGAAAGAAGAAGGAGAAGAGGAGAAAGTTCCAGTGTTGAAGAACGTGAGAGAAGACCTCAATATCCTCCTGATCCCCCTGAACCAACTCCACCACAGGAGCCAAGAAGACATCAAGGTTCTCGATCGCCTAGACCCCAATTACAACCAAGACCTCACACAACTCATAGGCGATCTCTAGTTACCAGAGGTGGAGGTATTGGACAAAGATATGGTGTTGGAGGAAGAAGGTCAGGGTTTACTCAAATTGATACTTTGTTATCACTACTAGAAGTGGGTTCTTTCATAACTGCGTTAGCGGCAGCAAGATCGCCAAGAGATGCAATTAGAATAGCAGGTGAGTATGCACTAACAACTATGGCAGGAGTAGCCCTTGTTCAACGCTTTGGGGCACTTGCATCTGCTCCCCTATCTGTTTTGACCTTTTGCGGTGATACTCCCTGTGAAGTTCTAGAACAAAGGGCAAGAGAGTATGAGGAACGACACTTGATGGAGGTATGGCAGCGCCATGTTAATGAATTAATTCCTTATCTGGAACAGCATCTTCGAGATTATGACAGAGTGCTTATAGATATAGAAGCATGGCTGTCTGATTATGAAAGATCTGGGGAACTATGGTCTGAACAAAGTCGGGATGCAGAATTGAACCAGTTGACAGAGAGGTTGTTAGCTACAACCACCAGCTTAATGAGGGATGTACAACAACTCTCACGGCAAGATCTGACTTATGTTCGGCAACAGCTACTTGAGCGAGGAGTTTCTGAAGATCTGGTTCGAGATGTTTTAGGAAACTACTAAAAATTGCCCACTCTTTTAGCTTGAGTCGAGGTCACGAAACCCAACATTATCTAAACAATATCCAAAGACACGATTACCCCATAGAACAATAGGAGAAAACTAATGCAAACCAGAATCTTACACTTTGACAAAAATAATCTTGATGAAAGGCGATCGCATCACTAACTCATCACCGCATCACCAAAGAAAACCCCAACACTTCCTTTTTTAAGCTCTACCAACCTTCTTATTCACCCCCAACCATTACATGAGGTCATCATGGTTAACCCCCAACCCACCAGAACTGTTAGCGGTCAAGTTTTTCGTTTAGACGGTCTTCTATTAACGGGAGGCGGTTTTACGGTTCGCGCTTTCGATGCAATTTCAGCCAGCAATATTGTTGCTCTGGGTAATGCAGTTTCCCTTCAAACCAATGGGAATTATCAGATTAATTACACCTGGCAGTCTACAGGCGGTAGAAACGGCCCTAATTTGTTGGTGCGTGTATTCAATCCTCAAGGACAAATTGTCGGTCAAGTTGAGAAACAATTTGCTAACAGTCAAGAAATCCTCAATATTACCGTTAATTTTCCCGCACCTCCGCCTCCCACCTTTACTCTGTTCTGCACTGTTAAGCAGCAAAATACTAATACAACATTACCCAATCTGCTTGTTGAAGCGATTTTTCGCTCAAATAACCAGACGCTCATCACCCTTTCTGGCACAACCGATAATAATGGTGCAGTGACTTTTTCAGTAGAGCGATCGCTTTTCACAAAACTTCCTTCTGACCAAAATATAGAGGTAAGTTTCCAAGTTTATCAAGATAAGCAACAACTCCAAACCACCACAACCATTCCCAAACTGCAACTCGAAGATCAAAAAGTTGAAATACTGGTCACAATTCCAGCACCGCCCAAAAACTATTTAGTCAAAGGAACAGTTAAGCAAAGTAATGGTGTTTTGTTGGAAGGAGCGATCGTTCATGTAGATAATGTCAAAAGAGGCGATCGCCTGGGTACAACCAAAACAGACAATAATGGTTATTATGAAATCCGCTACACCCTAACTTCTGAAGTTGGCGATCCTGACTTAGTAGTTAGTGTTTATAACGAACAAGGACAACAACTGGCAGTTTCTCCGCAAAAAAATAATGCCCAACTTGAGGAAACAGTTGACCTGACAATTGCCATTTCTCAAGAAGATGTTTTTATTGTACAAGGAACGATCCGCCAAGCCGATGGTTCAAAATTTGTCGGGGTAACGGTTCGTGCTTTTGATAGAGATTTACGGCGAGAAGAATTGCTCGGACAAACTCAAACCGATAAAGAAGGTTTCTACAAAATTCAGTATTCTCGGCTTCAATTTCGCAAGCAAGAAAAAGGCAATGCTGATTTAGTCATTAAAGCCTTAAATCTCAATAATTTTATACTCGCAACTTCACCAATTTTATTTAACGCACCCCCCATCGCTGAAATCGATTTAACTGTTCCGGCAGAAATTCAGCAGCCTCCCAGTTTGTTTGAAAAAATTTCACAGGTGTTAGAACCCTTACTAGAAGGTTTACCTCTTACAGAAATTGAAGAAAATGAAGAACACCAAGATATTACTTTCCTCAGTGGTGAAACCGGATTTACTGGTGAGATTTTAGCCCGCTTCGCCCTAGCACACAAGCTGGCACAACAAGCGATTCAACCTGAATTTTGGTTTGTTCTGCTCGACAGTTCCTTTTACCAATATAATCAGAACGAAAGTCTGGAAGCTCAGTTAGCGACCGTATTAGATGTGTTGACTTCTCTCAATGGTAACGGAGTGCGGAAAGCTCTCAATCGTGGTTTTAACCAGCAAGAAATATCTGAAAATTTTCGAGAAACTACAGAGAATTGGATTGGGGTATTTTTAGAATTTTCAGCCCAACAAACCCTTGGCGAATCTACCCCAAATAAATTGATCAAACCCGCCCTAGAAGATGCGGGAATTCAGGACAAGGAAAAACAACAAAAATTTGCCCGTTTATTCAATCAATACCAAACCATTACACCCGAACTTATCCTTGCTCTAGAACAAGATAATGCGTTTACAGAAACAGAAATAGCAGATTTGCGGACTTCTTTTGAGTTATCAAACTTAACCCAGGGAGATTTTTCCGTCGTCAAAACAATTAAGCAGGAATTTGGTGTTCGTCAACCGGAACAAATTCGCACTCTGGCAAAACGCAGCGAGAACGAATGGATGAATTTGGTCAGAACCAAGCAAGCAACCGGAGAGATTAAGTTACCGATTGAGATTAGTGCGATCGCCACAGAGGCAAAATTACCAGAAGCCGACGTTTATGGAAAAATGCTCGAACGACAGTTCCGCGAAGCCTTCCCGACAACAGCTTTTTTGGGGGGTTTAGAGCGATCGCTGCAAAATGGCAATTCCCAAGGGGTGCGACGAGCAGAGGATATCAATCGATTCTTGAACCGCCACCAAAGCTTTGAATTACTCAACACATCAGTTGATCGGTTTTTCCAAGAACAAATCGATCCAGAGTTTGGAGAATTGGCACAGGATCAAAGCTTTCGCAGGGAAGTTAAAACAGTGCAGCGCGTGTTCAAACTTGCTCCCACATTTGAAGCCACACAAACCCTGCTATCCGATGACCTCCATTCGGCACAAAAAATTTATCGCCTGGGTGAAACCGAATTTGTGAGACGCTATGCCAACCGTCCGGGTTTTACCCCCGAAACCGCCCGTCTTGCCTGGAATCGCGCTGCTGACACCCATGCTGCGGTGTTAACGCTGGTGGCAGATCTAAAAGGACTGGAATCTGAGGCTTTACCCTTAGCATTAAAGAATAATAGCTCGGCGCTGTCAACCGATTTTCCCAACTGGAATAATCTGTTTAAAACGGGCGATTTATGTGAGTGCGAACATTGCCGATCTGTGCTGAGTCCTGCGGCTTATTTTGCCGATTTATTAATGTTTCTCAAAGATCGGGAGACCCATACGGGTAACGGTAAAGTGAAAGATGTACTGTTCCGGCGCCGTCCCGATCTCGGTTTTCTCGAACTCAATTGTGATAATGCTCTTGTCCCGTTGCCTTACATTGATGTCGTGTGCGAAGTGTTAGAAGCTGCAATTGATTCAACAGGAGAAAATGACCTAGAACTACCCGAATTGACTGTTATTCCAGGCGACCCTGAAGCGGCTCAAACTGAGATTCAAAATGCTTTTCAAGCGGCTTTTTCTAACCCGATCAACACCGAAAAACAAAAAATAGAATTGGGCGATAATTTTTCACTGTCTCAAATTAGTACATCCGATCCCAACCGTTGGGTTGTGCATACCGATAACGTCACCTATTTCTTGAAAAAGAAACCCACTTCGCCCAACTTTTTTGCTAAAATTTTACGCAATACAAAAGGCAGTAGTGCCGAATTGCGATCTTATCCCCAATATGTGAATCCTAAAGTTTATGAAACTTTGAAACAAGCCAGATATCCGTTTACATTACCCTTTGACTTATTTGCTGAGGAAGTTAAAGCGGGATTCCAAAAAACGAATCTGCAACGATGGGATCTGATGCGGACTTTTCGAGGTGCTGATTCTCCCAACAATCCTTCTGAGAGTGATATTGCAGCCGAATATTTCGGCATCAGCGTCAGCGATAATTCTACTAACCCCAGTGAGAAAACTCTGATCCTAAATGCTGTTCCTGATGAACAGCAAGCTATCTGGGGAGAAGCGGGAAATAATAATTGGCTTCAGTCCTACAGCGATATCAATGACATTATTAATAATTCGGTTTGTAACGTCCGATATTTTCTTAAAAAAACAGGTTTAGAGTACGCCGAATTACTTGCCATTCTTGA
This sequence comes from Limnoraphis sp., assembly GCA_050485465.1. Lineage (GTDB taxonomy): Bacteria > Cyanobacteriota > Cyanobacteriia > Cyanobacteriales > Microcoleaceae > Capilliphycus. The sequence continues at coordinate 37,817 of JBJHBL010000042.1, read as the reverse complement.
CCTTAAATTTATTAATCCTACGGGAGATATTTTTATTCAGCATCTTGATTCATCCTGCGATACGGATAAAAAAGTAATTCAGGGTTTAGATACTACAAAACTTGATCGCATCCATCGTTTCTTGCGGTTGTGGCGAAAATTAAAGACTTTGAAAATGTGGGAACTTGACCTTGTAATTCGTGATTCCCGCATTGGTTCTGGAGAATTGAATGAAGCATTTCTGGTTAATCTATTTTATTTTAGCGAACTTCAGAAAAAGCTCGGCAGAAAAGCAACCGTTGAACAAATTTGTGCGCTGTTTGGCGACTTAAATACGGAAACTCATTTCACCAAACTCCACGAAAAGCGGGAGGATAGTCTTTACCAAAGCCTATTTCTAAATAAGCGGTTAATTAATCCTCTCGATTTAGCCTTTCAACTCGATCCTGCGCCGGAAACGCTACCATTAATTCAAAATCATCACCCGGTTATCCTGGCAAGTTTGGGGATTCGAGAAACCGATTTATTCATTCTCAAAAGCCTAACCAAAGTATCTGATGGAACCCCTTACATTAACGACGACCTAACCCTAACTAATCTTTCTTTTCTCTGGCGACACAGTTGGCTTGCTAAAACCCTAAAATTCAAAATCGAAGAATGGGTAATTGTTCTAAAACTGTTCCAGCAAGATCTTAAAGAATTTGCTAATCCTAAGACAGCTTGGGAAATTTTGGAGATTATTGAACAACTGAAAGCAAGCAGTTTTAAACCCGACGAATTAAACGGGTTGTTAGCAGGCGCTCGCAATTCAAAAGCCGCCATCAAAGAAACGGATGCTCTCCGCTTTCTCTCCACTTTACGCAAGGATTTACAAACAATTCAAAGCGAATTTACGATAACACTCCCAACCGATGTTGATGAATTAACAGCATTATTAACCGCTTTACTGCAAAAACTAAACCGGAATGAGGCGGAAGCAGAAGCATTTATTACGATTGTTAAAAACGGCGAACCCGTCGGATCAACTCCCGCAGAATTAATCGTTAAATTCTACGAACCTAAATTTTCGGTATCGTTAACTCAACTTCCTACTAACATAGATTTTGCCAGCCAACTCCCCTCGGAACTTGTGGCTAAAATTGCTTATGACCCAGAACAACGCCTATTGCAGTTTACGGGAATGATCAGCGATGCAGAACGGACAACACTCCTAACTTTATCTGATGATCCGGCTTATATTGCTGCGGTGAATACCCTTGCAAGTCAACCTCAAACCATTACTTTACCAGATGAGCGAATTTGGCTGACCGATGCTGACCTGGATGCAACTCAACCGGCCAATGATACCGAAGTCAAACGTCTGACCACTGCCATTGTTAAAGCACAAGCTTACCTGTCAAAAACCTTAACAGAAAATGCTATCGTACAACACAGTAGCATTCAATTGGGGTTGAGCGAAGCTTTAACGCGACGGTTGCTCACTCAATATCCGATCCTACCCGATAGCTTGTTGAAGCACCTAAGCGGGAATTTTGCCCTTGATGAAACGACGCTAAACGGTTGGTATTGGGCAAACCAGGTTGCTACACTGTTAAAAACCTGGAAAATCACTTTGGTAGAATGGGAAAAAATCGCCGTCCTAACCACAGAAGCACAACTGCTTGATTTCCAAACCTTACCACTCAATAGTACAAATGCGATGCCGACAGGCGGCGGCTACGCCATCGCTTCTTTAGACCGTTTTTTGAGAAGCAGTCGCCTCTTAAAATTGCGAGATAGTCTGCCAGAAACTCAGATTACCTTACTCGACGTTTTAGAAAAATTAAATCAGGAAAATCTCAATCCCGGAACCTATACAACGGAAGCTTTCGCCGATGATGTAGAGCGTTTGAATGAAGATTGGATCGCCGATAATGTAGAAGTGCTGATTTCTTCCCTTAACTTAAATTATCCAGCAGATTATTTATTAGCAGAATCTTGGGAACGTTTGCGACGAGCTTTTTACTTCCTCAATAACCTTAATGCGGGTACAAATATGGTTAAGGAGTTTGCCGCCGCCGCAATGGGATTGGATCATGCAGCAACACTCAAAGAACTCCTGCGATCTAAATTCGGAATAGAGACCTGGCTAACTCTGAGTGCAGAAATTCAGGATATTCTCCGGGAACGCAAGCGAGATGCTCTTGCTGCTTATTTACTAACTCAACCGAAGCCTAACGATGCTCCCAGTGGGAAGTGGGAAAACACGAATGATCTCTATGCTTATTATCTTCTCGATGTGGAAATGTCCTCTTGTCAATTAACTAGCCGTTTGGTACAGGGATCAGGTTCAATTCAACTCTTTGTACAGCGCTGTTTTATGGGTTTAGAACCCGATGTGGTTGTCAAAGCAGATGGCGAGGATGGCGATAGTGCTTGGCGTTGGTGGAAGTGGATGCGGAAATATCGGGTGTGGGAAGCCAACCGCAAAGTATTTCTCTGGCCGGAAAATTGGATTGAACCGGAGTTGAAGAAAGATAAATCTTCGTTTTTTAAAGACTTGGAAAATGAGTTATTGCAAAACGAAATTAACGAGCATACTGTCGAAACCGCTTTTACCAATTATCTCGAAAAACTTGATGGTGTTGCTCAGTTAGAAATTGCCGGATTCTATCACGAAGACGACGGAGAGAATGCGATCATTCATGTGTTTGGTCGCACAACTGGAGCAGAACCACACCTCTATTATTATCGTCGGTATGACTATCGACAGTGGACACCTTGGGAGAAAATTGATCTCGATATTCAAGGGGATTATTTAATTCCCGCAGTTGTGAACAAGCGCCTGTTTTTATTCTGGCCTGTATTTACAGAAATACCCGATGAATCCCAAAATAACCAAGCCGTTCCGATTCCCTCAAACGGTGATACAGAAGCTCCTGTTCAACCCACAAGGAAAAAGCTGAGGCTGCAATTAGCGGTCAGCGATTACCGTCAAGGGAAATGGTTGCCGAAAAAAATATCAAAGGACTCTCACGAAAGTTGGTGGTATACTACCGAAATTGCCAAAAAACATTACCAATTTTATTTTGTTGATCGCAGTCAAATAGACGGACGATTTGGTGTTTCCTATAGCGGTTTTAGCTTGGGTCGTGATGGGACAAATCCAGCAACCCTAAATGGAAGTTTTGAAGTTTCAGGTTGCAAAGGTATACCAGAACGAGGGAATTCTTTAGGTTATTTTAATCCCGTTATAAAACCTGAACAAGCTGCTGTTGGAAGTTTCCCCACCTTTCTAAAATGGGCAGAACTAGGAAAAGGAAATGAATTTGGAAAAATTAATTCTCGACAGGATGGAGAAAATGATTTTGCATTACAAAATGTTAATGAATCCGTATTAAAGCAAACTCCAGGATTCTTCACAATAAGCCCCCCTTGGCAGTTATCCTACTTTGATAAACTCTGGAGCAATGGGTTGTTAGCTGTTGATATTAAATCTAGCAATGAACGTCTCGCAACGGCTGGAACATGGTTGCCATTCTTCTATAGTGACCAAAAACGCACTTTCTTCGTTTTACCTTGTTTTTGGCCGTCTTTTTGGCAAAGAGGTAATATTAAAAGTATTGCGGTCTCCAGTGCAAACGAAGTTAAATCTTATTACCCGGAAATCAAGAAGTTTATTAGTCAGTGGGAAGATACTTTTGAGGGACAAATACAAACCTGGTTAAACACAGTTGATCTGTCCACTTTGACCGCAGAACAAAGACAACAGTGGGAACAGTTCTTGCATCAACAATTCCGTGAAGATACGCCACCGCTTGGAAGTACATCACCCTCCTACACCGATAAACAGGTAAAAAATCTAGCCAAACGTTGGTTAATGAGATTTTTCCATTATTATTTGGGTGCATTATCACTCTCGGCGTTCCAGTTCCGACAATTTCACTTTAAGAACTTCTATCATCCTTTTGTTTGCGATTTTGCCAAGTTGGTTTATAATCCGGTCAAAGGTATTCCCGCTTTGATGAGCCGAGAAACTCAGTTAAAAAATACTGGATTCCGATTCAAACAATATTATCAGCCTACGGATTGGGTAATTGAACCAACATCCGAAAATTTATATCCGCAAGAAGTCGTTGACTTTACACCAGATGGCGCTTACTCGCCTTATAATTGGGAACTGTTTTTCCATGCCCCTTTACTCATTGCTAACTCTTTAAGCAAAAATCAACACTTTGAAGAAGCACGGGATTGGTATCACTTTATGTTTAATCCCATTGGTGTAGAAAGTGGCATACCAGATGCTTCACCCATGAGTAAATATTGGATTACCAAGCCATTTTTTGAAACAACTGACCCTCTGTATATTCAACAACGAATTGATAATATTGTGCGAATGTTGGCAGGAGATACAAACATTTCTGGTTTTTCTGAGCAACTCAAAAAAGACTTAGAAAATCAGGTTATTGACTGGCGCAATAATCCTTTTGAGCCCCATCTGATTGCGAATTACCGCACTGTTGCCTATCAGAAAACAGTGGTGATGAAGTATTTAGATAACTTAATTGCTTGGGGGGATTATCTATTCCGTCAAGACAGCATGGAAAGTATTAATGAAGCAACCCAGTTGTACATTTTGGCAGCAGAAATTCTCGGCCCTCGTCCGAAGAAAGTTCCGCCCCAAGCCAAGCCGCCGATAGAAAGTTTTAATGAGTTAGAAAACAAGCTCGATCCGCCCGGAGATGAAATTAACACTTTTTCTAATCCGCTTGTAGAAGTGGAAAATTTGATTCCTGTTTTGCCGGGAAATGGGGAAAATGGCGGCGCGACCGCACCTTTACCGATGCTCTATTTCTGCATTCCTCAAAATGATAAAATGTTGGGGTATTGGGATATTGTTGCCGATCGCCTTTACAAGATTCGCAACTGTATGAATATTGAAGGTGTGGTGCGTCAATTAGCACTATTTGAACCTCCCATAGATCCCGCTGCATTGGTGAAAGCGGTTGCGGGGGGCGTTGATATTAGTAGCGCTTTGGCAGATTTGAATGCTCCTTTACCCCTCTATCGCTTTAACGTTCTATTACAAAAAGCGAATGAAGTTTGCAATGATGTCAAATCTCTGGGCGGTGCGTTACTTTCTGCTTTAGAAAAAAAAGATGCTGAAGCCTTGAGTTTACTCCGTCAAGGTCAGGAAATTAGACTGTTAGAAGCAATAAAATCCGTCCGAAAACAGCAAATTGAGGAAGCAAAGGAAAATTTAGAAAGTTTGAAACGCTCGAAACTAATTGTCGAAGAAAGAAGGAATTATTACAGAGATATTGAGGAAAGAATTGCCCAAGAAACATTGCATCTCGACAAAATGAGCGAAGCACACACCCTTCAGGAAGCGGCTCAAGGGGTTAAACTTGCTGCCTCTATTATCTCTATTTTGCCTGCAATTGACTTAGGTGTGTCTGGTTTTGGTGGATCTCCGCTAGCAAAATTCAAGATTGGGGGTTTAGAGTTAGGTCAAGCATCAAATCTTGCTGCTGAAGTTCTTTCGTTTCTATCCTTGATGGCGAGTAACGATTCAGCTATGGCATCATCTGAGGCAAGCTTTGAACGTCGTTGGGATGAGTGGAAACTTCAAGAAAGTTTAGCAAATAAAGAATTAGAGCAAATCGATAAACAAATTGCTGCTGCCGAACTCCGAATTAGTATCGCTGAAACAGAACTTGAAAATCATCTCCTCCAAATTGAAAATGCAATAGCAACCGATGAGTTTATGCGTTCTAAATACACCAATGAGGAGTTATACCAGTGGCAAATCGGGCAGATTTCTGGGGTGTATTTCAAAAGTTATCAATTGGCTTACGATCTGGCAAAACGGGCGGAACGTTGTTTTCGTTTTGAATTGGGTGTGCAGGACAGTAACTACATTCAGTTTGGGTATTGGGACAGCCTCAAAAAAGGTTTGTTATCGGGCGAGAAACTTCAGTACGATCTGCGTCGCTTGGAGAGTGCTTATCTGGAGCAACATCGCCGCGAATTTGAGCTAACCAAGCATATTTCTCTGGCATTGCTTGACCCATTGGCGTTAATTCAATTGCGAGAAACCGGACGCTGTTTCATCAATTTACCGGAGGAAATTTTCGATCTCGACTACCCCAGTCACTACTTCCGTCGCATCAAGTCCGTCAGTATCACCTTACCTTGTATTGCGGGGCCTTATACGACCATTTCCTGCACCCTGCGCTTGCTTAAAAATAGCATTCGCATTAATACTGCTATGCCTGACGGCTATCCCCGCAATACTGACGACCAAGGCTTTCCTAGTAATGACGATCGCTTTATTGAAAATAACATTCCCGTCAAGGCGATCGCTGCCAGCAATGCCCAAAAAGATAGCGGTATCTTTGAGTTAAATTTCCGGGACGAGCGCTATCTACCCTTTGAAGGGGCGGGGGCTATTAGCCAATGGTCTCTGGAACTGTTCAATGACTTGCCGTCAAATAACCCCGATCCGGGTAATCCTGACTTCGGAAAACCTTTGCGCCAGTTTGACTACAGTACGATTACGGATGCTATTCTGCACATCAACTACATGGCAAGAGAAGATGCTGGCACATTTAAGAATAGTGTGATCGCCCACCTGCGAGAATATTTCAGCCAGGATGAACCAACACCCTCGCTGCGAATGTTCAACTTGCGCCACGAGTTCCCCAGTCAATGGCATCGTTTCTTATATCCCACCAATCCGGAAGATGGAAATGTTTTTGAGTTGGAAATATTACCCAATCTCTTTCCCCTTCGAGATCAAGACAAAACGCTAAAGGTGAATACAATTTTGTTGCTAGCACGTTCTACAGATTCCGTAGATTATGAGGTTATGATGACACCTCCTTTAGCCGATGATTCAAACACAATGGCACTCGTTCGGTCTGACGATTATGGTGGCTTGTATTTTCACAAAAAGTCTGACCTAGAAGACATTGAGGTGACTCCCACCACCAACTCATCCGTTAAGTGGCAATTAAAGATGACTCGTTCTGATGGGGACAATTTGCAGGAAAATCCGGTCACACAAGAAATGGAAATAGAAGATCTGCTCTTGGTAGTAGGATATAATTGGAGCCAGACTTGATAGTACCAGCGTACCACTTTCTTGAATTAGCTGAACGGTACAATGACCGGACTGAAAACTTCTTGGAGTTGGCTTTTCAGTGAGCCTACCTTAATGTGAATATTAGCGATACATCAGTGGGGGACAAGCTACACAAACGCTTGTCCCGTCTTTGTTAAAACACTAGCTAACTGCCATGATCTATCCAAATTCGTAGCCCCGGTTGACCCAGTAATGCCAATCGGCGATCGCTTGGTTGGTTTCTTCGTCTGCTTCGACAGCTTCAAGCTGAATTAGAGGGGTTGGCGCTCATGGGGTTGGGAGGAGAGAGGGTAAGCGATGGTCATCCAACTACCGATCTATTTCTTGTTTGTTAATCTAGCAGCGATCGCGAGAGTTTATTCGGCAATTAAATCTTCTAATTCTTCTTCAAATTCTATCAGATCTTTGGCGCTAACAGCATACTCTTTCGCCTTCGTCGCAAAGGGGAAGGGAAAGGGGAGAGAAACTTGATTGGCAAAATAAGGCCAGCGATCTCTTAAATTGTGAACAAAATCGGCCAGTTGATCGCTTTCTATTTCGGGATGATAAACAACCGCTATTTCCAGCATAGGGGGGTTTCCTGCCTGTTTTTTTCCGTCATCAAGCCGGGATTGTGGTTTTTTTAAAGTATTTGTTCCCTGTTCGGTATTCAAGAGCTTTCTAATACTTAAATAGAGTTTTTGATCATCATCACAGAGATTTTTCCACAGAAAAACGCCCCCAACACTAACGCGACTACCCGGAGAATTTTTAACAATAGCAACGGGAACTTCATCATTATTCGCAACTCGCAAACGTACCACCCACAAACGTTTGAAATCGGGTTCTGATATTTGCTGTTTGAACTCCTGGGGTAAATCATTACTGGGTAAAATGGGATTTTTTAGCCAGGGTATTAGTCGGCGAGAGTTTTGGGCTTCCAGCATTAATAGAACCCGAGGAGATAAGTCTTTTTGAATTGGAGTATTTAAGCAATCCTGCAAACAGTCCGTTAAAAATTTATTGATCGCCTGTTTTTCGCGTGTTATCTCGGTTGGTGATTGTGTCTTTTCGGTTGATGATTGTGTTTCATCAAAGTCGGTTTCTTCAAAGCTAGAATTGGGGTCCCATTTTTCTGTTAATAGATAATCAAGTCCGACGGGATAAGAAACCCAAGGCGATTTTTTGTCGGATGTCTTTGACTGAAAGAGTGAAGGCTTGGTGAGTTCAACTTTACCCGTCAGGGGGTTAACCCGTATCATCAAAACAACTGTAGAGGATGTGTTAGTTGCTGTTGTTTTTCGAGTCCGACGCAAGACATAAAAACAAGTTAACCACAGATTTTCATCAATCTGATCAATTTCCGGTTTAATCAAAGGTTTCGGAAGAATACCAAACTGTCGAAATAAATCGGAAACCGCTCGTTTTATTCGTTGTTTTCCATCTTTGAGCAAATATTCTTCGCCTGTTTTTTGATTGATTGCTGTAATCTTATGAATATGTTGATTAACATATCCGGCTTGCATCGCCCCAATACGCCAGGCAAGTTTGGGATCGGATTCTCGAATAAAAGGTTTAGATCTGATCTCAATTATAGCACCGCCGATTGTTTCTGTAGAAGGCAATGCCGACTTAATTTTTGAGATGCGTTCATCTAATAATTCTTGGCGCAGTTTTAGGCGTTCTCTGGGCGGGGTAGACGAAAAAATATTGAAGTTTTGAGTCAGGTCTTCAACGTGCTGAGTTTTGATGCAAATTGAACCCAAATTTCCTCGATAAATTTGCCGTGTTCCTTCTCCACCGTTGGGAGTTGTATAAGTCTCGATTTCCCCTTGAGGTTGAACCGAAAGAACCAAGCAAATTTCATCAATTAGTGCATTTTTACAGGGTTCTGTTTCCCAGACAATCAAAATAGTCTGTACAGGGTTTTCTGTTTGACTAAATACCGCAGGCGCTACAATTGAAGGGCGCAGCATTGGGGTAGATTCATCCTTTTTTTTCTCACCTTTTTTAGTTTTTTGATAAAGCCAAAAATCTTGAGATGAACCCGATATTTTTACACCTTCACCCACCCGAGATAGTGGTAAACCTTGTTTGATGCGATCGCCAATTGCTTGATCTAAACTGGCCAAATCTAATGGACTAACACCCGGAAAACAGGGCGGTTCACCCAAATGTCGGGAGTCGTAGGCGATCGCTGCTTGTAAATCTTCCGGGGGTTGACCAAATTCTAACCAATTATTAGCAGGATTAGATAATAAAATATTGGGGTCTACCAGAGGAGAATCATTCAGAGATAATAACTCGCGGATAGGTCTACGCCATGTGACCTCTTTTCCATAATTTTTCATCGTTAACGGCATAAAACAAAAGGGTTGATCTGCCCCATCTAACCAACGACGACTATCACCGATATAAGCTGTTGCACCCCGATAAGGCAAACGTTCTAAGGGTTGAACTATCCAGCGTCTTACAGATAATTTATGATAAATTAGGGGTAATTTTCGCCAGGGTAGCGTTTGAAGTTTAAACCGAACTGTAAATGAAATTTTGGCGGTTCCAATCCGTTCATTTCTGTTAATTAACGGGATTTCATAAGGGGGCCAAGACATCAATTCAGAACCTTGGTTGAGGCTGACAACCGGGTAAAATTTGACGTTGTACTGATTATTCTTACCAAAGAAAACGTTAGGATCGATGTTGATAAATTGCTGGGCTATGTAGTCGGGGACGGCTTGAAATCGAATTTCATCATTCTGATTTGTTGGAGGTTTTAAAAGGGAATAGGCTGTCGGTTCTTCGTTCCAGTGCCAAAGATCATCTTCAAGGTTCTCTAAAATAGGTTCTAATTCTTCTTCTTCCAAACACCAAGTAAATTCCTCCCGCAACCAATCCTTAATAAAACAAGCGAGTTCGGTTAAACTGTCGATTTTTTCGGTGGCAAAAATCCAAGGAGTTCCCGGACGTTGCCAACCGAAACGAGCCGTTTTAATAATTTGAGGAAAAGTTACACCCAAAATCGAATCTAAAGCGTAAACCGGAACAGAAGAATAACCCTTACCCTGCAATTTTCCTCGCCTTTGAGCCAGAGAATTAGCCACCTGTTGCCAGGGAGTCGGAACATTAATTTGAAAAAGATTGTACTCGATATCTTTGTTGAGTTCCCACGCTCCGGGAAGAATAAAATTATAAGCCATGATTTAACTCCTTTGTGTTTTTTAGTGCGTTAAAGAAAGCCCCATACAGCGAAGATGCTAAGGTGATTTCATAGGGGCGTTGAGTTTCATTCTCAATCGCATTTTGTAATTCCTTGAGAATCCCAACCAACAGAGATGAAGTTTCGGTATCGAGTTGACCTTCGACAGAATTCGGCGCAAATTTACTATCAAGAAAATGAACAATACAAGGAACACCTCCCCGGACTAAACGCCCGACAATTTGCCAGATACTGACCACTTGAGTCCAACATAAAACCCTTCTTTCTTCAGAGTTTAATTGTTTAAACGACAGGGGGCGACAGTTGAGTTGTAACATTTTTGCGCCCGCATATTTAGAAAATTCGTTCTCAATATTCGCCAGCGTTAAAGCCTCGCCTCGGTTTAATATGGGTTCGTACAAACTGAAATCTTCCGGTTTTTCTAATGCCCAATTATTGAGTTGTACAACCGTGTTTTGCCAATCGTCAGGAACCGGCATTGGCCGACTTAAGAAAACCGCCGCCCCAAAAGCCGCTTTTCGCTGTTCGTTGAGTATATTGTGACCCCTTTCCAGTGCCATTAAAGGTGCAATAACAATTTGTGTTTGCAGGTCTTTTAAATCCCGAATTTTACCCCGACGAATTCCGCTTAAATGAGCCGGGGCGTTGTCGCGGCGTAGGGTTTTAATGCCATCAATATCTTCAGTATGATAAAGCGGTTTAAGGATAGATTCGACCAATTCGGCTTCGTCGTAGCTGTTGGTAATCAGAAGCAAACGTTCTCTATCGCCCCAGTTTAAAGGGTCAATTTGTTGTTTTTCTTTGAGTGTTTGAAAGAGTCGATCCAGGAAACTCAAAGCTTGTCCGGGGCGGATAGAAATCGCCTTTACCAAATCATCAACCGCTTTTTCTCGGGCTGCGGCGGGAAGTCCCGATAAAGCAATATAATCGCCATTGCTGCGCTGTTGAGGACGGAAGAAAAATTCACTTTCGCAAATTCCGGTATCTCCAGCTTTACTATTATTAGAAGCGGGTTCTAACAATAAAGTTGGGGGTTTGTGAATATGATAAGCCGGACTTCCTGGCGCGTAACTGGTACCGGAAATTAAAACTGTATGAGGCCCATCCCAATCATCAACCGCAAAAAGAGTCGGAAAATTTAACAGTAAAAAACGACCCACTCCCACATAGCGGAAATATTCGAGTGTACCCCCGACTTTTTGGCGATCGCGCTTGTATTGAAAGCCGAGAATATTACCCACAGGAGAAGATAAAACGACCGGAAGAAAATCGCGGGGAGGTCGATAAACTAGGCTTTGGTTCACATCGTGTAGATCGACAATTCGCATTCGCATTAAGATGTTGAGATGATCGACCATAAAGCCCAAGCGATCGTTGAGAATTGTAATCAGAATGGCAAAGTGAAGATTGCGAGTAAAGTCTTCTATTTTGTCTTCATCTTTGATAGAAAATCCAGTCAATTTTAACCATGTTTTCAGCCATTCATTCACTTCCTCCAGGGCTTCTTTCTCGCTATCCACCCTTAAAATTGTGAGTGCAATATCGGAGAGTTCTCCCCCTCTGCGGCGGTCGAGAGGATGTTGGAGAAATCCCTCAAAGGTTTGCATCAATCGTTTGCGGTGTTGACGTTCGGTTTCTGTGGGTAAACCTTGAACAATTTGTTGAGTTCGCGCTTTGGAACGTTGGGTGCGGGTGAGTTTTTTGGGTGGAGGTTGAGGGTTGTTTTCTTCGGAATGTAAATCTAATAAATCGCGGACAATATGAGAAAATAGCGATCGCCCGGTAAAGGGAGTTGTACCCAACCACTCCACTAATTTGGGTTGATTGTGAAGGCGTGGGAGGATGATATCTGTAGCAATTTGGGCGTAATCTTGCGCTCGTTTTCCGGCTGCAAACATTTCCCTTGACATACTATTGCGGTCGGAATTATAAATAGCATTTGCAAAGTTTAATCCGAGTTTATTTAAAAAGGAATTGCCGGAGGAATCCACCAAAATTTGACTCGGAGAAAAAGCGTTATCAAACTGCACCTGTACGCGATCAGCTTCATCAACAAACAGAAAATGACACTCCCGATAAACGGCTTCTGCAAAGGTAAGTTTGTGCGGAAAAATCTGACGGGGAACCCGGGTGTGTATCAAGCTGGCGGGTGTTAAAATCCAGACTTTTGCTACGGCGATATCTTGTTCTAATTGATGGCGCGGACATTTATAATAGAGGGGGCAAGTATACCGATCTTCGTCTTCTTCTTCCTCCAGATATTCGTCTGCTTCTGGCTGATTATAAACGGGTATTTTTTGATAAAGATCGTGGCAAGGTTCTTGTCCGAATTCCCATTTTTCCTCGGCTTGTACCAGTCCTAAAAGCGGACAAACAAAACTAAACCAACGCCAAGCCGGATGGGTACCGCCCCGAGTTATATCTTCCCCTTTGTTGGCGAAAATGGATTCATAAACTTTGTTTAAATGTTCGGTGCGATCGCGTCCTAAAATTGGCGCGGATGGAATGTCTAATTGGTGCGTAAATAGGGAAGCGAGACGAACTTGTGTGACCACATCATTCACCATCAAAGCACAGCGATAACCCCGTTTTGCCAAGTAATAAATCAGGACTTCCAGCAAAGTAGATTTACCGACATTGAGCAAACCGACGGCGTGAACGTGATTGATTTGTATTTCATTTCCCGGTTGAAAGTCATCTAAATTTTCATCGTACAGCCGCAAAGCAATCCTCGATAAACGGGCGCAATAATTTTCGGGAGATTCTCCTTTATTTTTGAGTCGCTCATCCATTTCTTGAGCCGCTTCTAATAAGCTTTCTAAAGAAACAGTTTGGGGGGGATTTTCCGCAGTACGAAGGCTGAGAAAGGAGACTTGAGGCGCGGGTGCTAGATGGGAAACTTCTTCGGGAATCGAGATAGGAATTTCGACGCTATGACCTTGGTAAGAAATTTTTGCGTACCAGTTTCCAGCAGTAGCGAGTTTAATCTTTTGGGGTTTGTGTGAGGGTGTTTGTGATAACGTTTTACGGTATAATTGAAGACGAGGGGGATAGATACTGGAGGGGATGAGTTGAGGAATTTCCTCGGGATTTGTTAAGCGAAAAATGCGGAGAGTTTCGGGAAGATTGATGTAAAGTGATAGGGATGGGTTCCACTGTCTACCTTTACGACGAACCAGGTAAAAACGGGCTTTTTGAACAATCATCCATTTTTGGTTATCTTGAAGTGATGGGATAGGAAAACGATATCCTAACAGTAAAGCGGATACGGATTTAGCCGGATTTTCTGAATCAATTTCTCGAAGCAACGTTAACCCCAATTCTACTTCTGTAATCAGTAGGGCCAGACGGTAAACCTCTTGTTCTCTGGTCTTAGAATTGGCATTTTCTAAACTGTTATAAACGTAATTTTTCAAGTCTTCAGATTCGCGCAAGGCTTGACGGAGTTTTTTACTCCAACTCAAAATATCACGCATTATTTTCTTCCTTTTTTTGTCTGGTTTTGCGTTTTTTGACCGGAGGTTTATCTACAGATTTACTTTGCACAATTGCTTGGGCTTCAGCCAAAATTTCACTCATTAATTTAAGGCGTACCCCTCCCAGTTCGGGTTCAAGTTGTTGACGCATCACTCTAATTCTTAGGGGATCTTCTCGTTCATCGGGAAAGACCACAAAAGTTGCACTCATATCAAAACGGCATTCAACTTTCTTTAAACGTTCCTCATCTAAATATGACCAATCTTTGAAATCGATTGCCCATTTAAGTTTCCGAGGTAATTCTACCAACAAATCAAACTCGTCAATTTCCGGCCAAAGCGTAACGCGAACCCCGAGTTTAGAGAGTTCTTCTGCTAAATTGAGTTCCCAAATTCCGGGGAGAGTTCCATACTGATGAACGCCGGGATTAACGGCTTTCCAGTTTTTAACTTCCTCTTTGGTTTTGGCGGGTGAAGGAAGTAAATTTAGCTTGGCTGAAAGTTGAGAACACCAAAGGTTTCGACAGGTATAAGTTCCGTCGGAACGGCGACGTTGTACATAGTGACAACGGGGACAAAAATGATAGGTTTCATCTTCGACCAAATTAACTAAATCAACGTAAGTTTTCTGTAAAAACTCTCGTAAAGATCTCAGTGTAGATGAAGACAACAAACGGCGATAATCAGAATAAGGTATAACTGGATGAGTAATTACCAACTTGCGAAACGTTCGATATTCGTTTTCTAATTGATGTTCTCGGCAGTATTGCAAGACATCTTGAAGAACTTTTTCTTCTACTTGTTTTTCTGTATCGCGCCCTTCTACAAACCATTGAAAGGTAAAATCAGAAACCAACCCATCTTCTATTAATGTTGCATCGCCCGAAAGATTTTTGATTTTTGAAGCGGGAGACCATTCTATTACTGGCTTTTCTGCCCGTTCAAAAAATTCGGGAAGGTTGGCGGGGGCTTCTTCGTCTCCTTGGAGTAGAGACGTTAAATACATTCGTGACATTCCTAACCTCAAAGATTGGGGCGGAAGGCTGCGTTTTTCAGGTTCTAATTTTTCCCATTCAACTAACCCCGTTGCCAAATAATGAAGGGTTTCAGTAACAGAAATTTGTTGTTGGGGTTCTGGCGGTTCTTCTCGAAGTAGGCGAAGGCTGCGAGCCATATTATCCTCCCATTCGACATCAATTCCTCGCATTGTTTTTAACCACTTTTGAAGTGTCGCTTTTTGCCGAGGTTTCATGTTGAGTTCAGTACATAATTCCTCCAAAGTTGGGCTTTGTTTGTGGATGCGAAACCACTGTTTTAAGGCTTCTAATATTCGGTCTCGATGTTTGGTGACTGTCATGGGTGATTGTCCTGCGGTTCGAGATGTTGACTAATTTTGACACTAATTTTTCGAGAACGTCAAGAAAATGTTGAAATGTTTCTTAAATGTTTCTAATGTTTCCATTTTTTGGAAAAAACGGTGTTCTGGCTTTTGGAATGGCGGCTTTGAAGGTGTATATAGCCAAAACTTCTATAAATTCACTGGGTTCGACGATTGGCTCCGCCACTGCGCTCTCCAAAATCGCCCCTTCCCCGTCGTTAAAATTACGGAGTCCACGACATAAGTAATACAAACCAACTTAGAAAAGATCCTTATTTGTACGATTCCTTATCCAAAATTTTTAGTTTAATCTTGATCTTAGAGAAACTGATTTGATTTGGAAAGCTAATAAACTGGAGAAATTAACATGGTACTTCCGTGGATTATTGGTAGTGCTGTTGTCGCCACAGCAGGAAAAGCTATTTCTGAGGGTTTTAAAAAGAAAGAAGCGGAAAAAATTATTGAAAAAAGCAAACAAATTTATCAGTCAAAAGTAGAGGAATTAAAACGGGAAGAACAAATCACCAATGAAGTGATACAAGACTACCTTAAACTACATCGAGACATCCATAACAATTGGGTTAAACAAGGACTGTATATGAATCTAATCAAAAAGAGGTTATCCAGAAAATTGAAAATTTAGAAGATTGTCAAAGTATGTCATCCGGCGTTTGTGAAGAATTACAGGCTGAAATCTATATACAGCAGTGATTTAAGCGTCAAGTTGCGTCTCATGGTACGAACCATAGGTTTAGGCTAACTAGATGCTTTACTCCCATCTATTGTCGATAAAGCGTTCAAAGGAGAACTGTAGGACAGAATACAATCACCTCCTCATTGAGTTTAATGTAAAATTCAATCAATCAATTGTCCGAGCTATCATGTCTTGCCTGTGTTCTAAGATGAGGAGGTGTTGCAGGTGGATGATCGGGCGCACTTTTCTTCTTAGGTTGATTGCTGTTCGATTCAGGTGATGACTTTTTAGACTGGTTATCAGACATGGAACCTCTTTTTGAGAATGAAGAAAGTAAAAAACATAGCAATTTTATTTTAATCTATAATTATACGGAGTATAGAATTAAGTTAGCTAATGAAAGCATTAGTGCCTTGAATACTAAACTTAGCGCTGTCTTGGCATTCAGTGCAACCTCAATTTTCTTTTCTATCAACCTTCCCAATCAGCCTTTCTTACCAACTTCAACTCATTTGATCTGCTATACTTGCCTACTGCTAAAAATTAGTGTTGCTATTACACTTGCAATTGCCATTTTTATAGCGATTCAGGGATTTCGCCCCAAAGCGTTTGGAGGAATGACACCCCAAGAATTTTGATGGATGAATATTACTACGACTCTGAGGAGAATTGCAGATTAGTGATTACAAAAACTTGGCTTGAAGCTTTAGATGAATGTGAATCTGTGCGTGATGAAAAAGCTAAAATTGCCGATCAAGCGACTACTGCATTATACTGCGCTGCGTGTTTAGCAGCTTTAGATATTATCATAGCCGCTTTTTTATCAATGTTGTAATCCTCAAAAACGTACAGTTAAGCCTAGTCGAATGCGATCGCGTGGCACCAGTCGGCGCAAACGGAGTGGGAAAATCAACACTGCTGCAAATTCTAGCCGGACAAATCTCCGCAACTGCGGGTTCTGTGCGTCGAAATGGAACAATCTACTATTTGCCCCAAATCAGCACAATTCGACAGAAAATCCCAACCAATACGGTGCAAAATTTCCGATTTTCCATCTCCGATGAGTGGTGGAACATTAGCGAAATTTTGGACAGACAATTCAACACAACCCTAGATTTGTCTATCTCGATCGCCAATTTAAGGTGAATGTATACGGGGGAAATTTCTCCGGGTATCGAGAGGAAAAACACAGACAATTACAGGCTAAATTGCGATCGCATTCTGTGGCACAAAAAGAACTAAAAAAGCCAAAGCCACCGCCATCAAAGAGCAGCAACGAGCCGCCCAATCTCAGAGAAATAGTCGTCTCAAAAGCGACAGTATGCCCAAAATTGTGGCGGGAGCATTTAAACGAAAAGCCTCGGTCAGTGTCGGAAAACTGAAGCTCAAACATGAAACCACCATTTCAGATGCCGCTCAAAAAGTAGCTTAAACCCAAGTGAGAACGAGTAAAACAACAAATATTCAGCTAGAACAAGGCGGTCAACCGCACAAAAATCTGATAGAAATTCGGGGGAAAATCTGAGGCTTGGTGAGCGGTTTATCGAAACGTGAGGGAATTTTAGCTCAATTAAATTCCCTTGATTTGTTGAATAAATTCCCTTGTATTTTGGGGAGTGGCTTGTCTCCCCAAAACTTTTAAGTGTCTTCTAGAATGATTTGTGTTAACTCTTGCTGAATTCGAGCAGTTTGCTCTCGAAAAACTTGCAAAATTACAAAGGACACCCAAACCGGAAATCCCAAAAATCCCAAAGATTGAATTAGAGGAAAACCCCAGCCAAACGAAACCGCAGACCAAAACATGACAACTGTTAGACTATAACAGACTAAAAAACAAAATACTACAAATGCAATTACACCCACAGCCAATCTAATCGTCATAAGAACAATAACTTGATTCCCATCCGACTCAAACTTTCCCTGAATATCAGGTAAACACAATGCTCTATCAGGTATCCAACCACTTGAATTAAACCGAAAGCGACGAATCTTAAATCCTCTAGGGGAAATTTGACCAACATAAGGAGGTGAATTCCCAGAAAAACCTTCTCGAAATGAGTCGGGAGCCATAATTTTCGCTCCCAATTTCTCAACCACTTCTGATAAGGTTTTTGAGCTTATAATCGTCAAAGATTCTTTCAGAATCAGGCGCATTGTTTGCTTTTTACTCCACAGACTAAACACATTAGTCGAATCATATTCCTTAAGCTTTAAACGTCAGAATCGGTTGAAGTCTCGCCACCTCTTGAACCATTCCGGCTTCAACTTGAGCGGAAATAACAGGTTGAATGGGTTTATAAGCCAGAGGCGCTTCTTCAATGCGACGATGAACACTTGGAGTAATACAATCAACTCCCGTTAACCCCAATTCCACCTCACTCAACGTTGCACCCAAACGGGATAAAGAAAACCGAGAGTGCATTCGTCCCGCACCGTGAGAAGCAGAAGCCAAAAATTGCCCATTACCCAAACCCCGCATTAAATAAGAGGGCGTACCCATCGAACCCGGAATCACCACAGGTTGTCCCAATTCAGCCGGACTCGCGCCTTTACGAATAATCCAACCCTTACCGTCTGGAAACGTCAAATTATGAGGTAAATCACAAATTAATCGCGCTTCCGAGTCCCCATAAACCTCTCTCAACCGCAATCGTAATAGTTCCGCCAACAGCAAGCGGTTAACAAAACCATAATTGGCTGCGGTGGCTTCGGCTTGCAAATAACTTGTTACTAATTCCGGGGTTGAACACGAAAGCGGAAACAGTCGTCCGGTTGGATAAGCCAAACCCGTAGGCCAAGCTTGTTGAGCCTTTTCTCGCCACTTTCGACCAATATATTTTCCCACCGTGCGGGAACCGGAGTGAACCATAAACGCCAGTTGTCCTTCCCGAACGCCCCAAGCGTAGGCGGTAGCCCGGTCTAAAATGGCATCAACCCGTTGAATTTCCACAAAATGATTCCCCCCGCCAATCGTTGCTAAATCGCCGTCTCGCACCCATCCGACCTCGGGAATTAAATCGGGCGGCGCCCAACGCAAGCTTCCGGGTAACGAACCCAAGTGATAAACTTGTTCTGTTTCTGACCAGAGTTGCTCAAAATTGGACTGGGCGACACTCCCAAGCGGTTTTTGACTCATCTGTTCTAACCAACCCAAAATTCCATGACAAAATAGAGCTTGAGCGGTTTTAGCGGTCATGGTGACATCTCGGGTTCCTTCAAAATAATCACCCTTCATCAACTCAATAAAACGAACGCGTTTTCGAGTAAAATCTTCAACAGATAAGTCAACAACGTGCAGTCGCATTCCACAGTTAATATCGGAACCGATAGCCCCAGGAATTAACATTCCTTCTGTTTTGATAACAGAACCGATAGCAACATCACCATCGCCGGGATGAAAGTCAGGTGTTGCACAGGCGTTTGTGACATGACCTTGAACGGGATGACGAATGTTGGCTAAGTTGGCTAACTGTTTGAACGCCTTTCCTTCGATGGGGAAACTTTCTGGGAGTAAGACTTCTGCAACGGTCGTATCGGGAGCGTTGGAAAGACGGATAGAATAAACGTTATTGCTGTAGCTGACAGTTAACCCTTGACGGGATAATGCCTTAAAAAGTCGTTCTTGTTTTTTCGGATGCTGCATAAATCTATCCAACAGATTGATGAAAATCTGTCTCAAAGGTTGAAGATATTGAGATTTGGATAGGGATTCAGCAGCCACGCTTTGTCTACTTCGGGTTGGGGATTTTAGATAGGATGGAACTCTATCGTTTAGTTTTGTTCAAGCTTGACCGATGAGGTTGGGTATCTAAAATCGGAAAATTGAACCCAAAGAGAATTTTGTTTTTCCCCTGTCTTCAAGGTTAACATAAAATATGGATCTTTGGAAGATTTCCGATGAGCAGAGCCAGAATAGAACCCGCAAGTGTTAGCAGAGACAAAAATTGGCTACCGAAAGGGCCGAAAACTCCGGCATTCTTTCAGTTAATCAATTGGCTTGTTCGACATGAGCGAGTACCTCGAAGAATGCGTCGGGCGGTACGGAGATATTTTTACACTCAGGTTATTTGGTCTTCCTCCCTTAGTATTTATTGCCAATCCTCAAGGAATTCAAGAAATTTTCAGCGCCGATGCTAAATCTTTTGAGGTGGGAAAGACTAATGATTTAGCCCGTCCGATTTTGGGCGATCGCTCTTTGATTTTAATGGATGGTTCTCGTCATAAAAGAGAGCGAAAATTACTCATGCCTCCCTTTCATGGAGAGAAAGTTAAATCCTACGCAAAATCCATTTGTAAAATTACCGAAACGGTCACTTCATGCTGGCAAATCAATCAATCCTTTATTGCTAGAAATGTCATGCAAGACATTACCCTTAAGGTGATTATGCAGATGAGTGACGAGCAGTTAAAAGATGAATTAATCACGCTGTTAGTCGCCGGACACGAAACCACCGCAACCCGTTTGGCTTGGGCATTTTATTGGCGGGAAAAATATCCCGATATTAAAGAAAAACTGACTCAAGAAATTGAGAGTTGGGGTTAAAATCCCGACCCCATAGAAATTTCTCGCCTTCCCTATTTGACGGCAGTTTGTCAGGAAACCTTGCGACTTTATCCCATTGTACCGATTGCTTTTGCCCGGATTTCCAACCAGGATTTAGAAATTATGGGCCGTCAATTTCCAGTCGGGACAACGTTCGTTCCTTGTATTTATTCGACCCATCACCGAGAAGATTTGTATCCAAATTCCAAACAATTCCAACCCGAACGATTTTTGCAACGCCAATATAGTCCTTACGAGTTTCTTCCGTTTGGAGGTGGGGTGAGGCTGTGTTTGGGTTATGCTTTGGCGATGTTAGAAATGAAGTTGGTTCTCGCTTCCATTTTATCGAAGTACAATTTAGAATTGGCGAGTCATCAACCGATTAAACCCCTGCGTCGCGGCGGTACGCTTGCACCTTCCAATGGAGTTCCTTTGAGGGTGACGGGTTTTCGATAATTGCCGGGGTTTGCGGGTCGGGTACAGGCGACTCGCATCGGTGAAATCTTTCGCGATCGCCAAATTCCGATTCATCAGGTTTTATCAAGTCAATACTGTCGTTGTTTAGACACAGCAGAACTGTTGAATTTAGGGGAGGTTAAGCCTTTTCCCGCCTTAAATTCAACTTTTGAGGATCGCACGAATGAAACCGAACAAATTGCCCAAACTCGTCAGCAAATTGTGAACCATCAAAACACATCGGGAGTCTTAATTATGGTGTCCCATTTTGTGAATATTCAAGCAGTTAGTGGAGTGGGTCTGTCCCAAGCTGATAGTGTTGTCGTCAAAGCTAATTCTCAAGGAGAGTTGGAAATTGTGGGACAGATTGAAGGCTTGTAGAATCCAAGCTCCACCGTTTAGAAATTCCGGGAATTTAATTGGCTCTTAAATTCAATTTGTTAAACTTTCAAGAGTTCTAACAACGGATATATTGATGAAACTTTGTTCGGATGGCAATATTAATCATGCAACTGCCCATCAAGTTCCCCTGGGAATTGGGCAAAGGGACGCAGTGGTTGTTCGGTTTGTTGATTCCCATCACCGCCCTTTTTCTTGGTCGGCGATCGCAACCGGGTTATCAACTCAAGCTGATTTTCGACAACTGTGGAACCAAACTTGGGCAAATATTCCCTTCGACTTTCTTTGGCAACCCGTTCCGATTCATTCCCATTTTACCAGAACTCACCCTTTTTTCGCCATATTAATTCCTTCCTCTTTTGGCTCGGCTAATCCCGAACCCTATCAAGAATATCTTCAGAAGTTAAAACCCCACGAACAGGTGACGACATTCTCCAATTTGTCCGGCGATGCGTTGTTGGTGATACCCAAAGCCACAGGAAATTATGGTCATATTGCTGCTTTTTGTCGTTTGGCTTCTGTTGATTTGCAACAGGCTTTGTGGAAAAAAGTTGGAGAAATTGCTTCCAAAGCGATTAAACAAGGAGATTCAATTTGGTGCAACACGCACGGTCACGGTGTTCGGTGGATGCACGTTCGTTTTGATTCTACTCTGAAGTATCTCACAATTTTATCCGCTCAAAGCATTAATAATCAAACCCAAACCCTGTGGTATGAAAATATTTACTCAGTTTATGAAAATTCCTAACTATGGGCAATACTGGAATGGGAACGGGTGATTTTATCCAGTCCGTTGAGCTAGCAAGCTGGAGCTATCCCTTTTCTGTCACTCTCCGAGGAGTAGAATAAGAATATCGACTGAAAAAAAGCAGTGCAATAAAAAGGAAATTTAATTCATTAATTAAAAGAAGGTTAACAGGCTTGCTCTCGACTCGAATGACTGGATGACAACAATTCATTTTGAGTGACGGGCGTTCTTCTCAACGTATCTAAAGGAACCAAAAACTCTCCTTTTTGCACTTGGATATCCAGGGCATTCATTACAAATTTTACCTCTAAAAAACTCGCATCTTCGTAATCATTATCTTCGTAGTATTTAATTTTTTCTTCCGTCAACCCGGCCAAGTCCGCCAATTCTTTCTGGCTTAATTTGGCTGCCATTCTAGCTTTGACTAAGATTTGGGGTAGATTCTCAATCTCCGAAAGTGTTAATACAATCGGGGTAAAGCTATCGTGAGAAATAAGGCTATAATATTCGGCGACTTCTGATTTTAATTTCTCAAGCTGGCTCAATAATGAAACTTTCATCAGTTCCCATCCATTGGGGTCATGAATTCGGCGATTTTCATCCTGTTCGAGTGCCGCGATTGATTGCTCAAACTCTTTCACCAGTTGCCGGGTAAATTGATACTCTTGTTGAGTTTTGATCATGGGTTCCACCTCACTAAATCAATTGCAATGATACCTTTTATATTTTGCTGACGATCTCGCTGAAATAATTCAAAAGAATCCATTCCGTAGTTTCCTATTGGTTGCTCTGAGGGAAAAAGTTCACCTTTATATTGAGCTTTTTGTCCGGCGCGGTCATAACAATTGAGCAATTTAGGGGCTTGACTTCTAAGATAGTTTATATCCACATCTTCGGTATCCCAACAAGCATCAAAATCTCCGGGGTCGGGTTTAATGGTAACAAAGCTACCGTCGATGTAAATTGTTCGGCAACCTGCGATTTTAAGTTGTTCCATTGCTTTTCGCAGTCCGCTCATTAAACGCAACCTTAGATCGTTGGTTCCAAATCGCTCTACAAACTCCTCCCACTCACAAAAATGCACTCCTGGGGGTAGATTTCCATTCTTATCAAACTCCGGAATCACGTCCTCACATCCACAGTAGAAATTAATTGCAGTCCCTTTTAACTTTACCATATCTGCTCTCTACCCCTACCTGAACGGAGGAAAGATATAATAATACCTTTGCCGTTACAGTTCAACTCGCTCAAGCTTTAGTGGATTCACCTAATCGCAATGTTGATATTCGATTAATTTTAGAAGGTGGAGAAACTATCAATAGTTTAATTGGAGAAAAAACCGTCGCTGCTTGGGATTTGATTGATTCAGAACATTAAACGAATCTCATGTCGATTGATGAGAATAATCCGCAGTCAAGGCCGGATTTTCTGGCTGTTGCAGGCGCGACCCTAAACTTCCCCCCGCGATTCATCTGGGGGAGTCTGTCAAAATCTGTTGAGAAGCGACCTTTTAATACCAAATCCGGTTTTCAAAGCTTACTTACAGTGATTGACAAAATCTGTTTTTAGCAAATATCTCGGCTTGACCCCACAAACAATCATTCAGGTTTTAGTTGCCGTTGGCATTTTAGGTGTTACCATAGCAGAGCTTGGACTCCCCTTGACTCCATTTTCCTTTACTGTTCTGTGCTTGGAAGCTTCCATCCTTATCTGTTATGGATTGTAGCGGTCTAGGGTTGTCTAACGGGTGAAAGGTCAACAAAAAATTTTTCTTCAAAATTCATAAAATTGACATCTTTAACTGATAGAGAAGTTAGATGTTCCATTCACCCGGAATAACTTTCTAACCAATCCACTCGATTTTTAAGGTTAATCTATGAAAAGTTTAAAAGAAAAAGCGCTTGATAAAATTTTGTTAGGAGTCGGATTAAAGTTAATTCCTTTAGCAAGCTTTGGATTTCTAATAGAAATATATCCTGAATTATCAGATAGTTCTGATTCTGTTGTAAGTTTAGTCTTGAGTTTATTCGTTTTAATTTCGTGTTTGATCGGATATATATTTTTTATTAAAGGATGTTGTCTCTATATCAAAATTACCATGAGTGACGACAGAACGAACAGAACCCATACTTTCATAGAACTCGATACGGTCTACACTAATGATAAACCTTCCCTCAGATCCACGAGAACTACAGCTTTTCAAATCTAAGTCCCACTTCCCCCAAAACTGAGCCGGGATAGTTTGTTGCTGAACCGCAGCGAGAAATTCCCCTGTATGTGGCGGTGAGTAATTATGTTCGTCACTTTTATCGACTCGCCCAAAAGCAGGAACGAAAGGCGTTGGGGTTTTTGATGACGCTTTACCGGAAGCGTTTAACCAGTTCGTTTTATGCAATTCGAGAGTCATTGCAGAGGCGTTTGGAGAGTTTAATTGCGGGGAAAGGTTCGAGCATTACAACGGATGATTTTAACGACATTGATGAGGCGGATGATGCAATTATTGAGGGTTTGGAATCTTATTTAGAACCCGTTGACCCGCAAGAAATTCAATATTTAGAAGATTTATTGCGGCAGTTTGAAAATACCGGGGAGGATACGAAGCTTTCTCATTTTATCAATACATTGCGCCGGGAATTAATTGAGCGGGAAAGCGCGATTATTTTTACCCAATATACCGATACAATGGATTATCTGCGGGATAGTCTTAAACAATTGTACGGGGAAAGGGTAGCCTGTTATTCAGGACGGGGTGGCGAACTTTATCGGGGTGGAAATTGGCAGATTGTCCGAAAAGAGGAGATTAAACGGCGTTTTAGGGAGGGGGAAGTTAAGATTTTGT
The DNA here is from genome assembly GCA_050485465.1 of Limnoraphis sp. Classification (GTDB taxonomy): domain Bacteria; phylum Cyanobacteriota; class Cyanobacteriia; order Cyanobacteriales; family Microcoleaceae; genus Capilliphycus. The sequence goes on along the minus strand of JBJHBL010000042.1, from coordinate 12,983 downwards.
TGTGTACCGAGTCGGCTAGCGAGGGGTTGAATTTACAAACTTGTGGTGTTTTAATTAATTATGATTTGCCCTGGAATCCGATGCGGGTTGAACAGCGAATTGGAAGATTAGATAGAATCGGGCAAATTCACTCAACGGTAAAAATTCACAACTTTTATTATGATGGTACTGTCGAGGCAAAAGTTTATAAAAAATTGCGATCGCGCATCAATGCTTTTACCAATATTGTCGGGAATTTGCAACCTATTCTCGCCCAGGTTCCCACGTTTATTGAACGAGCGGCGATGAGTGCAGACCCGGAAGAAGAAGATGTTTTGATGTCGGATTTTGATTCGATTTTGTCAACTCCCCCGTTGCGTCCCGGACTCGAAGAAATGGCGGCAATGGATGTGGAAGCCGACCTAATGGAAATTCGTCAACCCATTCCCCCTTCTCCGTTTACATTTAATGAAATTGAACGGTTATTGACTACCTCCCAAATTCTACAACATTATGGGGTTAATTTTACCGCCATTGAGTCGGGAGTTTGGGAACTTTCTTATAAGAATCAACTTTATCGAGTAACGTTTGACGTTAAACAATTCGATAAAACTCCCTCATTGCGTTTAATGAGTTTTGGCGATTCTTTGTTTGAGGAGATGTTAACAATGGCGGTTCAATGGGGAAGCTGAAAAGTATTATACGCAAAATCAATGTCTGAAGATTTTTTATTCTCAAATCAATCTAATCTTAATATCATCTGACTCTTTTGACTCTATAAAGAAACAAACGAAACAAAGTTTTGACGATAATTTGTAAGGTTTTAAACTGTATTGTTCAATACGTTGTTTTTTGTGTCCATCAATGGTTTTTGCTGCCCAATATCGGGCGGATGAAAATGTCGTTCGACTGCCACAAACTGAGTCATCTTGGTATCAGCTCCATAAAATGGGAATCAGGCTAACAACACCCGGAACAGATGAATATATTGCGATCGCACTTAAAGAAGCTCTCGATTTTGATTGGTTGAAACCGACGAAACAAGAACTTGTTCTCAACTGGACAAGCGATCGCGATCGCTGCGGGCGTTGAATGAGCAACAGATGAATAACATCATCCGGTTGAGCGGTAGGCTCTTTAAAGTCTTGAGGCATTGTCCGGTTGGTCGTGGCTAGATGAAATATTAATCAATCTAAGATCGCCAATCTTTGAATTTTCAACCCAAGTGCGATCGAACTTTGCAACCCTTGAACATCATCAAAACAATCAAGGGCAAAATGCACACTTTGAATGGAACTGCTTATTTTTTTGCTCTCCTGTTGAAATGGCGATCGCAAAGACTAAGCATAGGTTTTTACCTGGGCTTTTAAATGGGAAGCTAACATCGTTTGGTTCGGCTTACTTTTAATAGAAAATAATAATTTTTTCTATTTTATAACTTTTCATTTTTTGTAAGAGGAATGCGGTCATAAATTGAATGCACTCCTCTTTTTTATTAGAAAGCCTAAGCTTTCCTTCCAATTAACTCAACACACTTATCAAGCTTTGATTTATGACTCTCAAACAAAAAGAGTCTTTTGTCAAGGCAGATAAACTACTTGAGCGATATGTTGGCTGTGTTTTCAACTATTCCGACATAAACCAGTCGGCGGGGTGTTCTGTGTCAAATTATAGCAAATTCATCAAGATTACTTGGTACGACAACAGGGACAATAAGTAATTTAACTTCAATCCGGGTTGAGCGTTCAAGTGCAAAATAAACCCGGTGATTAACCCGAAAATTATTGGGATATTGCCTTGAAAAAAAAGCGATAATACTAATATACTACATTTATTCGTTTTTGATTTGGAGGCTTATCAAATGTTGGATTGATTAACCCATCAAGCAAATAAACTATTTCATCGATTTGTTTTAAGGAAAAATTAACAATGAAAAAACAGAACAAAAAACAGAACTCTGTTAAACAGAACTCTGTTGAACTTTGCTTTCACAAATACAAAGCAGAGCCAGCCTGTAAATATTATCAGGTTTTCTGCGATTACCGCACCCCTAAAAACCTTCCGAGCGTTGTCCAGGAACAGGTTAAGGATACAATTAACGACCTGTCCGCGAACCCCAAACCTCCGAAAAGTAAGAAGCGAAAGGGAGATCCAAATCTTCAGAAACATCCCATTGGTAAGTCTTATCGACTGATTTACGAAGTTTTTCCCCGATATAAAATCGTTGTAGTTTACTGGTTCGGACATCATCAGAAAGATTTCCATAAACCCAAGTTTGAACAAGGGTTGAAAATCAAACAGAGGAACTGGTACAGACGACTTGAACCCTAACTTTCTCTGATATTTTGCTTTGAATTTAATTAGGGTGGGCTAGGCCCATCCTACACCAATAATTTTACTTCCCTTGCCTTTTAGGAGAGGGGTTGGGGGAAAGGTCAAAATCTCCCAACATCTACATTGGAAGATGGTGTTTCCAGTGCCAGTTAGAATAAACGTAACGGATGAAAATACAAATCCCAGGAAATTCTAGAATGTCCTACACCGTTATCACGTTTGCACCTGTTCAGGGTTTCATCGAAAATTCTCGTAAACTCAGAGACTTGTACGGAAGTTCATTTATCTTATCGTACCTCGCCAAAGTTCTCTGTGAAGACGCCCAACGATATTTTCAGTACGAAAAAGGGAAATCACCTAAAGAAAACGATCCGGTTATTTCTCCTGCTGTTATCAACGTTACTCAAGGAACTCCTAACCAAATTATCATCCGAGGAAAATATCCCGAAGCCGACGCCAAACGGGTTTTTGATGATGCGTGGCGAACTCTTGTTATCTGCTGTCGGGAAGAAATAGAAAACCGTGTTCCTAATCAAAACTATAATTGGAACCGGGTTTGGAACGCTTGGGCAAATTATAGTTGGGAATTCTTCTATTTTTGCGGTGGAGAAACCATTACAGACGCCCGACAAAAATCAAATGAAGTTAAGCGATCGCGAAATTGGGTTGGTATTAATTGGATTGGGGAAAGTTCAACGTTATCCGGTAGCGATGAAATTGCATGGCCCGGAATGACCGATCAATTTAACCCGAAAAAAGATAGTATTCGCGAAGCCAATCAACGCATCGAAACCTTTTATAAACACCTCAGCGATCAGTTTACCTCAGCGATTATTTCGCCCAAAGAACAGCTTAGTATTCCCGAATTGGTAAAACGTTTGGTGACGTTAGATGAGGTTGCTAAAAATGAAAAGCTGAAACTCCAAACCAATGAATATCCCAGCATTCAAATTCCCCGCAGTTTTCAAGACATTAGCCGCCAAAATGACAACTCCGAAGAAAATCGCTGGACGGGTTGGTTTCAGGGAGATGGGGATAAAATTGGCGATTATCTCAAAAGCTGTATTGACCCCCAAAATCCCAAAACCGAAGAAACAAGCTTAAATCAATTTAGTTACGCGATGATGATATGGGGGCGAGATTTATCGATTCGTTTGTACGAAAGTCGGATTATTTATGCGGGGGGAGATGACTTTCTGGGGGTATTTTATAGCACGTCTTCCGAACCGGAAATCACTCCAAAAGACTGTTTGAAATGGTTTTATAAGTTTAGATCCTCCCAAAATAAACCCTCTGCCGATGAAAAATCTTCTGATATTTGGAGTAAACATCAGCAACCCATTACTGTTAGTGTTGGTTTTGTTTGGGCGGCGCCGAATGTTCCTCAAAGGGACGTTTTACAACACTGCCGCGAAGCCGAACAATCTGCTAAAAAATCGGGACGCGATCGCATTTCTGTGAGGATTTTATTTAACAGTGGAAATCATTTGGAGTGGAATTGTCCCTGGTGGTTGTTAAAAGATTTACTCGCAAATTATCGCGATCGCAACAAAAAAGACGGCGAACAAAACTGGACTCATTTGTATAATGAGATCGCCGTTTTGGAATCCCGTCATGGGTTTACCCAAGAACAAACCCAAGTAGCAGAAGCACTGTTTAAAGCCTATTTTCCCTCACAGTTTTGGGAAGATATTGTCGGTAAGGATAACTACGAGAAGGCTTTTAATCATCCCAAACCCTTTCACACGGGAATATTGGGTGAGAGAAAAAACTACACCAACAAAAACGGTGAACTTGAACTTGACAAAGTTTGCGAAGCCATTAACAACTGGGTGATTAATCTCGGAAAAGTGGGATTTCACCTGTTCACATTCTCGGATAAAAAATCTAAAAATTAACCCAAAAATACCTTTTAAAACCTGGTAATTTATGCTAGAATATGTCATCATCATTCAACCGTTAGGACTGCTCTACGGAAGTTCGGGGCGATTCCTCTCCCCCGAAAATTTGGTCGGACGTTCCGGCACACAATTTCCGCCCACAGCAGCCACGTTATCCGGTTTATTCGCTTACTACGCACACCAGAATAACAAACCCGAAATCCTTCCAAAGTTGTTATTAGCGGGGCCGTTTTGGGCGAAGCAAAATAATCCTCAAAACTTCTATCTACCGACTCCGTTTAACTGTTTGGTCAAAGACAATGAGATTCAACATCAAATGTTCTTCGACGGGGAAAACTGGAAGGTTTGGGAAGATAATCAGCAAAAAATTCCCCCGGATGATAAGTATCAAAAAGGAACTTGGGTGGCGATTAACGACTGGGGAAAATTGCAAAACTCGCGGCTAGAAGAACCCCCGAAAGTTCAAACAAACCCCTGGAAATTTTTACCCCATCTTCACCCCCGCCTCCAAGAACAACAGCGACGGGTGGCGACGGACGCCGACGAAACTCAAGGGAGTTTGTTCTTAGAAAATGCGGTACAACTCGACCCCGACACCTGCTTAATTTATCTCTCTAATACCGAAATTGCTGAGGGTTGGTATCGGTTTGGGGGTGAAGGACATTTGGTGAATTTACGGTGTGAAAAGTTGGAAAATCCCGGAAAAGATTGGTTAAACGAACCGTTGAAAAAAAGCGTTGCTTTAATTGTTCCTGCGGTTTGGGGGAGTAACCGCCACTCCTATCGCAGTCCAGAATGTGACCCTATAACTCACGATTTGGGTTGGCCAGAAAATAAAATTAACAGTCTTCTCACCCAACGTCCTCAACCCTTCCGCTATCGTTTGGGGAAACGAAAAACCGACGATAAACCCATCTCCGAACCCTTTCAAACCCAAACTTTCACGGCTGAAAATGAGCGGAATCATCAACTATCTGGGTTGCTTTCTCGTGGACGTTACGCCGTACCCGCAGGTACCGTTTATGTGTTAGAAAAACCCCTCGAAAAACCCTGGCATCAATGGGATAAAAGTTGGTTTCCCCAGGAGGGTTTTTATTCCCTAAAACGTTGGGGTTGTGGGTTAGCGTTGCCGTTAGACGGGGCGATTTTATCTTAACACAAATTTCGATAACTTTCTCAAACATTATTCACACCAAACAAAGGAGTTTTCAACCATGTATCAACAATATTACGGCGTTATTGATACTCTCGCACCCCTGCATATTGGGGCGAGTGCGGGAGAAGAAACGGGGAATTTAAACCTCATTTTTCGCGATCAATTCACCCAAACAGGAATTGTTCCGGGGAGTTCAATTCGGGGACGTTTTCGGGCGGATATGCGCTTAGAACGCCTGCAATATAAGCAAGAAAATAGTGGCGATATTCCCCAAGAAATTGACGATAATTTTTGGTACGGACACCAAACTATCGAAGGTCAAACAGACGGGGGAACCACCGAGGCGATTGTTAAATTTGAATACGCTTCTATTGTCTGGTTTCCGGTGTTTTGTCCGGGTCAGCCGATTGTTTGGATTAGTTGTCCCCGCCTTTTAAAACGGTTTCAATTAATTGCGAATATTAATATTAAAGAGCAAACTCCCGAACCTTACACCGCCTCAAAAACTCTGATGGCGCGACAAGTTGATGTGAATAAAAAGGTTTTGTTCTTTAACTTGGGATTCATGGAAATTGAACGGGAAGTTGATGAAAATTACCTCGAAAAATGGATTCCCAAAGGCGCGAACCTTTCCCCTTCTAATCTGGTTGTTGTGGATGATAACGATATGTCTCTCCTCCACGATATGGGATTGTACCGTCAAAGTCGAGTTAAATTGTTGGATGAGGTCAAAAAGGTTGATACGGAGAAAGGTGCTTTTTTCAATGTAGAAGCGTTACCAGAAGGATGCGTTTTGGTGTTTCCTGTCGCCGCTAAAAAGCAGTTTTGGGATAAGGATAAGACTTTCAAAGATGTTGATTGGACTGACGCCCTGAAATACAAGGTTTCCGAGTCGGAAGACGATGATTATAACTGGGAAGTTTTAGAATCGGAGAGTTATCAAAAAGACCTTTATTTTGGGGGTTTGGAATCTATCGGTTTTGGTCGCTGTCGGGTCACAATTAATCAAGTTAAAGGAGGTAAATAATCATGAGTTGGAATTCTTACGGTTTGGATAAAATCGCTCAGGAGTTGGTTTTCAACGCTAAATTACGCGATTCTGATTCTCTCAATCAATCCTATAAAATGCGGATGGCTGTTGCTTACGGTTTGGAACGTTTCTGGGGCGAACATTTGCGACTTCAGAAAAAAGAACCCGACAAGTCTCAATACTGGAAAGAGACTTGGGATGCTTTGGAAATGGTTTTGAAAAAAGCGGGAATTACACTACCCAATGACCCCGTTAATGTGGACGATACCAAAGCAGTTAAAGCCATGAGTGAACGTTTGTGGAATGAACTTGGTCTCGAAAAACAACGGGTTGCTATGGCTGTTCTTACTCAACTTTGTGACTGTATTGTTTGGTGGACTCAACGGTATAAAGGGCGAAGTAAGGAGTAATTTTTTCATCCATTTTCCCCGGTTTAATTCCTCAGCCCCCTAAATCCCTTAGCCCCCTAAATTCCTCAATTCTGGGGGACTTTGAAAAATAGAAGACTTTGAAAAATGGGGGACTTTCAAGAATATTCCCTCTAAAAATACCCCCAATTTTGGGGGTCACGGGGGCGGAAGGTTAGAGGTCAATAAATTACTCAAACTTAACTCTATCTCAATTCAAACAATGGTTGAAATTCCTGACATTAACAACAAAATTCCGATGATGTTTCGGGCGCAAACCGCAGGGCGTTGTCAACTGCAAAGAATCGATAAAGATAAACAAAAACAAGACGTTGAACTTTGGGCGTCTGAATGGATTGAAAAATCCTATCCTGAGACGCCACAATTTGGAAACGGCGTACAAAATCGCACCTATAAAATTAACTGGCGGTTTGTAACAAACGGCGGTCAAGATGATGGAATTATTCGTCCAGTTATCGGCGCCTACGGCTGGCCTTATTATCCAGGTAGCAGCATGAAAGGGATTTTTAAAACCGCTTGTACTAACGAACAAAAACGGCGCTATTGTGGTGAAGAAATAAGCGATAAAAATAACAAAGGTGATTGGAAACCCGGAATTTTGCGGTTTCATGGCGGCTACCCCAATAATGAAAATTGGCGGGAAAATTTGGTGGATATTGTTCACCCGCAACAGTCCTGGCAAGTGGGAAGGTCGGATAATAAATCTAGCGGCGCTTTTGCCTTGATTTCTCTGTATCAACCCGAATTAATCTTTGGAATTTCTGCGACTCAACCCGTTGACTGGGATGAGGTTTGGCAAATTTGGGAAACCGCGCTTTCTAAAGGGATTGGCTGTCGCGTTAGTACCGGATACGGACAGTCTCAAAATACTCCCGAAAAACCCCTTTATTCCGCACAGTTGAAAGGTCAAGGAATGGCACCGAAATTGTTGAACGGTGAAGGTGAATTTCGACCGAATATTTTTCGGGGGGCGATCAGGGGTCACGCTTTAAGAATCTTTGGCGGTTTAACCAATGAAACCCAAGCCATAAACTTAGTTGAAACCCTGTTTGGGGGCGTTCAAGGTGAGGGAACGGCGGGTTTATTAGGGATGAATTTTGAGGAACAATCCCTCACTGTCAGCACATTTGGTCGGGGGAGTTTTGAGCTTCCCACTTATAATATTGAAGGCAAACTCAACTGGTTTTTAACTCAATCTCTCCCCGAACATCAACAAAAAGCGCTGACAAATTTAATTAAGGCTTTGACTCAGTTTGCGATGGTTTTTGGCGGGTTTGGGAAGTCCTGGCGACGGGCGGATCATCGTTTATTTTACCCCGATTATTATCAACAAAATGATCCCAAAGCCTTGATCGGTTGTCATTGGCAATGGACGGGAAAGCGATCGCTAATTACCGATGTGAAAGTTCGTAAAATAGATAAAGTAGGCGGCTTTATTGATGACGTGCGACAGGTGGCGATAGACTGGATGGAACTTCAAGGCGTCGCCCCCACTTTCAAGGATTATTGTCAGTCTTGGCGGGAAGCCTGGCACCCCGATAACGTCCAGGTTTGGGGGCGGTTGGCGGATGAGGCGGAAGACAGTCGGGCGGTGAATTGGTTTCACGGGCCATATCGTCGGGGCGAACGCCAATTTCGCATCACTGAAGGGACGATTTATAAATCTCATCTGACCGGAAAAGTGGGTAAAGTGGGTCAAGTCGGACGAATTTGGCATCGGATGTATCCGCTTGTGGTATTGAAGAAAGATCCCAAAAATCCCCAAAAACCTATCCCCAAGAAAACCCCTCAATTTTTAGAATTTTTCATCTTTTTTCCCGATAATTCTCAAGATTCTGATGAGTTTCTACAGTTTCTCAATTCCGAACAAAAACTGTTTCAAAAGTTGTGGCCCCAAACTTCGGACTAGGCTGTGGGGAATTGCGAATCGATGATAGTGTGAGCGTCTCGCTCACTAGAATCTATCACCCTAGAATCTATCACCCAAATAGATCACCCTAGAATCTATCACCCAAATAGATCACCCTAGAATCTATCACCCTAGAATCTATCGCCCGTTTTGGCTAGAGCGGTTCGGGTCAGATCAGCGAGCAAGATGCTCGCACTTTTTCCTTTTATAAAAATAACGGAGAGGAAAAAACGCCTCTCCTTTTTTGATGGTTATTTATCCGCTTTAACCCAGGCGGTCGGGTTCTTCTCATGATCGAGGAATCGTTATAACTACCCCTAGTTTCCCACTCATCGGCTTACACCCAGGCGGTCGGAGAATTTCTAGAATGCGATCGCGTCGGGTTTCTCACTAATCCGCTTACACCCAGGCGGTCGGAGAATTTCTAGAATGCGATCGCGTCGGGTTTCTCACTAATCCGCTTACACCCAGGCGGTCGGGTCTGCTCGATCAGCACTTGAATCTTCTTCACCCGGACAAGTTTCCAACTAATCCGCTTTAACCCAGGCGGTCGGGAACAGTGAAAAATGCCATAAAAAGATACAAGGGGGTTGTTTCCAACTAATCCGCTTTAACCCAGGCGGTCGGGACGCCGCCAAAGATCTTGTTAAGAAGATCTTCTCCGAAGGTTTCCAACTAATCCGCTTTAACCCAGGCGGTCGGGACAGAGCATATCACGGAATTGATCTATTAATTGCCACAGTCCCCAGGTTTCCAACTAATCCGCTTTAACCCAGGCGGTCGGGTCTGGTTATGTTTCGGTCGAGGAAACAATCTCTCGACTAAAAGTTTCCAACTAATCCGCTTTAACCCAGGCGGTCGGGGGCATGAACTGTCTTTAGAGACCACCCGATACGCGGTGGCGTTTCCAACTAATCCGCTTTAACCCAGGCGGTCGGGTGTATCTGTTCGTTGTTCTTCTAAAATTGATTCATCCCAAGTTTCCAACTAATCCGCTTTAACCCAGGCGGTCGGGAATCCCCGGCGTACGGCTTGAATTAATCCTATCTATGTTTCCAACTAATCCGCTTTAACCCAGGCGGTCGGGAAGAAAGCTGTAATAGGCGTAATACAGCCACCTTTGTTTCCAACTAATCCGCTTTAACCCAGGCGGTCGGGCAATTCGAGAACAACGAAAACTGTCTTCACGCTTAGTTTCCAACTAATCCGCTTTAACCCAGGCGGTCGGGCGGAAATAGTAAACCGTTAAACAAAGGAAAACATGAACGCGTTTCCAACTAATCCGCTTTAACCCAGGCGGTCGGGAAATTCTACCTCGATCAAGTTGAATGTCATCCCATTTAAGATGTTTCCAACTAATCCGCTTTAACCCAGGCGGTCGGGCTACTGTGGTGTGTACCATCTTCACACTGGACTTTTACAGTTTCCAACTAATCCGCTTTAACCCAGGCGGTCGGGCAACAAGATTTAATGGGCCGAACGCAAGCGGGTATTTCAAGTTTCCAACTAATCCGCTTTAACCCAGGCGGTCGGGTGGACAATTTTATGACCTCAGCTTTTGCGGGTGTAAAGTTTCCAACTAATCCGCTTTAACCCAGGCGGTCGGGCTCTCTCCCGGGATGTACTTGTCGGGAATGCCGTGCTTTGTTTCCAACTAATCCGCTTTAACCCAGGCGGTCGGGTTAAAGTACGCCTTGCTAGTATTAGCCCTGTGGTTAATGTTTCCAACTAATCCGCTTTAACCCAGGCGGTCGGGATCAAGTTCGATAGAAGAATTCACTCAAAAAGCTGAGATTAAATGTTTCCAACTAATCCGCTTTAACCCAGGCGGTCGGGTACCTTGAACCAATTAAGCCCCTGAGTGGGCAATTAAACCAAGAGTTTCCAACTAATCCGCTTTAACCCAGGCGGTCGGGTGTGCAATTATAGAAAACGCCTCTGGTTGAAGCATTTTTTCGTTTCCAACTAATCCGCTTTAACCCAGGCGGTCGGGGGCGGGGTTGTAGAACCCTTGCACAATCGATATTGTAGACCCCAAAATCGAGGGGGTCAAGAACGCCGCAAAAAAAACATCCTTCAACCCCGTTCAAAAACGCCGAAAGCCAGACGGGGAAAGAAATCGAGGGCGTCAACGAGAGAAAGCGGGATTCAGCCCGATCGCAGACCCCCTCGCAAAAAGCAGTTAAAGCCAAAATCAAAGATGATCCCCCAAGCGATCGCACTGATAGCGACCATCGGGGAGATAGTGACCAAAAATGCGATCGCCCCGGTCACTCCAGAGATCGCATTCGTGGGTAGAATCAGCAAAAGGATTCCCCTTGAGGGGTTTAAAATCCAACTTCCGCAGGTTTTCCCGTCCTTGAGACTCCAGATATCGACTCAAATCATCCAAACGTTCATTGAGAGTCAAAAGGCGGTCAGGCTGTCTTTTAAAGCGTTCCACCGACCGTTCAAACTCCGGTGAAAAAACCAACCGAGAACTCAAAGGCGGTAAAAGTTCTTGTTCATAATAAGCCCGTTTTGCCCGTTGCCAAACCAGTTCTCCCCATTCCGAGAACCCCACAACACCATCGCTTTCAAACAGTAAAGTTTCCGCAATTCCCCGGCAATCGGAAACCGGAAGTTGTTGATAACTTAACTGCCGAAAGGTCATCAAATGTTCGCCAACCACCGCCGTTTTATCCAGAGAAATCGGCAGGCGGGGAATGCGTAATAACTCCGAACTGGACTGAAAAATATAGATGCACTCATCCGCATAAAACATCCCCACCGCTTGCAGAAAGCCGTTAACGCTCTTAAAACCCCCCGTTAGGTTAAAAATGACCTGAAAGTGTGGATTCCCTTGAAAAGCCTGCAAACAGTCCTCGCACCATTTCACCAGTTCCGACATCGCCACCCGAAAGGACTCAACGCTGTTAGTCGCCAAATCATTAAACACTTGAAATTGAGCTTTTAAACCCCGATTTTTCAACCAATTCGCCACCATCTCCGCCGCCGAGCGCCCCAGATAAGTATCGGTTGCTAAAATATAGTGAATATCTCCACCCGACTGGGGAATTTGTCCGCCATAGTAGGTGATAATTCCATTTAATTCGGCGCTTAAATCTTTAACCTTTTTTAAATCTGTCTCGGAATGATTCAGCAGTTGATGGCGACTTTCCAGGTGTTCATCGATTATCGCTTTTTCTTCCGGTGTTAAATCATCAACTTTAGCATTAGCCGTTCGGATCAACAAACTTCTCAAAGATTGATCCGTCTGATTTGTTAATAAACTGGTTCCGCAGGGAGAAAGAAAAATTAACGTCATACAATCAATCCAAAACTGTTAATAAAACTCTGACTCTAGATTAACACCCGCAGGAAGAAGGGTCTTCCATATTGAGCAACTGTTGAATAGTTTTCCCCAACTGAATTGAGAGAAAATTTTTCCGTCTTTTTAACCCGATTAAATTAACCGCAATAACACCTCCGCCAACTTGTTCACCATCAAACGCTTAGAAACATTTTCCCCTCGTTTCAAACCGTGAATAGTTCCCCATAAAATAGGAAAATTGGCTTCTAATTTATCCTCATTTTCCTCCAAAAAACTCTCTAAAATAGCGATAAATTTTAAACTAAATTCCTCACAAAAATCCAACCAATCCGACACCCAATTCAAATCTCTAGAGATAATAACCGCATGAGTTGCGTATTGCATAATTAATCGGTTTTTATCATCAATTTTCCCACAGACATCAATTAAATTGAAGGGTAACGGTGCATTTTTTACGTCATCTGCTACTTTAATTAGTGGAGGAGTTTCGCCAAGTTGTTAACAGTTTGCACTCATTGCACGCGATCGCTGCTGGCGTTGAATGAGCAATAGATGAATAACATCATCCGGTTGAGCGGTTCGCTCTTTATAGCGGCGGACTAACTGCAAGTTGCCGATGTTTTCTCAACACAACCAACGTGTCGGCGATCGCATCAGTCCCCCAACTTCTTCTCAAACTGCGATCGCTTCTATGGGTCTAGAATAATGACTCCAGACTGATATTTAATGAAAGATGGATACTCCTAAATCATTTCAATCCCATCGACACGGTTAGGATAAAAAGCGAGGTACTCTTTGATTTGTTCAACCGCCTGATCGGGATTTTCATAAGACCAAATTGCATTTTCGGCCGTTTTACCATCGACCGTAATGCTAAAATAACTAGCATCTCCCTTGTAAGGACAATGGGTGGAATGTTGGGTTGGCTGTAAC
>JBJHBL010000041.1:0-49481 GCA_050485465.1 Limnoraphis sp. | reverse complement strand
TGGCATCTTTGCAAAAACTTCAAAGTAGTCCAGTGGTTATTTGAATGGAGTATCAGTCAAGATACGTTTCGATTTTCCAAACTTTCAATGTATGGCTCATTCTCATGAATCATTTGCGATCGCTATATTCAAGATATACAACAACTTATTCCCCCAAACTCGGCATTGGTTGAACTGGTGCTATACAAACCTTTTGATGCAATTGCAACTCTTAATGAACAGTGGGGAGAACCTCGTTATGCGGCTTACATTTTACCTGCAAAGGGACAGGTGCGGTGGGTAGATTTGGGAGAGGCTAAATCTATTCATTCCCAAATTTATTATTCTTTTCTACGTCCCTTGTGGAGGACGAGGAGAACACCTGATCAGATATTATCTTTTAAAAAAGCTTCGCGTGCTTTAGAGCAAAAATTAATGCGACCTATTCGTGAACATTTAGATCAGGATGTTAATCATATTCTGATCGCACCTGATAGTCAACTTAACCTGATTCCCTTTGAAGCTTTGGTGGATGAAAACAATCAATATTTAGTTGAAAATTATACCTTTACTTATTTAACATCTGGACGAGATTTGCTGCGTTTACAAATCAATAATGTTCCTGAGCAACCCCCTCTAATTGTTGCCAATCCCAACTTTCAAAATAAGGGCTATCTGGGTTTTGAAATTTTAGCACAAACCAACAATAGCAACTCAACTTTTAGAGGAATGAGAGCAACCTACAACCCTCTACCTGGAACACAAAAAGAAGCTGAAGCTCTCAAAAGTTTGCTGCCCAATGCTATTGTGTTAACTGGATCTCAAGCAACAGAAAATGCGATTAAAGCGGCAAGATCTCCCCAGATCTTACATCTTGCTACTCATGGCTTCTTTTTACCCGCAGGTTCTGAACAAAGGCGGGAAAACCCACTACTGCGTTCAGGTCTGGCTTTAGCAGGCTATAATCAACGCAGTAGCGATGGTGAAGATGGAGTTCTCACGGCTTTGGAGGTCGCAAGCTTAAATCTACGGGGAACTCAACTCGTTGTGTTGTCTGCTTGCCAAACTGGTAGGGGAGAAATGAATAGTCTAGGACAAATCTACGGAATTGGAGAAGGAGTTTATGGACTGCGACGAGCTTTTGTAATTGCCGGAGCAAGAAGTCAACTTTCTAGTCTATGGGATGTTGATGACTTTGCAACTCAAAAACTGATGAAAAAATATTATCAGCGTTTGATTGCAGGTGAAAACATATCTGAAGCCTGGCGACAGACTCAGCTTGAGATGTTACAAAGTCAACAATATCAACACCCCCACTATTGGGCGGCGTTTATTTCTTCAGGTGACTGGAGAGCAATAACTCTAACTGAACTCTAAACTTTTTGATTTTAATCTAATTCTAATCCTGATTACTTCAGACTAAAATCTAGCAATTGATGCTTCCAAGCTCTTTTATGCCTGATAAGTTATCAATGGCTCTATGACCCTGATTAAAATTAGAAACATCATTTGTTGTATCTACAACGGGTTGTCTGAATTGGGCAGATTCTTCTAATTGATTAATGATTTGACCGATTCTTTTACTCATCTCCTTTTTTAAATCATTAGGAGACAGAGGAGATAAATTTGAGTTTTCATTATCTGCAATATTCTCGGTTGAATCTTCAGATGGAGTTAAACTTTGAGATGAGTTCTCATCTTCAGATGATATTAAATCTTCAACAACAGTTGAAGAATCACTACTCGGTGGTATAGCAGTTGGGTCAGGCATTTCAAACGGCGAGGAAGGACTATAATTTATAGTAATTGAAAAATGTAAACCGTTTTGATACATATTTTGTGATAGTATATCATTCTGATTACCCGGATTGGTAAAATTATTATAAACTGTACTATTGGGGTTGGTATTAAAGTTAGAATGAGAGAATGTTTGGTTCCAAATATCATGGTTATGATTGGGATTGACAGAGGAGTTAATAGGCTCGCCTGTTAAAGGATCATGTGTTTTTTCAAAATTAGATAAATTGGGATTTTGATGAGTTGAATTTGGGCTAAATATTGGCACAGAAGAAAAAAAAGTTGAGGTCGGACTTGTTAAATTTAAGATAAAATCGTCATTCAAGTTATTTGTGGTCTCATTGACAGAGATGGCATCAAAGTCCTTATTTTTGTTATCACTTTTACGGTCGGAGTCCTTTTTGTCATCGCTATTAATACCCCAGGCACTATCCTCGTGAGTCCCACCATCCGAGCGACTATCTCTGCTCGGTGTCGATGAAAAACTCGAAGATCGGTCATTATTAATGAAGGAAATATCCAAGCCCGTTGATCCTGAGACTATGTCAGATAGGGATTGAAAGTCTTGATTAGAAAAGATGTCCATAACACTCAATATTGACTAAAGATGGCCAAGATGGTTGAATGATGTCATTCGTTTTAACATAACTCTGGGCTTGTGTGACTTATGCAATTTTTCACGACTCTCTACAGGGTTTTTTAATGACTATTTATTCAATAAATAAAGAAAAGCTATAGTTGATGAGAGATTGAACGGTTTAGTTTTAGAGTGTGTGGCAAATGCTTCAATTGGAGCTAACAGGTATAATGTGATGGTACAAATCAATTAAGAATTCGATTTCTAAAGAAAAATGGAAAACTGTTGAATGACTTTGACGAGTTTGTAGGATAGCGATCGCTCAATCAAGATGATCAGTGATTGGAGTCCAAGAATACAACCCCAGTCGATTTAGAAATATCGAAACTGACAGCAACTTCGAGTCTGAAGTCTGAACTGCGGCACATTCAGATGTATCTTTCAGAAATCAGAATGACTAGAATTTCCTTTCATTGATCAAAATTTAGGAGTTTGAAAGAATTAACAATTTTATAAAACCTTCAGCTTTTAGATTCATAAACTTCAAAAAATTTTAATCTAGATGTTGACTAAGCTGGAATTTTCACTCTAAGTTAAGCAGGCTATATACTGAAAAATCATATGATGTAAAAATTAATTGTTGCTTTCCCAGCGAACGGGCGTGATTTATATCACAGTTAAGCCGTTAATTTAATCATTTAAAGTTGGGTAGTTTAGTTATACAGTTTGATCTTAGATCAAGGTTCGGTCTGTAAAAATGTGTTAGAGGAGGAGTAAACGATGTTGGAAAAATTACTGTTAGCGGCAATTATCACTCTGAGTCTTTACTTTAATTCTAAGATCGAGTGGTCAAATCCGATCAATCCTTTACAATTGCAAGGTCAAGCCCCTCAAGTGGAACTGTTGAAAATGCTGATGAATGTTGGGTGAGGGGTTTAAAGTGGCGGATTTTAGCTTGGGAATTGCTGGAGAATAGAGGTTTTGAGGTTGTTGTTGAGGCTGTCTGAAAGGATACTGTTGTTTTTAAGAAAACTCTCATCTGAGGTTCATTGCTAACTTACGGTATTTAGTTAGTCTGGGGAGTAGAGGACATTCAATCACATTCCTCACAGGAGTGGAAAACACAATGGTTTCTATGGCGCGGAAAAAAACTCACAGCCCTCATGCTCACTCAAATGTCATTCATTTTTTAAGTGATTGGCAATGGGTTAAACAACTCAAACAGGCTTTAGTTGAAGATCAGTTTTGTTTGTATCTTAAAGAACTGACTCCTTTAACGACATTAGATTATCGTCGATACTGTGAAATTTCGCTGAGATTAGTGACCGGAACTGATCAAGTAATTCATCCGGCTCTTTTTCTACCTTTAGCTGAACGGTATAACCTCGGTGATAAAATTGATCAGTGGTTAATTAAAAACTGGTTTGAGGAGTTTGTTAAAGCCCCTAAAAAAGTTCAAGAAAATTATCGCTTCGCTCTGAAGTTATCTGCTGTTCATTTGAGGGATTATCGCTTTTTTGACTATATTCACGCTCAAGTTAACGAGTTTGAACTGTCACCCGATATCATTTGTTTTGAAATATCAGAACGAGTTGCTTTAGGACATTTAAGACTGGCTTCAGATTTAATTACGGATTTGCAAACTCAGGGTTATTGTTGTGCTTTAGATAACTGTGGCAGCAATATGTCTTCGTTTTCTTATCTGAAGTATTTGCCTGTCGATTACTTAAAGATTTCTGAACGATTCGTGAGAAATATTCATCAGGATATTGCAGATAAAGCGATTGTTGAATTGGTTAATTATATCGGTCAAAGCATGGGTTTGCAAGTGATTGCGAAAGGGGTAGATAATGAAGAAATTTTTCAAGAGATTAAAGCCTTAGAAATAGACTATGCTGAAGGGTCTTATCTTTCTCAGGTTCAACCCATGAATCTCCATCGTTTACCTTAAGGGTCGCTTATCAGCATTAATGTTCACTCTATATTCTGATCAAACTATCCTCTATATC
Source organism: Limnoraphis sp. (assembly GCA_050485465.1). Taxonomy (GTDB): domain Bacteria; phylum Cyanobacteriota; class Cyanobacteriia; order Cyanobacteriales; family Microcoleaceae; genus Capilliphycus. The sequence continues at coordinate 45,119 of JBJHBL010000041.1, read as the reverse complement.
TGAGCGAGTCGTTTGTGCGTCTCGTTCTACTCTCGTTCAAGATATTTTTGGGTTTATATTTTTTCCTATTAAAGTTGAATTTAAAAAGGTTAATCATGTCTAAATTATTGTCTTTAAAATTTCGATTATTGCCTCGGCGTTGGTTTTATCCTCTGCTCTCGATTTGCACTGTATTAACTGTTTTTATTAGTTCACTTCCGGCTGTACAAGCCATTCCCATAGACCGATTAATTTTTCATGGGGTGAGAATTATTCAGCTTTCTACGATTTCTGATCGTCAAGAAATTTCTCTGGGAAAACAGATTAATGATCAGATGGTAGGTCGAGAATTTAAACTCTATCGGAATCCAGCTTTAACTGAATATGTCAATTTAATTGGTCAACGGTTAGTTGAATCCAGTGAACGTTCAAATATTCCCTATACTTTTCAAGTGGTTGATCATGATGCTGTCAATGCTTTTGCCACTATGGGGGGTTTTGTTTATATTCACAAAGGATTGATTTTAGCCGCAGAAAATGAAGCTGAATTAGCAAGTGTAATTTCTCACGAAATTGGTCATATTGTCGGACAGCATTCACTCAAACAAATTCGTCAAATGGCTGTAGCCCAAGGCATCGCTTCTGCGGCAGGATTAGATAATAATATAGCGGTACAACTTGGGGTAGAATTAGCTTTGAGACGCCCGAATAGTCGCGAGGCAGAATATGAAGCTGATCGCTTAGGAATTGTGGCGTTAGGGCGGGCTGGATATGCTCAACAAGCGGCGTTAGATTTTATGGCAAAATTGCTTGGTAGTGGTTCTCCTCCCACGATTTTAAGCACTCATCCAGCGACTTCTGATCGGATTAAAATGCTTCAGCAATATGTTGATCCTCGTCTGGCAGAAAGTGGAGTGGGAATGAATCGTGAAGCCTATCAGGAAGTTGTCCGACGTTTGATGTAGTTTACTGATTGATCAAGGTGATCTGAAAAACTTCTTTAGAGCAAAACTGGGCATAAATCGTCTATTTTTCGCTACAATAGGTTAGATTCATCCAAAACTCTTAACAAAAAATAGAGGTGTTTTGAGTCTAACCTGAATATCAGATCATCCTATGAACAGCCAGTTAAACATCGACCAAAAGGGTAATATTTTAATTGTTGACGATCTTCCTGATAACTTACGATTGTTGTCGGAGACGTTAACTGAGCGGGGCTATGAAGTTCAGTGTGCAATTAATGGAAAACTGGCATTAATGGCGGTTGAAAATGCTCCCCCTGATTTGATTTTACTCGATATTAAAATGCCGGGGTTGGATGGCTATGAAGTGTGTACAAAACTGAAGTCTCAGGAGAGTACCTCTTCAATTCCTGTGATTTTTTTAAGTGCTTTAGATGATGTTTTTGATAAAGTGAAAGCTTTTAGTGTTGGGGGGGTAGACTATGTGAGTAAACCCTTTCAAGTCGAGGAAGTTTTAGCGCGTGTGGAAAATCAACTCACGATTTGTCGGCTACAGAAACAACTCGAACATCAAAATCTTAAACTCCATCAACTCAATGATGAGTTAGCCCGTTCTAACCAAGAACTTGAACAATTTGCCTATATTGTTTCTCACGATTTACAACAACCGCTACAAACCATTACGGGCTTTGCTGAATTGATGCTTTCTTTAAAATCTGAGATTGTTTTGGAGGAAGAAGCAGACGAATATGTGCTGCCGATTTTAGAAGAAGGAATCAGAATGCAGGAGTTGATTAAAAATTTATTAGAATATAGTCGAGTCGGAACCAAACGTCGAGAACTGAAACCGATTGATTGTAATCTTATTTTAGCAGAAACGCTGAAAAATATTCATCATTCTATTGAACAAAGTCAAGCGATTATTACTCATCAAACCTTACCGACGATTAAAGCTGATAAAATTCAACTCGGACAATTATTTCAAAATTTGATTGAAAATGGGATTAAGTATCGTCGCCCCGGAGTGATTCCTCAAGTGACTATTTCTGCCGAACAACAGGGACAAGAATGGGTGTTTACGATTGAAGATAATGGGATTGGAATTAAGGCGGATTATTTTGAACGTATTTTTCAAATTTTTCAACGTTTACATACAATTCAAGACTATCCGGGGACTGGAATTGGTTTAGCCATTTGTAAGAAAATTGTTGAACGTCATGGGGGACGAATTTGGGTAGAATCTGAGTTTAATGTTGGAACAACTTTTTACTTTACAATTCCTCTTTAAGCACAATAAAATGACCATGAACCCTGAACAGATTACCATTCAAAGTCTCACAGAAACGCTCACAAAAACCCAGGCCGCGCTTTTAGAAAGTGAAACTCGGTTTAGAGATTTATTTCATTTAGCCCCCATTGGTATGGCGGAAGTCTCGCTGGATGGGCAGTTTTTAGAGGTAAATTCATCTTTTTGTGAGTTTGTTGGATATAGTCGAAAAGAACTCATGCGTCGGGGATTTAATCAAATTACTCATCCTCAAGATCGAGATTTGAGTATGGATTATTTTGCTCGACTCATTCGCGGAGAATTTAAGCAGTATAACCTTGAAAAACGCTATCGTCACAAAGATGGACATTGGGTTTATGGTATTTTTCACTGCTATTTAAGACTAGATTCAGATGGAAATTCGCTGTCAGTGATTACACAAATTCAGGATATTACTGAATATAAAAAAATTGAAGCCGATCTTCAACATCAAAAAGAATATTTACGCCTAGTTTTAGATAATATTCCTCAACAAGTTTTCTGGAAAGACACCAATTTAGTTTTTAAAGGCTGTAACAAAAAATGGGCTGAATCTGCTCAGTTAGAAAGTCCAGAATTTGTGATCGGGAAAACCGACTATGATTTATTTAAAGATTCAAAAATTGCTGAATTTTACCGCAGCCAAGATCGACGAGTAATGGCATCTAAAAAACCCGAACTCAATGTGATTGCACCCAAGCAAAAACCCTCCGCAGATGGGAGACAAATCTGGTTAGATGTGAGTCGCGTTCCTATGCTAGATGCGGATGGATATGTGATCGGAATTATTGGTGTTTTAGAAGATATTACCGAACAAAAAGAGATTGATGAAAAGTTGCGACTGACTCAATTTTCTATCGATAAATCGAGAGATTATGTGATGTTTAGCGATATTAATGCACGGTTTTTTTATACCAATGAAGCGGCGACAAAGACCCTAGGCTATTCGCGGGATGAATTTCTACAAATGCAAGTCAAGGATATTGATCCAAATGCGTCTGAAAATCAATGGCCGATTTCTTGGGAAGATTTAAGACAACAGGGTTCATTTACGTTTGAATCTATTCATAAAACTCAAACAGGTGAACAGATTAGTGTGGAAATTACGTTAAGTTATTTAGAATATAATAATAAGGAGTATGGCTGTGCTGTGGTGCGGGATATTAGTGAACGTAAACAGACAGAAATCGCCCTCCAACAAGCCAAAGAAGCCGCCGAAGCCGCCAATCGTTCAAAAAGTGAATTTTTAGCCCGAATGAGTCACGAACTGCGTACACCCTTAAATGCGATTTTGGGGTTTACTCAATTAATGAATCGTGATTTAAAACGGAAAAAGTCGGTTTCACTTTCCCAACACCAAGAACATTTAGACATCATTAGTCGCAGTGGTGAACATTTACTGAATTTAATTAATGATGTGTTAGAAATGTCGAAAATTGAGTCGGGTCGAATTTCTCTTAATTCCAGCAGTTTTGATTTAATGAAGCTGCTAACCTGTATTAAAGAGATGTTAGAATTAAAGGCAAAATCAAAAGGATTAGAATTACAGTTTGAAATTGCCCCCGATGTTCCCCAATATATTAATACAGATGAAAGTAAATTGCGTCAAGTTTTAATTAATTTATTGGGAAATGCGATTAAATTCACAGAAAGCGGGGGTGTATTTTTACGAGTTAATACGCTCAAAAACTCTAAATATAGCACTCTAATTTTTGAGGTGGAAGATACTGGATTTGGCATTTCTCCCGAAGAAATAAACGGTGTTTTTGAACCCTTTATGCAAACAGACACGGGTCGCAAATCTCAACAGGGTACGGGTTTAGGTTTATCTATTAGCCGACAGTTTATTCAACTGATGGGGGGTGAAATTTCTGTAACGAGTCAACTGGGGATGGGAACTGTTTTTAAATTTAATATCAAGGTGAAAACCAGTCAAGCATCTCAAATTCAGTCAAAAACTGTTAGCCGTCAAGCAATTGGGTTAGCCGAAAATCAACCCAGTTATCGAATTTTAGTGGTTGATGATAATTGGACGAATCGCCAATTGGTGATCAGATTATTAAAACCGTTAGGCTTTGAATTACAAGAAGCAGAAAATGGTCAAGAAGCGATTTCAATTTGGGAAAAATGGCAACCCCATCTGATTTTTATGGATATGCGAATGCCTGTGATGGATGGCTATGAAGCCACTCAATCTATTAAACAACATTTGCAGGGTCAAGCGACGGTGGTTATTGCTTTAACGGCGAGTGTTTTTCAACAAGATCAAACGGTAATTTTATCCGCAGGCTGTGATGATTTTGTCCGGAAACCGTTTCGAGTTGATGTGTTATTTGATAAAATTGCTAAACATTTAGGCGTGAAGTTTTTATATGAAGATAAACCCGCTATTCCTCCCGGTGAAAATACTCCAGTCTCTCCACAAACGGACATTACTAACTCGACTCAACTCACACCAGAAGGTTTAACGGTGATGTCTGAAAGTTGGAGAGAAGCGCTGCATCAAGCTGCTTCTAAACTGAATCAAAAGTTAATAGCGGAAGTGATTAGTCAAATTCCTGAAACTCATGCTTCTCTGGCGAATAGATTGAATCAACTTGTGAAGGATTTTCGATATGATGTAATTATTGAATTAACTGCAAAATCACAGAATTAATGAGAGATTGTATAGAGAAAGGTTTTAATCTTTCGATTGCGTTTGTTGTTAAATTCTCGGACAAACTGCATCCCAATTTTTTCGGCAACTCGACGAGAGGCGGGATGGTTTTTGGGCATATTAGCATGGAGACTCTCTAAGTTTAACACGGTAAAAGCATAGTCTTTCAGTGCGGTTGCGACTTCGGTTGCATATCCTTTTTTCCAGTGGGGATAGTGGATAATATAACCGAGATCATTTACCCATTCATCGGCAATATTTGCTTTTAAAATTCCCGCATCTCCCACTATTTCGGCGCTGTCTTTTGATTCTATCAAGTAACGACCAAAACCGTTTATTTGATAACTGTCTAGGGTGCGTTTTATCCAAGCTTCGACTTCAGATCGAGTGAACGGTTGGGGCCAATAACTCATCGTTATGGGATCTGATAAAATCTTGAAAAGTTTATCTGTATCATCAAGTTGATATTCTCTGAAAATTAGCCGACGGGTTTGTAATTGCATTGTTTTTTATGTCAATTGATGTACTAATATTTCTCCATTTTCTCCACCTGTAACTAAGGTTTGACTATCCGGGGTAAACGCAACGGGAGGATAGGCGGCGAGGGTTTTTAATAGCTTTCCTAATGGATGGCGATCGCTAATTTGCCACAGTTTAACCGTACCTTCTCGACTCCCACTGGCTAATAATTCACCATCTGGACTAATAGCAACAGATAAAATTTCATCCTCATGTCCTTTAAGGGTATTGAGGGTTTCTCCGGTGTGAAAGTTCCATAATTTTATCGTGCGATCGCCACTTCCACTCACCAAAAGTTGTTGATCGGGACTAAAGGCTAAAGTATAAACTGCGGCTGAATGTCCATTTAAGGTTTGTAGACTTTTTAAGTAACCAAACTGCCAAATTTTAATCAACCCATCGGCACTACCACTAGCAAATAAACTACTTTTAGGATGAAATTCTAAATGACTATTTAAATGCAATGAATTAGACTCAATCTGAGTAAATGTTACGCATAAAACCCGATCTAAATGTTCATCGAGTCGATAGAGTAATTCACCATTTCTCTGATTCCATAATTTCAGGGTTTTATCTTCACTCGCACTTGCAATAATACAACCATCCGGACTATAAGCCACTGAATAAACGCCACCACCACGATGACTATAGGGTGAACCGGAATGACTAAAAAACCTATCTACCATTGTCTGAGTTGTTAGGTTCCAAGCTAATATAGTTCTATCCTGACTTCCACTGACTAATTTTCGACCATTCGGACTAATAGAAAGGGTATGAATTGTATCACTATGACCTAAAAATCGATGCAAAAGTTGTCCAGTTTTGAGGTTCCAAAGTCGGATGCTACGATCCATACTTCCACTGGCTACAATATAACCTTTAGGGCTAATGGCGAGGGCTTGAATTGGGGCGGAATGACCTTTTAAAGACTGGGTTAGATTGAGATTGAGGGTGGTTTTTGGGTATTCTGAACAAGGAATTACGTCAAACGGTGCATAATATTTAGGCAGTATTCTAACCGATAAACAGGGAAGAATAAAGGGAAAATCAGATTTTTTTTCTGATGTGAAATTAACCGAAAAATCTCTTAAATTATTTTGAGAATTTAAGACCATTTTTGCCGCTTCAATTTCTGTATTCACAATAATTTCTTGAGGGCTAGGCTGTTGTCTGACTGAGGAGAGTTCTAAAGGATTTTCGGTTAAATCTTTAATCACATCTTGAGCCGATAAATAGCGATTTTTGACTAAATCTTGCAGCAGCTTCTCTAATATTTTATCTAATTTTGAGCTTATTTTTTTCCCTTTTTGCTGCAAATACAATCGCCAAATTAATTCCCCTGTAAAAGAGTCAAAGAGTTTGTTTGGGTGAACCTGGGTAAGCAGGTGAATACAAGTCATTCCCAAGCTATATAAATCACTTGCAGGATAGGCTTTTCCGCCGCGAATTTGTTCGAGGGGTGCATAACCAACGGTTCCTGTCATGGTGCCGGTTTGCAGTTGAAAAATAGTTTGACTTTGTTTGGCAATGCCAAAATCAACTAAGACTAATTTTTGATCTCTTTTTCGGCGAATAATATTTTCGGGTTTAATATCCCGGTGAATAATTTGATGATCGTGAAGAAAAGTTAAAATGGGGAGAATATCGAGTAAAAGTTCTTGAATTTTTACTTCACTAAAATCACCCTGTTGGGCTAATTCTTGGGCGAGGTTTTGTCCGTCGATAAATTCTTCTACTAAGTACAGACAGCCCTGTTGTTCAAAGGAGGAAAATAAAGACGGAATGCGATCATGTTCTCCTAATTCTTGTAGCCGTATTGCTTCTTGATGAAATAATTCAATTGCTTTTTTTAGGGTAAGGGTTTTGTGTCCATGAGATGAAAATTGTTTGATAATGCAAAGGGTATTTTTACTCATCTCATCCACCCCTAAAAAGGTTCGACTCATCCCCCCTGTACCCAGTTCTTTTTGCGCCCGATAACGTCCTTGTAGCAACAACATCGAACCGCAGGCTTGACAAACCTGGCTACTGTCAGGATTTTTAGGGTGTTTGCAGTCTGGGTTTAAGCAGTAGCTCATAGCATGAGCAGTGTTACACTCAATGAGTGTTTTCTAGTATGACGGCATCTGACTGCAATTGTTCAAAATTTTAAGGATTACTTAGGGTTTTTGGGGCGTTTTCACGGTAAACTAATGACAGTGGAAAGTATTGTCTAAATACCAGATTTTAATGGTTTTATCCTCGCTACCACTGATTAAGATGCCATCGGGACTAAACGTAACGGTATTAACAGCACCCGTATGTCCAGACAGCAAATGCAGTACATCTCCGGTGTTTAAGTCTCGTAATTTAATCAAACTATCGTAGCCTGCACTGGCCAGAAGACGACCATCTGGACTAATTTTAACCGAATTAACGGCATAGGAATGACCCGAAAGGGTTCGTAATAATTTCTGAGTGCGAATTTGCCAAATTCTCACCGTTTCGTCTCGCCCCCCACTCGCTAAAATTTCACCATCTGGACTCATGGCTAAGGTTAAAACCGTCCCGGTATGACCTTCGAGGATGCCTATTAATTCCTCATTTTGCATTTTCCACAAACGAATGCTATTATCGGCACCATCACTGGCTAAAATATCACCTTTGGGAGAAATACTAAAGGTTTTGACTGAACCTGCATGACCTGTTAATGTTCCTTTCAGTTGTCCGGTTTCCACATCCCACAGACGCACGGTTTGACTATAACTGCTACTATGACTAATAATAGTTTTAGCGCTCGGATCAATGGCAACAGGCATAAACCCAGAGTCAAGGCGAGAATAACCTGTGACTAAGGTTTGCAACAGTTGACCATTAATTAAACTCCAAATTTTGATGGTGCCATCGCCTCCCCCTGTGGCGAAAAATTCACCATTGGGACTCATGGCTACATTTTTCACGCCGAAAGGATGACCCCCCAACGTGAGTACACATTCTGTAGTTTTGAGATTCCAAATTTTAATCTTACCGTCTTCCGAGGTACTAATCAGAATTTTTCCATCTGGACTAACAACAACTGATTTTACACCGTCGGCATGACCCTTTAAGGTAAGATTTTCCATTATTGAGGGGATTGTTTGCTGAGTAGGGCTTGTCTAAAACCCAATACTATCAAAATATTAGATAGCGTTAGGAAAACTTCTGCACCCCCATGTAACCAATCAATATTTGCTAAGGAGTCGTGATAAACCACTTTAGCATAGATTCCGGCTGGAATGGTAACGGCAACAAACACTAATGTGCCATAAAATCCAATTAAAGCCAAGCGGGGCATCTGTTTTGAACGGGTGAGAAACCAGAGAAAACCCAAATAGGGGAATAAAGAAACAGCAAACAGAGTATCTTTTGATAACATAATCTTGGCTTTTATTCTTCTTCGACTGAACGAGTTGTCCGCCAAATGTACCAAGCCGCAATACAAAGGGTAACATTCCCCAACACCGTCATCGCCGCCTGAAGTGTCACCATCCATTCAAAGCTGGTTGGATTATCAAAATAATGCCAGGTACAAGCACACATAGCACTCACTAGGGCGGGTAACATTGCCACTGACAGTCCCCACCATGCCGGGTTTCGAGTCACTTCACCATACCTCCAAATAAACCAAATTGCTGCCATCCACTCAATCACGCTAGAAATATGAATGATCCAAGTGGGAATTGAGAGTGCGTGCATAATAGAATTTTAAGGTAATTTTAGCGCTTTTGAGCCGAGCCTCAAGCCGATTGATTTGTCGTTTCAAATTTTAGCGTCATTCATTTGAGTATGAAAAGGGTTGTTTGCAGTGGATATTATGGGAAGGGAAATGGGGGAGATGAAGCCCTCCTCGCCTCGCTTTTACAGATGTTACCGCCTTCGGTTGAACCCCTGGTCTTGTCGGGAAATCCTTCTGAAACTGAACATCGTTATCAGGTGGCTAGTTATGATCGGATGAATGCTTTGGAAGTCTTTAAAGTTTTACAAGGGGCAGATAGTTTTATCTGGGGGGGTGGCAGTTTGATTCAAGATGTTAGCAGTGCAATCAGTCCTTTTTATTATGCGGGATTAATGGGTTTAGCGCAACAAATGGGCTTGAAAACAATTGCTTGGGCGCAGGGAATTGGGCCTTTAAATCGGAGGATCACTCGCCAATTAGCCCAACGTTCTTTTTCAAATTGTACTACCATTAGTGTTCGCGATCGCGCTTCGGCTCAGTTATTATCGGATTGGGAAATTCCGTTTATTTTAGCGCCTGATCCGGTTTGGGCGCTCGACTCAAAATCGGTTCCGGGTTTATGGGATTTACCCGCTCCCCGTGTGGCTTTAACCTTGCGCCCTCATGCACAATTAACCCCGGAACGGTTAAATGTTTTAACTCAAGCTTTAGTCTCTTTTCAAACAGCAACTCAAGCGTTTATTTTACTCCTTCCTTTTCAACTAAGTCAAGATTTAGCGATCGCTCAATTCATCCATCGGGCTATTCCTAAACAGAGTCAAATTCTCACCCTTGAAGATCCGCGTCAACTCAAAGGCGTTTTTCGAGGAGTTGAAATGGTGATTGGAATGCGGTTTCATAGTTTAATTATGGCAGCAACAGAAGAATGTCGATGTTTTTCTCTTAGTTATGACCCCAAAGTTACCCAATTAATGGAAGAATTAGACTTTCCCGGATGGGAACTTTCCCAACTGCCAACCGATGCAAATCTAATCACCAAAAGTTGGTTAGAATGTTATGCAAACGGGGAAGCCCTCTCTCCTGCTAAAATAGAATTTCTAGTAGAACGATCGCAAATTCATCAAGAGGTATTGCATTCTGTGTTTTTGTAGACAATCTTGTAAGAGGCAAGAGTAAAAGGTTCATTAATGAACTGCAAACCTATCTGATACTCTGTCAAAGGGTAGGCTTATGCAATGCAAAAGATATTGAACTCATCCTTGATTGGCTTCAAGAAGAAACTCGGATGATTTCTGCACTGATTAAAAAACTGAAGCCTTAAAACTTCTTTTCTATTGTATGATTGCCTATTGTCTTTTGTTTTATTATTGATTTGGAGGTTTAACCCTTGGGAAGAGTGAGAGTTCGTGAACACGTTAACCCCTTAGCACAAAAATATCAAGTTCCTATTGATCCGCCTGACTGGACGAAAATTTATGCGAAAGTTCATCAACCCTTACACCTTGATTTAGGTTGTGGTCGAGGGCGGTTATTGTGGAATTTAGCTCAAATTGAACCCCAGTGGAATTATCTCGGTTTAGAAATTCGAGAACCCTTAGTTGAGGAAGCCAATCAATGGCGGGATGAAAAAGGATTAACGAATTTACAGTATTTATCTTGCAATGCCAATAACTCCTTAAAACCGATTTTAGAAACTCTACCTGCGGGAATTTTAAAACGAGTTAGCATTCAATTTCCTGATCCCTGGTTCAAACGCCGTCATCAACGTCGCCGGATTGTTCAACCAGAATTAGTAACAGAAATTGCCGATTATTTAAGCGTGGGGGGTGAAGTATTTATTCAGTCCGATGTTAAAGATGTGGTCGAACAAATGTGCGATTTATTTTCTTCTCATCCCGCTTTTCACCATTTAGGAAAAGATTGGTTAGCAGAAAATACCCTTCCCCTTCCCTCTGAACGAGAACGTTCTACGTTATCTCGCGGTGAACCCGTTTATCGTATCTTATTTGAACGAAAATAACATGAAAAAACCAATAAAATTTCTAACATCTGCTTTGTTAACTTCTCTGATTGTTTCGCTTGGAATTTTAACAAATGCCTCAGAAACCGTTAGCTTAACCGTCCAAATCGCCCAAAATTTTGATTTACTTCTTGCCGAAAGTTTTGGAGAATTAAGCATTGGTTTAACCGATACCGAAGTCATTCAAATACTCGGAGAACCCCAAAGCAAAGAAGAACAACAGTTTTGGGGGGCGGATGGTTTGTATCATCAAAAATGGAATTATCCCCAACAAGGACTGATTTTAGATATGGCAGCAGAAACCGAACAAAGTTTTGGTATGATTAGTTCGATTCGAGTTAAAGCTCCTTCTCAACTGAAAACTAGACGAGGAATTGGTATTGGTGATTCTTCAGCCAAAGTTAAACAAGCCTACACCCAAGAAGCGGATGAAGCCGCCCCCATTTCTTCTGATTTTTTTGTTGCAGGTTCGGTTTATGGGGGGTTAATTTTTGAGTTTCAAAATGATCAAGTGATCGAAATGTTTTTAGGGGCGGTAGCCGAATAAGTGAAAGTTGATCTAGGGTTTTTATTGGAGGGGTTAATCAGAGTGCAAGCGAGACGGTGGCTGAATGCTTCTTTGAGATCTGCGACGGCTTTAAAAATACTAGAAATGATATTTTTTGCACAGGAAGACTCAGCCCTTAATCTCGCTTGGTGTTGCTTAATATTGAGGGGAGTAGGTTGCCCGATTCAGGAAAAACAGTATAATATTTGATGGGCTTGGTTTTTTTGTGGCTTTCTTCTCTGATTTTTGCTTGACTATACACCCGGTAGAACATGAGGTATAGTATCTAAGTTCTGTTTTTCAAAAACTACCTGAATTATGGCGGAAAGTTCTAAGCAAACTTTAACAATTTCTAAGGTTAATCTGGTCCAAAAATACACGCCCTGGCTTTATTCCTTCTGGAAATTTTCCCGCCCTCATACCATTTTTGGAACCACTTTTAGTGTGTGGGGATTGACTCTTGTTGCCTGGAGTGATAAAATCGATGCTGTATGGCAGGATGGGGACCTTGTGTCAACTGTCCTAACTGCCATCCTGATCAGTTGGTTGGCTTGTCTGTGTGGTAATGTTTACATTGTGGGACTGAACCAACTCGAAGATGTAGAAATAGACCGAATTAATAAGCCCCATTTACCTCTGGCATCCGGTGAATATTCCCCCTTTCAAGCCAAAGCCATCATTATCAGCACCGGAATACTAGCTCTGATTTTAGCCACGTTACAAGGCAAATTTCTCTTAGCAACGGTGGGAATTAGTCTGGCAATGGGAACCGCCTACTCTTTACCGCCCATTCGCCTCAAACGCTTTCCTTTTTGGGCAGCGTTGTGTATTTTCACAGTACGGGGTGTGATTGTTAATTTAGGACTTTATCTTAACTTTAGCTGGACGTTTTCCGGAAAACTCCCCGGATACATTCCCCCTATCACCCCTTCTATTTTAGCACTGACGCTATTTATTTTAATCTTCACCTTTGCGATCGCGATTTTCAAAGACATCCCCGATATCGAAGGTGATCGTCAATATAATATTAGCACCTTTACCATCCGCTTAGGAACAGTTTCAGTCTTTAATTTAGCCCGTTGGGTATTAACCGGATGCTATCTAGGAATGATCATCGCGGCTTTCTTTTTACAAACTTGGCTAAACCCCGTCTTTTTAGTCAGTAGTCATGTCGTGATTTTATCTTTATTGTGGTGGCGGAGTACAACGGTTGACTTAACCAAAAAAGAATCTATAGCGGCTTTTTACCAGTTTATTTGGAAACTGTTTTTCTTAGAATATATCCTTTTTCCCCTAGCTTGTGTGTTAGGATAAATGGCTATTGATAGCGGTGTACAAGTGATACTAAATCCTGTTTATAGATAAGCGTTATTTCTGAGGGAGGCTGTTTACAGTTTACAGTGACCAATCTTGCCTATTGCCGATTCAAGTAGCGCTATGCTATAACTTTAATCAAACTTCGGATCTCCCTTAGAAGTGTAGAATTTTTCTGGGTTTTCAGCTTGCCAAAATTCGATAATCTCATGGTTTAATTCCTGCAACATTTTTCGCAGTAAAGGCAAACTCAACCCAATAACATTCGTATGACAGCCTTCTATCTTCTCAATAAACACTCCTCCTTTCCCTTCTATGGCAAAACATCCCGCACAGTTGAGAGGTTCCCCTGTAGCAACATAAGCCTCAATTTCTGCATCACTCACTGAAGCAAAATAAACCGTTGTCATCTGAGAATAAACGAGGGTTTTCTGTTGTGCGACATCGATTAACGCATGACCTGTAAATAGTCTACCATAATGCGATCGCATGATTTTCCAACGTTCAATGGCTTCGGTTTTATTTTCCGGTTTTCCATAGATTTCCCCATCCACTTCTAAAATAGAATCACAGCCTAAAATCAAAGCCGATTTTGAATTGGGGATAGAATCTGATAACGTTGTTGTGAGTAAATTTGCAACGGCTTCCGCCTTACAATGGGCGAGAGTTTTGACTAATTCAGCCGGATCATTGAACTGAATTTTGGACTCATCAAAACCACTCGGACAAACCCTCGCCGGAATACCAAGATTTTGTAACAAACGGCGACGGGCAGGGGAAGCAGAAGCTAAAATAAAGGGGATAAACGGTTCAGCCATCTGCTAAAAACTTATGATTCTCAATTTTAGAAAGAGTTGAGACGTTCAGAGGGAACGCCTGGCTATTCAAACAACGCCCCCAATTAATACACCTTAAAAGATTTGGCAACTTGTTCAAGTTGTTCATGGGTTTTATCCCACCGTTTTTCAGTTGTGGAAATATTTAACGTAAAGAGTTGATCTCGACTGACAGTAACACTGGCAAAATCATGGCGTTTTTGATTAGGAAGTGTGACGGCATATTCAAGTAAATAGTAAGTTTTATCGCCTTTTAGACGAGATTCTGCATTCACTAATTCCGCTTCACGCCCCGATCCGGGAGGAGCGATCGCATTTTTACTGAGTTTATATCCCACATCCGTTGGGGTGCCAATTTCATCAAGGCTTTTGTTATCAGGAATCGGACTAATCACAACGCTGACATTTTCAGTTTGTTCGATCATATCGTGAAAAACGACATCCGGCCCGTCTGAGACATTTACCTGCACCCAACCGTTGGGGTACAAAAATTCGTAACCATCCCCCGTATCCACATAAGAGTTTAACCCGGCGGCACCAATTGAAACACAACCGCCAAGGGTTAAACCCAGAATGACAAAAATGATAGCTGTAATTCGTTTGAACATTTGAGCAATTCCCAGTCTTCTCCGTTCCTATTGTCTCACGAAGTCTGACGAAGGTATAGCAAAAAGCCGAGATTATCCCAAAAATTCCCCCTTGATTGATTACTAATCCCATCTATTGCCTATATTTTGAATCATCTTCGACACAATTTCACCTGATCAGATTCTAGGACGATATTGGTGTTTAAATAATTTTTGACCCAATTACAAGCAGAGGAAAAGGAGTCAATATCAAGAATTTTATCAAGATTCCATAAAATAATACTTTGGTCATCACTGGCTGATGCTAAAACGGGTAGTTTTGGATGAAATGCTACTGCCCGCACACCGGAAGTATGACCTGTTAAGGTGGTTAATAATTTCCCTTGTTTTGTCCAAATTTTCACGGTTTGATCAATACTAGACGTGGCAATTAAAGACCCATCAGGACTAAAGGCAATTCCCCAAATTGCGGCTTTGTGTCCGGTTAAAGTTTTGAGTAAAATACCCTCTTTTGTCCACAGTTTTACCGTCATATCTCCACTTCCAGAGACTAAAATCTGACTATCAGGACTGAATGCGACTCTCCAAACAGGGGCTTCATGGTCATCCAAAATCTTCAACTGTTGACCGTCTTTATTCCACAAACGAATCGTGCTATCATTACTAGCAGTTGCTAGGATTTTTCCATCAGGACTAAAAGCCAGATTCCAAACCGAGGCTGTATGATCTTCTAATATTTTAATTAACCTTCCATCTCGTTTCCACAACCACACTCGTCCATCTGCACCCCCAACGGCTATCGTCTCCCCATCAGGACTCCAGCCAACTGAAATTAATGTGGCAGAATGTCCTGTAAAAGTGCGAATTAATGTCCCGTCTAACTGCCAAAGTCTGAGGGTTCTGTCTTCACTAACAGACGCAATCATATTACCTTCTGGGTTAAACGCAATATGACCTAACGCCGCTTCATGGCTATTAATAGTTCTCAATAACGTTCCGTCAAGCTGCCGAAGTTGGATGGTTTTATCGGTTCCAGAAGTGGCAATAATCGTCCCATCTTGATTAAAACCTAACCCAAAAATTAACCCACTGAACCCATACAATCTTTTCTGAAATAGGTTGGCTGTTTTCCAAATAATCGCAATATTTTCAGCACCCGCAGAAATAATTTCTTCTCCATCTGGACTAAAGGCAATTCCCCAAATCGATGAATCATGCCCTTTTAAAGACCCCTTTTCGGTTCCATCTTGTTTCCAAAGCTTAATGGTTTTATCCCAACTTCCCGAGGCAAAGAAGGTGCTATCCGGGCTAAATTTTAAATCGATAACTGAGGCTTTATGGGCGTCTAAGGTTTTGAGTAATTTACCCTCTCGACTCCAAATCCAAATGCCACCATCGATGCAACCCGAGACTATTAATGTATTATCTGGACTAAAAGCAACAGCATAAACAGGTGCATTGTGTTGTAGTAGATAAGGTTTAGAATTGTTTTCAATCTTCCATAATTCTACAGTATTATTAATTGTAGCGGCGGCTATTGTTTGACCATCAGGGCTAAATGTAACAGATCGCACGCCTGTTTTTGTCTCTCCAAAACGGGTTAAAAGTTGACCGTTTCTATCCCATAATTCAACAACACTATCGGAACCCGCCGTAACAAAGGTTTGACCATCAGGACTAAAATCAACACCCCAAACGCCTGACGCATTGGCTTGAAGGGTTTGTAATAAAGTGCCGTCTCGTGTCCAAAGTTTAATGCTTTTATTATCTCCAGCAGAGGCGATGATTTCTCCATCGGGGCTGAATTTTACAGCCCTAACGACTGCATCATGTCCGGTTAAAGTGCGAATTAATGTTCCATCTCGTTTCCAGAGTTTAATACTATGATCAACGCTGGCGGTGGCGATTTCTTGACCATTAGGACTGATATCAACCGCCATAACAGCCGCCCGATGACCATTGAGGCGGTTAGATTCTTGTATACTTACAATGACTTGCCATAATGCGGCATTAATATTAGTTTTTAAATCGGGATCGGTCTTCCTAATCTCTTTTAAACGTTCTTTGGCTTTAATGGCTTGTAAAAGCGCATCAAAATGTTTGTGAGAAGCAAATAAAGCTTCCGAAGATAACAAAATGGCTTTGACTTCACTAATTGCAGCCTGCTGATATTGATGGTTAGCAAAGAGTCCAAGTCCAACAGCCGTCAACATCATCAGACTAACAATTCCTAATAATAACCGTTGTCGTTTTAGGTTTTGGCGTTGTTCTAGCGATCGCTGTCGTTCTAATTCTAATCGAGTTTCGACTTCTTTGAGTTTTTCAGCTTCTAAAGTTTTACGGATTTCATAAGCATCCAAGTCTTGACTGGCGGCAAAAAATTGATAATCAACGGGACTGAGACTTTTTCCTTGTGACCAAGTGAGGATATCTTGTAAGGCTTTTCCTTGTAACAAACGGGACTCATCTTGATATTTGGATAAAACCCAAGCATTAATAGACTGGGAATAGGGACGCAGATTTGCCAGTTGTTGAGTCACCCAGTCGCTGTTAAAGATCTGTTGATAAATCGGGTTTTTAATCCGCAGTATACCTTGTACTTTTTCAACTAATCCCGTTAAAATGAGTTCAGCTTGTTCGAGGCTATTATCCAGAGGAATTCCAACCCACTCACCCTTTTCTTTGGTTTCTGTGGACAAGTTTAGTAGAATTTTTTGGTATAATCCGAGAAGTTGTCCGGCTTTTTCTTCTCTATAGAGAAGGCGATCGCGAATGGTTTTTAGGTGTTCCGGTTCGTCTTGGCTTTCCCAGTTGTTTATAATATGAGTTTCGACGAGATCATCAAGACTGGAGGGAACTAGAGTTTGATGATGTGCTGCTTCAGCAACTAATTTACAGAGTTTTTGGGTTAAAAAGGGTTGTCCGCCTGTCCAATATAAAATGCGCTTTAAAACAGTTTGAGGCTGAGAAATTTTAGTTAATCCAGATAGGAGAGGAGTCGCTTCTGAAAGTTGAAAGCCTTTTAATTCTATCGGTTTTCCAATATTAAAAGGGGTGCGAGTCGCATCTGAAATTAAATCACTTGGAGTGGCTACCCCAAATAAAGCAAAGGTTAAACGATGATAGTCTGGCTGTTCAGCCCGTCGATTATAACAGGCACGAATCAACGCAAAAAAATCATCACAAGAAAAGTTTAAGCTGAGAACACTATCAATTTCATCAATAAAAATAACAATTTTTTCTTGAATTTGAGGGAGTAATATACTCTCCAAAAAATCGTTAACGCGATTCACCAAAGACAGATGGCTGCGTTCTTTCCACCACCTCAATAAATGAACTTGCAGTTTAAAGGTTTTGGTTAAGAGTCCTAAAATGGAAGCATACCATTGTTCGGGAGTAATCTCTTGAGTTCCAATTGCACTAATATCAATCACACCACAGCGAATGCCTTCTGCTTGTAAACGATGGGTTGTCTTAACTCTCAGGCTCGATTTTCCCATTTGCCGAGAATTAAAGACATAACAAAATTCACCTTTTAGCAATCCTTGAAATAGGGCTTCATCGGCTTGTCTATCAACATAAGTCGGAGCATTATAAGGGAGACTTCCCCCGACTTGATAGGACGAATTAGGATAAGATAAGGTGAGCATAAAAACAGGGCTTTATTTTAAAAGCTGAGAGAAATAGACTTGATATAATTCACAACTGGGAAGGGTTAATTGATTCTCAAAACGCACCAGTCCAACGCCTTGTAACTTAAAAGCAAGATGAGGATGAAGTTCAACACCCTGGGGATTTTGAATAATCTGTCTCATGGCTTCTAGAAGGGTCGGATGTTCTTCTAAATATCCCAGTTGTTGTCTTAAATGCCCCTCAAAAATACTGGCAGGTGTGTTCACTGTTTTTAAGAGTTCGTCTAGGGTAACATGATTTTGACTCAGATGAAATAAAGCCAGTTGAGTCAGATAGGGATTCCCCGCCACTAAATGGATTAATTCCTCGGAATAAAACGCTGGAGGAGTCAAACCATAGCGCACCGCCAGTTCGGTGACTTGTTCTTCTGTAAAGGGAGATAAAGGAATCAATAACCCCACATTAAACGGAGATTGATGAATATTTAAGGGTAAAAAAACATCCGTAGAATACACAATAATCAGCCGTAGATTTTTCCAGAGTTCACTGCGGGGGGTGCTATGTCGGGATTCTTCATACCAAGCCCTCAACATTCCAAAAAAGTCTGTGGCAATCTTGGGATAGTTAAACACAAGATTAACTTCATCTAAGACCAAAACGAGTGGACTTTTTACAGTGGGTAGTAAATAACTCTCAAAATAGTCGCTGCAACTGTAGCTACTGCCAAACATCGGATTCCAATATTCGTCTAAACAGTGAGGTAAACCCAGACAGCGACTCACCATCACACACAACCACTGAAGAAATTGATCTAAACGTTCAAACACCCCACTATCTGCCCGTTGTAAACTGACAATTGAAGTCTGAAAGCCCTGTTCTTGAGCATGATTTAATCCCCGTGCAATTAAAGAGGTTTTGCCAAACTGTCGAGGGGCGCGAATCCGAATTAATGCTCCCGGCTGAATCATTTCTTTAACTAGAAGCTGTTCAGCAGGAGGGCGGTAGATGTAAAATGGAGAATCAAGAGCAAGCTGTCCCTTTAAAGGAGTTTGGAGTAAGTTCGTCAAAATTGCCATTGAGGTATCTGGATCAGGTTCTTGGCTGATGTAGTCGTCTTTTTCGAGCCTTAGCCCGAATGCTTTAAAATAGTCTGCTAAGGTCACTTGATCAACGGGTCTCTGACGATGACGAACTTTTGTTAAGGTTTTGGTACTGAGTTTTGTGCGATCGCTTAACTGCTCTAAAGTATAGGGATGACAGGCGTTATCTCGTGCCGCCGAGAGATATTCAGCTGCTTGTAAACGTTGCCAGCCTTTGGAGCTAAGAATAACACCTCGTCTACGTTTAGGGGAGGATTCTGGAGAGGGTTCAGGGGAAAGCACAGGCAACACACAAATAACTTTGTTAAAAAGGATATATCGGTTAATTTTATCAACTCTGTCAACCCACTTCAGCAAAATTCGCCTGGGGAGTCTTAAGTTACAGACTTAAAGTTCTATCGGGGATGGTCATTGTCATTTCCGAATGTCAGGATTAAGTAAGGTTGACCTAAGTTTTCACTCAAAAGTCACTCAAGACAAGCATATTAAACGTTTTTGCGAATATCTCTCTAGGAGTGAGTTTAAACCTTTTTTTAGGAGAAGATGATGGTTTTACAAGGGTTGAAATATCTTTTATTTACCCAATCTTATTATATGCCACATGGCCACTGCTATCTATGGCAAACGCCCCTAGTGGGATTGCATTTGATCAGTGATGCGTTGATTGCGATCGCCTACTTCTCGATTCCGGCGATGTTGATCTACTTTGTGAGCAAACGCAGTGATCTTCCCTTTTCTAGAGTATTCGCCTTATTCGGAGCGTTTATTATTCTTTGTGGAGTGGGTCATTTATTAGACATTTGGACACTTTGGCATCCGGATTATTGGGTATCAGGAATTGAACAGGCTTTAACCGCTTTTGTTTCTGTTTATACGGCTTTACAACTTGTTGAACTGTTACCTAAATTTCTGGCTTTGCGATCGCCGGAACAACTCGAAGCGATTAATCAAAAGTTAGAACAAGAAATTGCCGAGCGAAAACGCACCGAAGAAGCCCTACAAGCGATTATCTCAGCAACAGCATCTGTCACTGGAGAAAACTTTTTTCCGGCTTTAGTCAAAAACCTAGCCAGCGCCTTAGATGTTCCCTATGTGTTGGCTTGGGAAAAACTCAGTGATTCAACGCGAGAGTTGCGGAGTCTGGCGGTTTGGTCAATTGATCATTTAGCAGACAACTTTGAGTGTGATTTAGACCATGCACCCTGTCATCAGGTAATGGATTCTCAACAGCTTTGTTATTATCCCAGAGACTTACGACAGTTTTTTCCAGATAACCCTTTACTGGAACAACTCCAAGCCGAAAGCTATATGGGTGTTCCTTTATTTGATCTCAATCAAAAAGTGATTGGAAACCTCTGTATTGTTGATACAAAACCGTTACTAACGGATAAATATGTTAGAGGAATTATGTCTGTTTTTGCAGAACGGGCGGCAACTGAACTGCAACGAAAATGGGCGGAAGAAGAAAAACGCCGAGCCTATGAACAGTTAGAATTTAGAGTCCAAGAAAGAACCGCAGAACTGGTAGAAGCCAATCGTGCTTTAGAAACTGAAGTGCAAGAACGAATTGCGATTGAAGCGGCAATTAGACTCATGGCAGAACGGGAAAAAGCCACGACTCAAGTCATCCTGCAAATGCGGCAAACCCTAGATTTAAAATCTATTTTTAATGCAACAACAGCAGAATTACAACAGGCAATTTCTAGTGAGCGAGTGTTGATTTATCGCTTTAATCCAGATTGGACAGGTTCTATTGTTTCGGAGTCGGTTCAATCGGGTTGGAAAGTTTTATTGCCATCCCAGACATCTCATCCTAAACTGACTCAAGTGACTGTGAATCAACCCGATTGTCTGGTGGCTAAATTGGGCAGTTCAGAAACAATGATTCAAGATACTTATTTACAAGAAAATAAAGGCGAAATTTATCGTCAAAAAAATAGTTACTGTTGTGTTTATGATATTTACGAAGCGGGATTTAACCGTTGTTATCTAGAACTTTTAGAACAATTACAAGCGAGAGCCTATATTATTACGCCGATCTTTTGTGGTCATCAACTTTGGGGGTTGTTATGTGTTTATCAAAATAGTCAGCCGAGAATTTGGCAAGAAGCTGAGATCAAAATTGTCAATCAAATTAGTAATCAGTTAGGCGTAGCGGTTCAACAAGCCGAATTGTTTGCTCAAACTCAACAGCAGGCTAAAGAACTCAAAGTAGCAAAAGAAGCGGCAGATGCAGCCAACCGAGCGAAAAGTGAATTTTTAGCGAATATGAGCCATGAACTTCGGACTCCTCTGAACGCAATTTTAGGTTTTACTCAACTGATGCAGCGAGATGTTTCTCTGAGTTCTAATCATCAACGATATATCAAAATTGTTAACCAAAGTGGGGCGCATTTACTCGGTTTAATTAATGATGTATTGGAACTGTCTAAAATTGAAGCGGGACGTACCACTTTAAATGAAACAGAGTTTGACTTCTATCAGTTGATGTCTAGTCTAGAAGCTATGTTTCAACTCAAGGCAACAGCTAAGAATTTGTGCCTCTGCTTTGATATAGATTATGACGTTCCCCAATTTATTAAAGCGGATGAAAATAAACTGCGCCAGGTTTTGATCAATCTTCTGGGTAATGCGATCAAATTCACTCAAAAGGGTGGTGTGACTCTAAAAGTGAAAACTCAAGACGATGAACAGCAAAACGCTCTATTTTTTGCAGTCACAGATACAGGATCTGGAATTGCGCCGGAAGAACTTAATGATTTATTTAAAGCCTTTAAACAGACTCAAGTCGGGCGAAAATCTCAAGAAGGGACAGGTTTAGGACTGCGGATTTCTCAAAACTTTGTACAGATGATGGGGGGTAAAATTACTGTTGAGAGTGAGGTTGAAAAAGGCAGTTGCTTTAGCTTTAAAATTCCGATTTCAGTTGCAGAAACTATACCAGATGTTGTTTCATCGACTGACATTAGTAAGGTCGGCGGTTTAGTACCTGGACAGCCGAATCGACGTCTCTTAATCGTTGAAGATAATCCCGTTAATCGTCTTTTATTATTAACAATATTGACGGATATCGGCTTTGAGGTTCAAGAAGCTGAAAATGGAAAAGAAGGAATCAAGCTTTGGCAAGAGTGGCATCCCCATTTAATTTTTATGGATATGCAGATGCCAATTATGAATGGTTATGAAGCTACTCAAATCATTCGAGAAGCGGAGAAAAAATCTACACCAGATCATCCCTCTATTCCGATTATTGCCATTACAGCTAGTGCGTTTGCAGAACAGCGAGAGGAATGTTTAACTATAGGTTGTGATAACTTTGTTAGTAAGCCATTTCAGCGAGAAGAAATTCTGAAAATCTTACAGCAATATCTGGGAGTTGAATACTGCTATGACGAAACAGAAGGGGATATTATAGACTCAACCACACCTTCATCAAATTATCAGTTAGATCCCAGGGATTTAGGCATCATGCCTTCTGAATGGATTACTCAATTTTACACTGCTGCGGCTCAAGGAAGTGATTCTCTTTGTCTCAAAATGATTGCTCAAATTCCGACTGATCAATCTTCCCTGATTGCTGCGTTAACTGAGTTAGTAGAAACTTATCAATTTGATCAAATCATGCTCTTAATTCAATCTCCAAACCCATAAAATTATCGAGGTCAATTCATGGAATATTCAAGCCAAACCCCCCCGTATTTATTGTCTTTAAATCCCGAAAGTTCACAAAAAAACACCCAAACAGTAACCCTATCCCCTGAAACTGAACAGATCGAAACAACTATTGATATTTTAATTGTTGATGATGTCCTAGAAAATATTCGTCTTTTGTCGAGTATTTTAGCAGATCATGGATACCCAACTCGTAAAGCAACGAATGGTCTGATGGCATTAAGGGCGGTTGAAATCACTAAACCCACTCTGATTTTACTGGATATTAGAATGCCAAATCTGAGCGGTTATGCAGTCTGTCAACACCTGAAATCTAATCCTAAAACTGCTCATATTCCGATTATTTTCTTGAGTGCAACAGAAAATGTAGAGGATAAAGCAAAGGCTTTTCAAGTTGGGGGTGCAGACTATATTTCCAAGCCTTTTTATGTTGAGGAAGTTATAGCGAGAGTTAAAAATCAGCTTCAACTGATTGCGGCTCAACAAACAATTGAGCAACTTAAAAAAAAAGCTTAATGAGCGAGGAAAATAACGCCAAAATGCTTAGAAATAATTCAGTAAAAACTGTTAAAAATTCCTCTCCATTTATGACCTCTCTAATAAACTTAAACTCTATGTTCCTGTCAGACACAAGTGATTCGCAAAATCTCGAAGATCAAGCAGATATTCTCATTGTTGATGATAAGCTAGAAAATATTCGTTTTTTATCCGATTTTTTATCAGAAAAGCAATATCAAGTCCGTAAAGCGATTAATGGGAATGCTGCCTTAATGGCGGCTAAAACCAGAACTCCAGATTTAATTCTGCTAGATATTAATATGCCCGGAATGGGCGGTTACGAAGTTTGTAAAACCTTGAAAGCTGATCCGAAAACGGCTTCAGTTCCCATCATTTTTTTAAGTGCAATGAATGAGGTTGATGATAAGGTTAAAGCCTTTCAAGTTGGAGGGGTGGATTATATTACAAAACCTTTTAAACTGGAGGAAGTTTTAGTTCGGGTACAAACCCATTTACAGGTTCAAAGCCTTCAGAGAAAACTACGAATTAAAAATGAAACACTACAGCAGACAGTCACCAGATTACAAGCAACTCAAGCTAATTTAGAAGCATCAGAATCGGAACTGCGCGCCCTCTTTCAAGGGATGACTGAATCTGTGATTGTGTTTGATGCTGAAGGAAAATATCTGAAAATTGCTACCCCCAATACCAAGCTATTGTTTAAATGTCAGGAAGAAATAGTCGGCACAAGAATTCACGATATTTTACCCAAAGAAGCAGCCGATTTATTACTAGAAGGCATTCAAAGGGCTTTAACCACAGAGAAAATGGTTGAAGTCGAATATAGCTTAATGCTTGAAAGAGTTAAAACCGAACTCTGTGCCAATATTTCGCCTCTTTCTGCTAATTCAGTTCTCTGTGTGGTACGAGATATTAGTGAACGCAAACATCGGGAAGAAGCTTTAAGATTAATTGTAGAAGGTACGGCATCTAAAACCGGGGATGAATATTTCCGCGCCTGTGTTTACTACTTGGCTGAAATTTTAGGGATTCGGTATGCGTTTGTCACTGAATGCGCGAATACTCAAAAAACGCGAGTTCGCACTTTAGCCTTTTGGCTAGACAACAGTTTCACTAACAATGTAGAATATGATTTAAAAGGAACTCCTTGTGAGGAAGTGATCTTTAATAATAAATATTATTGCCATGAGAAAAACATTACTCAAATTTTTCCAGATGATCAAGATTTAGTAGATTTGGAAGCTGAAAGTTATGCCGGAATTCCCTTAATTGATTCCAAGGGAGAAGTGATTGGTCATATCGCCGTATTAGATACGGAGCCGATGATTGATGATCAAACAAAAGAGCTAGTTCTTAAAATTTTTGCCGCGAGAGCAGGGGCTGAATTAGAACGTCAAATCACTGATAATGCTTTACGAGAAAGTCGAGAACAATCCGAACGATTATTACTCAATATTTTACCCTTTCCCATTGCGGAACGCTTAAAAAAAGAAAGCCGTCCGATTGCTGAAAAACACAATGAAGTCACAATTTTATTTGCAGATATTGTCGGTTTTACGCCTTTGTCTGCCAAGATTTCACCCGATGAATTAGTTAATTTTCTCAATGATATTTTCTCCACTTTTGATGAACTCACCGAAAAGCACGGTTTAGAAAAAATCAAAACCATTGGAGATGCTTATATGGTGGTAGGTGGATTACCTCTTCCCCAGACGAATCACGCCGAAGCCGTCGCGGAAATGGCTCTAGATATGCAAAGAACGATTACTGATTTTAATAGCAAATACCATGAAGAATTACAAATCAGAATTGGGATGAATACGGGATCAGTGGTTGCTGGGGTGATTGGAACGAAAAAATTTATTTATGATCTTTGGGGAGATGCGGTTAATGTAGCTTCTCGGATGGAATCCTCCGGTTTACCGAATAAAATTCAAGTCACAGAAACAACTTATGAACGCTTAAAAGAGCAATATTTATTTGCAAAACGCGGACAAGTTGAGGTAAAAGGTCGGGGAGAAATGACAACGTATTGGTTAGAAAAAAGTAGAGGGTCAGATATCCCCTTAAGATTTCATTAGGTTTTGAGTAAATCATCTCAAAGCGTGATAAACCTTTTGTACAGGTTGAGTCTAAACTGCTAGTATTTTCTGCTCGTATCATAGATAACGGCTAGCAAGTGAAATTTCAGCCTAAACTTGAAAAAGATTTGCAATTATTTGCAATAATATGTTTCAGTACACCAACACCAAACACGACTGATGAGAGAACTTGACACCGAAAAAACAATCAACCTGCTGAATGCCATCATGGAATTTGAATTAGCAGGAGTTGTCCGCTACACCCATTATTCGTTGATGGTAACAGGGCCAAACCGTTTGTCGATTGTGCAGTTTTTCCAAGCACAAGCTACAGAGTCTTTGCTTCATGCTCAACAAGCGGGAGAAATTCTCACAGGTTTAGAAGGACATCCTAGCCAAAAAATAGCTCCTATTGAAGAAACATTCCAGCATACAGTCAAAGATATTTTACAGGAAAGCCTCAACCATGAAAAAACAGCGCTTTCACTTTACAAAGATCTACTTCATGTTGTAGAAGATGCTAGTATTTATATCGAAGAATATGCTAGAACTCTCATCGGTCAAGAAGAATTACATGGCTTAGAAATCAAAAAAATGTTACGAGATTTTGCCTAAATTATTGGGGTTTTAAGATTAAGCGATCGCTGTTTTTTTGAGCAATTTTCACCAGAAATGGGCGATCGCTTAAATCCAAAGGTAGCGGGTCATGGCACAATAGAAAGGTTGACAGTACGCTGTTTAACAGCATTTCTAAGGATTCAACATGGCATCGATTAACGACAACTACCTCAAACTCAAAGCAGGCTACCTCTTTCCTGAAATCGCCCGACGGGTGAGCGCCTTTGCAGAAGCGAATCCGGACGCCAAAATCATCAAACTCGGCATTGGCGACGTGACAGAACCTCTACCCGAAGCCTGTCGCAGCGCCATGATTAAAGCGGTAGAAGACATGGGCGATCGCAATAGCTTCAAAGGATATGGCCCCGAACAGGGTTATGCTTGGTTACGCGAAAAAATTGCCCAACAGGATTTTCAAGCCCGAGGATGCAAAATTGATGGGTCTGAAATCTTTATTTCTGATGGTTCTAAATGCGATACAGGCAACATTCTTGATATTTTTGGTCATAATAATACCATTGCGGTAACTGACCCTGTATATCCCGTTTATGTTGATACAAATGTCATGGCGGGGAACACGGGTTCAGCCAATGATCGCGGAGAATTTGACGGGTTAGTTTATCTCCCCATTACCGCAGAAAATCATTTTACGGCAGAAATTCCCAGTCAAAAAGTAGATTTAATTTACTTGTGTTTTCCTAATAATCCCACAGGGGCAACTGCAAGTAAAGAACATCTCAAAGCTTGGGTGGATTACGCTAAAGCCAACGGTTCAATTATTCTGTTTGATGCCGCTTACGAAGCCTTTATCACAGACTCTAGTTTACCCCATTCTATCTATGAAATAGAAGGGGCGCGAGATTGTGCGATTGAGTTTCGATCTTTTTCTAAAAATGCAGGATTTACCGGAACTCGTTGTGCCTTAACAGTGGTTCCCAAAACGTTAACCGCGAAAGCAAGTAATGGTTCGGATGTTGAACTTTGGAAGCTTTGGAACCGTCGTCAGTCTACTAAATTTAACGGCGTTTCTTATATCGTTCAACGGGGTGCCGAAGCGGTTTATAGTGAAGCAGGACAAGCACAAGTTCGGGCGTTAATTGACTTTTACATGGAAAATGCCTCGATTATTTGTGAACAGTTAAAAGCCGCAGGATTATCAGTTTATGGCGGTGTAAATGCGCCCTATGTTTGGGTGAAAACACCTCATGGTTTATCGAGTTGGGATTTCTTTGATAAACTGCTGCAAACTTGTAATGTTGTGGGAACACCGGGTTCTGGCTTTGGCGCGGCAGGAGAAGGATATTTCCGTATTTCGGCTTTTAATACTCGAGAAAATGTTAACGAAGCGATGAAACGGATTACCGAGAAATTCAAAGTTTAGTGTTAAAATAGGGTGGGTATTGCTCCCCTGAAACAACCCGGTTTCTCATGGCGACTCCAAGGCTAAAATATTCAAGTTACGCTCAGAAACCGGGTTGATGTTTTTTACTCCAGAATCAAACCGATGATACAAGCACCGACAAAATCCATAACGTTAGACGAATTTCTACAGTTAGAAGAAACTGAACCAGCCAGCGAGTATATTGATGGGGAGATTATTCAAAAACCAATGCCACAGGGAGAACACAGCACCATTCAAGGTGAATTGATTATCGCTATTAATGGGGCTGTTAAACCGACCAAAATAGCAAGAGCTTTTCCAGAATTACGGTGTACTTTTGGCGAAAAATCTATTGTTCCAGATGTAGCTGTATTCACATGGCCAAGAATTCCACGCAAAGATAATGGTGGTGTTGCGAATAAGTTTTTATTGGCTCCAGATTGGATTATTGAAATATTATCACCCGACCAAAGTCAAACAAAAGTGACGAAAAAAATACTAAACTGTTTTAAATTTGAAACCCAAATGGGCTGGTTAATTGACCCTGAAGAAAAGACAATCTTTGTTTATCATCCCACCGCAGCACCCGCAGTCTTTGATCAACCCTCTCAACAGCTTCCGGTTCCTGAATTCGCCAGTGAACTGCAACTGAGGTTAGGTCAAGTGTTTGATTGGTTGTTAGAATAGAAGATTATGTTCTCAATAAACCCCTTCGTTTTGCTGATTTCAGCTTCTTTTTCTTCAGGATGAACAAGGTTGTCTGAAAATGTGAGAAAATAGATAAAGTCGCGATCGCCATTTCAATCAATGTCTTCAAATTCTAGTTCTCTTGATTTTCCCTTTAAGCGTTTACGAGATGTCCGAACAAAGCTGCTACGCCTTCATAAAGCCCTGTTAGAGTCTGAAAAAGTCGAGTACGAAAAATTTCATGGCCCTATTCGTTCTCGTGGAGAATTTTTTCAATTGGTGATCGGAGAGGGAGTCTTTAGTTGGTTGCGTCCCTTTTCTCAGTTTATCGTTGAGATCGATGAAGTGATGGCGGCGAAAGATGAACCTGTGACGTTACAACAAGTGAATCATTTATTAGAAGAAGCCCGTATGTTGCTGCGCCCTTCTGAAAATGGAAACGTTCGAGAACAACGCTATTTTGAAGCGATTCAACGGGACCCCGATATTGCGTTCATGCACGCTGAATTGTCTCAATTGCTTTCATTAAAACATTAACTCAATCCCTCTCATTTTTTATAGATATTTTGATTGTTTCTGATTGCTAATCTTACAGAAGCCAACTCAAATCAATTTTTGATCGGTATTTTGAGTTGGCAATCATTTCGTAATTGATTTTAAGGGCTGACAAACTTACTGGAAACCCACCCTTGTAATGGCTCCTAAAAACTCATAAAAGGTGATTTGTTCATCGCTGTTATTATCAGCTTGCTGTAAAATGGTTTTCAGTTCCTCTGTATCTACGGGAAGATAAAGCTGTTCAACAATTTTCAAAGCTTCCTGAAATGAAAGCAAACCATTACCATCCGTATCGAATTCTCGGAATTTTTTAAGAATGTTATAATCTGGCTCTGTTGCCATCACAAACTCTTCAAATTCAATACAGCCATCTTGATTAGCATCAAGGTGTTTAAACTGCTTCATTAACTTTTCTTTTTCTTGCTCTAGTAGATATTGCAAATATTCCTCTAGCACGATTTTACCATCGTGATTGCTATCAATTTGAGCAAAGGATTGTTTGAGTTGTTCTAATTTCTCAGGAGAAAGTAGCTCTTGTGCCGCCTCTGATACCTCAAATCCTAAACCTTCAGAATTCATTCTTCCTATTTGTTCGACTGATTATTTCCGTACAGGTAAGGAGTTTATCACAAACATTCCTCAATTCTATGGATGAGTTCAATATCATTCCCTCTCGTCGCAGGCTGAGGGGGTGAGGTGATAGACTGGAGTTTGACCTCCACAAGCCATCCCCAAGCCTAAGAACAGCTAACAGTCTACTATCCGTGACACATGATGTTCAACCCTTGCAGTGGGGGCGACTCTCTCGAATCAGCGATTATGTCACTCTAAATAGTCTTTGTATAGAGTTTGTAACATTTTTTCGAGTTGAGCTTCAGGACAATATTCAATTAAAGCCTCAAAAACTTCAGCTAATTTAGCAGCAGTTTCTCCTAATGTTGGACTCATATCCCAAACATCTTGAACCCACTCGGAGGAAGATTCATCATAAAAAATCAAACGTTCAAGTTGTTGTTTAGCTTCTGGTTTTGAGATCGACATTGATTTTAAGCTTAGGGTAATAATTGTGAAAATTATAGAGGAATGAAGACTTTAAAAGATTCTATCTTATAAATCTTCACAACACAAGAGAAGTTTCAGGTTTTTTCAAAATTTATTCTTCTTCGGTGTGAGTCAAAGATTGATCAGAGTTTTCTCCCCAACTTCCAGAGGCTTCAGCGGCTCGTTTTGTCGGTTGTGATTGTGTTCCATATTTTAAAGGTTTTAACGGTTGAACTTGAGGTTTTGGCTGGGTCTTTTTTCCTTCCCCTTTTCGTCGTTGAGAGGTTCGTTCTTCGGCTGTATTTTCAGTCACCACTTCATACAAAATGGCTTGTTTATGGCTTTGATTGCCTTTTCGCAAAACTCGCCCCAAACGTTGAATATATTCTCGTTCGGAAGCCGTCCCTGACAAAATAATAGCAATCCGAGCATCAGGAACATCAACCCCTTCATTTAAGACATGAGAAGCCACTAAAGTTCGATATTCCCCTTGACGAAATTTAGATAAAATCTGATGTCGTTCTTTGACTGGGGTTTGATGGGTAATTGCAGGAATTAAAAAGAGTTTAGAAATTTGATAAACCGTTGCATTATCACCTGTAAAAATCAACGTCTTTTCCTGATGATGTTGGGCGAGTAAATTGGTTAACACTCGTAATTTACCCTCGGTACACAGTGCAATTTCTTTGGCTTGCCGATGGGCTAGCATGGCACGTCTTCCCACAGGTGTTCGTGAACTAACCATCACAAAATTTCTCCATCCTTCCAAACTCGATAAACTAATTTTATTGTCTTTCAGAAAATGATTTCTAGTTTTTATCTTCTCTTGATACTGTTTTTGTTCTTGTTGCGAAAGTCGCACTAAAATTTGAATATTTTTATGTTCAGCTAAAGCAATTCCCGCCAGTTGTTCCGGTGTTTTATGATAAACAGTTGGCCCAATTAAATCCTGTAAATCATAGTGTTTCCCATCCGAACGATCAGGCGTTGCTGTTAAACCCAAGCGATAAGGTGCGATCGAATATTCCGCAATGACTCGATAAAAATCTGTCGGTAAGTGATGACATTCATCAAAAACTAACAACGCATATTGATTCCCAATCGTCTCTGCATGAATCGTCGCACTATCATAAGTCGCCACTAAAATTGGAGTTTTATCTCTTGAACCTCCCCCTAATAAACCCACATCTAAATCCGGAAAAGCCGCCTTTAAATGAGCATACCATTGGTGCATCAAATCTAAAGTCGGAACCACAATTAACGTCCGATTTGATGTGACTTGCATTGCCATTTGTGCCAGATAAGTTTTCCCAGAAGCTGTTGGTAAAACCACAACACCTTGACTTTGAGCCTGTTGCCATGCTGTTAATGCTTCTTGTTGATGGGGATAGGGTTCCATCTCCACACTCGGCAC
Organism: Limnoraphis sp.; assembly: GCA_050485465.1. Taxonomy (GTDB): domain Bacteria; phylum Cyanobacteriota; class Cyanobacteriia; order Cyanobacteriales; family Microcoleaceae; genus Capilliphycus. The sequence continues at coordinate 13,995 of JBJHBL010000041.1, read as the reverse complement.
AAATTCTAAGGTCTGAAATTCATCTGCCTGATTAATAAAGTTGACATTTTCAGCTTGCAATGATTTGATTAAAGAACGATAATACAGTGCTGGAATTCTAAACTTTTCAATGCGATCATCCCAAGTGGCAAAGTCAATCCAAGCCTTTGCTTTCGGGGGAGGATGTAAAATTAGGGTACCACGATCAAAAGATAAAATCGGAGTGCGAGGCATAAATCTTGTTACGATGGGTTAACCGGGTAAAAATTCTACGAAAATGTCTATTTTAAGGATTCATAACAGACTCAATCATGTCTAACAATCAAAAGGAAATTTTTGGCTGGGTGATGTATGACTGGGCAAACTCTGCCTATATTACCACCGTTGTTGTTGCTGTCTTACCCGCCTACTTTGCTTCAGTTGTCGTGCCACCAGGAGGCGTTACCTTTGCTGGAACGGTTTACAGTGCGACAGCCATTTGGGGATTTCTAATTAGTTTATCAGCTTTTATTGTTTTTTTGATTGCTCCGGTGATGGGGGCGGTTTCAGACTTCTCTGCTTCTAAAAAGAAGTTTATGATGGTATTTTGCTATAGTGGGAGTTTTGCGGCTTGTTTATTATTCTTCTCCCAAGCGGGTGATTTAGTTCAGACGATTATTTTCTTTCTCATTGCTCAAATTGGCTTTGTCAGCGCTAATATTTTTTATGATGCTTTTCTTCCGAGTATTACATCTGAAGAAAACATGGATTGGATTTCGGGGAAAGGCTTTGCCTATGGGTATGTTGGCGGGGGCTTACAATTTGCCCTTTCACTAGGATTGATTGCCGGACATGAAGCATTAGGAATTTCCACTGAACTTGCAGCTAGATTATCAATTTTAATGGCAGGTTTATGGTGGGGTGGCTTCTCAATTATTACCTTTTTATCTCTGAAAGAAGCTCCAACAACAGAAACGTTACCTGTAGAATATGAGAATCTTCCCGTCGGACTGGCTTATTTAAAAGTGGGGATGACTCGGACTGTCATAACCCTACGAAAATTAAAAGCTTTTAAACAGTTATTGTACTTTTTGATTGCCTATTTACTTTTCAATAATGGCATTCAAACTGTTGTTACAATGGCAACCATTTATGGAACTGAAGAACTGGGATTTTCAACTAATGTGTTGATGATTACGTTGCTGGTGATTCAGTTTGTTAGTATTTTTGGGGCATTAGGTTTTAGTAAATTAGCTGAGAAAATATCAGCCAAAAAAGCTTTAATGGTGAGTTTATTGGGTTGGTCATTCGTCGTGATTTATGCTTATTTTTTAACGACCCCAACGGAATACTTTATATTAGGAGGAATTGTGGGATTAGTCCAGGGAGGTTCTCAATCTCTCAGTCGGTCTTTTTATGCTTCGATTATTCCCGTTCATGCTGCCGCAGAATTTTATGGATTTTACTCGGTTTTTTACAAAGGATCAGCCATTATTGGGCCATTAGTTTTTGCTTTAATTCGTCAATTGACCGGAACAGCAAGAACATCGATTCTCTCCTTAATTGTGTTTTTTATTCTAGGTTTAGTCATTCTCGCTTGTGTTAATGTCGAAGAAGCCAAAGCAGCCAAAGCAAACAGTTCTTTAAATTAAGCTTTTTTTTGAAAAGAAGTGTGACAATTGTGGGTGATTTGGAAATTTTAGGTTAGGATTTAAACTTAACTTCTCTCATCTTTTGTTTCTCAGTTCAAATTAAAAATTTTTCTGCTGTGAAACCCGATAAACTTGATCTGAAAATGGCGAGTCAATTTGCCCAGTTCGCCCTGGGATGTGTCTTGCGAGAATATCCACACGTTCAGTTATATTGGCTGGAAAGTCTGGAAGATTTTATTCCTCCTCGTGAACTCACTCCAGCATTTTATGGCTGTTTAGATTGGCATTCAGCCGTTCATAATCACTGGATGTTAGTGCGGTTAATGCGGCGTTTTCCCGCTGCGCCCTTTGCTCTAACTGCCCGAGAAGCGATCGCTCAAAATATCACTTCTGAAAAGATTAACGCCGAAGTCGCCCATTTGCAATCTCAACCGAGGTTTGAATGTCCCTATGGTTTAGCCTGGCTGTTGCAACTCATAGCTGAACTCCAAGAATGGGATGATATTCAAGGCAAAAAATGGCTAGATATTCTGCACCCCTTAGAAGCTGTAACTGTCCAAAATCTGCAAAACTGGTGGAAAAATTTATCTTATCCCAACCGCACCGGGAGTCATAATCAAACTGCATTTGCCATGGGTTTAATTTGGGATTGGGCAAAAAATAATAATCCTAATTTAATCCCGGAACTTGAAGATAAAATCCGTTTTTTGTATTTAAATGACTCAAACTATCCTCTGCATTTAGAACCCTGGGGATATGATTTTATTTCACCTACTTTAGCCGAAGCCGATTTAATGCGACGCCTTCTTTCTCCTGACGTTTTTTCCCAGTGGTTCACTCAGTTTTTACCTCAACTTTCCACTCAGAAACAAACCGACTGGTTACAGCCTGTATTAGTCAAAAATCCTCAAGATTATGCTCAATCTCATTTTGATGGTTTAAACTTAAGTCGGGCTTGGATGTTAGAGGGTATCATTTCGGAATTACCTCCTGATGATGGGCGAATTTCTACTTTAGAAGCGATTGCCCAAGTCCATCAACAAGCGGGTTTAAATTTAGTTTCCGCCATTGACTATAGTGGGAGTCATTGGTTAGGGAGTTTTGCCGTTTACCTAATGACACAGCGAGGACTCACCTGATTCTTATTTTATTATTTTAATTTAAAATGCTCAGAGCATCAAGATCAAGCCAATAATTCTAATTTTATCCCTTTTGTTTCTCTCTGTAATTTTTATGACTGAGTTAAGACAAAATCTAATCACGAGAGATTGGGTTATTATTGCAACCGAACGGGCAAAACGTCCCCATGAATTTGCTCAAAATGATATTCCTACTATTAAAATTCCTGCCTATCGCCCGGATTGTCCCTTCTGTTTAGGCAACGAACATCTAACTGGAACTCCTGAATCTTTACGACTGTGTGAAGGGGTTGGGAGTGATTGGAAAGTGCGAGTTGTCGGTAATAAATATCCCGCTTTATCGCAAACTGGAGAACGAATTAGAAAGATTGATGGTATTTTTCGTTCTTTATCTGGTGTGGGATTTCACGAAGTTGTGATTGAACATTGTAGCCATAATTTAACTATAGCCTTAATGAGTCTTGAAGATATTACTAATATTCTCCGAGTTTATCGTAAAAGATACTCAGATTTACGTCAAGATGACCGCATTGAAACGATTGTTATTTTTAAAAATCATGGCAGAGGGGCGGGTACATCTCTTGAACATCCTCACTCTCAAATTGCAGCATTACCCATCGTTCCCTATCAGTGGCGCGATCGCACTCAAGAAGCCATCCGCTATTATGATGATACCGGAGAATGTATTTTTTGTCATACTTTAAAAGAGGAACTCAACGCCCAAGAACGCATCATTTGGGAGAGTCAACATTTTGTCGCTTTTATTCCCTATGCAGCACTTTCTCCCTTTCATATTTGGATTTTTCCCCGTCGTCATTCCTCCTCTTTTGATGAAATTACGAATGAGGAAATTACCGATTTAGCCCAGACCCTTAAAGTAGTTTTAGCGAAACTCTATTATGGCTTGCAAAACCCTGACTATAACTATACCATTCGTTCAATCCCCACTGCTGAACAATCGGCGGATTATTTTCACTGGTATATTGCTGTAGTGCCGCGAATATCCCTTTCCGCAGGCTTTGAGTTAGGAAGTGGAATGTATATTAATACAGCATTACCCGAAGAAAGTGCCGAATTTTTACGAGCCGTTCATATTCCTGATGATGATAATGATGATGATGATAATGATTTCAAGAATGATAATTTAATTTATTTACGACGTTAAACCAAAAACTGATCGGATGGGTTAACAGAAGCGTAACCCATCTTTTAGCATTTACTTAAAACGCAGCTGTTGATTCAGGTAACTGAACTTTTGTTCCGCCTAAACCACAATAGCCATTCGGATTTTTTGCCAAATATTGCTGATGATAACTTTCCGCAAAATAAAACTCCGGCGCGTCAATAATCTCTGTGGTAATTTTTTCGTATCCAGCTTGAGAAAGCGCTTGCTGATAAGCATTTCGTGAGGCTTCAGCTAAAGTTCGTTGCTGTTCTGAATATACATAAATTCCAGAGCGATACTGAGTTCCCACATCATTTCCTTGACGCATTCCCTGAGTCGGATTATGACTTTCCCAGAAGACTTTTAGCAACTGTTCGTAACTAATCAGCTTCGGATCATAGACCACAAATACCACTTCATTATGACCCGTTAAACCCGTACAAACTTCTTTGTAGGTTGGGTTGGGGGTGTATCCGGCTGCATAACCCACCGCCGTGATATAAACCCCGTTTTGCTGCCAAAATTTGCGTTCAGCCCCCCAGAAGCAGCCCATCCCAAACATTGCCATTTCCATATTTTCAGGATAGGGAGGCTGGAGAGAGTTTCCATTGACATAATGATGCTCAGGGACAGGTATCGGTTCCGAACGTCCCGGTAAAGCCTCTCCTGGCTTTGGCATTGCCACCTTTTTATTGAATCCAAATAGTCCCATAAGTTTTAACCCAAGATTGGAATGTTTTCTTAATCTTACTTAAGATTGTAAAGAAAATCCCATCAATGATCAGCCATCCACAGGAAAATCAGCAAAATCCCTTCAACTGGGCTATCTAGCTACTAATCTCACTCTTGATGTTGAGAAAACGAAATTATTTGCGAAAATATCAATAATAGAGCTTAACTTTTAGCTGTAAATCCCCAAAAATATGTCTCAATCTTTAGCCAATATTTTGATCATTGATGATCAGCTTGATCACTTGCGGGTGCTATCTGCTTTCCTAAGTCAGGCAGGCTATCAAGTCAGAAAAGCACGCAGTGGACATATAGCATTAGAAACTATCAAGGTTGATCAACCTGATTTAATTCTTTTAGATATTAAAATGCCGGATATGAGTGGTTATGAGGTATGTTCTCAACTCAAAGCTAAACCCGAAACTTGTGAAATTCCTGTGATTTTTTTGAGTGCGCTAGAAAGCACTTGGGATAAGGTACAAGGTTTTCAAATGGGAGGATGTGACTATATTACGAAGCCTTTTGAGATGGATGAAGTCTTAATGCGGGTCAAAAATCAACTGATGATTCAGCGACAAAAACAACTTTTAATCGATCAGAATCAACAGCTTAAGCAAGAAATTTGCGATCGCCAAAAAGCCGAAGCCGAAATTAAGTTATTATTAAAAATGACTCAAACGATTAGCAAAGCTTGGGATTTTGAAACGGCTTTAGAAGTCACTCTACAGGAAGTGTGTCAAGCGATTGATTGGGATTACGGAGAGGCTTGGATTCCCCAGGATTCTGTTATGGTTTACAAAGCAAGTCAAATTGAATATTGTACCGATATCACCCTCGAAGATTTTTACCATTATAGCCTCACTTTAGAGTTTGCTCCTTTTGAGGGATTAGTCGGGCGAGTCTGGTTCTCTCAAAAACCTGAATGGATTGAGAATATTTCTTTAGAATCTGAACAAAAATTTGTCCGCTATCAGATGGCTAAAAAAACTGGATTAAAAGCTGCTTTAGCCGTGCCGATAATTTTTGGTGGACAGATTTTAGCGGTTTTAGTCTTTTTTAAAAAACAGGCAATGTTACCCGATCCTCATCTGATTGAATTAGTTCATGGAGTAGCGGCGCAATTGGGATCGTTAATGGTGCATAAAAAAGCTGAAGAAGCACTCCGAAAAGCCTATGTAGAATTGGAACGTTTAGCTAAAATTGATAGTTTAACTGAAGTAGCAAATCGTCGCTATTTTGAAGAGTATTTAGAGCGAGAATGGAAACGACTGGCTCGGGAAAAGCAACCTTTATCTTTGATTTTATGTGATGTTGATTGTTTTAAGTTTTATAATGATTTTTATGGACATCAAGCCGGTGATCACTGTTTAAAAGAAATTGCTCAAGCGATTTCTCGATCAGCAAGACGTCCGGCGGATTTAGTTGCACGCTATGGCGGTGAAGAATTTGTGATTATTTTACCCAATACAACACTGGCAGGCAGTTTACAAGTTGCCCATTTAATTCGTGAGGAAATTCACAATCTGAAAATTATTCACGAAAAGTCTACTGTTGATTCTTTTGTGACTGTTAGTTTGGGTGTTGCTAGTACCATTCCTCATCTTGAATTGTCTATTTTGACTCTAATTCGAGTGGCGGATGAAGCTCTTTATCAAGCTAAAAATACAGGTCGAAATCGTGAAATTGGAACATTGCTATAAGTTAGGTTTCTAGATTTAAAGTTAAAGCCAGTTGATAAATTTGGCGACGAGGAAGGGAGGTATTTTGAGCGAGTTGACGGCTAGCTTGGGATCGCGTTAAACCTTGAGAGAGTAATGCTTCTAATTCGGCTTTGATTGCAGTTTCTGACAGTTCCGGCGTTTCTTGAGTTTTACCTGCCACCACCAGCGTATATTCGCCTTTGGGTTCGCTCTTTTGATAAGATTCAACCGCTTCTTTCAGAGTCCCTCGCCAAAATTCTTCATAGAGTTTCGTTAACTCTCTGGCTAATACGATAGGGCGATCACTTCCTAATGTTTCTGTTAAGTCTTGCAACGTTTGTCGCAATCGATGAGGAGATTCATATAATATTATTGTGTGAGACTGCGATCGCAATTCTTCAAGCCGTTGTTGTCGAAGTTTATTTTTAGTAGGTAAAAATCCCTCAAATTTAAACCGATCTGTTTCTAACCCCGACACACTCAAAGCTGTTAAACAAGCACTTACACCCGGAATAGGAATCACATCAATTCCCGCTTCTATACAGGCTTTTACCAGTTCATATCCCGGATCAGAAATTCCCGGTATTCCCGCATCTGTAACTAACGCGATCGTTTTTCCCTGACCCAATTTTTCTAAGACTTCAGGAATACGACGATGTTGATTATGTTCATAGTAACTCATTTGTGGGGTTTGAATTTGAAAATGTTGTAACAGTTTACCCGTATGTCGTGTATCTTCTGCGGCGATTAAATCTACCGCTTGTAAGGTTTGAACCCCTCGAAATGTCATATCACCGAGATTACCAATGGGTGTCCCAACTACATAAAGTGTTCCGGGTTTTAGATTCATTATTTTGAGTAAAAATTCTCATCTATTTCAACTTCTGTTATTATATAGCGATCGGACTTTATCATTATTAGTTTCAATCCCTCACAAACCCGGAAATGCGATCGCACCGTAGGTTCGGTTCAGCGTGACTCGCAACCCAACAAAAAGTTTGAGGCGGGGTTTATAATGGCTGTAGGTTAGGTTAAATATAGATAACAACGCCTTGTTGGGTTTCCTAGTGTCAACCCAACCTACAATGAAAAGCGATCGCTCGTAGGGTATAATAAAGCTATTGATTTCCAACAAAAACAGACTTGAATAATGCCCGCTAGAGATCTCTATCATCAAGTCGTCAAACAACTATTAATCAATGATGGATGGACAATTACCCATGACCCCTATCCACTGCAATGGGCTAAAAGAAACCTATCCGTAGATTTGGGTGCAGAAAAGCTAATAGCAGCCCAACGAGACGAGTTAAAAATAGCAGTTGAGATTAAAAGTTTCCTTCGAGAATCAAGAATCGCTGACTTACAGCAAGCTTTGGGTCAATACATATTATATAATGATATTCTCAATCAAGTTGAACCCGATCGAATTTTATATCTAGCAATGCCTTTAGCTGCTTACAGTGACTTGTTTGAAGAAGAACAGTTTGGAAAAATTCTTTTAGAAAATGCCCGTCTTAAACTCATTATCTTTGATTCACAAAATCAGGAGATTGTGCAATGGATTCCGTAGAAACTTATATTCAATTGGTTAAACAACTTCTGAATGACTATGAAAGGATTCCTATCTCTAATGAACCCGATGTTCAGAACGAAGTTATTTTCGATACGGAACATAACCGATATTTGCTGTTATCTGTCGGATGGTCAAAGGGTAAACGAGTGCATTATACTGTCATGCACATTGATATTATTGACGAACAAATTTGGATTCAAGCAAACAACACAGATCGATTAATTGCAGAAGAATTAGTTGAAGCCGGAGTTCCACCGGAAGCAATTGTCTTAGGTTTACAACCGCCAGATGTTCGTCCTTACACCGCTTATGGTGTACCTCACAACAACTCAACCGTAAATTATCGGACTTGCTGAAAACTTTTGATACAACCCGATTTAGAAAAGATCCGTAATTATACGAATTGTATATTGTGTTGGGATGATTGATCATAGAAATAACAGATCAGAAAAAAGAATCCTAATCAAATTAAATTGTTTTTTTGAAAAGGATTTTGGATGGGTAATGGGTTGAGTTCTAGAGGTTAACAAACATGGTTATTCCAGGATGGACGGTTGTTCGAGCAATTCCCCCAGAAGTTTTAACAGGTATAATAACTGGAAAGTACAAGATTTATGGCGGTGTAATTCGTTGGGCTGCGGGAACAGAAAATGCAGGTCAAATTGTTCGACATTTAGTAACATCTCCACTCAACCCCCTCAGTGGTGCTGTTTCAGGGCTTAATTTAATTTCTGGAATTGTTGGTAATGCTCAACTATTTGGGTTGTCGGGTCAGGTTAATTCAGTTTCACAAATGACTCAACAACTTCTTAAGATGACAACAGGTACAGCGTTTGTTTCAGGGCTTAATTTAATTTCTGGAATTGTTGGTAATGTTCAACTTGAACAAGTTAAAGGAGAAACTCGACAAATTAAAGAAATTGCTCAATTGAACACTGATCAATTATTTGAGTTGTCGGGTCAGGTTAATTCCCTTTCACAGATGACTCAACAACTTATTCAAATCGCAACAGGTACGGCAATTTTATCAGGTTTGAATCTAGCAGTCAGTTGTGTTGGTTTTGTTGTTATTAACAATAGGCTAAACGCAATCGATAACAGGCTGCAAGAAATCCAAAAAGACGTTAAGGAAATAAAATCTTTTCTAGAAACTACCGAACGCGCACAGCTTTTTTATGCTCTCAAACAACTGTTAAAAGTCGGCGATAATATTCCGGTTGAACATCGCCATACAATTCTGCACGATTCCCGCAAAAAACTGGGCGAGATTAATATGCGTTATCAGGAGCTTTTATCTCACTCTAATACAACTGAGATAGCGATGGCTAATGAGGAATATTTTTCGCTAACAGCATTAGCTCATGCAAGATGTACGGCTGAATTGGGAATGCTTGAAATTGCTTTACAAGAAATAAAGGAAATGAACTTATTTTGGCAAAGTCAAGCCCGACGAATTGCCAAAGAACTTCTGATTGGAGAGTATCCCCAACGTTTTATAGCAACTGATTTTGTTGATGATGTTTTAGTTTTAGAGTTAACAAAATGGTTGGATTTTGCATATAAAGATGAGAAAGGGCTGTTTTGGATTGAAGAATTGAGACGCAATCATATTAACGAATTTTGGTATTCTAAAGGTATTCTAAGAAAAGGGAAATCGGGCCTTAATCAAAATGTTGGTGTTGGTTTGGAAAAAGAGAAAACTCTGGTCATTCCAGCCCTGCGAAAATTAATGGCTCGGAGCGAAGTTTTTGAAGGTTACGTCTCTCAATACGAACTGTTAAAACATTATCAAATGAAACCCTCTGAATTTGAAAAAGAACTCGCAGCATTACCCGAATCCTCTGCTGTTAACGGATATTTTATTCTTGAACCTGCTTTTGAATTGACGGGTTTTTAATTCAGATAAAATACAGGGAAAACAGCAAAAATGATCAGCCTTGTAGTTTTGGCGATCGCTCTTTTAGAGTCATGCTTAAGGTATGCGATCGCTATTTCTTCAATTATTGTATTAAAATCGCAAAATCAGCTAGGCTTTGTTATCAACCTCACCGATAAGAAAATGCGATCGCACTTGACCCAAACAGTACAAATACAAGAAACTGGGTTAAACTTACTCTAGAAATGTTACACTAACCGCCATGAGCTATCGCCATATCATTACTATTCAGCCAGGTAAACGGGGTGGAAAACCCTGTATCAGACAAATGCGAATTACCGTTTATGATGTTTTGGGCTGGTTAGCCGCAGGTATGTCTCATGCAGAAATTTTAGATGACTTCCCAGAGTTAACAGAGGAAGATATTAGGGCTTGTCTTGAATTTGCTGCTGATCGTGAACATCGTTTAATTGCAGTAGTCGGTGAAAGTTGAAACTACTATTTGATCAAAATCTGAGTCGTAAATTAGTGAACCGACTAGCTGATCTTTTTCCAGATGCGAGTCACGTTCAGTTTCACAACCTTACAGATGCAGATGATAGCGAAATTTGGGAATTTGCTAAAATTCAAGAATTTTGTATTGTGACTCAGGATGCTGACTTTGCAGAAAGAAGTCGTCTTTACGGTTCACCGCCAAAGGTTATTTGGCTGCGGTGTGGGAATACACAGACAAACAAGGTAGAAGCAATTCTTCGCTCTGGTGCAGACGCTATTCAAGAATTACTCGATAATTCTATTTTAGATTGTCTAGAGCTTTATTAATCAATGAATTTTAAACTCACACTTTGTTATAGTTATGCGATCGCGATTCGTTTAATTATTGTATGAAAATAGCAAAATCAGCTAAATTTTGTTGTAAACCTAACCGACAAGGAAAGGCGATCAGAAAAATATGTTGAGTTTCTTGATGTCAACCCAACCTACAAGAAAATGCGATCGCTACTTTTGGTCTTCCTGAACTGTAAAATATTATTTTAACCTAAAATTGTAATGATTTTAACGAAAATTTATGGGGTACATTGAGCAAAATAGAAAAGACATTTTGAACAAAAAATAATCGACCTATTCTATGACTTCTAACCCATCTTCCGATCTTCCCCTGTGGGTTCAAGATCGCGAAACTGTCATCGCTAATGATACTGGAGTTGAATGGCGAGGCGGAACACCTCCAGACTATTCCTATACAAACCAATCTCTTTTCAAAGAAAGTCAATATCATCATCAACAAGGATCTTTAGAAGCCATTGCAGAAAATTTAGTCCGCACGTTTGAGTTAGAAGCCACAAATAAAGTTAACCCACAACAATGGTTGTCTATTGTTCAAGAACAGTTTAGAATGAGAGCGAATGGCGGGCCAGAATATACCGCAGAAGATGTCGCCCAAGCCGGAACCTATAATTTATTTATGGGAGAAACAGAGCATTATAGTTCAGCCGCAGAAAACTTTGAATCTTCCTTTCAAGTATTTCATCAAGCCTTCCCGAAAGGTTTTCTTTGGGAAGTCACAGAAGTCTTATCAGGGCCTCCGAATGTAACGTTTAAGTGGCGCCATTGGGGAACGTTTAACGGCCCCTTTAAAGACCACGCACCCACCGGAGAAACCCTAGAAATTGTCGGGATGAGTATTGCACGGGTAACGGAGGATTTGAAAATTATCTCTTTAGAGCATTTTTTTGATAATAGTGCTTTTCTGGAAAAACTAACAAGCGGTTGTCCGTTCCACGCTCAAAAATCTTCGGATTAGGCTCGACAAAATCTCCCTCGTTTGAGATAATTAGAGATTGGAAGATTATTGTCAGGAATTTGAGTTCTCACGCTTCTTTCAATCCCCAACTGCGCCTAGAAAATGTCTCCTTGCATCCCAAAATCGGTTTTCAGCCGATCTTGCAGGAGATTTCCGCAGAAGTGAAAACAGGCGATCGCATTGCTTTAGTGGGAATTTCGGGTGCGGGAAAAACCTCACTATTGCGCTTACTGAATCGGTTAAATAGTCCCTCAAACGGGGAGATTTTTTTTCAAGGGGAAAGTTATCAGAAAATACCAGTTGTTCAGCTTCGACAACAGATCACTTTGGTTTTATCGGAAGCCAAACTATTAGGAATGACGGTTAAAGAGGCGTTAACTTATCCTTTGAAGTTACGGGGGTTATCGGAAGCAGAAATCACGCAACGGTTAACAGAATGGATGGAACGCTTAGAGATTCCAACAGACTGGTTAAACCGAACAGAAATGCAGATTTCAACCGGACAAAAACAACAAATTGCGATCGCTCGAGCGTTAATGATTCAACCGCAAATCTTACTTTTAGATCAACCTTTCGGAGCATTGGATCTAGCCAACCAAAAGAAAATTTTAAATCAGCTACAAACATTCACAGGTGATTCAACGAGTCTAATTTTAGCGACTCATCAGCTTGATCATCTTCAAAACTGGGGAAACCGCTTGTGGCATTTATCCCAGGGAAAATTAGTTCAAAATGCTCCAACTCAACAGATAAACTGGCAAGCTTTAAAACAGCAATTGATCACCGATCAACACCAAGAAGCCGAGGAATGGGACTCAGAAAACTAACTACTCGCTCTGACAGGTAAAGGGGAATGTTTACCATTAAGCTGGGGAGGGTTCCAAGAATCAGGCTTTAGCATCTCCAAATTCAGCCGATAACCGACATTTCGCACCGTTTGAATCAAAATGGGTTGACGAGGATCAACCTCAACCTTTTTACGTAAAGAAAGAACATGAGTATCAATGGTGCGAGGGTTATCAATAGAATCAGGCCAAGCCCGGCGCAGCAGTTCTGAACGACTCAACGGCTCTCCATCGGCTTGAGCTAAAACATAAAGTAAGCTATATTCTTGAGGGGTTAATTCTATCAATTGTCCCCGCAGTCGGACTCGTCGTTGAACTAAGTCTATTTTAAGAATACCGTAATCTAAACTTGCAGGAGGAGCCAAAGTACGGTTCCGACGCATCAGAGCCTCAGTTCGAGCGAGAAACTCTTGCATCCCAAACGGTTTTGTTAAATAATCATCCGCCCCCGCTTTTAAACCCCGAACAATATCGGCTTCGGTTTGACGAGAAGACAACATTAAAATTAACGACTGTTGCTGTCGGAGCCAGCGACAAAATTCTAAACTATTTCCCCCCGGTAATTCGGCATCGAGGATGACTAAATTGGGTTGATGGGTATAGAAAACCTCTCTGGCGTGATGAAAATCGGCGGACTGCCAAACAGTGTAGCCAACTTGCTGTAAGTGCCAGCCCAAAAGCGATCTCAAATGAGGATTTCCTTCAATAATCGAAATGCAAGCTGATCCCACAGGTGTCTGTTATCCTTGTTAATATTGGATTACAGGTTAACAGAGCCACTCCAATTGATTTTGTAACCGATGCTACCCTCAATCAAGATTGGGTGAATTCTGAAATTTCGGCCTGAATCTAGGGGCAACCCCCTGCATAGGTGATTTGACCCTTGACAGGGGAGTTATGATCAAGATAGGAAGACTCAATCAACCGGAGTCGGTTCATTTTAAGTCCAAATCGCCTAGTTGTCAGTTTCGTTAAACCCTGTATTGTGACAAGTGATTATTTCAGCTTTTTCTGGGAGAAGTTGAATTGAACTCAAAAGCCTACTGGACAAAGATCTGAACAAAATTAAGATTGAAGGTTGATGATTCGGTGTCGAGGATTTTCATCCATTGAAAAGCTTCATATCTATGGGTAGTTCCCCCCGATACTGGGAAGATTGAGCTAAAATCTAAAATCTAAATGGCTTGGATGCAGGAAATTGGCCCAATACGAGGAAAATCTCCTAATTTTTTGTCCATTGCAATGATCACCTCTCTGCCCAACTTGATATTCATAGGTAACTGGTCACTATGCTGCAAGACGCTCTAACAATTCGCCACTATCAAAACCTCTCCGACGCCCTAGTCGAAATGTGGAACCGAGGTTATCGCTATGATGATTTAAGAATGTATATTGACGGATATTTAGCCGCGCTCAGACATTCTAGCGCTTTAGAACCTTACTTAATTCATCGATTAGAAGAAGAAACATTTCGCTATCTCAACGATCCGTCGAACTTCGAGATGGCAATGCCGATGCCTCAACCTGAAGTGGACTATTACTAGCAAAAGCTGT
>JBJHBL010000040.1:0-51527 GCA_050485465.1 Limnoraphis sp. | reverse complement strand
CCTGTCCCCTGTCCCCTGTCCCCTGATTACTGTCTATCGCCATCCGAACCAACGCAAGATCGGTACAATTAAATAATGACTGATCGCCAAAGATAAACCCGTTGCACAGCCCAAAGTTCCAATAAACCCTAAACCCAACCAAAATTCTCGCCACTGGGGTTGCGTTCCAACGGAGGGAAATTGTAACATAGCAGAAGGAAACGTGGGATCTAAACTCAACCCCCAAAAAATCGCTGTTGTTCCTGCGGCCACCATAACCGTATAAACCCCACGATGACTGGGTAAACCTAACCCCAACGTTAACAACGCCGTCGATAAACCAATAGAAAACGGTGTAATTGATTGTAACTCCCTAAATCCAGGTAGCATCGCTAAACTGGTCAACAGTTGCCAACTCATTCCCCCGACAATATAACCCAAACTCCCCATAACAGCCGCCCGTCCATAACGACGGTTAATCCCAAACCGACCCGCATCTGTTAAACCGAGTCCCGTTCCCAACCCGGCTAAACCCAAGACTAAAATTTGCGTTCCCCATTTCAGCGCCGCCCCCGGAAACCATAAGGGAAAATTACTCGATAAAACCTCTGCAAAGGCTTGACCCACCGGAGTCCAATAGGCTAAAACTAAACCCAACACCGCCCCAACAATACCGCCAACTCCCGCTAGTCCCATTCCCCACAGCGTCGCTAGACCCACTTGGGTGAGTTGCCAAGTCAGATATCCCATCACTTTAACCAGGCTTCCCAAAAGGCGATCGCTTTCTAGTACAGCCAGTTTCACCACATCCAAACCCGCCCGCGACAGAGACATCATCCGGCGAGGATAGCGTTTCTGACGGGCAATTTTAAATAAATAGGTCTGAATTTCTGTCGCAGTTTGGGGGCGGCGACTCGCCTCAGACTGTACCATTTGATCGAGTAAATTCGCAAACCAGGGACTCACCACCGCCCGATGTTGCCATCGTAACTCGGCAGTAATGGGGTCTTCAAGATCACCCGGAAAAGTACCTGTTAACAAATGAATACAAGTTCGACCCAAGCCATAAAAATCCGCAGGTGGCCCCACAAAGGCCCCGACAATTTGTTCCGGGGGACTATAACCGGGAGAAACTAAACGAGTGCTGCTTCTGGGTGTCGTTTCGCGATCGCTAGACATCATGCGTCCCACTTGTTTAGCCCCTCCAAAATCAATCATCACCAATTGATGTTTTTGTGTAGGAATAGGTGTTAAGGGTAAGGGGGGATGGGAACGCAACATTAAATTAGACGGTTTGAGATCCCGATGAATAATATGATGTCCGTGTAATTCCCGTAAGATATCTAAAGCCTGTTGTAACCAGTCGATCACCCATTCTTCTGGACAACCTTGGGGATGTTGATCTAAAATCTCCTGCAACGTTAACCCGTGAATTTTTTCCATCACCAAACAAGGCACAGGCGACAGGGTAGAGTTGCGTTTTTTCAGGAAAAAATAACTATCCGGTGAAACTTTAGGTACACCTGGATGACGCATCTGGGCTAAAACATGGGCTTCTTGTTCAAAAAGTTCTAAGGCTTTGGGAGACGGTTCCACCAAGACTTTTAAAACTTTTTCGGTTTCGCTCTTCAAGTCCCAAACAACATAAAGCCGGGAAAACCCTCCTGTTCCCAAACAGCGTAACGGAACGTAGCGGCTATTTAATTCTAGGGGAGCGCCACACCGTTGACAATATTTATTTCCCCAGGGTTGACCGTCCGGTTTAGGACACTTGGGGTTAATGCAGTGTAGTGTTTCGGAAACAGGATGATCCACAGCAGGCTTTACCGTTTACAGTTCTCAGCTTTTACAGTTTACAGTCTACAGATTGCAGATTAGAGATTACAGATTAGAGGAGATCTTCAGCATAGACGATTGATCTCCGGTAATTGTTCAACTTCTGACTCGAGCAAGTTGTGAATGGGGAATGGGGAAGGGTAACTGAATAACCCTCTAGCTAACCGACCCCTCCCCCTTCCACTTTACTGTTGCTTAGGCATAGTGCTATATTTTATAATCCGTCTGCCCACAGACAAACGTAACATTTCCAGCCCTTGAACCCGTCCGTGAGAATACTCGAAGTTGGCTCCTTGCAAGTTCGCCCCAGAGAGATTGCTCCAAGTCAAGTTAGCATAGCTGAGATCAGCATAGCTGAAATTAACATCAATCCCATGGCTGTGGCTGAGGTTACACCCGATCAGACTGGTTTGAAATAAATTGGCACCATTCAAGAACACACCCATTAAATTAGCGCGATCAAGGTTGGTGCGGCTAAAGTTCCCGTGAAGTAAACACGCATAACTGAGATCACAACCCGTCAACTCACTATCTGTCAGCACCAAATGGTTTAAGTTCAAACCCCGCAAATCAACACATGATAAGCTGATACACTCAAAATTTCGTTCGCCATTTTTTAAACGTCGCAGAAATTCTTCCGGCTTTATTGAGGTTTTAGGGCGCTGAGGAGGCAATTCCGGCGGTTTGGGGCGGTTGTCAAATAAGGCTTTGAAGTTCAACATACATCCTCTCCGTGAAAAATTAAGGGTTGGCGGGGGTAGAATTCTCGATAACTGATCCCAACAGTTGGGGAACTTTACGCATGATGTTCTCTCGCAGTCGCGGAATTAACGTCAGGGCAATATACTGAAGCTCATCAACGGTATCTTCTAAAGTCGTTAGCGTTAAATCGGGTTGTAGACGGAGAGCGGGTTTTAAACGTTCAGGACGCAAAGCCTGATTTAAGTAGGCTAGACTGTGGCGTAAATCATTAACCTGCTTCACCGTGTTAACATAACAGAGGGCGACACCCTCCTCAACGCCCGGTTCTGGAGCATCAGGATGTTGCTTTGCGATCGCCGTTAACCGATCCACAAGTTCAGCGATGGCAGTCAGACACTCTAGAAGTCCGAAACCGCTTTTTGATAAAGTCATAGACGAGCGATCGCCCTTTTGCTTGCCATCAAGCCAGTCGCGCAAATCGTTAAATAAGGGCAACAATTCTAACAGAATGGTTTCCAACTCCTTCAATAAAATCTCAGCCTGTTTGGGGCTAACCAGTTGCCGTTGATAAGCTAACCGTGCAACTTCCGGTAAAATAGCCAGAGAGTCACAGCGTCCAGTTTGGCGATAGTGGTTGCGGAAACCTTCCAAAATAACGCGATCGCTGACGGGGTTTTCAGAACTGGGATCGTCAACAGGCTTGAGATAAGGGGGTTCAGGATAGCGATCCGGTTGGTTGTGAGCTTGCATGGGAATGACTTTGTTTTCGTTCATGGTTTAGTGAGGAGCGATCGCATAAACTCCAGTGCGATCGCTCTTGAAGGATTAACTGAAAAAAGCGAGAATTTTATTCAACCTGACTCGATTGCTGATCATCAGTCTCGTCAGCCGCCCGAATCAAATACTCTAGATGGGCATTGATCGCTTCTCCGACGGCTTCATCACGAGACATCGCCACATCTTCCCGTTGAGCATGAGCCAAGCTTAACCCACAAGCCACCCCACTGGTAATCACAGAGAGGAACATAAACAACAACGGAAAACCCAATCCAGCCAGATCCCCTTGTATCAACTTGTTGTAGAGGTTTAACGCGGCTAAACGCACGGTTTCAGTTCCCGATCGCAGTTCATAGTTGGCTTGAAAATTCAGGGCGAATAGCTGAGGCATTTCTGCTTGTAGAAACAACACATCATCTCCAAGTTGCTGACGTTTGGCTAACTTTTCTCCCCAGTCTCGTTGCGCCTGTTCTTTAGCGGCTCCTGCTTCTTGTTGCAAGCGTAGCATTCGCTGTTCTAAAGGTAAATTTTCAGTAGGGACTTCTTGCCAATTGCGATCGCGATCTTCCCAAGCACCAAATAAGCGAACATAGTCTGTATCCCAATTACCCTGACTGCGAGACATCATTTGAAACTTTTGCAAAGCCTCTTCATACTCCTGGCGGGCGCGTTCATAAGCGATGGTTGTCACAGGCATATCTTCCAGGGTTTGGGTTTGACGTTCGATCAATTCCGTTGCTTTCAGCCGAGCCAATTCTGGGCGGTTATTCATCGCTTCCATCCCCACCGGAGCCGCAATAGATTGTACAGTACTCATGGCAATCATTCCCCAAGTTCCCACCTTTGACCAAGGCCGATGACTGGATTTGCCTCCCGCCACTACAGTACCATTATCGTTAGTGAACTTAATGATCAATAGATTTAATATTAGACTGGCACTTAAGCCTAAAATCAATCCAAAATCTTTAAAGGCAAAGAACAAAAGGGGTTGGTTCGTGATCGCATTAAAAATACTGCCAACGCTGATTACCCGAGCGGTGAGGCGGGAATGTTCTTCTAATTGCCGGGTGATGTAGTATTTACCGTGAAATTCTTCGGGATTGGCGAAGATCAGATTTTTGAGAAAGTGCAAAACGAGCAGAACCCTGACTAATTTCATCTGCACCGGGAGCGGTGGGGCGGGGGGTTTGCTCAGTTTCGGATCGGATTCTCGCAGGGTTTTAGCGGCTTGTTTGGCTTCTTCTTCGGGATTGGGTAGAGAAAATGAGTTGAAGTTTGTCGTCATAATTTTCACCTTGTAAAAGAGGTTTAGATAGAACTTGAAAGGTTTCTCGGGAAAAGGCGAATTTTTTATGCGTCTGAGGGGTTGAGATGGGTGCGAGAATGATCCTTTCTTCAGTCAACCCCTCAAATTTAGGGTTAAGCTTTTGAGGATTTAACAGGCGATCGCTTCAACAAATACGCCCGATTATTCACCACCAAAAATAGAGTTTCTTGGCGTAGTTTAATTAAAATAACCAGCAGGATGGCTTTAAGTTGGGGTTTGGCTTTTTCCCATGTTTCTCGGTTTGTCCAGGCTTCGATCTCGAATATTTTTTCTTTGACTAAACCGAACTGTTGACTCTGATAAAAACCCACAATTTCTCGGCACATCGAGCCACCGAAATACTTTGAACAGAACCCGTTGATCCATTCAATAAAGGGAGAAGTATTCGTCGGGCGATTGACATCTACAGTTGTGGGAATCAGAATACGAATACAAATATCGAACTTTTGCTCGATTTCTAACCGTTCGTCATCACTATCTGAAAACAAGGGTAAACCCTGTTTTTTCTGGGAAGACTGTTCTAGGGTGCAAGGGATTGAACCAACAGTCTTACTTTGCGAAAGATTGTGTTGAATCAGTTTCAATTTCATCAGGCGTAATTACAAATTAATACTTTTGTTTTAGCAAACTAAAACGTTTCACGATAGTTTTTAAGTTGATAAATGTCTTGTAAAAAATAGATTTTGACAGCTTTTGTCTCGGAATGTAATCTGATTTCTCAAGATGTCGCATTTTGTCTCAATCCTTTTTAAAAGTTGATCGATTTCAAATTTTTATGGGGTAAAATCATCATAGGTTATAGCAGTACGCATTAGGGTGTTTGACATTGGTAAAAGCGAAAAGTTGGCGGTGTCGGTTTCCGTCCTGCCAAACTTTTTAAGAAGCTGAAAATCTTTTCTAGTCTTACTTTTGCCCTTCGGGTATCTCCTATCTCCTATCTCCTTCGGAGACGCTGCGCGAACGGAGACGCTGCGCGAACGGAGACGCTGCGCGAACAGCAGTTGCTCCTTGATGGAAACCACCAAGATCGCACTGCTTCACCTTTTGCCTCTTGCCTATTGCCTGCGCGTAGCGCTATAAACTAAGGTTTTGAGGACTATCGGATGCCAGAGTTTGATTTTAAAGTGGTAGGGGAACCTATTCAAATTAAGACACCCTATGAACCTACATTTCTCCGTAAAATTGCGGAGGATAAGTTGAAATTACAACCAATTGCTGTCCGTATTTTTACAGAGCGATTATCACAGGATAAACTGGAATATTCGTGGAGTAAGATTGTAGAATCGCTCCAACCTACAGTGACAGAAGAACAAGCCCGAAAACATTACTGGAGTAAGGAAATCTGTCCTAAACTGAGGGAATTGGGATTCTCTTATGAAGAGGGGGCAAAAAAACTCTGGGTAGAGGCGCGGCAGTGGTTGGCACAAACCCAATATGGGGCTTGGTTGTGGGAACAACTCTCCCAGCAGTCCCAACGGACGCAACAAATGGGATTTCTGGAGGCATTGGAACCCGTTGAGGTAGACCATTTGGGGGCGCGTCGGGAACCGTCTAAACGCTATCAGGATAAGGTGAGGTTAGATAGCGAGGTGATTTTAGAGATTAACCTGACAGCAACAGCATATTTGACGTTGTTGGAACGAGAACCCAACGGGACAGTGGTCTGTTTGTGTCCCTCGGAGTATGCACCGAACACGCTGTTATCCCGCAATATCGAGAGAATCCCCCAAGAGTCCGCCCCCTATCCGACGTTTGCCGCGACGGAATTAGGTCAGGAACAGTGGATAGCTTTGCTGACTCCTCAGAGTCCGCCTTTTGAATGGTTGAAACAGAGTCGTTGGGAGGCAATGGAGTTGCAACCGTCGCATTTACAAGAGGTGTTCGAGTATGTGACGAAGACGAACCAAGCGCGGTTACTATATACGGAATATGAGGTGGTTTGACTATTTTCTGTTTGGTGTTTTTGTGTCAGATTTTTTAATGCGGGTAAAAGGTGAAATGCGATGGTGATAATTTTTTTAAGGCTGTTAATTTTTGTCGTTTTATTGACTGTATTTTTCACAGTTGCCGTGCCTTTTTTTGTGAGATTTACAAGAGGATTGATTGCATTATTGGTGTTGCTAAATATTAGCAGAAAGGTAACTATTTTATACCAACAAGGCAACTATACTGCTGCGATACCTCTTGCACAAAAAGCTATAAAAATTTCACGAAAAGCACTGGGATACCAAAACGCTTATGTCGCGGCGTATCTCAACAACCTGGCTTTGTTGTACGAGTCTCAGGGCAGATACTCGGAAGCCGAACCCCTTTATAAAGATGCGATCGCTATTGTCCGCATTGCCTTACCCAAAAACCATCCCTCCCTTGCCACCCACCTCAACAACCTGGCGGGGTTGTACGAGTCTCAGGGCAGATACTCGGAAGCCGAACCCCTTTATAAAGATGCGATCGCTATTGTCCGCATTGCCTTACCCAAAAACCATCCCCAACTCGCCACCCACCTCAACAACCTGGCAGCGTTGTACCGTTCTCAGGGCAGATACTCGGAAGCCGAACCCCTTTATAATGAAGCGATCGCCATTGACCGCATAGCCTTACCCAAAAACCATCCCGAACTCGCCACCACCCTCAACAACCTGGCAGCGTTGTACTATGTGCTCAGGGCAAATATTCCGAAGCATTTGACCAATTTCAAGCCGCTTTAGAGTCGGAAACCCTACGCCTGCGCTACATATTCAGCACCAGTTCAGACCGCGAACGTCGCGAATACCTGCAAAAAAATCCTCAAACATATTACTTATTCCTTAACCTAGTTTGGCAACATCTTCGAGATAACCCCCAAGCGGTTGGCGCTGCCTTAGATGCCGTGTTGGGACGGAAAGCGATCGCCACTGCCGCCCTTGCTGCCCAAAATGCTGCCATCTATAGCGGACGTTACTCAGCAGAAATTCAAACCCTATTTCGAGAAGGGCAACAATGCAATGAACGACTCCTCGAAGCCACCTATAACCCACCCCGTCCTGACCCTGAGCGTCCTGAAATCTACCCCACTCAGATAGCGGAACACCGTAAGCGCCTGAGCAAACTGCAACAGGAGTCAGAAAACCTAGAAAAACAACTCGCCAAAGAAATCCCGGAACTGCAACTGAGCCAACAGGAAGTGAACCGCAATCTGGTTGCCGCCCAACTTCCCGACGGTTCAGCCCTAGTGGAGTTCGTCCGTTTCAAACGCCATGATTTCTGTGCACCGAAGGGAGAAAAATGGCAGGAAGACCGCTATATCGCTTTTGTGGTGATGGCGCATCAACCGGAACAGGTGCGGTTGGTGGATTTAGGGGAAGCGGAACCCCTGGATAAGCTGATTAAAGCATTTCGCCGTCGGTTTGTGAGTTGGGAAGACAACCTCGGTGCGCGTCGTAACCCCGCTTCTGTTCCTACCCAGGTTTCACCGACTCAACAGCTACAGGCAACCCTCTGTCAACCCTTAATTGAGGCATTGCCCTCTGTCTCCCACTGCTTCCTCGCCCCAGATAGTAACCTGAATCTGCTGCCGTTCCAGATTTTGCCTCTGTCCCCTGCCAGCAAAAGCCACTATATTGGGGACAAATACCGAATCAGTTATCTGAATAGCGGACGGGACTTGTTGCGCCAGGAAATTAGCGATCGCCCCCTGAAAGTCTGTCCCGCCACCATTCTCGCTGACCCGGATTATGATTGGAATGGAACCGAAGCAGGGGAGCAGGGGAGCGGAGGAGCAGGGCAAGAAGGGCAAGAAGGGGAAAGTCTGACTCTCTCGACCCTATCCGGTTTTGGTCGGGCTAAAGGAACCAACATTTTTGGTATTCGTGCAGGGGAGATGTTAGGCGCACAGCCCTACCTCCGCGAAAATGCCGTTTCTCGTCATCTCACTCACGGCAACTGTCCCCGCATCCTAGCCGTTGCCACTCACGGCTTTTATCGCACTGCCGAAAAACCCTATTTTGAGCTAATCATTCAATTTCTCGCAACCTCACCCGGAACCGAAACCCAATTATTTGAGCAACATCCCTCGTTAATGAATCCGCAGCTACTTGACGAATTAGAACAAGTTGCCCAATATTGCGAAACTGAATATCCCCCACTTGCCCAACGGATGCGCGACCTTGCCCCCAAAATTCGAGACTACATTGCCAAACATCCCCTCTCCAGTCGCCTGGATGCCGCAGATGCGGATAATCCCATGTATCGGGGCGGAATTGCCCTGGCGGGAGCGAACTTTTGGAACCAGGGAGGCAAACTCCCAGACGGAAACAAAGGGATTCTGTTTGCCCAAGATGTGGCCGCTTTGGACTTGTGGGGTAACGAACTCAGCGCCCTGATTACCTGCGTGTCGGGGCTGGGTGAAGTGGCTTCTGGAGACAGTGTAGGGGGGTTAAGGCGGGCGTTTGTGGTGTCCGGTTCAAAAAGCCAGGTGATGAGTCTTTGGTCCGTTCCTGCCCGCGCTACCTGCTACCTGATGGAACGGTTTTTCCACCATTTAAACCGGGGACTAGGACGGGCTGAAGCCCTTAGCTGCGCTCAGTTTGAGGTTCGCACGGTGACAGCAGCAAAACTGCGCCAGTCGGAATTAGGACGAGAGATTTTGCACAAGTTACCGGGGACTTATCAGGATGAGGATTGTCCCTTGTCTAGTCCTTATTATTGGGGGGCGTGGGTATGTCAGGGAGATATTTCACCGTTGGCGGTGGAGTTATCTAGTTTTCGGGGTGGAGCAGATCGCTTTTAGCGATGAGAGGATGTCAAGGGAACATTTAGAATTTTCTGTCATATCAGGAACTCATTAATCTTTATTTGCAAGATTGCGTCACTTCTCAACGCAAATTATCTGTCAATTAGTTGATTTTCCTCTGATAAACTGGGGGGTCATATTCCCAGCGCAACAGCTTCACCTCCCAGGCGATCGCTAACATGGTCTGAAAGGCGACTCCTTTAAATACATGGTCTTTCAAATACAACAGTTGCGGTGCAAACAGGGCTAAATATTCCCCGTCTTCCTGTAGTTGAATGACAATCCTAAAATTCTCCACCTGTTCGGACTCGACTCCGGTAATAATGCGATCGCCTTCTGTATCGAGATGATAGCGCCATCCGCGATTATCCAGAAAACCCGCCACCTGTGCTAAACTTGCCATCTGATCTCCTCCTGGGGAAGTCTCCCCTTGTTCTGTCAATATTGTGTTAACGTTAAACTCCGTTTTTTTTATATATAGCAGTACAAAATTCGGTTAGAACAGTATTGACATACTCCCCATAACTAAAGCTAGGGGATTTTTAACTACAGTTAATTCCGGGTTCAGTGACACCACTTATTAATTCAGATTTCTCCTCAGTAAAAGCTGAAAATCTTTTCTAGTCTTACTTTTGCCTATTGCCTGGCGCTACGCGCTATAATCTGAAAAATCTTCAAACTCTTTACGTTAAAATCGTTAAAAAACTTTACATAAACAGTTGCATTTTAGTGATATGGAAAACAGAAATTCAGGTAAACTTCTCAAAATGTAGTGGGATTTAAAGAAATATAAACAAATATTATGTAAATCTTAAAAATATTCAAGGTTGACGGGTACAAATTCTTGATACTATCTTAAGTATCTTGGCACACAGACCAAAAAATAAGAGATTCCGACAAGGGAGATATCAAGGAGTTATGGCTTACTCTCAAACCCGCACACAGTCGAAAGCTGGCTATCAAGCTGGTGTAAAAGACTATAAACTGACCTATTACACGCCCGACTATACGCCGAAAGATACAGATATTTTGGCAGCGTTCCGGTTCAGCCCCCAACCTGGAGTTCCTCCCGAAGAAGCAGGAGCAGCAGTTGCGGCTGAGTCCTCCACAGGAACCTGGACAACTGTATGGACAGACTTGTTGACTGACCTCGACCGCTACAAAGGCCGTTGTTATCATATTGAATCTGTACCCGGAGAAGATAACCAATACTTCTGTTTTGTTGCTTATCCTCTGGATCTGTTTGAAGAAGGCTCCGTCACCAATATGTTAACCTCCATCGTAGGTAACGTATTTGGATTTAAAGCATTGCGATCGCTGCGTTTAGAAGACCTCCGCATCCCCATTGCTTACCTGAAGACTTTCCAAGGCCCTCCTCACGGAATCACTGTTGAACGCGACAAACTCAACAAATACGGTCGTCCTCTCCTCGGTTGCACCATCAAACCCAAACTCGGTTTATCCGCGAAGAACTACGGACGTGCCGTTTATGAATGTCTGCGGGGTGGTTTAGACTTCACCAAAGACGACGAAAACATTAACTCTCAGCCCTTCATGCGTTGGCGCGATCGCTTCCTGTTCGTTCAAGAAGCCATTGAAAAAGCCCAAGCTGAAACTGGAGAAGTTAAAGGTCACTATCTCAACGTGACTGCCCCCACCTGCGAAGAAATGCTGGAACGGGCGGAATTCGCCAAAGAAATTGGCACCCCGATCATCATGCACGACTACCTGACAGGGGGTTTCACCGCTAATACTACCTTAGCAAAATGGTGTCGTCGAAACGGTCTGTTATTACACATTCACCGTGCAATGCACGCGGTCATTGACCGTCAACGGAATCATGGTATTCACTTCCGCGTCCTCGCCAAGTGCTTACGGATGTCCGGTGGAGATCACCTGCACTCCGGTACCGTTGTCGGTAAACTGGAAGGCGAAAAAGGCATCACCATGGGTTTTGTTGACCTGATGCGTGAAGATCACATCGAACAAGATCGTGAACGTGGTATTTTCTTCACCCAAGATTGGGCCTCCATGCCTGGAGTCATGCCTGTAGCTTCCGGTGGTATCCACGTATGGCATATGCCTGCATTGGTGGAAATCTTCGGTGATGACTCCTGCTTACAGTTCGGTGGTGGTACTCTCGGACACCCCTGGGGTAATGCTCCCGGTGCAACTGCAAACCGGGTTGCTCTTGAAGCTTGTATCCAAGCGCGTAACGAAGGCCGTAACCTGTTCCGTGAAGGCGGCGACGTTATCCGTGAAGCAACCAAGTGGAGTCCTGAATTAGCTGTTGCTTGCGAACTGTGGAAAGAAATCAAGTTCGAGTTTGAAGCAATGGATACACTCTAAATCCACTTCCAGAGTGATGATAATGAATTTTAAGCGATAAGTAGATAAACTTAGAATTCAAAACTCAGAACTCTTGGAGGTTGGTGTCAGACATGGATATCAAAAAAGTTGCAAAAGACACGACCAAGGTACTATCAAGCTACCTGACTTACCAAGCTGTCAAGCTGGTTTCCTCTCAGCTGAGAGAGACAAACCCCGGTCTAGCAATTTGGTTGAGTGGGTTCTCGTCTACCGGAAAAATTCAGGATGGAGAAGCGTATCTGAAAGAAATGCTTCAAGAAAACCAGGAAATGGCATTCAGAATTATGACAGTGCGAGAACATCTGGCTCAGGAGGTAGTGGAATATTTACCGGAAATGGTGCGTGAATCAATTCAGCAAAGCAACATGGAACATCGTCGTCAGTACCTTGAACGCATGACACAGGTTTCGCTGTCTGACACCAGTCCTCATCCCGAATTTCAAATGGATTCTGAACCGACTCAGGACGAATAGAACCTGATTGGTTGTCTGTTGTATACCCTTTAACGTTTTAGGAAATCGCAATGCAAACTTTACCAAAAGAGCGTCGCTACGAAACTCTGTCTTATCTGCCTCCTCTGACTGATGCTCAAATTGACAAGCAAATTCAATATATGCTGTCTCAGGGTTTCATTCCTGCTGTTGAGTTCAACGAAACCGCAGAACCTGATGTTCACTATTGGACTTTGTGGAAACTGCCCCTGTTTAACGCCACAACAGTTCGTGATGTAATGATGGAAATTCAAGCTTGCCGTCAAGAATATCCGAAATGTTTTATTCGGGTTGCAGGTTTTGATAATGTGAAGCAGTGCCAAGTGTTAAGCTTCATTATTCACCGGGGTGATCAGTCCAGTGGTTATCGGTACTAAATTTTAGATCACCAAGTTTAACGGATAAATTTTAGCAGGTGGGGGGTTATCCCTGCCTGTTTTCTTTATAGCTGATTATAATTCCATTGAGCCGCTCTACAAAGCGATCGCATTATTTATGATAAACTAAGCTGATTTCTCAAAAATGCTGAAAAATACACGCTCAAAAGAAAAGGTGACAGCATTTAAGAGTTGATCATTTATCATTATAAATTTTGATTGAAAAATGTTCTCTCGATATAGGCTGTTTACAGGAAATCGGCATCAATATCTTGTCATTTTCTTAGTGATTTCTATTGTTATTGGTGTAGTCTTTCGTTTTGTAGAACTTGATCGCAAAGTGTTCTGGCATGATGAAGTTTTCACCAATTTTAGAAGTGCAGGGTTTACACTCAGCAAAGTTTATCCTGAATATTTTAATAACGAAATTGTTGCAGCACCCGAACTGTTGATCTATCAAAAAATCAAACCGGAAAGCACTTTTCAGGATACAATTAACTCTTTAGTGATAGACGATCCTCAACATTCCCCCCTTTACTATCTTCTCGCTCGCGGTTGGATGTCTATTTTTGGTAGTTCAATTACAGCATCTCGCTTTTTACCTGCATTCTTGAGTTTATTTGCTTTACCTTTAATGTATGGTTTAGCTTTTGAACTGTTTGGCTCTCATTTTACAGCTTTATTAGCCACTACATTTTTATCTTTATCTCCTGTTGATATTCTCTACGCTCAAACCGCTCGACAATATAGTTTATTAACTGTATTTATCTTGGGGAGCAGTTATTTACTCCTCAAATCAATTCGTTCAAATCATTGGTTTTTCTGGGGGCTTTATAGTTTAGCTTGCACATTTGGACTCTATACACATCCTTTTTTTGGCTTAACTCTGATTGCTCAATCTGCCTATATTTTGCTGTTGAGTTCTTCTTTCACTTCTAAAAAGAAGTCTCTTGATTTATTACTTAAATTCTTCATCGCTGTCTTGGTGACTTTGATTTTATTTAGTCCTTGGATTTATATTCTCGTTTCTAATTTACAACGGGCAATAGATACAACCAACTGGACTCAAAATTCTCTGAGTATTCTGGATTTAACCAAATATTGGATACTCAGTTTTACTTCAATGTTTATCGATCTTGATTTTGGCTTTAACAATCCCTTGACTTATATTTTGCGACTCCCCTTTGCACTGCTCATTCTTGTCGGTTTATATCAACTTTGTGAACGAACCCCCCCCTTTACCCGGCAATTTATTCTCACTTCTATTCTGATTCCTTTTCTAATTTTAGTTTTACCCGATATCTTAACCGGAGGACAACGATCTACAGTCACTCGTTATCTGATTCCTTGTTTTCCGGGTATTCAACTCGCCGTAACTTATTTATTCGCGATTCACATTAACAGTGGTAGATTTTCCTTAGTAGATAGTGTTGACTTATGGCGAGGAATATTAGCAGTCTGTCTAACCGTTAGTATTGTGTCTTGTAATATGAGCGCCTATGCAGATACTTGGTGGACAAAAGTTCCCAGCTATTGGAACCCTCAAATATCCCGTCACATCAATACTATTAATTCTCCCTATATTCTCACGGATAAAGGAGACGATTATATTAACTTTGGAGAAACCATCTCATTAAGTTATTTACTGAATTCTGATGTTCAATTTATCTTAATGAGTGAACAACCTCAGTTATCCTTAATTCCTCAAAACTCAACCGTTTTTGCCTTGCGCCCCTCCACTGCTTTACAAGAAACCCTCATTCAACAAGGATATCAACTTGAATTAATCTTTCAACCCGCAAATCTCTGGAAACTGAGTCGATAGATCACTCACATTCGAGTTGATCAATTCAGTGATCAAAAGCTTTTTCATACCGGATACGAGAAGAAACTTAAAGACAATTTTTGAGATTTTTATCGAAACCTACGCTTTCAGACAACTGATCAACTAAAATTAAAATATTCATTCAAATTTTGTTGGGGTTTTATGTCAGCATCTCACCCGTCCTCAGAAGACATCGTTAAACAATTTCAGTCTCTACAAAATCAACTTCGTCAACAAGCCTCAGCCCCAGATGGACTCAGTTTAGAAGATTATGATGTCTTAGTCATTCCATCCCTAACTCTCGATCAACAACAGCTTGAAAAAATTCCCGGTTTTCATCAATATGAAGAACGGTTACTCTTTTCCTTAATTCGCTTGAGAAACCCTCGAATGCGTCTGATTTATGTTACCTCTCAACCCATTCATCCGAGTGTGATTGATTATTATTTACATCTAATGCCAGGAATTCCATTTTCTCATGCTCGCGATCGCTTATTACTCTTTTCCACTTACGATGCTTCCCCCCACTCTCTCACCGAAAAAATCCTCAAACGTCCCCGTTTAGTTGAGCGAATTTCTCACGCCTTACGCCCCCAAAAATCTTACATGGTTTGTTACAATTCTACAACCTTTGAACGAGAACTATCAGTCCAATTAAAAATCCCATTATTAGCCTCAGATCCGGACTTATTATTTTGGGGAACAAAAAGCGGGAGTCGGCAAATTTTTTCTGAGTGTAATATTCCCCATCCTGATGGGAGTTCCTTAGTCTTTACCCCAGAAGATTTAGTCGAAGTGGCAACAGATTTGTGGGAACGTCAGCCCCAATTAAAACGTTTAGTGATTAAACTCAATGAAGGCTTTTCTGGGGAAGGAAATGCTCTTTTAACCTTACCTGAAATTGAAGGAATAACCCGAAAAGAACGCCTACAAACCCTTCGCGATCGCTTACCCCAACTCAGCTTTCAGTCTCAAGAGGAAACCTGGGAAAAATTTAGTCACCGTATTCTTGATCTCGGAGTAATTGCAGAAGCTTTTATTGAAGGAGAAATCAAGCGTTCTCCGAGTGTTCAATGTTTAATTCATCCAAATAAAACCGTTGAAATTCTCTCAACTCACGACCAAATTTTAGGCGGGCCAGACGGTCAAATTTTTGAAGGCTGTCGATTTCCAGCTGATGAAGCTTACCGACTGCATTTGCAAGATATGGGCGAAAAAGTCGGGCAGAACTTAGCAGAAAAAGGGGCTTTAGAACGGTTTGGCTTAGACTTTATTACCGTCCGTCGGGGTGAGCAAAAAAATGAAACTTGGGAGACTTATGCAATAGAAATTAACCTGCGTAGAGGCGGAACAACCCATCCATTTATGACCTTAAAACTCTTAACAAATGGAGCTTATAATCAGGCAACTGGTTTATTTTATAGTCGTCAAGGAAAGCCTAAATTTTATAGGGCATCTGATAATTTAAAAAATAGACATTATCAAGGATTACTTCCCGATGACTTAATGGATATTGTCGCCCATCATCATTTACATTTTGATAGTAGTACAGAAACCGGAACCGTGTTTCATTTAATGGGATGTTTATCAGAATTTGGTAAACTGGGGCTAACTTGTATTGGGAATAGTCCGCAACAAGCCCAGGATATTTATAACACCGTTGTTGACGTTTTAGATCAAGAAACCAAAGCCACCAACCCAAAAGACCACTAACCTTTTCTCACACCTGAACCCTCCACTGTTCCCCTGAAAAGCAATAGCCAAATTTGAGGAAATTATTCAGAAGAACGCCCGGGAACCTCTGCTGATTTAGGATCATAATGATCACACTCCGAACAAGGGCCACTAGGATTAACCGCACAGAGCAAAAAAGCAGAGTGAGCATTATATTTACAAGTAATTCGCTTATCAATTTTTTTGGATAAAATGCGATGACGTTGTTCGTGGTATTCTAAGAACCGTTTAATTTGCTGGTGGGACTGTAACCGCATCCGGTTCATGCCAATACTGCTCATACTTACATCTCCCCAATATTGATAATACCGTGAGCATCTAAGCGGCTCAACTCACCTCAATCAATTAGGCTTAATTTTAACATTTTTTTAGACCTAAGTTGACTGAAGACAGTATCAGTCACCCGTCTTGACTGTTTAGAGTGATCAAACTTCCCCATCTCCGCATCTCTCTAGTCTGTAGCGAACATTGTGATACCCAAAAATGGGGTAGCTTGAAGGAAATTACAGAATTTAAACTCATTGCCCTTCATCCGCACAAGCTTGATATCCTGACAGTAAGCCCAAATCATCAGTATGTTGCGAATTGCCATTCCTGAAGAACTTTCCAAACAGTTGAAAGTTCTCGCGACTCAAGTCCTACAACCCAACTCTCCCAGACGCTTTGCCATCCTAGAAGCCTGTCTGATTGGTTTAGTATCTGGACTGGCTGCCTTTTTCTTACGAGAAGGGGCGGGCTGGTTGGGATCATGGCGAGTGTACGGCGCCCTGCACGGCCCCCTACCCATCTCTCTGTTTTTGCCCGGTGTAGGACTGATTGGCGGCTGTTTAACGGGATTTTTAGTCGAACGATTTGCCCCCGAAACCACCGGAAGCGGTGTTCCCCAAGTCAAAGCCGCCTTAAGTGGACTGCCCATCTCTCTAGATTT
The DNA here is from genome assembly GCA_050485465.1 of Limnoraphis sp. Classification (GTDB taxonomy): domain Bacteria; phylum Cyanobacteriota; class Cyanobacteriia; order Cyanobacteriales; family Microcoleaceae; genus Capilliphycus. The sequence goes on along the minus strand of JBJHBL010000040.1, from coordinate 34,410 downwards.
GCGAGTTGCTATCTCCAAACTTCTGGGAACCATGTTTACAATGGGTTCTGGGTTAACTCTGGGACGACAGGGGCCAACAGTTCAAATTGGTGCCGCCTTAGCCGCCTGGATCGGGCGTTGGGTGCCCACTTCTCCTGACTATAGCCGCCAAATTGTCGCCTGTGGTGCTGCTGCGGGGTTAGCTGCCGGGTTTAACGCCCCCATTGCCGGAGTTTTATTTGTTGTTGAAGACTTACTCCACGATATTTCCGGCCTGACTCTTGGCCCGGCGATTATCGCTTCATTTATTGGGGCTGTTGTTTCTCGTTTATTAGAAGGTCGAAACCCCGACTTTGAAGCCCAATCAACCGCACTCGTCCAACGGGCGTCTGAAGCATCCTTTTTACAACTGGGGGAAATTCCCTTTTATATCTTGTTAGGTATTCTAGCTGGTTTACTCGGAACTTTATTTAGCCGAGGAATTGTTTCTTCCCTAAAATTCAGTCGCCAAACCTTTCGTTTAGGACTCCCGTTCCGCATGGGATTAGCCGGGTTTTTCTGTGGGTTAATTGTTTCTTTTTTACCGATTGAATTTCGTAATAATGCCGGGTTACGTGAACTGATTCTACACGGGGATATTTTCTGGACAACGATTGCCCTAGCTTTTGTCGCTCATTTTACCCTAACAACAATTGCTGCGAGTTCTTCTGCACCTGGCGGATTATTTGCCCCCTCTTTGGTTTTGGGTGCGGCTTTAGGAAAATTAATTGGGATTTGGGAATTTGATCTCGTGGGTTTAGAACCTTCAACTACTTTTGCTTATGCGGGAATGGGTGCTTTCTTTTGTGCTGTTTCTCGAACTCCCATTACTGCGGTTGTGATTGTCTTTGAGATCACCCAAAATTTTAACTTGGTTTTGCAGTTAATGATTTGTTCAATTGTTGCCTATTTTGTTGCTGATAAAATTGACAAACGCTCCCTTTATGATCGCTTATTAGAATTAAGTGGTATTGAGTTAAAAGAAGATGAAGTTGATCGTCAAGCCTGGAAAAATCTAAAGGCTCAAGATATCATGCAGCGTCAAGTTGAAACTTTATCTAGTCATTTAACCCTGTTTGACGTTAGACAAGAATTTTCTCATTCACAACATCGCGGTTTTCCCGTTGTAGAAAATAACAAACTGGTTGGAATTGTCACCCAAAGAGATTTAAGTAATGTGAGTAAGCAAAACTTGCCCGAGGATACGCCTCTCAGCAAATTTATGACTCCTCAACCGATTACAATTACTCCCGATGAAACCCTAAGTCAAGTTGTTTATCTGTTAGCAAAATATAAACCCAGTCGCCTCCCGGTGGTTGAGGGTCGTCATTTAGTGGGAATTATTACCCGCAGCGATATTATTAAAGCAGAATTAGGTTTAATTAGCGGCACAGAAACTCAAGTTGGTTTACGTCCAGAACCCTCCTATATTGTTTATCAAACCCGTGCGCCTCAACTCGGAAAAGGACGAATGTTGGTTTCTCTCTACAACCCCACAACCGCACTCCCTTTATTAGAAATTGCTGCCGCGATCGCTCGGGAGCGTAGCTATGAGATAGAATGTTTAAATGCGATTACCATTCCCCGTCACCGTTCACCCAGTGAAACGCCTGTTAAACTTACAAAAAGTCGGCGTTTGATGCGACAAGCTGAACAAATGGGCCGCGCTTGGGGGATTCCTATTCATACTCAAATTCGCGTTACTCATCATGTTGATCAAGCGATTCTTGAAACTACAAAAGAGCGACATATTGATTTGATTCTTTTGGGGTGGCAGGGTAAATCTTCAACCTCAAATCGCATTTTTGGGAATGTTGTTGATGTGATTATTAGAACCTGTAGCTGTGAAGTTATTTTGGTGAAATGGCCGCATATGGTTGATCCTTTTAATACAAAACGTAAACTCCGGTTACATTCTTTGTTAGGTTGGCAACGCTGGTTAGTTCCCATACGCGATGATGTTAAACAGTCCGTTGCAGTCCAGCTTTTACCCGCTTTAATGCACCTGAGTCATAAGCCTGAAATTCGATTATTAAAAGTGATGAGTCAAGCCATTACCAGTCCGGAAAAACAAGCTTGGATAGATACTTCTGATCAGTTGAGTTCTTTGCTGAATGCAACAGTTAGAATGACGGCTGTTACTTCTGATTCTGTTCCCGATGCGGTGATTGATTTTGCCTACCGTGAACATTGTGATGTTGTTATTTTAGGTGCCAGTCGCGAAGGAATGCTAAAACAAGTGATTCAGGGTAATATTCCAGAAGCGATCGCACGCAATTGTGATTGTACTGTGATTCTCGTTCGTCCTGCAATTGGTTCTTTTGAATAAGTATGGTTCATTTTAACGTTAATTTTCAATATTTTAATTCTTTTGCAGATATTACCTTAAGTTTGGCTCAAACCCTGTTTAAACAGGGAGTACCTATTTCTATAAAACCGTCTCAACTGTCTAAGGAAGCCTTAAAAGTAGTGACCCCAGAAGAAAAAGATCGATTAGAATATTGGATGAGTCAACCTCCTTCAAAACTGTTTCAAATTAAATGGTCTCACTATTGGCAGACGGTACGAGAAATTCAGCTTCAAGGTCATGTTAATTTTGAGTTATTTGCGATTAACTATGAATTCACCCAACTCTCTCAACCCTTTGATGATTGGATGCAATCTACGGTTCAAAATTCCTATCATAAACTAGCAGTCAGTCATTATTGTAAACAGGTTTTATTACAAGCGGGTTGTCCGGAATCAAAGGTTTCTGTTTTACCTTTGGGAGTTAATCCCATACTCTTAAAAAATTCAAAATTATCTTCTCAAATTCAAGCTCAAAAATCACCTCAAATTAAACGTTTTTTACATTTGACAAATTCCTGGGATTTATCTCGATTTGGCACTGATTTATTTTTACCTGTGTTTTGCGAAATATTTCAGGGGAATCCTCATGTCCTTTTAGTGATTAAAGATGGTGGAAGTAATCATCAGCAAGTTACTGATATGGTTGTTAATCTTCGGAAAAAGTTTGGTCAAAAAATGCCAAATACTTATATTGTCAGACGACTTCTGAATAAAATGGATTTAGCCAAGCTTTATTTATCCTCAGATGTTGTTGTTGCTCCCTTTCGTGGCGAAGGATTTGCGATTAAAATATTGGATGCTTTCGCCGCAGGTTTACCCGTGATTATGCCTCTGTATGGGGGGCCGACTGAATATGCGAATTCAACCAATTGTTATCCTCTTGAATATGATTTAGTCCCCGTTGGCAACTGTTATGATACTCAATTTTTTAAACCTCAAAATCATCCCCATTGGGCCGAACCGAAAATCGAGTCTTTGAGACAGCAGTTATATCGAGTCCTCAATGATCCTGATCAAGCCTTAGTTTGTCAAAAAGCTAAAGAAACAGCCCTACAGTTTTCTTGGGAAAATACCGCGAAAAAGTTGTTGTCTTTGAGTCGAAAACTTTGTTAGATTAATCAATCTTCTCAGTCTAAAAGTTACATTTTCCTAAAATTGAGTTAATCCCCCTTGACAACCCCGGATGGGTTTAGGCTATACTATGCTAAGTCAAGAGGTATTGTGAAGCCTCTTGTGTTCGGTTAAGTGAATTAACTGAAAAAGTCAAAGAAATCCTTTAGAACAAGGGCAAATGCTTCCTTGGGGGTGAAATCCTTATTTACTTGGCAAAGTTAAGCGTTTAGTTAAGAAAAATCAGGTTGGGTTGCTTTCCAGGAGCCAGAGGTCGAACTGGCAACATTATCCACTTGATTCAATTTAACGAAAAATTAGGAAACCTAAAAATAGGTCAATTTTTTTATGAATGTCTAACTTGAGAGCATAAAACTTTGGGCAATCTTGAGCAATTGCTAAAGTTTGCTGTTCTCTTTTTCACAGTAATATTTGTGGAATTGATATTTCTATAAATTTGCGGCTAATTCTCAGAGCGAGTTAGAGAATTAATAGAGCAAATGTAGAGGAAATACCACCATATTTTGATGAAAAAAATTCCCAAAAAGGGGAAAAAATAGCTTTCCATTCAAAGATCAAATTCAGATTCTTAACACCATTCGTCAAAACGAATGCAATTTTATGATGCTAGCAAATGTAACGAGACGATCTTACCAAAAAGCAACAGACCGAAGTTCAATCATCGCTTTAGTTAAGACTTGTGCCGCTTCGGATGGCTTAGACGAAGACGATGTATCATTAGGCGAATTTCAACTAATACTCAATTCTCCAGATGTAGAAAGCTGCTGTGATAGCTATCTCATCGAAAACATTAACAATCAACTGATCGGTTTAGCCTTAATTGAATATCAAGAATCTTCCACCAAAATTGATGGCAAATTGTGGATCTTCATTCATCCAAATGTAAGAAATCAAGGCTTAGAAGCCGAGTTCATTCAATGGAGTGAACAACATCTGCGGAAGTTAGGACGACAAAAACATCGACCCGTACGACTCCTAACCGCTAGCCGAGAAGATCAAGTCGATCAAGCAGTCTTATTTAATCAACAAGGCTTTCAAATCAAACGAGAATTTTTCACCTTAGAGCGATCGCTCAATCAACCCTTCCCTATTCCTCAACTTCCCGAAGGATTTCAACTATCATATTTAAAACATCCCGATCAAATTTCCGCTTGGGTTGAGATGTATAATCAATCCTTCATCGATCACTGGAACCACTACGATATTAGCGCCCAAACCGTCAAATATTGGCATACACTCCCCGATTATCAACCCGAATTAGACATCATTGCGATCGCACCCGACGGCACCTTTGCCGCGTTGTGTAGTTGCTGGCTGAAACCTCAACCCCATCGCAGCATTCAAACAGGTTGGATCGAATGGCTAGGAACCCGACGCGGTTTCCGACGCATGGGGTTAGGACGAGCGATGTTATATGCGGGAATGCGTCAACTTCAACAAGCCGGCGCCAATAGCGTTAAATTGAGTGTAGACTCTCAAAGCCTCACAGGTGCAAATCATCTGTATGAGTCAGTCGGTTTTCGTCCCGTAGAAACAGTTCTTTCTTGGGTTAAACCCGTAGCCGCTTAAGTCCACAGAGAAGGAGATGGGGAAACAGTGTTGAATTGTGCATCAGCAAACCTGGCCTGTCTCCTTGCTTTAGCTTGTTAACGATAAAGACTGGTGAGGGGTATTTCGATAGTTAGAGAGAATCAAGAGAAATTTGTGTCCATTCGATAGATGTTATTGTCCCGTTATTTTTTTAATCTCTACAATAAAAGAGTTTCAATCTCAAAAGCCTCGGTTCTAGCAATTATTGTTGCGCGATTTTTTCAAAATGAACATTTCAAAAATATCTTGTTTATTTTTAGGAGCCAGCTTCGGGCTAGTTGCATCCTTAGCGATCGCACAATCCTCTTTTGTTGAACCTAAACAGTCAGAGACAGTTTTGAGTTCTTCGGAGATGATTGTGAGTTCTACAGTCCTACCCATAGCTAACGAGCCAAGAAGCGGCTCTCGCAGCGATGCCAGGAGAGCTTGGCGTGATATAGGTAGAGCGCAAGAGGAAGCTGCTCAAGTGGCTTTTCTCGCATCTCAAACCGATTCTGCGATGGCGATCGAATTACAGCCCTTAGCAGAAACGTTGCTCAATGAAGCTTTTAGCCAGCACGAAGCCGGAAGCTATAGAGAAGCCCGGGAAACCGCTCGAGCAGCGAGAGACACCTTTAGAGCCATTCAAAACCTCTATGAAGCAGAACTAGGCTTCAAAGTGAGCAGTAGCGGAAGACCTGAAGCCCCCTCCCGCAGTTACTTAGAAGCCCCTTATCAAGTCCGAGGAGAATTGGCTCGTGTGGAAGCGGAGATGAATGTTCACAGTACCAATCACACCATAATTAACGATCTCATGGGACGCGCTCGTGAATTAGCTCGCCCGGCTGAAAGTGCATCGGTTCAACCTGCGAGTAACATGGACTTTCGTTACTTGGCTAAAAACCGAGCCGCTATTCGCCTGAGCAATGCAGCCCGACGCTTGATCAGCGCAGAACGAGAAATTTCCTAACGGAGATGGGAGTGGGGAGAGGAGGTGAACCCAGCCAGAGGAAAGGGTTTTTCTCGGAAAAAGACTCTTGATCTCCTAATCTCCCCACCGATGAAATGTTAGGGCAAGGAAACAGCCTTAGCTTTTAGGGTTTTTCAGCAGGTTTAATAAACTTACTCCCCCTCGGCCACCCTAACAACTGCAAACGATAAAATTGATTGGGAAACAAGGCAAATAGGTACTTAAAGATTTTGAAACTAAACGGTTCATCGTAAGTTCCCACCCATTGTTTACTCTTGTCAATCCAATTAACAATTGTTTCTGCAACATGATCCGCCGAGGGTGCAGAATTCACACGATTTTCCCGAATTTTGTAGGCTTTTTCGTTTAAACGGTTCACTGGCGCCCAGGCTAAAGGCCCGGCAATCACCCCCGGACGATACAACCGCAGCCTAATCATTTTGTCACTGGCATAATAAACAATCGGCCCGACTCCAGAAAAATAGTAATGCAGGGCAATTTTTCCCGAATGATACACTGGGCCAAAACAAGAAGGACTACCATCCGCAATAGACCCAATCGCAATTACATCCAAAGGGCGATCGCGTTTTTGTTTCGCTGCTTCTACCGCCACAACCGCCGGCCAAGTGTAGTTAACTCGGTTCATCGACTCGACTAATTCCACTAAAGGAACCCCACCTTCACCCACTTCGGTTTCAATTTGACCCGCATTTAAAATCACAACATCGGGGTCATAACTAAACAGCTTTTGGGCATCTTCTAGGGTTTCTTGAGAAGAAACATATAATTCGTTATACCCTTCTCCCTGTAAGTCCGGTTGACGAGTCACTCCAACAACATGGGCGCCTTGCTGCATATATGCTTTGCCTAACGCAGTCCCTAACGTTCCTGAAATTCCGGTAATCACAACTGTTTTCTTCATCTAACAAACCTCCTTAATCACGTCTGATACACGCAACGCATTCGCCATAATCGTTAAAGCCGGACTCACGCCTAAAGAATTGGGCATAAATCCCCCATCCACCACAAACACGTTATCATGGTCGTGCAAACGGCAATTGGGGTCAAGTACGCTCGTTTGTGGATCCGTTCCAAAGCGAGTGGTTCCCACTTGATGGGAAGTATGAACATCGTCTTTATCCCCTGTTAAACCATAGGTGAAAACCGCCCCTGCATTGCGAAAGACGGTTCTCAGTTGGCGCATATAATATTTGGAACGGTAGATATCGTAGGGATGGAAGCGGTGAGTCAGACGGATGGTTCCATTTTGACTCAGTTCGACACGGTTTTCCGGTTGGGGTAAGTCCTCCACAAACCCGGTGATCACTAACATTCGTTTGAGGAGAAAACGGGCGATCGCTTCGGGAAGGGGAAAGGGTAATCCTTCTTGAATCGACAGTGGCCCAGGAACCGGAACCGTTTGGGCGAGTCCGAGTTTATGGGGAAACTCTGGAGAACCCAAATAGAGATCGGAGAAACCGAGTTGTTTAATGAAAGTATCTGCTCCTCCGGTTTCCCCGGCAAAAAAGCCTGCGGCTAAAGCACCGCAATGATACATATAGTTGCGCCCCACTTGGTCACTACGTCCGGTTAAACCGGATTTCATTAAAATCACAGGGCTGCCAATCGCACCTGCGGAGAGGACGTAAACTGAAGCGGTCAGGGTTTGGGTTTGGCGGGTTTGGCGATCGCGTAATTGAACTCCGATCACTTTTCCCTGACGGTCAGTGAGTAACTGATCGACTTCTGTAAGGGTTTTGAGGTGTAAGTTACCCTTTTCAACCAGTTTGTCTAGGAGTTGAACGGTTGTAGAAGCTCTAGCATCAATGGGACAATAAAAACCGGGACAAGTTGGACAGCGTAAACAACGATTAAAGTCAATTCCAAAGGGTAAGTGAAAGGGAGTAAAGCCAGAAGTTTGTATGGCTTTTTCTAGGTGTTGGTTGATCGGGGTCAAGGCGGGAACACCCCAGGGATAACCGTGAGTTGGGGTTTCAACAATTGGAATTGGAGTAGTATTGTCGCCACTAACTTGCAGCAGGTGTTCGATTTTGTCATAGTAGGGGGCGAGATCGTCATAGGTAATCGGCCAATCCCACAAATGACGGGGAAGGTATTTGTCGTAATATTTGCCGGGATGAAAGTCATAGCGACTTGGGCGAATGAGAACACCGCCATAGAGGGAGGTTCCTCCGCCGAGAATTCCCGAAATATGTAAGCGGGTTTGGCGTCCGTTAACTTCAAAAGTGCGATCATCAAAAGCCTCCTTATTAATCAGCATCCGACGTTCATCTCGATAGGCTGTTGTGTCGGAAAATTTCGGCCCCCGTTCGACTAATAGAACACGTTTTCCAGCAGAGGCGAGGGAAAATGCAACCGTACCGCCTCCTGCCCCACTTCCGATAATTATGGCATCAAAATCGTAACCCACTCTGTTCTCCGAATTTTAAATAATTGAGCGTTCAGTGATATATAACGCAAAATCACACAAAAAAATACTGTTTCCTGTGTCTTTTGTCTGATCAGGCAATCAAGAATGGTACGGGAAAGTTTGATCACGGGTCACAGGTCACTGTTCTCTGTTCCTGAATAACTGTAAAAAAACCCGGAAACTGATCAACTTGAACTGAAACGAAGACAAGTCTGGGATATGCTAGCATCTAAAGTCTGATGACATACAGTGAATCGTTATGGCTTCTATCGCCCGTAAGAACCTGTTTGAAGATCTTCCTCGTTTTATTGCAGCACAGGCTGGTATTATGTTTGCGGTCAGCCTGGTAACGATTCAGAATGGTATTCTCAACGGGTTTGTCAAGTCTTCTTCTCTATTGATTGATAACTCCAATGCAGAAATCTGGGTGGCTTCGGCAGATATGATCCACATGGAGTTAACGATGCCTTTGCCTTTGGAGTATGTGGTGCAAGCGCGTGAGGTCAAAGGAGTCAGACAAGCAGAAGCTTTGATTTTTAGAAGTGCGCGTTGGCGAGATCCATCGGGTCAAATTCATGCGGTAACGGTGGTGGGTTCGACACCCGAGGCTAGACTTTTCGCGCCTTGGAATATTGTTAAAGGAGAGATAACTAACCTCAGAGAACCCTTTGGTGTGATTATTGATGAAAATAATTTAGAGTCTTTGGGTGTGACTCAAATGGGAGATGTGGCGACTTTAGGTGGGTTAGAGGCGCGTTTGGTGGGTGCTGTTCAAGGCACTCAACCGATTATTAATAATAAACTGGTTTTCACATCTTTAAAAAATGCTAATGCTTATGTGAATGCACGTCCCCAAATGAGTACACGCTGTAAGTTAGACGAGGGTGACTTAAAATGTGTCAATATTTTTGATGAGAGTGCCTCCTCGGAGAATCAAGTGGTTTCTGCAGCCCCAAAACAGTTAACCCTAACGGATCAAATCTCGTTTGTTTTGATCGAGGTGGAACCGGGTCAAAATATTGATGAACTCAGACAACGTTTAGAAGAAGCTTTACCCAATGTTAAGACTTATACTCGTGAAGAAATGTCTGAACGCACTCAAACCTATTGGAAACAACGAACGGGTATTGGGTTTATTCTCAGTTTGGGGGCGGCAGTGGGTATTTTAGTCGGGATGATTGTTGTGGCGCAAATTCTCTATGCCTCTGTCTCGGATCACTTGAAGGAGTTCGGCACTCTCAAAGCGATGGGAGCGCCAGATCGGGTGATTTATAGTGTGATTTTAGAACAATCTCTGTGGATGGCTTTATTGGGCTATATTCCAGGGATAGCGTTATGTATGGGGGTCACAAGTTGGGCCTCGGCGACCCAGGGAATTTTAATTTTAATTACGCCGACTTCGGCGGTGATGGTGTTTGGGTTAACGGTGGTTATGTGTGCGGGATCGGCGATTTTTGCAATTCAGAAGGTGACTCAAGTTGATCCTGCGATTGTGTTTAAAGCATAGCTTGTCTGAGGTTAAGGGGTCTGAGGAGGTTGGGCATTTGAGAGTTTTGAGAGTAGATTGGGAGAGGTCAAGATTTTGGACAAAGGTTTTTTGGGTTTGGGATGCTCTGGCGTCAAGCTCTTGAAAGGCTCATTTCAAACCCCGATCAAATCAAACTACAATTGAAATGATAATCTCTTAGAAATTATCACCCTTATGTCTTAGTCCGGCTTGCTGTTTTATGCCCACATCAGACAACAATAAAAATATGATAGGTTCTAAAATGAACTGGGCTAAACTCAAAAAAGCCCCGAGTCAAGTGGTAGATGGCTCAGTTCATGCCCCCGTCCAACCGATTGTGATTCAGGGTTTGGGGGTGGAGATGACCTATCATTCTGGGCGTCAAAGTTTTAAAGTTCTTAAAGGTATTGATTTACAGGTACAACAGGGTGATATTCAACTGTTGATGGGGCCTAGTGGTTCGGGGAAAACGACGTTACTTTCGATTCTGGCGGGACTGCTGACGCCGACGGGTGGACAGGTGTTGCTGAGGGGTCAAGAAATTACTAAAATGTCCCGTTCTCAGTTAGCCCATTTCCGACTCCACAATATTGGGTTTATTTTTCAGGGGTTTAACTTGTTTCCGGCTTTGAATGCGATCGAAAATATCGAAGTGGCTTTGAATATTAAGGGGATTAAGGGGAGTCAAGCCCGGGAACAAGCGGAACGTTTACTCAACCAGGTGGGGTTGGGCGAGAAGGGTAAAAATCTTCCTCGTGACTTATCCGGGGGACAAAAGCAACGGGTGGCGATCGCTCGGGCTTTAGCAGGTCATCCCCCTTTAATTATGGCTGATGAACCCACCGCAGCGCTAGACTCTAGTAGTGGTCGAGCGGTGATTGACTTGCTCAAAGGACTGGCTAAAGAAGAAGGGGCAACGGTATTAATGGTAACGCATGACCCTCGGATTGTAGACGTTGCCGATCGCATTCTTGATCTAGAAGATGGCATGATTAAACAGGAGTGAATGTTCCTATCTCTAAGTTTAGGTATATCCTTCCCACTGATGCTTTCTTACCATTGAGGCATTTGAGCAATTAAATCTGTTGCAGTCAAGGTATCTAAAGGACGAGCAAAAAAGTATCCTTGACCATATTCACAGTTGAGACTTCTGAGTATTGATAATTGGTCAGGGGTTTCGATGCCTTCGGCAATGGCTGCTACTGACATACTATTACTTAAAGCAATAATGGTTTGAACAATTTCATCATTTTTATTTGTTCTGGCAAGACGAGAGACAAAAGAACGATCAATTTTCAAAATATCAACCGGGAATTGATGTAAATAACTCAAGGAAGAATAACCTGTTCCAAAATCATCAATGCAGAGTTGAATCTGACGGGATTGCAATTGTAATAACAATTCTCTAGTTTTTTCTACACTGTTCATTAAAGCACTTTCGGTAATTTCAAGCTTTAAATCTTGTCCGCTCAAGTTCAAATCACTGAGGGTTTTATCAATCTGATCAACTAAATCGGGTTGAGAAAACTGTTTAACGGAAAGATTCACACTCATGGTTAATTTTTCGAGTTTGGGAAACTGATCTTGCCAAACTTTTAACTGAGAACAAGCTGTTTTTAAAACCCATTGACCAATCGGAATAATTAACCCTGTTTCTTCTGCAAGGGGAATAAATTTGGTGGGTGAAATCATACCTTGTTGGGGATTTATCCAACGCACTAATGCTTCAAATCCTGAGATTTTTCCTGTGTTTAAAGCGACAATTGGTTGATAATAAACACACAATTGTTCAGCTTCAATGGCTAAACGTAAGTCGGTTTCAAGCTGCAATAAAGAAGTTGCTCGTTCTTGCATGGTGGAGTCAAAAATGACAGAACGCGCCCTTCCTTCTGCTTTAGCTTGATTCATGGCAATATCGGCTGCTTGTAAGAGTTCTTCAGGACGACTATAACCTGTTGCACTCGAAACAATTCCAATACTAACGGTATTAAAAACTTTGTGACCATTTAAGTTAAAGGGTGCGTTTAATGTCATTTGAATTCGGGCAGCTGTACGGACTTCATCAACTGGATTTTCCAGGACAATAATAAATTCATCTCCTCCCAAACGAGCAATAATATCTTGTGGGGTAATACAGTTTTTTAATCGACGTGCGATCGCAATCAGGAGTTGATCGCCTACTAAATGACCTAAACTATCGTTAATCACTTTAAAGCGATCAATATCTAATAATAAAACGGCATAATGATACTGATCATCTTGTTTGTTTTTCTGAATGATTCTTCGCAAGTTTTCACTAATTAATAAACGATTAGGCAATCCAGTTAAAGCATCATGTTGAGCATCATAAACTAATTTTTCTTCCATATTTTTTCGTTCAGTAATATCTCGGAAGAAAATAGACAATCCCTCTCGATCTGGATAAACGGTGACTTCTAACCAATGATTATTAGATGAATAAAAAGCTTCAAAATAAACAGGTTGATCGGTTTCTATTGCTTCTCGATATCGTTGTTCATGTAAAGGAGTGAGTGTTTCTAAACAAGCTTGCCAGAGTGTCTTTCCTTTGATAGCTTGGTATTTTTTTCCGAGTTGTTGTTCAGCTTTCTGATTAATGTAGATTATCCGCCACTGTCGATCAACTCCAATAAATCCATCAGTAATTCGTTCTAAAATGCGAGTAATTTGTTGTCGTTCTTGTTGAAGTGAATAATTGAGTTCTTCTTGATGTTTGAGTAAACGAGAATTTTCAATCGCAATTGCCATTTGAGTGGAAAGTAAATTCAGCAGTTCAATTCGTTCAGGTTGAAAGGCATTAAAGATTAAGTTATTTTCTAAATACAATAGACTGATGAGTTTATTTTGATGAACTAGGGGAGTGCAAAGAATAGATTTGGGTTGTTTTTCTAGAATATAATAATTATGGGTAAATTGTCCTTCCTGAGTTGGATTATTCTCGACTAAACTCTGTTGAGTTCGAGCAACATAATGAATAATTGCTTGACAAACTTCGTGACTCTGTTCTAATAAAATAGGCTGATCTATAATAATCGCTTTATTTTCAGAAGTTGCCGTGGCGACAATCTGAAATTGTCCATCTGTATGGAGAATTAAGCAGCCTGTTTGAGCGCCTGCATTTTCAATCGCAATATTCAGTAACGTTGATAGTAATCGTTCTAAGACTAACTCACTTGCAATGGCTTCTGAAGCTTTCATTAAGGTAATTCGATCTAAGGCTGCGGAATTTTGACTCATAGAATTTGCTGTATTGGTTTGATAATTTTGTTCACGGTGAGGTTGTAAAATTTGAAAATAACGTTGTTCTAATTGTTCAACCTTTGCTGTCGCACCCCATCGTAAATAAGCATATCGAGCCTCTTGAAAATAAGCTTTAGCAATGACTCGTTTTTCCTGGGATAAATAGTATTCAGCAGCGCGCTCATAAGCAATAGCAGCTTCTTGAATATAGTCTTGTTCTTCTGCTAGGGTAATGGCTCGATCATAATAGTTTGTTGCTTGGGTATGTTGTTGTAAAACTCGACAACGTTCTGCTTCAACGAGGAAAAATTTATGTTCATAGTTCATGGGGGCATGATGCGCCCAAATTTTTAATTTCTCTTGGTTTGCTTCAACGGCTTCTAATATTTTGATTTGTTCTGAAGCATTGACTTGAGAATAACGCCTTAAATGAATCAAAGATTCATAGAAATAAAAGACGGCAAAGACTGCCATTCCAGCTACACTACCCAGATATTTTTTAATAAGATTTACTGATTCAGAGATAGATTCAAGGTCTATAAAAAGATAACCTAAAATCATTTGATGCAAGTATAAATGACATAAAGCATGACCATCATTTGCTTGTTGTAGCAGGGGTAATCCTTCAGCTTGATTGTAATATTTTCCGATTAAATCAACCGGACGAGGGGTGAATTGAGTTAAATTTTCAAGCACCTGAAGATAGATTTTGAGAGGAGCAAGATTGCGGTTTTGTTTTAAGTTTTGAAAAAATTGAATCGAGTTCGTTAATATTTTTTTGAGTTGGCTTAACTCTTGTCCGCTACAATAACAATAGTCAATGCCATTTAAAACTGCATACCCAACAAATTCTAAATCACCGTGATCTAACCCGATTTGATAAGTGTCTTCTAATAGCGGTTTTATGGATTCTCTGAGGTGAACTTTCCACGGTTTAATATTAGTATAAACGGCAACAAGGGTTTTTGCTATAAACTGTTGAGAAGGGACTTTTTCTAAAAGTTTTTCTGCGAGGTTTCCAAATTGATATCCTCTGTCAATTTGTAGGGAAAAGCCACACAAAATTAACCCATACATAGCATAGCCAAAGGAGGAGGTGGGTGCATTCCCATATTCTAGAGATAAATCAACTTGTTTAAAGGCAATTAAACTTAAAAGTTCAGGTGCAGCAACATAGGCAGGTGCAACGGCACTCGATAAAATTCTCATTATCGCTAAGGCTTGAGGATCAGTCATGTAAGGTAAATCAACTAAATCCTCTATTGAAAGATTCACTAATTTTGCTGTCAGTTCTGAAGTAGCTGTTTTAAAATCGGCTGCGGTTGGATTTTGAAGGAAATGAATATTCAGTTGACTCAAGGCTTGTTTAACAACCTCTAAGGCTTCAGTAAATAAACCTTTGGTCGCACAAGCTTGTATTTTAATCTCATAAATGGAGATAATATCTAGAGGGTGGGTTGCTTGTTCTAATACCTCTGAAAAATATCTTTCCATTTCTTCTAAATGATCCGTTAAATAAGAGGTTTCAGCAACTAAGATATAGAGTTTTAAGCTGAGATCATATTGCTCTTGCCAATAGTTTTCTCGTAATAAGTTTAAACCCAGTCGTGCATAATTTAAGGCACTTTCATAGGCGGTAGAGGTTTTGGCTTGCTGACTCGCGAGGAGATTGAATTGGGCAAGTTCTTCTCTGTCTTTTTCTGTTTTGATTAACTCTTGACCGGAATTTAAATGATTCACAATATCAAAAAGTTGTCGATCTTTAAGGGAAGTGAGTTGAGATTTTAAACTTTTTCCAATCTGATAGTGAATGGCGGATTTTTCTGATTCTTTGAGTAGAGAATAAGCAGCTTGTTGAATTTTATCGTGAATAAATTTATATTCTACTATGACTGTATGATCTACATCTAAAGCAATTAATTTATAAGTATTGTTTAATGGAATAATCAGTTTAGCTAGAATTGCTTCTTGCAATATCTGAAGGGTTTGAGAGGATGAAGTATTACATAAGCCTGCTAATTGTTGTAACTCAAAACAATTTCCAATACAAGCTGCGAGTTTGAGAGCCTGTTGGGTGGCGGGTGAAAGCTGCTGAATTTTTTCGGCTAGAATGTCGATTAAGTTGTTGGTAATTTCTGTGAGTCTAACTTCTTCTAAGTTCCATTGCCAAGACCGATGTTTATGATTGAACCTTAATAATTTTTTGGCTTGCAAAGTATGAATAAATGTCTTAATAAAGAAAGGATTTCCTCCGGTTTTTTCTAAAATGAGTTGGGCTAAGGGTTGGGCATGAAAAGCCTTACAGTTTAAGGTTTGAGCAACCATTTCAGTTACATGATTCAGCTGTAAATTTTTTAAAAAAATATGATTAACTCTAGCTCCACTCTCTCTAATTTCATTAATTTTTATCATCAAAGGATGAGTTGAATTAACTTCATTTTCTCGGTATGTACCAATCATTAACAGAGCAAGATTTTGTGAGACAGTCATTAATAAATACATTAACTTCAAACTGGCTGTATCTGCCCATTGTAAATCATCTAAAAATAAGACTAAAGGATGTTCAAATTGAGCAAATACTCGAATAAATTGTTCAAAAACTCGATTAAAACGATTTTGAGATTCTGTTGCGCTCAGTTCAGGAACTGGAGGTTGTTTCCCTATCATTAATTCGAGTTCAGGAATCACATCAATCAGAACTTGTCCATTTTTTCCTAAGACTTGCAGTTGCTGTTGCCATTTTTGAAGTTGTTCATCGGGTTCTGATAAAAGTTGCTTAATTAAACTGGAAAAAGCACTGACAAATCCTAAATAGGGAATATTTTGTTGATATTGTTCAAATTTCCCACTAATAAAATAACCTCGTTTTTGGGTAATCGGCTTATAAATTTCTTGAACTAATGCTGATTTTCCAATCCCTGAATAGCCAGAAATTAACATAAATTCAGCTTGATTATAGTTGGTTTTTTCAGGTTCAAGATTTGGCAAACTGACTCGTTCAAAAGCTGTTAATAGTGTTTTGATTTCTGCTTCTCTCCCATACAGTTTTTGAGGAATCTGTAGCTGGGTTGCAATATCCTGTCTTGCTAGGGGAAATGAGACAACAATACTTCGGGTTTGCAAGCGGTGTAAACCTTCAGCTAAATCTGCTTGAATTCCGACTGCACTTTGATAGCGTTCTTCTGCATTTTTTGCCATTAATTTGAGAACAATTTGACCAATGACTGGCGGGAGTTTGGGGTTGATTTTTTGTGGAGGAATGGGTTGTTTAGCCAGATGACAATGAACTAATTCTAAAGGATCAGTGGCTTGAAAAGGTTGTTGTTGTGTAAACAGTTTATAGAGGGTAACACCCAAAGAATAAAAATCACTGCGATAGTCTAAACTGCGGTTCATCCGTCCTGTTTGTTCCGGTGAAAGATAAGCTAAGGTTCCTTCAAGAACATGAGGACTTATGAGAGTCGGGTTTTCCTGGCTTAAAAGGGTTGAAATTCCAAAATCAATGAGTTTAAGTTCCTTTGTTTGAGGATTGAGTACGATATTACTGGGATTAATATCTTTATGAATGATTCCTTGATGATGAATTTGCTCGAGAATTTCTATGATTTTAATAGCAATTTTAAGACAACTTTCTACATCTAAATTATCCTGATTTTCTTGTGAAAATTCAGCCAGAGAAATAGCCCCAAAATCTTCTAACACCATCACTAAGCTGTGATTGTACTTTTCTAAACTATAAGCTTGTAGGGTTCCGGGAAGATTAAGACTGCGAGTAATCTGATATTCTAATTTAAACCGATCAATAACATCTGGCGACGGATACTCTTGTTTGAGAATCTTCAAAATGACTGGAAGATCATCAGAATTTCTTCGTCCTCGGTAAATTAACGAATGATTGCTTTCATAAATCTTGTCTTGAACTTGATATCCAGTGAGTATATTCATTTGAGTATATTCATTAAAAAATAACGGTTTAATCAGTCTAATCAAACATTAATAAATTAGCTTAAAGTTTTTAGATAATGTTGTTTAGAGTCAAAAATAGAACTATCAAATCTCTCCTCAAACGGACTGAGAAATAGCTTAGAGTCAAATGTTTTGGAGTTGCCTGATGAGAGTATAAACAGATTAAACCCAGCATAGCTTATCATACAGTATAACTAGAACTCGCTTCAGTTTTGATCCTCTTGAGTAAAATTATCGAATGTTAACTCGATTTCTATTGATGGAATTGGGGTTCTAGCGTCCGCTGATAGTCAGCAATCAGGGATTGAGCTATAGCTATACTGGAACAAAAAAGAAATTTGTAGATTCTTAACTTCAAGCTCATTCACTCAGACCCCTTAGCTAAGAGTCGGGGAGCGATCGCAGTGAGTCCTCAACATTTTCCGGGATAGGTTTGTTGAGGGGAGTATGCAAGAGTAAGACGACCTGAACTTCAAGGCGACAAAATACGTCTACAGGTTTAACAATTGAGATCTATTCAATCACAGGCTGTTTAAAAGCCTGCTTTCTCACAGGATGTTCACACCCGTTGACTATGTTTAAATTCTTCTCATTTATACAGCGACGTTCCTCTCGTCCATGGTTTTATCCTCTGATTTCAATAACAGTTACTTTTAGTATCTGGATCAGTTCTGCACCTGCAACCCAGGCAATTTCTTGGCGAGACTTAATCTTTAGAGGAATTCAAGTTATTCAACTAACAAGCCTTTCCAATCAACAAGAAGTAGCACTAGGTCGTCAGATTAATGAACAAATAGTTCGCGAAGTTCGACTACTACGAAACCCTGAAGCCACAGAATATATCAATCAAATTGGTCAACGTTTAGCCCAAGTCAGCGAACGTTCTAATATTCCCTATACCTTTCAAGTCGTGAATGATTCTAGTATTAATGCGTTTGCCACAATGGGCGGTTTTGTTTATATTCATACGGGTTTAATGAGAGCGGCTGAAAACGAAGCTCAGTTAGCCAGTGTGATTGCTCACGAAATTGGTCATATTGTCGGACGTCACGCCGTTGATCAAATGCGTCAAATGGCTGTGGCTCAAGGGGTAGCATCCGCCGCCGGACTGGATCAAAACGTCGCAGTTCAAATTGGGGTTGAACTCGCCCTCCGTCGCCCCAATAGTCGCAGAGCGGAATTTGAAGCGGATCAGTTGGGAATTACCAACCTCGGAAAAGCAGGATATGATCAACAGGCTGCGGTAGACTTTATGAGAAAACTGCTGCAAGCGGGTTCTGTTCCCAGCATATTAAGCACTCACCCCGCCACAAGTGACCGAATTACCGCTCTCCAATCCCTCGTTAATCCCCGCTTTGCTAATAACGGTTCGGGTATGGATAACGCCGCCTATCGCTCGAAGGTGCAACGGCTTTTATCTTAAAAAATGCGCTAAGATTTTTATCAATAACCCGGTTTCTCATCAGTGACCGGGTTTCTCTGTCTGTATAGCCATGATCTGTTTAAAAAATGACTCTGAAGGTAGACTACTATTATGTTAATTATTTTATAGAGTAGAGTAGGACTTTATGATGATTAAGCTTACCCAGTCCTGGGAGCGATAAATGTTCGCGCCCACTGCTGCTTTTCTAAAATGACTTCCCCTTAAACCCTTAAATGTCCCTAACGAAAATGTTTTTCACGATTTTCGGAGACTGAGTAAAATATGATAACTTATCCTGATGTTAAACCCATCAGTCCAAAAAACCTGACTTCTTTAAGGCAGCTTGTGCGATCTATTACATTGGCTCAAGGTCAGTTTTGTTTAATTTTAGCCTGTTGTAATCACCGAAAACTGCGAAGTAAAATGATCAAAACTTTGCATCTATTGTCGTCTGTTCATCTAGAAGAACTCTGGTTAGAAGATTCGGCAGAAACCCTGTATAGTACAATTGCTCACCGTTTTCAGTCAGACTCCCCTCATGGTGTTATGGTTTATGGGTTGGAGTCGGTTCGTCATCTTTCCCAATTGCTGATTGCAACCAACCATGTTCGTGAGGAATTTCGGAACTTTCCCTTTCCGGTTATTCTTTGGGTTAATGACGACGTGATGAAACAATTAGTTCGTCTGGTGCCTGACTTTTTTAGTTGGGCTTCAACGGGTATTGAGTTTATAGACGAATACTAATTTTTTGAGTTTCAACCGCTCTCCGGATTCAAAAATACTTTTTTTTCCTCGCACTTGAATAAAATCTTCAGGATTATTTTAAAATGTTTGATGATTTTTGTGAAAAGTTAATTTAAGATTCAGATTGGGGTTAAAGTGGGTGTTAAACTAAAAGAATGAAAAAAAGTTATTTTATCGTCATTGATAATTTAGACTTGCCTGAATCTCAGAGGTCAGGATTTTTAGTCCAGCTAGAAGGAGGGGGTCGCAGTTCATCGGATCGAGAAAAGGCAAGAGAAATTATTGAAGAGTTGTGGACGGAGGGAAAACTTCCCAAAGACTGTTTTATTAATGGATTCAGCAAGGATAATGTAATTATGGCTAGAACCAAAAAAGAACCTGATCGCGAACTTTTACCCATTGAAGAAGCCGGAAACCGCTTGATTGAATTAATTGAGTTAGTCGCCCTCAAAGCGCAAGCCAAACAAGAATATAGTATGATTTCTTCGATGGTGGAAAAGATTTTTACAGGTCGAGAACAGGAGTTAACCTCTGAAGAAATTGCTCAAGCTCAAGATGGAAAAATGGTGAGAAATGTGATTTCCAGTCTCACAAAAGCGATCGCTGATGTTGAACTGACGCGCAAACAATGTGCCGAACAATCAGAACTGATTATGGGCATTATCCAAATGGGTCAGGATGGAAACCCTAGCGTGAAATCTTCGGCTGAAGTCCTGAAAGAATCTGGAGATTTATCCCCATCAGACAGTAAGAATAATAGCACAAAAACAACAAAAACAACTGCTAAGTAAGGGATTTTTCAGCAATTCTATCCCCTAAATTCCTCGCCCCCTAAATCCCCCGCCCCCGTGACCCCCAATTCTGGGGGTATTTCTGGGGGTATTTCTGGGGGACTTTGAACTGTATTTCCCCCCAAAGTTGGGGGGACAAAGGGGGGCGGGGGACTTTGAATTTAAGAGAGAATGGGGATTAAGTATTGAAGTATTTTGCAACGGGATGATAGGTCATAATTGCCGTGGTTGACTGTTCAGGATACAACTGTTCACTGTCATCCATATACATTTCAATTCGATCCGTTTTTAACAAATCTAACTGTTTGTATTGATCCTGCATATTCGGACAAGCCGGATACCCAAAACTATAGCGAGAACCGCGATAGCGTTGACGCAAAATATCCTTAATATTATCTGCATCTTCCCCGGCAAAACCTAACTCCTGACGGACTTTTGCATGAAGCCATTCTGCCATTGCTTCTGCGGTTTGTACTGCCATCCCATGAAAATACAGATAGTTGGTATAGTCATTAGCCGCAAACAGTTTTTGGGCAACTTCTGTGGCAATTTCTCCCACTGTTACCGCGTGCATCGGAAATACATCAATATGTCCACTTTCTTTCGGTGCAAAGAAATCAGCAATACACAACCGTTTTCCTGAAGCCTGACGGGGAAACTCAAACACTTCAATGGGTTCTGTTGGTTTTCCATTGCCAGAAATCATCACTTCCGGGTCATAAATGAACAAACTATTCCCTTCCGCTTGACAAGGAAAATACCCATAAACCGCTTGAGGATGTAATAAATTTTCCTGCAAAATTCGCTGTTTCCATTCCTCCAAAATCGGATAAACGGTCTCCGCTAAAAAGGCATCATATTCTTCCCGTGACTGGTCTTTTGGTTTACGGAATTGCCACTGTCCAGCAAACAATGCTTGTAAATCTAAATACCAGAATACCTCCTCCAAAGAAATATCTTCCGGTTGTAGAACTTTGGTTCCCCAAAAGGGCGGTGTCGGACGTTCAATATTAACCTCAACAATTTCTGAACGACGAGTATCAACTACTTTAGGCGTTGCAGGTTTTGACTTTTCAGCTTCTGATTCTGTCTGTTTAGAAGTCTCCGATTTTGACTGAATCTTGCCATTACCAAAAAACTCATTTTCCTTAGAAAAATCCTCTAAAAACCCTTGAAAATCATCCCATTTCCCCGATGTTTTAGCAGGCATCAACCGATCCATAAAGTTGAGGTCAGAAAAGGCATCTTTTCCATAAACCACCTTCCCTTTATAGGTGTTTTGACAGTCATCATAGACAAACTTTGGTGTTAACGCCGCCCCCCCTAAAATCACCGGAACTGAAATTCCTTCTTTATTAAAGGCTTCCAGATTATCCTTCATAAATGCAGTGGATTTCACTAATAAACCACTCATGGCAATACAATCTGCATTGTGTTCACGGTAGGCGGAAATAATATTATCAACGGGTTGTTTAATTCCCAAGTTAACCACCTTATACCCGTTGTTAGACAGGATAATATCCACCAAGTTTTTACCAATATCGTGAACATCCCCTTTCACTGTGGCAATTAAAAAGGTTCCTTTACCACTACTATTAGAATCTTCTTTCTCCATGTAGGGTTCTAAATAGGCGACTGCGGCTTTCATGGTTTGGGCAGATTGTAAGACAAAAGGAAGCTGCATTTGACCCGAACCGAATAATTCTCCCACGACTTTCATCCCGTCTAATAAATAGATATTGATGATATCAAGGGGAGGATATTTTTCTAAGGCGACGGCTAAAGCTTCTTCTAAACCAATCCGTTCACCGTCAATAATATGCTGTTTGAGACGTTCTTCAATCGGTAAATTTTTCGTATCTGCCCGATCTTTTTTCGTCGTTTTTCCTTCAAACAGTTTGGTTAATTCCCCCAAAGGATCATAAACACAAATATCGCCTTCAAACTGACGTTGATCATAGATTAACTTTCGACAAACCTCTTGATGTTCGGGTTCAATTTTTGCCAGGGGTAAAATCTTACTCGCGCTAACAATTGCTGAATCTAAACCCACTTCCATACATTCGTGTAAAAACACCGAATTCAACACTTGACGGGCGGCAGGATTTAAACCAAAAGAAATATTAGAAACGCCTAACGTAATATGACAACTGGGTAATTCTTCGCGAATACGACGAATTGATTCTACGGTTGCTTTACCATTTTCTCGGTCTTCTTCAATCCCTGTTGAAATGGGTAAGGCTAGGGTATCAAAAAACAGTTCGTGAGGAGGAATGCCATAATTAATTGCATCATTATAAGCCCGTTTCGCAATTTCAAATTTCTTGTCTGCGGTGCGTGCCATTCCTTCTTCATCAATGGTTCCTACAACCACACCTGCACCGTATTTTTTGGCAATTTCTAACACTTTAAAAAAGCGTTCTTCGCCGTCTTCATAGTTAGTTGAATTCAGCAAACATTTTCCGCCTGCAACCTTTAAACCCGCCTCCATTTTTTGCCATTCCGTCGAATCTAACATCAACGGTAAATTCACATTTGTTACCAAACGAGATACCAATTCGTGCATATCTCGCACGCCATCTCGCCCCACATAATCAACGTTTACATCCAGAATTTGCGCCCCTTCTTTGACTTGAGATTTAGCGAGGGCGACTAATCCATCCCAGTCTTCAGCGTTGAGTAAATCTCGACATTTTTTAGAACCGCTAGCGTTCAAACGTTCCCCAATAATTAAGAAGGAATTTTCCTGTTCATAGGTTTGAATTCCATAGATAGACGCAGCAGAAGGGGTTAATAGAGGTTGACGTTGTTTCGGTTTTAAAGTCGTTGCAATTTCAGCTAAAGCTTTAATATGATCGGGGCGAGTTCCACAACAACCGCCTATTACTTGTACCCCTAAATCTTCGATGAAGTGCATCAACGCCATTTTAAGTTCTAAAGGCGTTAATTTATAATGGGCTTGACCTCCCACATTTTCCGGTAAACCTGCGTTGGGAATACAAGAAACCACAAAGGGAGAATTTTCACTCAAGTAGCGAATATGCTCTTTCATTAAATCCGGCCCAGTGGCACAATTTAGCCCTAAGATATCAATGGAATAGGGTTCTAAAATCGTTAACGCCGCGCTAATTTCTGACCCAACTAACATGGTTCCAAAGGCTTCCATTGTTACAGAAACCATGATGGGACGACGTTCGTTTTTTTTCCGGAAAATATTCTCAATTCCATTCAGAGCCGCTTTAATTTGCAGCACATCCTGACAGGTTTCAACAATAAATAAATCAACGCCCCCATCAAATAATCCCTCAGCTTGTTCCGTAAAAGCCGCTTCTAAGGTATCATAATCAATATGTCCTAATGTGGGGAGTTTTGTGCCTGGCCCGATTGAACCTGCCACAAATCTCGGTTTTTCGGGGGTCGAATATTCGGCAGTGACTTCTTTAGCCAGTTGGGCTGCGGTTTTGTTGAGATCATAGGCTTTGTCCGCTAAGTCGTATTCGGCTAAGACAATAGAAGTCGCGCCAAAAGTATCGGTTTCAATCACATCGGAACCTGCTTCTAAAAAGCCTCGATGAACAGTTTTGACGGCTTCCGGTTTCGTGTAGACGAGATATTCATTACATCCTTCATATTCTTTTCCGCCAAAATCTTCGGCAGTGAGGTTTTGAACTTGTAAGTTGGTTCCCATCGCACCGTCGAAAACGATAACGGGACGTTCTGGACTGTGGAGGCGTTCGAGGAATAGGCTTTTCATATGCAGCAATCAAAAATCGGTGAGGATTTAACGAAATCGGTTTGAGTGAGTTACTCTACGGCGCTACGCACTCGGAAACAGGTTAGAGGAAACAGCAAGCTGTGAATCGGTTTTTCGATGTGCTAAATGTCCTAACCGCGTCGGCGTGCTATAGCTCAATTATTTTGCAGGTCTTTACAGTGAGCATAGACGATCCCGTGATAGACAGTCAACTTCGTTTCTATCGGATGGGATGATAGGTTTTGTCAACTTGTTGAGGATATCCCCGGGTTGGCGGGTTGAAATTTGAGTTCAGAGCTTTACAAAAGCTTTAAAAATTAACTGAAAATCCATAGAATTTAAGGGCGGATTCCTTGTGATTTTGGCTCGTTTTTGTGGGAAATGATGAAGATTTTGTCAAGCTAAATTGATCTTTTGAGTTGGGTTGGAGACAAAAGTTTCATTTTTTATGGGTTAAATTAGCTAAAATCTATTTTTTTTGTTAAAAACAAATTATAAAAAATAATCTTATTTTTAAATTTTAATTAAATGAAAAATAGAGGCGATAATTTAAAAGTTTACACTCAATATTTTTAGTGATTAAACTAGATACCCTTAACTTCAAAGCCTAATTTTACCCAATGAGTATCATTTTAGCTGAACTTTTAGTTAAATTCACGGAAGAGTCAAGATTAATTTCTAAGCTAATTTGAATAACTCTTGTAATTTTTACGGAATAGTTGTCAATTTAATATACACAACCATTAACTTTAGCTCAATTTAGTCTATGAGAGTATAAGGGAAAAAATTTTTCTTCAAATATCTAGATTTATAGAGTTGGAGGTTATAATAATAAAAGAAATTGAATCGATTAAATCAGTGGTTTTATAAGGTTCAACCTATGTTCGATCTAAAGTGTGAACATTCTTCCCATTTGATTTTTGTTGTGGATGATAACTTGTCCCAGCGAAAAATCATTAGTGCTGAGATTAAAAGTCAGGGATATCGTGTTGTTGAACTCAGTGATGGACAACAGTGTTTTGAGAAATGTTCTATCCTTAAACCGGATATGATTTTACTCGATGCTATTTTACCTAAAACGGATGGTTTTACCTGTTGTCATCAACTCACTAGCAGCTTAGGCGAAAACTGTCCACCGATTTTAATGATTACTACTCTCGATGATGAAATATCCGTTAATCGTGCTTTTGAAGTGGGAGCAACGGATTATATTCACAAACCCATTTTTTGGCCTGTTTTGCGTCAGCGAATTCGTCGAATTTTACAAACAAAATGGGCAATGCAAGAACTCAAAAAACAAGTAGAACACTCTCAAATATTAACGAAAAAGCTCGAAATAGCCAACCAAAAATTAGAGCATTTAGCGGCTATAGATAGTTTAACTCAAGTGGCTAATCGTCGTCGATTTGATCAACGGTTACATTCAGAATGGCAAAGATTAGCGCGAGAGGGATTTCCCCTGTCTTTGATTTTATGTGATGTTGATTTTTTTAAAGCTTATAATGATACTTATGGTCATCAAGCTGGAGATTTATGTTTACAGAAAGTGGCTAAAATCCTTCGTGAACAGATTCGGCGTCCGGCTGATTTGCTAGCACGGTATGGCGGTGAAGAATTTGCTATTGTTTTACCGAATACTCATCTCAAAGGGGCGGTAAAATTAGCTGAAAGTATTCGCATATCTCTACATCATGCAGAGATTGAACATCCTCATTCACCCGTTAGCAAAAACGTGACTTTAAGTTTCGGAGTTGCGAGTTTAATTCCCGATCATTATTTATCAGAAGATTTCTTAGTCGGAGAAGCAGATCGAGCTTTATATGAAGCAAAAAAAGCTGGGCGCGATCGCGTTATATTTAGACTCTAGTCTATGAACGGTTTGGATTTCCCTTAATTTGACCAAATCACCGTTAAATCTAATCTAAATCCGGGTAAAATATCTTCCCCAGATGCGGTTTTGTTGACATAGACTAAAAAATTGTTCATCACTTCAATCAATCATTAATTCTAGAGGAGTCGGTAAGTTAATCGTTGTGAGGTTCATAAACTAATTCCTCTATTAATCTCAGGTTTAATTGTCGTCTTATTTGATAAAAATGAAACTTCCATTCCAGCTTTCATAGCTGCTACTTCTGACACCATTGCGACTTGTTCCATTATATGAATTCTCTCCGGGGCGAATCCTAATCGTTACTGTTCCACCATCTCTGGTTGTAATGAGTCCAGCATGAACAGCTGCACTACAAATCGAAGAATCATCTGTATAGATATCAGTTCCCCACACCGAATCTAAACGCCCACTCGGTGGACAACTAAACACAAAATCCTGATCTAATTTTCCCTGAAGTTCTGTTGCATTATCACTCCACTCTATCAGAGGAATTGCAGGTTCAGTTTTGACAGGATTACCCGCAGAATTTAGAAAGATAAAACTGCCAGACCAACTTCCATAGTTACTACTTCTAACACCATTGCGACTTGTTCCATTATATGAATTCTCTCCGGGGCGAATCCTAATCGTTACTGTTCCACCATCTCTGGTTGTAATGAGTCCAGCATGAACAGCTGCACTACAAATCAAAGAATCATCTGTATAAATATCTGTTCCCCACACAGAACCCACTCGACCATTAACAGGACAAGTAAATGTAAAATCTTGATTTAATTGTCCACGAAGACTGATTGCATTGCTATCCCAAGTAATTTCCTGGGTCGTTACTATTAAGACAGCTTCTTTCTGGATTATGGGTGAAAATTGTTGAGATTTTGCTGAAATAGAATCATTTCCAAGAGTGCTTAAAGAGACTGAATAAATTATTGTTGCTATCAATGTTAGCCTTGTACCAAACATCGCCCGTGACCTCAACCCTTTAATTTTAATTAGTCGCTTCCCATCATTTTATGGTGCTGTCTGAATCTAGAACCGCAGTGACCTAACAGCAAAATTAAACTCTATAATATAATTTTAACAGAAGTTGGGTTAAAAAAAGTCAAAATAATTCCAACTTGTCAAGTGTGGATCGAGTTAAGAAAACCGTTCCCCAAACAGATCGAATTGAGTTCTCCAGTTCGCTAAAGTAAAACAAAGTAGAGGGTTAAATTAAGGTAAAATCGATGTCCAGTCAGACTCCAGAAAATGAACGTAATGGGGTAGAAGTCCCTCAAGTCCCGGCAAGACTGTTATTAGTTGATGATGAACCGGGACTGCGAGAAGCAGTGCAAGCTTATCTCGAAGATAGTGATTTTGTGGTTGATGTGGCGAGTAATGCTCGTGAAGGTTGGGAACTGTTACAGCAAAATTTACCCGATTTGGTGATTAGCGATATTATGATGCCAGAAGTGGATGGCTATCAGTTCCTGAAACAAATGCGGGATGATCCCCAATTTAAAGCTTTACCTGTGGTTTTTTTAACCGCAAAAGGAATGACAACCGATCGCATTCAAGGGTATCAAGCAGGTTGTGATGCTTATCTTTCTAAACCCTTTGATCCTGAAGAATTAGTTGTTATTGTTAAAAACTTGTTAGAACGTCGAGCCGTTGCTCAAGCGAGTAATTCTGATGGAAACCCTGATATAGCGACTTTAGCAGGTCAAATTGCTCGGATTGAGAATATGTTAAAAGGGAAAAGTGGTATCACTCAAACTCCCGCACCGATTAAGATAGATTTAACGCCGCGTGAACAAAGTGTGTTAGATTTAGTTGCTCAAGGATTAATGAATAAAGAAATTGCCCGTCGCTTAGAAACCAGTGTTCGGAATGTAGAGAAATATGTCAGTCGTTTGTTTACCAAAACAGGAACAAATAGCCGTACAGAGTTAGTTCGTTATGCTTTAGAACATGGTTTAACTCAGTAATTTAACAGTTAGTGGTCAGTTCAAACCGACTGACCACCCTTCAACAATAACCGATTAACTAGAGCTTGTCTAAACATCGACTCGATCCAACTCCTAGAGGCGCAATAACAGATTACGCCCATGAGAATCAGTGCCACAAGTGTGCAGCAGTCTGTACTGATTAGCCAACTGTTTCACTTGTTCAGTAATCTCAGGTGTGGGTTGCCAAGGATTTGTATTCCGATAGCTGTAATAAACCTCTACCCCATCTATACCCAAACGAGCCGCTTCAGGAATTAAAGCTTGAACCGGAGAGCGATAACGCGCCGGATGAGCCAAAACCGCTAAACCCCCCGCTTTTTGAATCGCCGCAATCACATTTTCGGCTCGGGAGTTGGAACCTGTCACCGTATGACCCTGAAGATAGGGTTGTAAACAAGCCGCTTGAGGATTGAACGCATAAGCGAGAATATGCACCTCCACATTGAGTAAATTGGCATTAATTTCGACACCCGTCCAAAGGGTCGGAGCCGTAGAACCTTGTTCAGGATGGCAAGATTTCCAGGCTTTTAACCACTTTTGCGCTTCTTGATATCCTTGCGTTGTATGATGATCTGTGATTGCGAGTCCCTTGAGACCAATGGCGATCGCTTGTTCCATCAATTGACTGGGTTTAAGCTGTCCATCCGATTTGACCGTGTGCATATGAAAGTTATAGGAAGACGGACAGCTATTAATGTCAATAGTTCGGAAAATGTGCCGAAGTACAGTTGGGTTTTGAGCCATTGCATCAGAATATTGTTGTTCTGACGAAGCAGAAGTTGGAGTCAGGTTGACAAGCATAATGATTGAGATAGCTATACTTAATAAACTGTTACTTCAGTGTACTGTATCTAATTTGCCCTAGAATAGTTCGCCGTTAACACTAAAACTTAAAAGTACAAGATTAGAAATTCTCATCTGTAAAATCGAGCAATTTTACTTATTACTAGGGAACAAGGAACAGTTATAAGAACTTAAGTTTTGTTCTTCTGCTTCTCAACCTCCCTAGCTCCTGGTGTCAAAGACATTTCAGTATTTAAGATCACTGTAGTAATTGCTGTATCAACGGTGAATTGATGGTTTATCATTATAAGTTTAAGGTTAACTTTGTCGATTCTAGGGGGATCGGGGTGAACATGGTAGACATCTCAGAGGCGATCGCATAGTTAGGGCTACTTAAACTGATCATCCCAACCTGATCGCGGTTCACCATGCTCTTACCTACCCGATCCTATGCTTGAACACCGTTACGATAGGCAAAAGCTAAATCTAAAAGTTTCGCCCAACGTTTCTGAACCTGTTTTGGCGTACACTTGAGAACTTTGGCAATTTCTTTTTCACCTTTTTGCTCCCGCTTCAGTTGTAACAGTTGGCGTTGGTTAACCGAAAGCTGGGTTTGAAAATCTTCCCATTGAGCGGTCGTCATCCCGAGTTTTTGATCGAGATCCGCACCTAACCATTCATGGACTAATTTCCAATTGGTGGAACGGGCAAACTTTTCAACATGATACTTAAACCGTTGTTGCAGGTAGTCACGCTGACGAGAGGTTAAGCCCAGAACCTTATCAATATCACTGGCTTGCATATCTTGTAATTTTAACATCAGATAATCTACGCAGTCGGACTGATCTTGAGATTCGAGATATTGAACCAACTCAGTGATCACCCGTTGACGCAAGACTGCATCTGCCGGATCAACGGCTTCAGAAACCATTTGTTCTCGAACTTGCTGCATTGCCGAAGAACGGCTTTGGGCTTCAGCTTCTTCAGTTTTCGCCCCTTCCACCGCCAGTTCAATATCAATTGCAGTTTCGGGGGGTTGACCTTTGGCAAACCCTTGAGCGCGGAGAACAATCAGCCGTTGGCGGTTGCGACCGGGTAAACCAATTTGACGCTTGGCGTACTGTTCGGTAAAAGCCATGTACTCAGAGAGTTCTAATTTGCTGTGAGGGGTGTAATCTTCTGCCATGTTGTGTTCCCGACGGAATGCGCGCAATGACTCGATGTAAAATCCTTGTAAGAAGTCTTCAATCAAGTTGTAACGCCCTTGGAAATTCAGTTGCGCTGCAAAGGCTGCAATATGACGGTAAACCATCGCCGCCAGGGTTGAATGCAGTTCCACCCGACCTTGACGAGAACCGAGTTTGTAATATTGCAAGCATTTTTGTAAGCGATGACGGGCTAAATTTAGCTGCCATGTGCGAACTTCTCCAGACGTTTGAATGCGCTTGCTTTTTTCACAAATTCGCTCAACTTCTAGGGCCATTCGCAGGGTCACATCCCGACCACTAGCAGGTCTCATTTGCAGCACTTCTGACAATTCCTCGAGCAGAAGATCTGCAACGGTTTGAGCATCTAGTTCTTGATCAACGGCGAAGGTTTTTTCAGCTTGAACATCAGTTTGATAGGAGTTGGTAGCGGGGTTGAAGGATTGGGTATTGGCAAACATTTTTCTAACCTCAGGGTAATGCACCATTTGCGTGAGCAAAGAGTGAAGAGCTGTGAAGAAAGTTGATTTCTTGTAGGTGTCCTGAATCAACTCTCTACACTTTGAATAGTAGGAGCAGAACAATTCGCGTAGACACCGCAATGTTCCACTCTCTGAGGTAACTACCATTGAC
The DNA here is from genome assembly GCA_050485465.1 of Limnoraphis sp. Taxonomy (GTDB): domain Bacteria; phylum Cyanobacteriota; class Cyanobacteriia; order Cyanobacteriales; family Microcoleaceae; genus Capilliphycus. The sequence goes on along the minus strand of JBJHBL010000040.1, from coordinate 4,002 downwards.
TTAAATTTAAGCCGAACATCTGAATTCGATGAGTAGTTTCTCATCACCCTGAAACCGTTATGAGATAAGGATTTCAACTCTAAAACGGCATTGATTATCGCTCAGTTTAGACCCGCAATCTTTATTATTAGAGTAGACAATTACCCAACTGGTTCCCTTTGACAGATGTGGAGATAGCCGAAAGGGGTTAAAAAATTAGAGCAGTCAAGGATTTTCATCGGGGAAACAGGCGAGGGAGGGGGTGGAAAATACACCTTGTTGCTTTGTCATCCTCCCACCCCGAATTTCAGGCTGACTTTTTAGTTGCGGGCTACTCCTTCTTGACGAGCGGTATGAGAAACCGCAGCCGCTACGGCCTGGGCAACTCGTGGATCAAAGACTGAAGGGATGATATGTTCTCGATCTAAGTCGGAAGGATTGACTAAAGCGGCGATCGCGACTGCGGCTTCTAAATACATCTTGCTGGTGAGGGTTGAGGCGCGACAGTCGAGGGCGCCCCGAAAGATGCCCGGAAAGGCTAAAACATTGTTGATTTGGTTGGGATAGTCACTGCGTCCGGTTGCCATAATTGCTACGTCATCGACGATCAACTCCGGTTGAATTTCGGGGATGGGGTTGGCCATTGCAAATACAATCGGGTCTTTTGCCATTGAACGCACCATTTCTGGTGTCACGACACCGGGAGCGCTCACTCCCATAAATACATCTGTCTCTTTCATTGCGTCAGCTAGAGAACCGGACATTTCCACCGCAAATTCTTGTTTTTGCGAGTTGAGATCGCTGCGATCTTTTGACAGAATGCCTTTGGAGTCGCACAGGATAATATGACAAACTCCGGCTTCTTGCAACAAACGGGCGATCGCTACTCCTGCGGCTCCTGCGCCATTAATCACGACTTTGACTTCTTCAATGGATTTTTTGACCAGTTTCAGGGCGTTAAACAGGGCGGCTAAACTGACAATGGCTGTCCCGTGTTGATCATCGTGAAAAACGGGAATATCGAGGATTTCTCGTAGTTTCGCTTCGATTTCAAAACAACGAGGAGCGGCGATATCTTCTAGGTTAACGCCTCCAAAAACTGGGGCGAGATATTTGACGGTTTCGATGATCGCGTTTGTGTCTTGGGTATCGAGACAAATCGGAAACGCATCAATTCCGCCAAATTCTTTAAACAACATGGCTTTTCCTTCCATGACGGGTAAAGCGCCTCCTGGCCCTAAATTTCCCAGTCCTAAAACTGCACTGCCATCGGTAACAATGGCAACAGTATTTTGTTTGATGGTTAGGTTATATAGCTGTTGTGGATCGTCTGCGATCGCCCGACAAATTCGACCAACTCCTGGCGTATAAGCCATGGCTAAATCATCTTGAGATTTGAGGGGAAATTTGCTTTCAATCCGAATTTTTCCTTTGCGGTGAAGATTGAATGTGCGATCATAAACGGAAATTACTTTAAATTCAGGTAATGCTTTCACTGCTTGAACGATTTTTTCGGCGTGTTCGCTGCTATAGGCGTTTACAGTGATTTCCCGAATTGTGGTGTTGCGAGTATACTCTATTAAGTCTATTTGTCCTAAGTTTCCTCCCTCCGATGCTATGGCTTGGGTGACAATTGCCAACATTCCGGCTTTGTTTGGAAGTTCTATGCGAATTGTAACGCTATAACTGGGATTGGGTGTTAAGTTAGCCATGTTAGTTTCGTGTTCAGTGAACAATCAACAGTGAACAGTAAACTGTAAACCGTAAAAAGTAAATACTGAACAATTTTTACAGGAGACAGGGGACAGTGACCAGTGACCAGTTATCAGTGACCAGCGCAAACTTTGCTCTCTTGCAAACTTCCTCCTTGATGGAAACCACCAAGACCGGAGTTTGCGCTCTACGCCTGACGGCACGCTCCGCGAACGACGGAAACCGCCGGGCCGCAAGGAGCGCGCTGGTCACTGGTCACTGATAACTGGTCACTGTTTTAACTCCACATTCCGACGGGATGAATTTGTCGTCTTAAAGGGGGCGGAAGTTCGTCGGGGTTTAACGTTTCAAGAGGCGTTGGCATCATCGGGAATTGAGGGACAGAAAGGGGAATATCTGGGGTTTGAGTTTCTGTGGAAATAAACTCTAAACGCACCTTAACTTTACCTTTTCTCCACGTTTTCCCCGGACTCAAAAGTTCACATTCTAAACCTTCCCCGAAGATATATTCTTCTTCTAGTTTAGCTTGCATCATGGCTAAAAATTCACTAACTTTAAAAGTGCATTGAAACATTAATGCACTCACCCCAGTATGCAAGACATCGTTATTATCAATAATATGAATAGACTTGTTCATAATTTTGTACCTGTGAGATTTGATTAAAAAGGAAAACGGAACAGAATTCAAATCAAAACCGTTTTCCTGTGGACGAATTGGAACTTAAAAAAACCATCCGTAGGAATGTAAACCTTTCCCTAAAAGATTGACTCCTAAATAACAAATCCAGACGACAAAAAAACCAGTAGCCGCTAAAATAGCAGGTTTACGTCCTTGCCATCCTCTCGTAATTCGAGCGTGTAAATAAGCCGCAAAAACCAACCAAGTAATTAACGCCCAAGTTTCTTTCGGGTCCCAACTCCAGTAAGAACCCCAAGCCTCATTAGCCCAAACCGCCCCGGCGATAATGCCAATAGTGAGTAAGGGAAACCCGAGTCCTATAATTCGATAACTAATATTATCAATGGTTTCCGCTAAACTCAAGCGTTGGGGTGATAATAAAGCAGTGTTACTATTCGTAGAACTGACTAACTCTAGCACGGCTGTTGTTCCTTTGCCGTTGGTACGGGCTGAGAGTTCAGATATTTCAGGGTTTAGAATCGTTTCAGAAGCGGTGGCGGTTAACTCGCTGGAAGGATTGAGTTTATAGTGATTGTTTCGGGAAATGCGGGTTCCTAATGAACTCCCACTCAGTTCAATATCTTGTCCTCGGGTAATCACTAAAAAAGCGATCGCGAGTAGCGAGCCTACCATTAAAGTAGCATAACTGAGCATCATCACGCTAACGTGCATCATTAGCCAGTTGGACTTAAGGGCGGGAACGAGAGGTTCCGACACTTGCATCTGAGAGGGGAGTGTTAAAGCCGCAAACGCACTAATTCCCATCGCGACGGGTGCTGTAACGACGCCCACAAGCCGACTACGACTCATATTTTCGGCTATCAGATGAATCGTTGTCATCCCCCAAGTCAGGAAAAAGAGGGACTCGTAGAGGTTACTAATGGGAAAATAACCAGCTTCTATCCATCGAGCGGCAAGTAACGCAGCGATACACAGGTTTGCAATGGTCATGGCAGCGGTCCCCAAGGTTTGCAGGTAAGGAATCCGAGGAAACGCAGCACCACCCCAGTAGATTAGCATACTAGCGAACAAAACAGCAAATGAGAGGTTATCTAACCCATTTTGTAGGGCAACTAAATCCATTAAGTGTTCTCCTGTAGAATAAACGAATCAAAGCAGACTCTCTTTAATCCTAGCGACTCATGTTAACCCTGCGTCAAGAAAAATTTTCCATCTCTGAGTCGAAGGGAACAAAGGGATGTCATCCACTCTCGTAGTAGAGGTGTTGTTTGACTTCGGAATTTTACTTTTCCCAAATAGACTCATACTATCACTCAGGATGAACCTGTTCGTTAACGAATTGAGTGTAATATTTCTGTTGAATCTGTCTTCAGTGAGATGTTATTGAATGAATGTAATGCTTTAATCAAAAATAAGTTCAGAAAGAAGTTTAGTTTGAGGAAATAATAAGATGGCTTCCAAAACTCTAGAACAATTACCGGAAAATATTAAATCTCAGCTGCCTCGCGGCGCTCAACAGATTTTTTTAGCTGCTTTTAATAGTGCTACTTCTGATGGTTTGAGTGAAGATGGTGCTGAAAAAATTGCTTGGAATTCTGTCAAAACTCAATATCAACAAAGTTCAGAAGGTCAGTGGAAGACTATTCCGGAAGGAGGAACTGAGGAAACAC
>JBJHBL010000039.1:0-52375 GCA_050485465.1 Limnoraphis sp. | reverse complement strand
GTTAGCCCGAATAACATTAACATTCAGGTAAACCCGCGAGATAGGTTCTCCCTCAACATCATCACCATCATCAACACCATCATCGGTGTCATCGTCATCGTCATCTACGCTATCATCGGTGTCATCGTCGTCATCGTCGTCATCGTCATCGTCGTCGTCATCGTCATCATCGTCGTCGTCATCATCATCGTCGTCGTCATCATCATCGCCTCCAACTCCTACCGTGGGGTCAGGAACGACTCCGATAATACCGTCACTTCCTGAGTCACCAACGCTAGAGTCGTCGCCCTCGTCTCCTGCAATTACATCATCATCGACGTCATCAACATCATCATCAATATCATCATCATCATCGTCGGTGTCGTCGTCACGGTCGTCGGTATCATCATCGACCTCATCAACCGGAATATCATCATCGTCGATACCATCATCATCTGTCGCAATTAAGTTAAAATTGCTGGCAACAGACTCAATTAATTGTTCAACATTTAATTCAGCCAGGCTAGAAATTCCGAGAACTTCTAGAAGTCTTGAAACCCGGAATGAGAAGTTAAATTCTCGGTTTTCAAAGCGTCCAAACTGCAACCAATGCTCAACGGCGGTAATTTGACCCGACTGAACAAATTCAACTAGCTCGCTGTTGAGTGCTAAATATTCGCTAACTTTAAAGAAGTTGCTGAATTCCCGGAGTTCTTTCTTCCCAAACTTCGAGAAATGCTTGAATAGGCTAAATTTACTCTCACCTTGAACAAAGGACTCTAAATCCGCGTTTAAGCTGAGATATTCACTGGGTTTAAAGAAGTCGCCGCATTCCCGTTGTTCGTATTGTCCAAATTTCAGGAAGTGACGGAAAGCGCTGACAAATCTACCTTGACCTTGGAAAACGCTATCAAGGTCTGTGTTCCTTTCTAGGTATTTCTGGACTTTAAATAAGTGGCTGAAGGAGCGTCCTTCTTTTAAACCAGATTCAAGGAAATGTGATAGTAAACTTTGACGGCTAACAACTTGAGCGACATCAACGTTTTTCTCGGCGTATTGGGTGATATTGAAAATGTAGCTAAATTCCCGGCCTTCAAACTTACCAAACTCCTTGAAGTGAGCTTTTGCATCGATTTGACCCGCATCAACTAAGGCTTTAATATCGGGGTTGAATTCACAGTAAGCATCTTCATCAAAGAGTTCATCGATGATATCATCTGTTAGTTCCATATCATCGAGTTCAACTTCTGTTGCTACCGTTTCTTCAGGAAGTTCTGCTATGGGTTCTGCGCCATCTCCAATTCCACCATCGGGTTCTGTGGGGATGGGGGTTTCTTCATCACAAGCACAATCTTCATCATCCATATCATCCATGTCATCGTCTGAAGTGACAACATTCACAGGAACTTCGGTGATTTGCATGACATCTTCCATCTCATCAACAGAAGTCTCATCGCTACCCTCTTCCATCACCATCGTTGTTTCCATGGTTTCCGCTTCCCGGTCTTCTGGGAGGATGTCAATGGACTCAACGGGTTCACGGTCGATGCTTTGAGCTTCTTCGTTAATAGGAAGGCCAGTTAAAGGGTCAAAGATTAGGTCATCCATTTTTAAATTAAACCTCAATTAAATTACAAAAACTTGACTCAAAAAAATCTATCGGTTACTCCCCTGAGTGGCGGTATGGGTCTGCTTTCTCTCCTTACACTTTCAGCCAGACTAGCCAGACTAAAAGGAGTGATTCGGTGGATAAAGGCCCAGGGGTTTAGTTTTAATTTAGCTTCGTTTCAAGTCTGAATTTGTTCCTCCTTTCAGCTTGGTTTTGAAGTTTTCATCTTTCAGACTTTCATCTGAGATTATACACCGAACTTTTTTCGTTCTACCCTGATTGTAATCAACACCTTTAAGATCTCTATGAAGGTCAGATGAGAAGATGTTTATGATTTTTTTGACCTACATATCCAATTCTTACACTTGAACTTACTAAATACTATCCGTTAAATTACGGATCTTTCAAACTGAGAGCAAAAAATCTAAAAACCTATATATGATAAGACTTGTAGACTATATCTGTCTCAAAAGGTGGTAATCGACTTGGCTAATTTACGTAATTTCACTGAGGCTTAAGTGTGATATTTGATTCGTTAAAAATTTTTTACACGCGAAAAAGAGTCATTCTGTTTATGTTGCGATTAATAAACAAGACTGACTCAAAAATAAATTTTGATTTTTGATAAATTTTCTCTATAAAATAGTCAATAAAATTACAGGAAAAACCAATCATCACTTCCAATCTGGCAATAGATTGAAGCAGATTATTAGGACTATTCTTTTCAAGGGATCCGATCCGAATCCGAGATATCTAACTCTTTTATTGCAGACGTAATTTGAACAATCAGGTTCCCTGATCTTCCTCTACATTAAGGACACAACCGATAACCCATCCCTCTCACGGTTTCAATGCGATTGCCTCCCAGTTTTTTCCGCAGATATCCCACATAAACATCTACAATATTTGAACCCGGATCGTAATCATACCCCCAAACGCGATCCAGTAATTGCTCTCGACTCATCACTTGTTCAGGATGACGCATCAAGGTTTCAAGCAGCTGAAATTCTTTGGCCGACAGTTTAATCGGAGATTCGCCCACTTGGGCTTGACGAGTATACAAGTCCAGCATGATATCCCCGGCTGTTAAGACTCGTTCCTCTTTTATCGGTGAGGGGGTTTGATGGCGCAAACGGGCGCGAACCCGGGCCAATAATTCTGCAAAGCGAAAGGGTTTTGTCACATAATCATCGGCTCCTTCTTCCAAACCTGTAACTTTATCTTCGAGGTCGTCACGAGCCGTTAAAATAATGATGGGTATCTTTTCCCCCTGGCCTCGTAACGCCTGCAATACCTGGAAGCCATCCTGATGAGGAAGATTTAAGTCCAGGATCAGCAAATCAAATTCATTTCCGAGTGCTTTTTGTAAGGCGTCACGGCCATCATTCGCCACGGTTATGGTAAAGCCATTGGCACGTAGCCCTTTTTCTAAAAAGGCAGCGATTCGAGGTTCATCTTCAGCAATCAAAATCCGGCTCATTAGAGAAATGGTCCTTTGGGAGAGTGATTTTTTGACAACGGATCATAACGAATCTTGTCGGTGAAACTCTCAAGATGCAATCCTGTTGGTTTGGGTTGATCCACCTCAAATACACCCTGATCCGGCGACTGTGCGCGCTTTTACTCTCAACATCTTGAGCGATCGCCCCAACTCCTGGCCCGGACAAGCGGTTTGTTTCTCCGGGGTAGATGTTCCGTTGGCTTCGGGGTTAATACCCTTTAAAGATATCGATTTCATCATATCTCAATCTGAATCTCTAGAAAGCAGAAACTTGATCACTTCAAGACTCGGTTTCCCTGATTTACAGTTTTCCCCAAAAACCTCACAGATAGATCAGCCCCCCTGTTATACGTCTCAAAAATAAATATTTCTCAAATTTTCACCGAAATTTCGCGCTTTTTTTTCGGCTGAACCTCTTGACTTTTGGGGGCAGTTACGGGTATGATTATCTTATAATTGGATGGTTGCGTAAAAAATATTTTTTTCAATGCCCCATTATAAAAAATACTATATATAATCTATCACCATTCGCCCCCCTTGTCAACCGCCCGCGCCCGGGGCAACGGAATCACTCTCAATAGTCTTCATCTTGAGAATCTGCGAGTTTGCATTGAATCTCCTAAAATATCAAGTATTGTAAACAAGGGCAGTCCCCCATGAAAATATGACTCCTGCCATCTCGATAGAAAAACTCCAAAAACGTTACGGCACTGTAGAAGCCGTCAAAGAAATCTCCCTAGAAGTCCAACCGGGAGAAATCTTCGGTTTACTCGGCCCCAACGGTGCGGGCAAAACCACAACTCTACGGGCTTTGTGTACCTTAATCACCCCTGATGCGGGTCGTTTAGAAGTCTCTGGGGTAGACGTGGTGAAAAGTCCCCGACAAGCCCGACAACGCCTCGGCTATGTGGCTCAAGAGGTAGCTTTAGACAAAGTGTTAACGGGTCGTGAATTGTTACAATTACAAGCGGCACTATACCATTTGCCTCGTCCGATGATTAAAAATCGGATTGATCAAGTAATCGATTTACTGGGTTTAAGCGACTGGGCGGACAAAAAAAGTGGTACCTATTCCGGAGGAATTCGCAAACGTCTAGATTTAGCCGCAGGGTTGCTGCATCAACCCGATGTGTTAGTTTTAGACGAACCCACAGTCGGTTTAGATATTGAAAGCCGGGTGGCGGTTTGGGATTTCCTGCGTCAGTTGCGTCAAGCCGGAACAACGGTTTTGATCACCAGCCACTATTTAGAAGAAGTCGATGCCCTCGCGGATCGGGTGGCGATTATTGATCACGGGGTGGTGATTGCAACCGGAACCCCTTCTCAATTAAAAGATCAAGTCGGAGGCGATCGCATTACTCTGAGAATTCGGGAATTTTCACCAATGGAGGAAGCCGAAAAAGCCAAATCGCTTTTGGAAGCCTTACCGTTTGTACAAGAAGCGATTATTAATACCGCCCAGGGGAATTCTCTCAACTTAGTGGTTCAATCCCAGAGTGATGCGTTGTTATCGGTACAAAAGGCGTTAAAAGATGCGGGTTTACCGACTTTTGGAATTGCCCAATCTCGACCGAGTTTGGATGATGTTTATTTAGCCGCAACAGGTCAAACCTTGATGGATGCGGAACTTGCCGCCGTTGCTAGTCGGGACCCCAAAGCCGAGAAAAAACAAAATATGCGTTAAAGTGAGGGCAATAGAGAAGCGAATCGGCTTTTCGAGAGAATGATTCTATTCAACCTCTTGCTGAAAATTATTGAAAAAATTGTCAGCCAATATCATCAATATGAGTAGTACAACAACACCAACTCCATCAAATCTGAGTTTATCACCGAGTCAACGACAAACGACTCAACCGAATCCCGCCGGAGAATTTTTCCAAGAAACCCTCGCGTTAACCCGTCGGTTGTTTATTCAGCTTCAGCGCCGCCCTTCTACGTTGATCGCGGGTGTCATTCAGCCGTTAATGTGGTTAATTTTGTTTGGGGCGTTGTTTCAAAATGCACCGAAAGGTTTATTTGGAGAAAGTCAAAATTATGCTCAATTTCTCGGAGCGGGTGTGATTGTGTTTACTGCCTTTGCCGGGGCTTTAAATGCAGGATTACCCGTGATGTTTGACCGAGAATTTGGCTTTTTGAACCGTTTGTTAGTGGCGCCGCTAACTTCCCGATTTTCGATAGTTTTAGCTTCGGCAATTTTCATCATTACCATGAGTTTTGTCCAAACCTCAGCGATTATTGTAGCAGGTGCGTTTCTGGGGGCGGGGCTGCCGGGAATCCCTGAGTTGGGGTTAATTGCGTTGATGGTGTTTTTGTTGGTTTTGGGGGTTACGGGTTTAAGTCTAGGTTTGGCTTTTGCTTTACCGGGACATATTGAATTAATCGCCGTGATTTTTGTCACCAATTTACCGCTTTTATTTGCGAGTACCGCTTTGGCACCGCTTTCTTTTATGCCCGGTTGGTTACAGGTTGTTGCTTGCTTGAACCCGTTGAGTTACGCGATTGAACCCATTCGCTATCTTTATTTACATGGGGATTGGTCTTTCGGTAGTATTGTAATGCAAGCCCCTTTTGCAAGTGTTTCTTTGGGTCATGCAGTTTTGGTGCTATTGGGGTTTGCGATCGCGGCGTTATTGGTGATTCAACCGCTTTTGCGTCGTCGGTTTGCATAATGAACTTCAAGAGCTAAAATCTAGTCTATGAGTCTGTTATTTTTAGTCGCAATTTAGGTCACGCGAAATGAAACTTCAAATTCAATCTGGTGTGGGGATGGCTTTGTCTATCCTATCGGCAATGGGAGTGAGTGTTTGCTTATTTTCACAGCCCAGTCTAGCTCAACAAGGCACGATTAATCCCCTTCAGGATTTTAATAGTCAGCACAATGATAGCGGTACCAGTTTAGGGATTGATCAAAGTACCATGTATAACCTGATTCATCGGGCGCAGATGGGAACTTTGGACTTTAATCCGAATTCTGTTTATCTTCAGCAACAAGATAATATTCGAGACGCCGCCGCCGAATTTCGCGCTCGGCAACGTCAAATGTTTCAACAAAACCCTCAATTTGTGAATGATGATGAATCTTCGGTTGGGACTCAACTGAATCCGCAAAACTAAATCAAATCAATGCAAATTTATCGGGTTAGGGATAGCTGAGATTGAAGTATTGATACTTGAGTCTGAGACTATCCCTTGTTTATGCTTTTAACTTTGCAGAAGATTTTTTCAGTCCTTCTATCTTTTACAGATCTCGCCTCAACAACTCTCCCTGCGATAGAGGTTGACTGAGTTATCCTATTTTAAAATAGGCGAAAAAGTCAAGGTATAAATAAACTTAGGAGAACCAATGAAAGGTTTACTTTTTCGCTTGAAGGTGATGGGAATGCAATTGATGAAGCTCTTGAGCTTGACTGTCATATTTGGCTTTTTATTTTCGAGCTTCAATACTTCGGGTTCAATGGCAATCACCTTTGCAGCTTCTCTCACACCTGAAGCCGACTCCTATCACGTTAATGGCGTTCATAATCAATCTCAACCTCATCAAAACTTAGATTTGGAAATTGGAGCTAATCGATCTGAAGCCGCTTCTGAGGAGATTTATCAAGGTTTAGAGAAGACTAAAGACTTTATTGGCAAAACCGAGCCTAGAAAACAAGTCATTGAAAAAGCACGAGAAAAGGCTAGCAACCAATTAAAAGAGCAATCTGAACGCGCAAAAACGGCTGAAAGTCCGGATTCACTGGATCCGAATGAACGAAATTTTCTGAAAAATATTCAATAATAAGAGTTCAAAAAATTAAGGCAACCAACGAGGATTGAACCCAAAAAAGGGTAATTCTTCGGGTTTGATTTCAGATTGAGAAGGGTCAGATAAAATTTCTAGGGGAAGTATCCACAACCGACTAGTAACAATCGCATCGCCACTTGCACTTCGGGGTAAGTTTCCAGAGCGTTGTTGTGCATTTTGCTGATTTTTAGTCACAGTTTGATCAAACAACAATGCTAAACCATCCGGTGATAAACTCATATTAATTTCTTGTTGATTGGGTAGAATTACCAATGGGGCTAACTCCCCGGTTTCTAAGTCAATGACTGCAATATAGGGTTGTTCTTCATATTGTTGCTCATTGTCTAATAATTCTGTTAACAGACAAAATAACAAGGTATTACTTGGATCAAACTGAGCATGAACAATATTACCAAATGGAGGCGTGCGATAGAGTTCTCGTTCTTGTCCTTGATTATTTACCAAAAACAGCGATCGCGTCCCATCATTATTAAATGTTACCATCACAGCGGCTGATCCATCCGTTGCAAAGCTGAGAACTTGACCATATCGAGGTAAAAATTCTAACGGTTCTGCTCCCGGTTCAAGCGGTAAAATTGTGGTTAAATCCGGCCCTTGAGCGATCAGCAGTGATTTACTATCTGGCCCTATCAGAAAGTCCCCACCCTCAGTTTTCAAGGGTTGAGGTGAACGATTCCCCTCGATAATCCAGGGGCCAAAGTCTGCCGGATTTTTTTGATTGACGCGCTGAACTACAATAATTTGACCATCCGGAGATAAGTCAAATTTCAAATTTCGATAGTTTTGACTATCCAAAATTAACTGAACTTCTCCAGCTTCTTGGGGGCGTCTTGGCTTCTGTTGTTGAGGGGTTCTCGGATTAATTCCCGTTGTTACGGTGTAGAGTTGGGCGTTAAACTTTCCTTGGGCTTGATCTTGGCGAGAAATTGCCGAAAATAAAATTTTATTCCCATCGGGGTAGAGTTTGAACTCCAAAACCATCATATCTTCTGGGGTGAGGGGAATGGGTTGAGGACTTTCTTGAGAAAGATTGACTAACATCAACCGCCCTTCTTGATTAGCGGTGACTCCAATGTAAGCAAAAGCCCGATCTCTTGTGCGAAAATAGCCTGTAAACGGTTCAATTACCTGTCCTGGATTCCCCGCGTGTAACTGATCGCGAGCGTCCTGTAACTGCACGCTGAAAGGGGTTCCGTAGGGGGCTGGTGCATTTAAAGTATAGGCCATGCGTCGCCCGGCCCAACTGATTTTACCGGGAAGGGGGGGATCTATTCTGAGATTGCGTTCGACACTTTCCCGATTCATCGGACGATTGAAGGTGAAGATGAATCCGGTATCTTGGGCGCCAATTTGTTTGTTATTCCAGCTAAATTCTCGGACTCTGGGCGTGGTGCGATCGCCACTGAGCAGTATCATTCCAATCAGCACTGTTAAGACTACCATCAAAGCGATCGCTGCTCGATCTACGGGTTCACTATTTTTCAGCCAATATCTAGCTTTAGCTTGGAATGATGTCATTGACGTCTTGAGTACACGCAGATATTTTCTCCTCATACAGTATCATATTTTGACCGGAATGGGGGAGCAATCTTTTAGTATAATTTCAGATTTGTAGAATGAAAAAAGTTTTACACTAAAAAAATAGTCACAATCTCCACTGACCATGACCCGTCTTTTTTTCCCTCCGGATCTACGTCAACTGTTCCGTCAATATCCAGAAGCTGTTGCGGCGGTTAGCTGTGCTATTTTAGTGATTTTGGGTTGGTTCTTTTTAAGTTTAAGTTGGGTGGGAATCGCCTTATTTATATTTCCGATTGCCTATATTATTGGTGGCTATGAAAGCACAAAAGATGGACTAACCACCCTTTTCAAAGAGCATCAACTGGATGTAGATTTATTGATGATGGTGGCGGCATTGGGAGCAGCGAGTTTAGGATTATGGCAACAGGATTATACGTTAATTATTGATGGAGCGATTTTAATTCTCATTTTTGCCATTAGTGGGGCATTAGAAAGTTTTGCAATGCAACGAACGGAACGCAATATCCGCCGTTTAATGGCTGTAGCACCGGATACCGCAAGAACCATTATAAATAACCAAGAAATCGAAATTCCAATTGATCAACTCCAAATCAATGATATTGTTATTGTCAAACCCGGTGAACTGATTCCCACGGATGCCGTAATTTTAGAAGGTCACAGTCATCTCAATCAAGCGACAATTACCGGAGAATCAATTCCCGTTGAAAAAACAATCGGAGATGAAGTCTTTGCCGGAACATTAAATGGTCATGGAGCGCTCCGTTTACGAGTGCATAAATCCCCAGAAAGTAGTTTAATTCAACGAGTCATTCGTTTAGTTGAACAAGCCCAAACTGAAGCCCCACCGTCTCAACAATTTATTGAAAAGTTTGAGCGAAATTATGCCCAAGTAATTGTCTTTGGGGGGCTTTTACTGGCAATTCTCCCGCCCTTTGTATTGGGTTGGAATTGGGAAACCACCATTTATCGGGCTTTAATTTTTTTAGTTGTTGCTTCTCCCTGTGCATTAATGGCAGCAATTATGCCAACTTTACTCTCAGGAATTGCCAATGGGGCGCGTCAGGGAATTCTATTTAAAAATGGGGCGCAACTTGAAAAAATTGGCACAATCAAAGCAATTGCGTTTGATAAAACCGGAACCCTAACAACAGGAAAAATACAAGTGGTAGAAATTATTCCCACTGATAACAATTCTTCTGAAAAAGTCTTACAACTGGCTGCGGCTTTAGAAGTGGTTTCAGAACATCCCATTGGTGAAGCCATTACCGAAGCGGCTCAAAATTTACCCCGTTTAACGGCAACCCATGTACAAGCAAAAGCAGGTTTAGGGATTATTGGCAGCGTTGAAAATCAATCGGTGCTTGTCGGGAAAGCGAGCTTTATTTTAACAGAATTATCGCAAAAAAACCTAAAATTATCCGCAGCATCCTCTCGTTTGGAAGCACAAGGAAAAACAGTGATTTGGGTTGCCCAATCTCAGGAAATTATCGGATTAATTGCGGTTTCAGATACCGTTAGACCCGAAGCAAAACGAGTCATTGAACGGTTAAAGAAAATGGGAATTAAACAGATTGTAATGTTAACAGGAGATAACCCCTGCACAGCGAAAACTGTCGCCCAAGATGTAGGTATTACCGAAGTTTATGCAGATTTATTACCCGAAAATAAATTAACCGTTATTCGACAATTAAAAAAACAATATGACGCCGTTGCTATGATTGGAGATGGAATTAATGATGCCCCCGCTTTAGCCCTCGCAACTGTTGGAATAGCGATGGGGGGTGCAGGAACAGATGTCGCCTTAGAAACGGCAGATATTATCTTAATGGGAGAGCGTTTAGAAAAACTACCAGAAGCCGTTCATTTAGGGCGTCGTTCTCAGCGAATTGTCCGCCAAAATATTATCTTTGCGTTATCCTTTATTGGTTGGCTTTTAGTCGCTAATTTTGCAGGTCAAATTAATCTCCCATTAGGAGTGATTGGACATGAAGGATCAACGGTTTTAGTCACCTTAAGTGGTTTAAGGTTATTAAAATCTTAAGAGCGGGTTATAAAGGTTTTTACCCCTGATGACTGTAAAAGGTTACTGGTTACTCTAACTGTTTAAGCTTGTTCCCAAAGTTCTTTAACTTTACCCGGTAGCCAACTCGAAATTTCTTGAATTCGTTCTTCAGACAGTTCCTCTTTTGTTGCAGAAAACACGGCAGTTACGGCTTGTTCCCGATCAACTGTTTTCGGAAGTCCGCCTTCATTTGCAACTCTAAATAAAAAACGATCCGCGTCAATTTTAAAGATTCCAGGGCCTTGCCAGGGTGGACGAACCCGACTTAAAAACCCTACAATCGGATTAGTATCTTTCCACAGTTCAGAAATTTCCATCTGGAGTGCTTTTTCTGTTGTGGGTAAGGCTTCTGTGTGGAGTTCATTTGCAACGCGATCAGAGGCTTCTGTTGTCATTAAATCTCGCATTACCCGAAAAACGACTTCTGTAAAGTCTCTGGCATCATAAAGATCCGCCATACCGCTTTTTTTCATCACCTTTTCGAGAAAGGATCGGTTTTCATCCGCGATAACAGTTCTTCTATCTTCAACAACTGTCGGATCTATTTCAGGTAGATCCTTATTTTTAATATCATCTGGCATTATTATTTCCTTTTTTATTGTTATTTCCTTTTTACAAGATTATTTTAAGATTCGATAAACAATCATCCTTCTTAAGTTAGAGGTTTACATTATCAAAGGATAGAGAACTAATGAGATTTCAGAAAAGCTTCAAAGGTTTCTTGATCGGGGAGGGAAGGTTGCGCCCCTGATTTTGTTGTTGCCAGCGCCCCGGCTGCCGCCCCCCAAACCACCGCCTCTTTTAACGATAAACCCTGTTCAAAAGCCGCTGCCATCGCCCCATTAAACGCATCTCCTGCGGCCACTGTATCAACGGCTTCTACTGGAAAAGCTTCAACGCGAAACTGTCCTGCTTTATTCACACAAAAAACCCCTCTTGCCCCTAATTTTAAGACTACCGTTTTCACCCCTCGGTTGAGCAGAAAATCGGCGGCTTTCACCCAGTTTCTTTCTTCGGATACATCAAATCCGGTTAATTGCTTGGCTTCGGTTTCATTGGGTGTTATAATATCAATTAAGGAGTAAAGTTCATCGGGCAAACTCTCAGGAGCCGGAGCCGGATCTAAAATTATCTTAACACCCGCTTGTTTAGCTTTTTGAGCGACTAATAGAATAGTCGAGAGCGGCACTTCTAACTGTAACAGCAACGCCGTAGCATGAGAGAATAAATCGTTTAATTTATCAACATCTTGACTATTGACCCGACCATTAGCCCCAGGAATAATAATAATTGTATTTTCACTGTTTTGATCAACAGCAATCATCGCCACACCTGAACTTGTTTTAGAGTCTACTTTGATCCCTTCTGTTTGCACTCCCATTTCATTCAGATGGGTTAAAAGTTCCTGGCCAAAACTATCTTCCCCCACCCGCCCCACTAAGTACGTTAACGCCCCTAAACGGGCTGCTGCAACTGCTTGGTTTGCCCCTTTCCCCCCGGGGGCTGTAAAAAAATGATTCCCTTGTAACGTTTCTCCTGGACTCGGTAAACGCGGGGTTTTAACCACTAAATCCATATTAATACTACCAAACACAATTAAACTCATAAGCCATTAAATTTAACTTTTGTTTCTAAAACGGTTTAGGGAAATGGTATCATAAACTTAACTCAAAAACATCTAAGGTTTGAAGGAATTTATCGTGCGAGTTTATTTAGCTGGCCCCGATGTTTTTTTACCTGAACCGTTAAAAAGGGCAGAGGCAAAAAAACAGATTTGCCAAACCTATGGCTTTGAGGGGGTATTTCCCTTTGATGCCAGCTTAGATTTAACAAATTTAAAACCTCGTGAAGCGGGGATGGAAATTTATCACTGTAATATTAACTTAATGAAAAGTTGTGATTTAATCATTGCTAATATGACTCCCTTTCGGAGTCCGAGTTTAGATGTAGGCACTGCGTTTGAAATCGGGTATATGACAGCATTAGGAAAGCCTGTCTTTGGTTACAGCAATGATCATCGTCTCTACTGTGAACGAGTGCTGAATAAAACCTCAGAAACTTTAGATGATCAAGGGCTTTTCATTGAACACTTTGAGATGATCGATAATTTAATGTTAGAAGGAGCTATTATTGAAACTGGGGGAATTGTCATCTATGAAGCCATTGACCCCCAATACTATTATACAGAACTCCGACTCTTTGAAAAGGTTGTTAAAATAGCAGCCAATAAACTTTTAAATAAACATGAATCACCCTAAAATTATTCTCGATACTGACCCTGGTGGCGATGATGCTTTTGCTTTATTCTGGCTCATTAGTTTAGTTAAAAAAGGATTTGCAGAACTTTTAGCCGTGACTTCCGTTGAGGGAAATGTGAATGCAAAACTTACCTTTACCAACGCTTGTAAACTCCTAAAACTCACAGGTTTTCCTCAGATAGAAGTCGGACGAGGTGTGATTAAAACCCAAAAAGAAATAGCCGATGCCGCCCATATTCATGGCAATGACGGTTTAGGAAATTTAGCCCAAACCTTACCTTCTTCTCAAAAATCCTATGAAAAAGCGAGAGATTCAGATAAAATTTTAATCGAAAAATTAACCCAATTTCCGGGAGAAATCACCCTGATCGCCCTCGCCCCTTTAACAAACTTAGCAGCGGCTGAAACTAAATCTCCTGGTATTTTAAAACAAGCCAAAGAAATCATTATTATGGGCGGTGCCTTTAACGTCGCGGGAAATGTTACCCCCGAAGCAGAATTTAATATAGCTTACAGTCCCTCAGCCGCAGAAATTGTTTTGAATAGCAGTAATAACTTAGTTATTTTACCCCTAGATGTAACGCGATCGCTGATTTTTCTGCCGGAAATGGCGGAAAATATTGCTAAAATCAACCCCGAAAATCCAATTTCTCAGTTTATCCTTGCTTTAGCCAAAGCCATGACAAAAACCTCCCTGTCTTACCGAGAAACCCAGGGAATAGCCGGATTTTTAGTCCATGATGCAGTCACCCTCGCCTACCTATTTTATCCAGAAACCCTACAGTTTCAACGCGCCCGAGTTGAGGTTGAAGTCTTGGGAAAATTCACAACCGGAAAAACCCTCTTTGATCGCCGTCATCATGCTAAAATAGCAGCAAATGCTTGGGTTGCCCTCGAGGTTAATTCAGCCCATTTACTTGCAGCTTTTATAGAAGATTTAAAACATTTAGTCCAATAAAAAAACCGTCAAACCCCTCCCCTGTTAGGCAGAAACTACCTGATTTCGACCTTGATTTTTAGCTTGATATAATGCCTCATCTGCCTTTTTAATCACCGCTTCCGGGGTTAAACCTTGATCCGGAAAACAAGCCACACCAAACGAAGCCGTAATTCGTCCTAAATCTTTCCCTTGATAAGATAACTCCAGTTGTCGAATTCCATCACATAACTGATTTGCCCTCGCTTGTACCGCTTCTAAAGACATCTCCGGTAAAATTAACGTCATCTCCTCCCCTCCGTAGCGACAGGCAATATCTGATAATCTAATTTTACGCTGAAGAAAACGGGCGACTTCTTGCAACACTAAATCTCCCGCCTCGTGACCAAAACTATCATTAAATTGCTTAAAATGATCAATATCAACCATAATAATTCCTAACGGTTGACCTGAACGTTGCGATCGCAAAACTTCTTTCTGTAAAAACTCTTTCAAATAGCGACGGTTAAATAATCCTGTTAGCGGATCACGAATACTTTGGTTATGTAACTCCTCCCGTAATTGTAAATTAGACAAGCCCAAAGAAATCTGTTCCGCCACCGTTTGGGCTAACTGTTGTTGACCCTTACTTAACCCCTCAGCTTGTTGAGTTCTCAGATACAATAACCCAAATACCTGTCCTTGAACAATCGTTGGAATACACAAAGAAGCCGAAGGTAAAGGATCCTGATGAACATGAGAACAAAACAAACCTGATTGATTACGATTAGCCAAGTGAATCTGTCCTCGTCGCAGCGCCCAACACTCATCAAAATCCAAACTTAATTCACCAACAGCTAACTCTCCAAAAGCAGCCATTGACTCAACTTTATTCGCTTTTTGATCACTCAATAATACCGCCCCAGCACACCCAGGAAAAAGCTGTTTGAGAAACTCAGAAATCGGCCCATAAGCTTCTTCAACCCCATGACAAGCCTGCAAAAACTCAATCATCTGATTAATAATAGCCGATTCTCGGTGACGTTGTTCTAACTCTTGAACCGACTTTTCCAAGCGTTGATTAATTTCAGCTAAATTGTGATTCGCGCGTTGTAAAGCCAGTTCAACTTGTTTCTGTTCTGTGATATTCTGAGATACAATCATCCCTAAAATCACATCCCCTTCTTCATTTCTAATCGGCACTGCCCGAATCAGATAAATCTGATCTTCGTACTCAATTTCCTCAACCCGTTCACTCCCAGCTAATGCCGTTTGATACAACGGTTCAACTGAAATGTAAATTTCCGATGATAACGCCTCTGACAACGTATACCCTTCTAACTGTTCACGCCTAAGTTGTAAACTCGCCAATCCTTGACCATCTGCCACCAAATATCGTAAATTCTGATCAAACAAAAAGATCGTCCCATTCGGGAAATTATGGGCAATCGTGCGATACAGTTGTTCACTGGTGCGTAAATCTTCCTGAACCTGTTTCAAAATAGTAATATCGCTAAAAGTACAAATCACATTCTCTACCGTTCCCTCTGCTGTTAATTGAGGTTCTGCATTCACTAAAATCCAGATTAACTCTCTTTCTTCTCTGTTCACCCCAGGACGATAAATTCCCATCAACACATTTTTTACCGCTTGACGAGTCACAATGGCTTGCGGTACCGGATGAGCGCTATAAGGAAACGGTGAACCATCTTCGTAAATAATTTTCCACTCTGAAGGGAGACAGGTGATCCCCAAAAGTTCCCCTTCTGATAAACCCAATAATTGCCAGGCTTTAGGGTTACACAATAAAACCTCACCCTGGGCATTATGCAGAGTGACCCCCACACTTAAATTCCGAATTAAGCTACTAAACCGTTCTTCACTTTGTCGCAGCGCCACTTCGGTGTGTTTGCGTTCAGTGATATCCAGCATCACCCCTTGTAATAAAATTGGGGTTTGATCCTCATCTCGAATCACAACGGCGGCATCTTGTACCCACAAAACATCTTGATTACGGGTTAACAGGCGATATTCAGAAACAAACGGGCGATTATGGCTGGGAAGGTTTTCTAGGCGACGACTCATTTGTTCTCGATCATCAGGATGGAGACATTGACACCACAATTGCGGATTACTCATCCATTCATCGCTTGTATATCCTAATATTTGTTCAATGCGGGGACTAATATACAAGGGCATACTGGCTTCCCCGACTGTGACGGTATAAACAACGGCGGGCATTTGTTCAACCAGAGCGCGATAACGAGCTTCAGAGGCACACAGCGCTTCTTCGGCGAGTTTTTGCTCAGTCCTGTCAATCACCACCCCAAACAGCCGTATCGCTTGGTTCTGTTCGTTTTGGATCACTTCCCCTTGAGTATGAAGATAACGCAGTTCCCCATCGGGGTGGAGCAGGCGATACTCAATATCAAAGTATTCTCCTGTATTCAGGGAATGCTGTAAGATATTATGGTGATGTTCGCGATCATCGGGGTGAATCATCTCAACCCATTCTTCCAGGCTGGGTTCGTCTGAGCCAGGATCTAAACCCAAAATGCGAAACACTTCCTCTGAGCAGGTCATTTTTTGGGTGATCACATGAAAATCCCAATTCCCCAGATGAGCGATGCGTTGAGATTCTAACAGGTTTTGGGTAGTATGACGTAGCGTTTCTTCTGTGCGTTTCCGTTCGGTGATATCTTCGAGAACATAGCAGCATCGAGGAAGGGGAAAGTTTCCTGGAACCCAACAGATGGTAGCTGATAACCAATGTTCTCCTGTTGGAGTTTTGTGCTGATATTCAAAGTGGGCGGCTTTTTGAGTTTCTTGGGTGTTGTAGCAATTTTTTAGCCAAAGTTGAATGATGTTTTCTGGGGTTGCTAACTGCTGACAGGTTTTATTTTTTAAGTGCTGTACATCATATCCTAATAATTTGGCGGTTGCTGGATTATCCCAAAGATGACGGATATCATTTTCTAATAATTCTATGACTCCCATCATCAAAGTTGTATTTTCACATAAACTACTGAGGATGGCTTCGGCTTGTTTGCGTTCACGAAGTGCAGCTTGCTGTTCGCTAATATCTTGAATCATTCCAATGATATATTGCGGTTCTCCTTTTGTATTGCGAACTAAAGAACCACTAAAATTGACCCAGACTTCTATTCCGTTTTGACGAAGGTAGCGTTTTTCTAAGGAAAATTGGAACAGTTCCCCCCGATTAATTTGTTCCCAGATTGCTAAATCTTTGGCTAAATCTTCGGGATGGGTAATATCTTGATCGTTTTTTTGTAATAATTCCTCTACGGAATACTGCACAATTTCTGCTAATTTGCGATTGGCTAACAGAAACGAACCGGACAGCGAAACGGCTGCAATTCCGACTTCGGCTTCTTCAAAAATCGCTCGAAATCGTTCTTCACTTTCTCGTAAAGCCGCTTCCATTTTTTTCTGTTCACTGATTTCTATCCAGTATCCAATTAATTCAACCGGGTGTCCGGCTGCATCCTTAATAAGTTTGACTTCATCCCGCATCCAGCGATAATCACCCTTTTGATCCCGAAAACGATATTCATAGCAATAATAGCCTTGTTGTAAGATGGTCTCGATTTGTACCGAGATACACTGTTGATCATCTGGATGGATTTTATCCCCCCAAAACTCTATATCTTCTAAAAATTTATCCGGTTCATATCCTAATATTTTATAAACGTTTTCACTGATAAATGTCGTTTTTAAACTGGGATAATTGCGACTATAAATAATTGCAGGATTAGACGAAATTAGCGATTTTAAACGGGCTTTTTCCCACTGGAGTTCAATTTCGGTACAGCGATGCTTGGCTATTTCTAGGGTTAATTGTTGGGTGCGGTGATGCACTCGCTGTTCGAGTTCTTCTGTCAGGTGACGATAGGCGTTTTCTCTTTGACGGTGGTGGGTAATGTCTTCTCCCGTTAAAATCACAAATTCTACTTGACCTTCCTCGTTGAATCGGGTAGTATTAAGATGGGAGATGAGGTGTCCGACAGATCCTTTGGTCTTCCAGTTCAGTTCCAAGTGACGCGGAAATTCTCCCTGGGGAAAAGGATAAAAGTAATCTCTAAAGGGCTGTTGTTCCTCAGCCGAAAGAAAGACTTCCCAAAAAGCTTGATTTCTGACTTCTAAAAACGAATAACCCGTGATCGCTTCGCAGGATTGATTAAACCGGATTATTCTCCCTTGAGCATCAAGAACAACAACCAAGCAGCTAACCGCATCGACAATAGCAGCATTGAGATCAGAATCTCTAACAGCATTCTGTTGAACCTCCTTGTACATTTCCACCGGATCGAAAACCTGTAAAATTAGACCGAGGTTCACTATTCCCACAATTTTTCCCGATTCTGAACTCACGAGTAACTGCTCTAAGCGTTCCTCCTGCATTCGGTCTACAGCTTTCCTTAGACGATCCTTTGGGTTAATTGTTTGCCAACAAGGATTCATAATTCGATCCACGGGCATCTGATCATCCAACCCCAAAGCGTAAAACAGAACTAAGTCTGCGGCGGAGAGAACACCCAAAGGGTGAAGCTGAGGGTTAGTCACCACAATAGTCTTTTTTGGAGATTTTGCCAAGTCTTGCGTCACCTGTTGAACAGTGGTCTGGGGGGAAGTCAAAATCATCTCTCGACTCATTGCTTCCTCAACTCGACGATCTTTCAAAACTTCTAAAGTCGGTAAACAACGGTAAAGCTGTTCTACGGTGATTAACCCTAGTATTTTATCCTGTTCTGAGAGAACGGGAAGATGGCGAATCTGATATTGATGCAACAGATGAATAGCTTTAAACAGATTCTCCGATGGCGATCGCTTCAGACTAATCAATTCACGGGTGATCACCGCTGAAACACTCACCTGTTCCTCTAAAGTCCTCGTCGCGATCAATCCTACCACATCATCGTCTGTCAGTACCCCCACCAGACGGTTGTCATCCACCACTAAAGCACAACTCGCCTGTGCGGGTTGGAGGGGATTCTGTTGGGAAACATCACAAGTCTTTCTCCGGTGAACCATCATAGCTAGGAGATCACCCCAAGACATTTGCGAAGACACCATTAACGGGTCGGGGTAAATGGCCCCATCCAGACTAAAATCAAATTGAGATAAACTGCTAGCAGGCATGGGCAGTTGAGGGTTAAAGAGTTTAATTCTATCTTAAGCATTAATCCAAAGTTCCCAAGCCCCCTAGAAGTTGTGTCACTTCTTTCGCTGAGTCTATTGTTGCATCTTTGGGGTCTGATGTTGGATGAAAATAGTGATAAATTTCTTGGGCGAGTTTTAACCCAATTCCAGGGACTTCGGCAATTTGTTCGGGAGTTGCTATACGCAGATAATCTATAGACCGAAAATGAGCAAGTAGTTGTTTCTGGCGATACTCTCCTAAACCCGGAATTTCATCTAAACGCGATCGCTTCATCCGTTGACTGCGTTGGTCTCGATGAAAACTGACTGCAAACCGATGGGCTTCATCTCGCAGACGTCGTAACAGTTGAACTCCGGGTTGATCGATGTCGGTTTGCAGAGGCAAGGACTCACCGGGAAGAAAGATTTCTTCTCGTTGTTTGGCTAAACTAATCACTCGTAAATCTTCTAATAGGTTTAATTTTGATAACACTTTAACCACGGCTGATAGTTGACCTTTCCCCCCATCGATCATAATTACATCCGGTTTATCGGTGGCTATTTTTTCCGGGGATAATGTTGGATAATCTCGAAATCTTCGTCCGATGACTTCCGCTAAACTGGCAAAATCATCAGACCGTCCTGATTTAATTTCAGGGTTTCTAATCTTATAATGTCGGTATTGTTGGTTCGCAGGTAAACCGTCAATAAATACGACTCGCGAAGCCACTGCGTCTGATCCTTGAATATGGGAAATATCATAGCCTTCTATCCGATGAGGAATATCGGGAAGATCGAGAATTCCGGCTAAATCTTCTAAGGCTTGGGTATTGCGATCGCTTAACCTTTGCACTCGTTCTAATTCATACCCCGCATTCCTTTCCACCAGTTCAATTAACTCGGCTTTGGTTTGGCGTTGGGGATTGATAATTGTCACTTTTCGACCTTTGAAATCACTCAACCAATTCGCCAAAATCGAGTTTTCGGGTAATGAATATTGAACTAAAATTTCCCGGGGAACCTCCACCGGATCTACCGTTTGATAATGGTCTTCAAGCACCCGTTGTAAAATTGCCCCAAATTCCGATTCTTTTTCGGAGTCAAATGGAATTATCTCGGCTTGAAACCCTAACCTCCCTACCAGTTTTCCCGCCCGAATTTGAAATAGTTGAATACAGGCAAGTTTATCGTTAGCCGCCAAAGCAATAGCATCTCTAGAGACTCTATCATCGGGGAGAGAGACTTTTTGATCGGCATTTAATGAATTTAGTCCTTGTATCTGATCGCGTATTTTAGCAGCCGTCTCAAAATTCAAGGTTTCGGCAGCAACTTGCATTTGTTGATTTAAATACTCAATCAGTTCTTCGGTACGTCCTTGAAAAATCATCGCTACTTTTTGCATCGTCTGATGATAGTCTTCGGGGGAGATTAACTGTTGACACACTCCCGGACATCGCCCGATATCATAGTTCAAGCAAGGACGATCTTTAAATAAAGGTTTGGGACGTTGACGCAAGGGAAAAATTTGTTTAACTAAATGTAGAGTACTGCGTAACAGTCGAGTATCAACATAGGGGCCATAATAACGATCTTTGGCTTTCCCTAAGCGGCGTTTCCGGGTGATAAAAATTCGCGGATATTCTTCAGACCAGGTAATACAGAGATAGGGATATTTTTTATCGTCTTTCAGCAATACATTAAAATAGGGCTGATGCTGTTTAATTAAATTGGCTTCTAAGGCGAGGGCTTCGGCTTCGGTATCGGTGACAATAAACTCAATGTCTGTGACCTGTTGAATCATCAGGGTAATACGGGGACTGTGGCGGTTGTCATCCCGAAAATAAGACCGAACTCGCGATCGCAATTTCTTAGATTTGCCAATATATAAGATATCATCAGCGCGATCGCGCATTAAATACACCCCCGGACAGGCTGGAATTTCTTTTAACCGATTTTCCAGGTGTTGAGGATTGTGGATTAAAGCTGGAGTTGAAGGAGAAGCCATTCTAGAAAAAGGGGGGTGATTAGAACAACTGTTGTGATATCCTATATTTTGACATCCTGATCAACAGTTGCATCTTCGGCGATCGCTATTCTTTTCACGCCCTATTACTTATGACGATTGCGACGGCACCCCATCTCCTCTCTGAAGATCAAGCCCTGTCTCTGATTGAAACGGTGATCCAACAATCAGAAGCAGAAGCGGTCTTTGTCAGTATCAGCAATAGCGAAGAAGCTTTAACTCGGTATTCTGAAAATCAAATTACCCAAAACGTCAGCAGTACAAAATTTAGCCTCTCAATTACCAGCTATTTTGGCAAGCGCAGTGCCAGCAGTTCGACAACTGAATTCGACCCCGATGGAATTAAAGCGACTCTTAAACGATCTCAAGAGTTAGCCCGGATTGCCCCAGAAGATCCTGAATGGGTGCCGCTCTTAGAACCGCAACCCTATGAAAACCGCATCCCCGCTTTTGATCAAGCTACAGCCTGTTTTTCCCCCCTGCAACGGGGAGAACGAGTTCAAACCGTCTGCAACCTGAGTGCGGAGGCCCAAGTTGAAGGATCGGGAACTCTCAGCAGTGAAGCAGAATTATTGGCTATTGGCAATTCTCTGGGGTTGAGGGCTTGTAACCGTTTAACGAGTGCAGATTTTGGATTTACCGCAAAAATTGATAACGGTTCAGCTTGGAGTAAACGCAGCGCGATCGCGATTCAAGATTTACCGATCAAATCCCTAACAGAAACAATTATTCAAAAAGCCTATTTAGCCCGTAACCCCAAAGAAGTTCAGCCGGGAGTTTATCCGGTAATTTTTGATGGGGCGGCGTTTGCGGAGTTGTTGATGTGGGTGATGTTTAATTTAGATGCCCGATCCGCAGATGAAGGGCGATCATTTATGTCGCGGATGGATGAACAGGGAAAACCTGTCGGAAACCGCCTCGGGGAAGCGATGTTTAGTTCGTTGGTGAATGTGCAGCGAGATCCGGGGCATCCTCTGATAGGCGGTTCGACCTTTTTTGCAGATGGGTTGAAAAAGGATCATTTGTCTGTGATTAAAGACGGGGTTCCCCAAACGTTATCCTACAGTCGTTATTGGGCAGCCCAGCAAGGCGTTGAACCGAATGGGGCGATGTATCCGGTGGTGATGCTAGGCTCTGATCAAAGTTTGGCGGATTTGATTGCT
This sequence comes from Limnoraphis sp., assembly GCA_050485465.1. Lineage (GTDB taxonomy): Bacteria > Cyanobacteriota > Cyanobacteriia > Cyanobacteriales > Microcoleaceae > Capilliphycus. The sequence goes on along the minus strand of JBJHBL010000039.1, from coordinate 30,357 downwards.
CAAACAGAACGGGGGATTTTGGTGAGTCGGGCCTGGTATGTGCGCTATGTCAACCCCCGAACGTTAGAAGTCACCGGGATGACGCGGGATGGTACGTTTTGGATCGAAGACGGGAAAATAGCCAATCCGATTAAGAATTTGCGCTTTAATCAACGGTTGCCTGAACTGTTCCGGGATATTGACGCCTTGAGTCAAGTGGAACGTTACGGCAGTAGCGTGGTTCCCGGGGTACGGGTCAAGGCGTTTAATTTTAGTAGCATTACCGATAGTATTTGAGGAGATGCACAGGTTTGGTATTTTGTCAAGTGGGGGTGAAAAAGGGTCGTGAAAATTGGTGAATCGTGGGGAAACAACTGAGGGAAAAACTGGACTCAAAACGAGGAAAATGCACGAGACAATCAGGGTTTTAGCTGTCAAAATCGGTAAAAATACCTTATAGGTCAGACCATTCCTGTATTATGATTTGAGAGTATCATACCAAAAAGCCTGAAAGAACGCAAGCTCGTTTGCTAATTGAGAATTATTTTCGAGTTAAGTTTTGTAAAGTTGGTTAATTGATAGAAAGTTATGAACATTTAAGCTTTTATGGATTATTGAAGCTTATCGTTTAGGGGTGGGGAAGGGGGAGTTGAAGAATTTTGCTAAAATAACTTGTCAGATCCCTAGTACCATTAATATCTGCTGTTATTACTTAGTTGTTGGTGGATACATCAAGAAACCAATTTTGTTGTTGAAGTCGTTCCCATGCTTTCCGTAGATGACTAGGTTTAAACAGTTTGTGCTTTCTTTCATTCCATTGCTGTACTAATGCGATCGCTCTTTCACAATCTTTTGCGGCTTGAGGATCTTCTCTGGTAACGACCCAGTGAATTGTCGCTAGCATTTCCATTCCGTAAGGTGTTTCAAAGCCAGTAATTAAATTACTAACTCTTTCGAGACGTTCATTGGCTTCAGGATGCTGTTCTAAATAGCGATGAGCAGCCTTTCTACCTTCTGGTAAGACATACATCTGTGACTGCTGACTTCGATCTCCATATCCACTAATAAAATGACCATCTAATGCTTGTAGAGCATGGTTTAGATTATCAGCATAAGGACCATAATAATGTTTTGTATAACGTAGTTTTAATGGTTCTTGAGCTTCTTGGAGAAAGTAAGCAAGTTTTTGAATTTCCAGTTTTGTTAATTGATAACCTGGTATTGCGTACAGTTCTAGCAAACGGATAAATAAGGCACGGCTAAGAGTCATATTAGGTTTCTTTGTAGCGACTTTAATTTGATCAGCTACAGGTGCGCCTACTGGTTCAAAAATTATGACCTGAACATCTGGCAATTCAGCAAACGCATTAACAATCATCGGTTTTACCTGCGCCCAATCTAAGCCACCATTACCGCAGCCCAGTGGAGGAATAGCTATTGATTGGATGTTGAGTTGTTGAACTTCTTCAACTAAAGCTTTTAATCCCGATTCAATATCTTCTATTTTTGATTTGCCTTTCCAGTGTCGTTTAGTTGGAAAGTTAATAATATATTTTGGAAACAGCATATCTGTAGAGGTGGTAAACATTTTCCCGGGTTGAACTTTTTTAAGATCACAAGCTTTTTTATATTTTTTAAAGTTTTCAGGAAATGCTTGTTTGAATTGCAAAGCAATACCTTTGCCCATCACACCAACACAATTAACTGTATTGACGAGGGCCTCGATATTTTCTTCTATCAGGTTGCCTTGCTTAAATTCAATCATTTCTTTTTCTTAGCTGGTTTCTACGGTACTCTTACTTGTTTTTTGGGATTTGTATGCTATTTATTACACCCCTTGCGCTACAAAGAACAAGTTTATTAGCTCTCCTGGATTGAATTTGTTCATGGGCAATATCTGTGTAATTAATTTGTTGTTGTCTGAGTTGAGTGCAAGCAATTAATCCGCCTGAATTGATAATAGAAGAAAGATTATCAACATGAGTAATATGGTAAATCGGTGTAGGCATTACGGACGAATATACAACAAATCTGATAGGGGAGGAACTGGTGTTAAAATTCTTTATATCGTTTTAACCAGGTGGGAGTGGGACAAAAATTAAGTTTAGCAGCGATCGCAGCATCTCGGTCTACCGCATGGTTACTAATCACCCAAACGTCTTCAAAATCATCAACTAATTCTAAAAGAGCTAACCGTAACATTCCCGCCCCCGGTTTACGGAAAGAATCATATTGACCTTGACCCGGGCGGCTAAGATTGAGGAAATCTGAGCGTTGATATTGAGTTTGAATAATTTGAAGTTTGTTTGGAACGGAAAAATCGAGTTCTACAGACCAACAATATTCCCCAGTCCAATCACTAAAATAAACCTTGCTAATGGCGGGAAACAACTGCAAAGTATAGACAATTTGCTGTTGAACGGCTTCTAGAGATTGAGGAGTTGTCGGATGATTAATCTGATTTTGATTAGAGTGAGCGATAATTTTCCATCCGCTTCGATAGAAATAGGCGATCGCATCCATAGTACCGGGGAGAGGTTGTAAATCTTGGGAATATTGAGGGAAAGGTTGACCAGAAAGGGTAGTCGTTAAAGTTCCAATACAGTCAACCAGCAAAACTTTAATCATGGATGGGGTTGGGACTCAATCAGAGAGTCTCCGTATTTTCTCGGAGACAGGAGAGTAATATTGTTCTAGGAATTTATCGCTATGAACTTAACTTCGTTTTGACCAGTTCTTGAACTTTTTTCCCATCAGCTTGACCTTTCAAACGTTGCATTACAGGCCCCATGACTTTCCCCATATCTTTAGGGGAACTCGCGCCAACTTCAGCCATAATTTCATCAATAATAGCGGCAACCTCAGAATCTGAAAGTTGCTGAGGGAGAAACTCTTCAATAACCGCCAATTCAGCTTTTTCAGCCTCAGCTAAATCTTCCCGTCCCGCCTTTTGATACTGTTCTACAGAATCTCGGCGTTGTTTGGCTTGCTGCATTAACACCTCAAGTTCTTGTTCAGGTGTCAGAGTCTCTTGACCCTTTCCTTTCACCTCACTTTCTTTTTCTATCAACACCTTCTTAATGCTGCGAACCGCCTCCAGACGGACTTTATCTTTGGCTTTCATCGCGGTTTTAATTTCTTCGCTGATTTGATCCTTTAAACTCATGGGGTCTGTCCTTTAACGAAAGTCTCCCGAAAAATCAGGGTCTAGGGGGCAAGGATTAAGGTTTTCTGAAATCGGATGGAACAGAGTAGATGTATCCAGTTTCAGATCAAGATCCGTATTTTCCCCATTTTAATTTGGCGCAGAATTTTTAACAATAAAAGAGAGACAATCTTTAAACAGATTGATACTGAACTTGGGGCTGTTCAGTGAGTCAGCGAAAGAGCGGAACAAAGCGAAGGCGGATCGGTCTGTGTGCTGTCTGTACTGAATTGCTCCCCCATAACAATGGTAAGATTTCCATGAATGAACTGCGAGGCCATACCGTGATCCGTTCTGCTACTTTACCCGTTCCCCATCCTGAACCCTTGGCTCCTGATCATAATCGACTGCGGCTGTTTTCGGGATCGTCAAACATCTCACTGGCAACAGAAGTGAGTCGCTATCTGGGACTAGACTTAGGCCCAATGATTCGCAAACAATTTGCAGATGGTGAATTGTATGTACAAATTCAAGAATCCATTCGCGGTTGCGATGTTTACTTGATTCAACCCTGCTGTCATCCCGTCAATGATAATTTGATGGAACTGTTAATCATGGTTGATGCGTGTCGCCGAGCATCAGCCCGACAAGTGACCGCTGTTATCCCTTATTATGGATATGCCCGAGCCGATCGCAAAACCGCAGGCCGAGAATCAATTACAGCCAAACTAGTGGCGAATTTAATGACCGAGGCAGGAGCCAGCCGAATTTTAGCAATGGATTTACATTCAGCGCAAATACAAGGCTATTTTGATATTCCTTTTGATCATGTTTATGGTTCTCCGGTATTACTAGACTACCTAGCAAGTAAAAATTTACCCGATATCGTGGTGGTTTCTCCCGATGTCGGTGGGGTAGCTAGAGCCAGAGCCTTTGCGAAAAAGTTAGATGATGCACCTTTAGCCATTATTGATAAACGCCGTCAGTCTCACAATGTCGCGGAAGTGTTAAACGTGATCGGAGACGTGGAAGGAAAAACGGCAGTGCTGGTGGACGATATGATAGACACCGCAGGCACAATTACCGAAGGCGCGAGACTGCTGCGAGAAAAAGGCGCGAGACAAGTTTATGCTTGTGCCACTCATGCAGTGTTCTCTCCCCCGGCAACGAAACGGTTATCGGAAGGATTGTTTGAAGAAGTGATTGTCACCAATACCATTCCGGTTCCTCCGGAAAAACAATTCGATCAGTTAACGGTATTATCTGTGGCGAACTTGCTCGGAGAAACAATTTGGCGCATTCACGAAGATACTTCAGTCAGCAGTATGTTCCGCTAGAAAACAGAGAGGAAGAACAAGGAAAGAGTTTGATTAAATAGAACTTTCCTGTTCCCTCTCCTGAACAGTATCACTCACAAAAGCGATCGCTAACTTTTGTCTCCCCAAATTTTTTTGAGTACGTTTTCGGGTGAGAGGTCGGCGATTTTCCCCGTTGGAGATGTGACCGCCATAACCCGATCACTTTTCGGTAATAATTTATCGGGATCAGTTGGCCCAAACAATGCAATAGTATAGGTTCCTACTGCAACGGCTAAGTGCATCGGCGCACTATCGGTACAAACCATTAAATTCGCCGCAGCAATCATCGCTGCCAGTTTACCAATATCTCCCGGTGTTGTCACCTTGAGATCCCGACAAGATTGGGTTAACTGACTCACCCAAGCTTCATCTTCTGGCCCTTTAACCACAACCACAGGTAAATTGGGTTGTTGTTGCTGCATATCTTGAATAATATTCAGCCATTTCTCAACCGGATAAATCTTGTCAATTCCCTTTTGTTGGGCTAACAGACTGGAACCACCGTGAATCAGAATATAACCACTGTCCTTAATTCCTAGCTGTTGTTGTTGAGCTTCTGCCCAGTCAATATCAGATTTCGGAACATTAATGGCTAACCCCTTAAAGGGTAAACTAATTCCTAATCCTTGCAGTAAATCGTGATACATTTCGGCGGCGTATTGTTCCGTTTTCAGGGGAACAGCATTCGTGAGAAATGCCGCCCCGCTACTTCCGGCATATCCAACTCGTTTGGGAATTCCCGTCAGCCACAACAGTAACCCCACCGTCCATCGTTGTCCGAGAGATAACACAACATCAAACTCCCGTTCCCGAACAATACCGAGAAAATTTCCCCAATCTGCCAGACTGTTGCGGTCTTTAAAATCATAGGTGAGGACTTCAGAAACCGACTTACAAACCCGATAAGCTCCTTTAGCCCTGGGTTCAACCACGACAGAAATCATTGCTTGCGGGTAAGCTAGTTTGAGATTGTCTAGGGTTGGAAAGAACAAAACTTGATCGCCAATCCCGCCAGGGACAAGGGCTAGTATTCTCATCTCTATACGAGTTAATCTACTGAACAGCTTAATTCTAATGGAATACCACCTTACGAACTCAAAATCTCAAAATGCACTTATTAATTCCTGCTGCAGGCGTGGGGCGACGCATGGGATCTTCCCGCAATAAACTGCTTCTGACTCTCCTCGAACAACCTTTGTTAGCTTGGACTCTCAAAGCCGCAGAGGCTTCAACGGCGATCACCTGGATCGGAATTATCGGTCAACCCTTTGATTTCCCCGATTTTGAAGCCATTCTCGCCCAACAAAACTTCAAAACCCCCATCCAGTTCATTCAAGGGGGTTCAACTCGTCAGGAGTCCGTTTACAATGGCTTACAGGCTTTACCTGCTGAGGCGGAACGGGTATTAATTCACGATGGCGCCCGATGTTTATCAACGCCTGAATTATTTAATCGTTGTGCAGAGGTGTTGCAAACCTGTCCGGGTTTGATTGCGGCGGTTCCTGTTAAAGATACGATTAAAGTTGTGGATAATAAGGGTTTGATTCAAGATACTCCTGATCGAAAACAGTTGTGGGCGGCGCAAACTCCCCAGGGCTTTGAGGTAAAATTGTTAAAACAATGTCATGATCGGGGACAGTCTCAAGGGTGGGCGGTGACGGATGATGCAGCGTTGTTTGAAAAATGTGGTTTACCTGTTCGGATAGTCGAAGGGGAGGAAACCAACCTGAAAGTTACCACTCCGGTTGATTTGCGGGTGGCTGAGTTTATTCTCAGAGAGAGACAATAGCTGCTTTTGATAGAGACTTTGCACCCCATTTTTCTTTTGATGGGATACCATTGGGGTGCTGAAGATTTCTCCCTGGGGTAGAGGAAAACGTCTGAATTGAAGCGATATAACGAGAAAGACCGTTTAACGGATAACGTCGAATATTCGGTTTTGGGTTCCTATCTATTGAAAATAGAGAGATTCAATCTATGTCTTTACTACAACCTTTATCTTCTTCATCCAAAAAACGTCAAACTGCTTCAAGTTTTAGTCTTCTTCCTGGGTTGAGTCAGTTCTTTAAAGGTGATGCAAGAAAGGCTAACTCAATTCAGGTTCGATGCAATTTAACTTTTTTTGATCATCAGCAAATTAATGTGGGGGAAGGATATCTTCTGTATGATGCAACTCCTTTTGAGGGAGTATTTATCAATCCTTCTGGAAAAGAAATCGTTCAAATTACCTCGGAAGACAATTGGTTTAAACTCCTCAGTTTTCAAGCTAAAATTTCGGGGTTTAGATGGGACTTATCGGATCAAGAAGATTTCCAACTATTTTGGTGTCCAACGGAGTCTAAGACTTGGTCAATTGCTTATTCTAATTTAGGTGAACCGACTCAAGTGGAAGGCTGGATATTCGGGGACTCCTATCACTATCCTGTCCTAAAAATCTATGGTAATCGATGGGTGCAAATTGATCGCAGTGGCGTGAGTATTGGTCAAGATTGGATCATGCAACAACACTCACAAAAAGCCTTTTAAGTCTGACGAGTCCCTTGACTCATAAAGGGCTGAGAAGGCCAAAAAACAATGGGAGTATCTGCTATTAAATGATGAATTTCTGTAAGGGTTTCACGGTGAGAAAGGTCGTCTTTAGTAATCAGACATTTTAACAGTTCAAAACTCACCGTATCAATTTGATAATACCCACTGTGAACATCAATTTTTCCTGACACGGAGAAGAACAAATTCACTGCATCAATGATTAAACCATTCCAAAAATTCAAGGAAAAATCTGTATGGTTAACGCCTGGCATCTGGGAACAGTCGAGATAGTTGAACTTCTCAAATAAGTCATAGGCGGAAGTGGGTTCAACCGCAGCTTGGGTGGTAATCATTACTCGAATATAAGGACGATACTCTGTTTGAGGGTTAGACCGTTGAATGGGTTTTAAATATACGTTTCCCAGTCGTAAGCCAGACATTTCTAAACTGGGTTCAGAAAACCAATTTCCCAATAAAGACATATAACGCAAGATCAGATCCCGATCACTAGAAAAGAGGTAAATTTCTCGACAACGTTGAATGGCTGATCTCACATAATTATTGCGCCCTTCTCGTAGAAACTCTAATGGAATATCTGGGGCTGATAAAATCAGTCGATTGAGAATTAAATAGTCTCCCATCTGATGTTTATCTGTATATTGCCAATCATCTTTGCCAAATTTATCAGATAATATTCTCAACACATTGACTAATACTAATGCTCCCATACTATGCCCGATTAAATTCACTTTTAAAGGGGTCAAAACAGGGGTTTGGGGTTCAGTATTGGGGTCAAAAGGCATACTCAGATAAGGGTTTTCACCCAACACTTTATCTAAACGCCAAAAGAACTCGGCTAAGTCCGGTGCGCCATAATGAATGGCTCGATAGCGATCGCGTTGATAAACAACTAACCGCAGAATTTGCATGAGTAATAACCACAGCAAAAAAACGATAAAAACTAGGGCTTGCCATTGGGCAAATAAAGACCTAATTCTTGATAAATTAAACCAAGCCCAAAGGGGATCTAAAATCGGTTCGAGTCCAAAACTTTGTAATAAAGGAACAATGGCTAAAGCGGTGAGAATATATAACACTGTTCCCACAACTAAAGCTAAGAGTGCCATCATAAAGATAAACTTGAAGAAAATCCCCCAATTGTATCGGGCATCTGTCCAAAGTCCGGGGGTAAAAAAGGGCTGTTCTCCCGGCCAATTATAGCCAATATAAGCACTTTGATCTTCGAGGGTTCCAATGTAATTGATCGGCCCTTTTAGGGATAAAGATTCGGCTTCCTTAACAAAAGACTCATAGAAGGTTTCAGCCGGGGTGGAATATCCATGAGTTCTGAAGGTGAGACGTTTGAAGTTTTGCGATCGCAAAATTATTCCCAGTTCAGCAATATTAAATAAAGGACGAAATTCTTTGTGGGGTGGAAGTTTCCGAGCAATATTTAATGAAGTTGGGGCGGTACTTGTGACTAAAAATATGTTAGAATGTTCTCGATTAACATACACTTCAAAATTTCGACTAACAGCCTGGTTAAACCGTTTATTATACCAACTGTTTAAGGTCTTAATCACATAGTTTTGATCAACTTGTTTGCTAAACTCTGGGTATTCTTTGGGATCACAAGAGGAACACAAAGCCTCAGCAATGGCCTGTTCTTGTTGGTAGGCCCCATAGATGGGTAAATTATAAATTTTTTGGGGTTTAACCCCCTGGGGTTGAGTGTAAGCTAGCTGTACAATACGGGCTTTTGTCCAACTATCGGAAAAGGGGGCAGAATTACGAACAATTGACTCTAACCAACGCCGATCTGTTTTGAGGGTTTCTTGCCAGTAAAAAGGCAAACTTTCATAGCTTCGCTCAATAATTTCCATAAAATATTTAGGCAAGTCTTTTCAGCAGACATTTACTCTATTTATAGCAGGAATGGTCGCCAAATACTAGAACCAATTGAATATGATCAGCCGATGATAAACAAAAATCTTGAAAGTCATCAAGTTTTGTTAAAATTAATCTCAAACCCTTGAACTTGTGAAAAAATTATATTACTGGGGTTAAAAACTTTCTCAATTTGGCAGAAACAAAGAGAAACAGTTGCAAGCTCGAAAATCTCGTTAAAATATTTACGGTGATTACCCAGTAACCTCGTCAAAATCATGTCAACCCGAAAGCAGCAATTGGGGATTTATGCCTGGATGGACTCCTTGATTGAGATCCCGCCCAAAATTACAAAAAAATCTACTCAACGGCTATTTGTACAAGTTTTACCCGAACTAGCAGCAATAGGGGTTTTCAGCTTTTCTGTACTGCTTTGGCAAGCTTTAGCCCTCCAACAAAGAAATCAAATTGAACAAAAAATTCAACTCGAGGCCGTCAGTATAGCGAACCAAATTAACAATCAACTGCAAGAGCGCATTTTAGCCCTTGTTCGTATGGCAGGACGCTGGGAACGTTCAGGACGTCCTCCCCAACAGGAATGGGAAACCGATGCTGTTCTATATGCTTTGCATTTTGAGGCCTATGATGCGATCGCTTGGGTAAACTCTAGCTATGAGTTACGTTGGATTGAACCTGAAATGAGCCTAGAGTCAATCTATGATCGGAATCGATCCCTCAAGCCCTCCTACAAAACCATCCTAGAAGAAGCCTATACCCAACGACATCTACTTGTCAAATCGATTGAAGGATCTAACGCTCGTCAAAAATCCGATTTGGTTGTTGTGATTCCCCTTTTTCTGAGAATCAATAATCCCTCACCCACACCCTCCCAAAACGGTATCGCAGATCGCCCCTCCAGACAATTTGATGGATTTTTAGTCACCGTTTCTCCCCTACAAAAATTATTTGAAAGACTCCTCCGCCAAGAAATCTTACAAGGATATGCGATTGAAATTTGGGAAGGCGAACACAAAATTTATGAATATTTAGATCCCCAACAACGTAGTTTAACGACATTAATGAGCGAACAAGACATCAGGCTAGCCAGCGTGAACTGGCGAGTACGAGTTTATCCTACTGAAGAACTGCTGAGGGTTGAAAAATCTTCTTTACCTATTATTGTTCTGGGGAGTGGCAGTCTGATCGCTCTGTTACTCGGTTTAGTGATTCGTCAAACTCAAATTTTACATGGTCGAGCCAAAAAATTTGAAATCGCTAATCAAGAACTCCAAACAGAAGTCGAAGAACGTCATCGAACTGAACAAGTCTTACAACAAACTTCTAATAATTTAGAACAGCAAGTTCAAGAACGAATCGCCTGGGTAAATACCCTGGAACAACGCAACCGTGAAAGAAGTTTACTCAACCGCATGAATGATTTACTACAAGCTTGCTTAAATACTGAAGAAGCAGCCCATGTAGTTTCTAAAACAATTCCATTATTCTTTCCTGAAAGTTCCGGGGGGATATATTGGATTAATCATTCTCGGACTTGGGTCGAAGCCGTTACCTGCTGGGGAGAACCGACAACCAGTAAAACTGTTTTTGCACCCCAGGACTGTCTGAGTTTACGTCAAGGTCAACCCTATTTATCCGAAGAAACCGAGATTGGTTTGCCCTGTCAGCATACCGATCATTCCCGCATCCGTTCACATTGGTGTATTCCCATGATGGCTCAAGGAGAAGCATTAGGGATACTCTATTTTAACTTTGTTGAGCCTCCAAACCTCAACGATAATCAACAACAATTAGGGGTAATGATTGCTCGTTCAGTTGGATTAGCCCTAGCTAACTTAAAACTGCGAGAAAGTCTGAGACATCAAAGTATTCGTGATCCCTTAACCGATCTATTTAACCGTCGTTATATGGAAGAATCCCTAGAACGGGAAACTCATCGAGCCACTCGTAAACAACATCCAATTGGGATTATATTAATTGATGTTGATCATTTTAAACGTTTTAATGATACCTATGGTCACGATGCTGGAGATGCAGTATTACAAGCAATGGGTCAGTTTTTAAAAGCCCAAATTCGTGGGTGTGATATTGCTTGTCGGTATGGCGGTGAAGAACTCATTTTAATTCTACCCGAATCTAATAAAGAAGATACGCAAAAACGAGCCGAACACATTCGCGAAGGAGTCAAACAATTACAACTGAAAAAAGGAAGTCAGGAGTTAAATCAGATTAGCGTTTCGATAGGGGTAGCTTGTTTTCCCGATCAAGGGTTAACCGGAGAAATCGTGATTAAAGCAGCAGATGCAGCCCTGTACAAAGCAAAAGCTCAAGGGCGAGATCAAGTTGTTGTGAGCGTTTAAATTTAATTCCAGAGGCGTCGCCACCAGGGTAGTAAATCACGGGAAGGTAAATTAGCTTCTGTGCGAATCTCGTGAATATCCCAGTTCGTGAGTTGGGCTAAATTTTCAATTTCTTCTTCTTGGCGTTCTCGCACGGCTTGTTTATAGGTTTTCGCTAAATCACAAGTCATTTCTCCAGTATAGGGATGATTAATGATATAACGTCCCTGAAAAAAGATGCGGTTTCCAGTTTCTTGAAATTGTAAATCTTCGGGGAAAGTCTCACGAGTATAGCGGACATGAACTCGACTAATAAACACATTGGTGGGTTGTCCTGGCGTTAACCAAAAGACACCTGCTTGTTTGAGTTCTTCCGGGGTTAAAGGGTCAGCCGCACAAGGATCACAGCCTCGCATATCCCAACCATATTCTAAAAAGGCAACCTTTTTTTGTTCTCGTTCATAAACCGTTTGAAATAAAGCCGCATAGAACTCTCCAAACTTGTTGTGAATAAATTCTGGCACATTAACATTAGAAGGAATTTTGACCGTTCGATAATTGGTAATTTCAGTTTGACCTTTGGGAGACAGTAAATAAACAATTAAATCCTGTTCTCCGGTAGCATTCATCATTCCTAGACGAATAGGTAACATAAACCGGGGGGATTCATAGGCGATCATCAATGGACGTAAGGACTGAAATTTCGCCTGATTAAATTCTTCTAAATTGACTTTTGCCACAAAAAACTTTAAATTTTGACGAATATAAGGCTGTAAAAGTTGACTCGCTCCTGGGGGGATTTTGTAGCCATTTTGTTTCAGCCAAGTTTCCAGTCCATCAGATTCTTTGGCACTCAAAATCACAATATTATATTCACCAACACTAAACTGAGATTCAACAGTAACGCCGAGTGCTTTATCGGTTTGGATTGAAGCTTCCGGGGCTGATTGCATTAATAAATCTCCACCTCCTCGGGTTCCACGTGGTGAAAAATAACAGGGGTTATCATCATAATATTCAACCAGTCGAGGCGCGCTAAATGAATCAATTCTTTTGATAATAGTGGGTTCACTGACTCGCACTTGTTCTTCGGTTAAAACCATGGGAACGGGAACAACTAAGGCAAAATCTTTCACATCTCCCTGATAGTCATTCGCCATTGTTAAAACAGTGCGATTTCCATCTCTAGCAAGAATAACTTGTGAGGCTTGGTTGTATAAACTGGTATCAGCTTGAGCCACAAAAAAGCCACAAAAAGCCCAAGCTGAAGGGGCAAATAGAGTAAAAACTGCTAAAATTGAGAAAAATACCATCAAAAGTTGAGCAATCTTTTTATGTTTAAACATGATTCACAGAAGAAACTAAGGAGATAATTGAGTTAGGCAAGAATTCAACCAAGTAAACCTCGGGGCTGACCACATTTTATCCAAGATTAACGTTAAGGGAGAAAGGAGAAATAATGCCCAAAAAAGAGCCGTTGACAAAAAGAAGAAATGCTGTAAAATAAAAGTGAGACAAGCGATACTGATTGCCCAAATCATACGACTTGTAGAAGCGTTGGGAATAGAGCGAGGATCGGTTAACATAAACAGGGCAAATAACAGCAAACTTCCACTCATTAACTGATGGGTATAGACATCAAAACTCCAACCCAAATAGAGATGACGAATCGCTTCTAGTCCCCCATAGGTGGCGAGAAATGTGGCGGAGGTTTCCCAGCGTCCAACTTGTTTTAAAATCAGTCCACCCAGTCCTAAAAACAGCAAAAAAGACCAGCTTTGGGATCCCCATTGTCCCGGAGAGACCCAAGCATCATTAGTGAGGGTTAAAGCCGCAATAATGCCAAAGTTAGCGGGGTTGAAGAAATGCTTACCCCGATCCCGGAAAATAAACTTACTGGAAATAGCGAAAACTCCCGCCAAAAGCATCGTTGTTGGGCTATTTGCACGCAGCAATAAACATAACCCCAAAGCGGTAATCAAAGAACTTTTACAGGCGGAAAAACTCAGGGGTTTAGCCCCGGGTTGGTGTATTTTTTCCAGAGAGAGCATGACAGCTTGGGTCAATAAACAAGTACAAACAATAATCAATATAAACTCGGGTTTAATTGTCCAATCTTGGAGGCTAACCCCTAAGCTAAGAAAGAGAGAAAGAAACAAAATTTGAGTGTTGCGAGCATCTTTAAACATGGTTTCTACCTGTTCAGTCTGTAAGAATTGATGACTTTAGCCCTGTTTTTATCTTTTCTGTCAGACACCCTGAAATCAGCAAAATATTAGATGAGTAATAAATCAATAAAATTATCCAGTCGGTTTCTATATTTTTCCGTTTGCTCTTGTGCTAAGTTAAGAATCGCCTGAAGATTGGCTTCAGAGGTATCATCCATCGGAAACAGATATTTATCCTTAATAATCGGACTAATCCGGAGATATTGATCATGCTTTTGGATAGCATCATAAATTTGTTTCATCTGATAATCAACCGTTTCCGATACTCCTGTCATAATGATATCAAATAACGGAATTAACCATTCTATTCTACCCCATTGTCTTGCTGCCGAGTAGGGATAGGGGCGTTTCACATCACCTGTTCCTAAAGAAAGAATTACCATTTCTGAGGCGGTAGGGCCGCTTTCATAGCGTTCATCTATATTAAAATAACGGTTGAACTTATGGCGTACTTCTGCATAGGCACAAAGAGCCGGATTATTCGCAAAAACCCCTCCATCAACAAAGGCAAAAATTTCATTTCTCAGAGATTTCACTTGAGCAACTTGAAAGAAAGTCGGTGCTGCTGTTGTTGAGCGAATCACATCTCGAATCAAAAAATCATGTTGAGCATTAAACCGAGCATCGTGTTGAGTAAAAAAATAGGTTTTACGTTTTTCAATTTCATAAGCCGTAATTAAAGTGGGTTTTAACAGTTGGCTCAATCTCAAATCACCGAAAAATGTGTTCAGAAGTCTTTCAAAGCTATAGTGAGAATATTTTTCCCGTAAAAGTCCTCCGAAGTTGAGTAAACTGTGCCAAAAAGATTGGGCAAAAATCTGATCAGACTTTTCATAATAAAACTGCAAAACTTCTTGAGCAGAAAGTAAGGGTCTAGTGTTAGAATTGGGGTCAGGACAGAGATATAAACAGGTTAAAATACCTCCAGCACTAGTTCCGGCGATTAAATCAAAATATTCAGCGAGTCTTGCATCAGGGTTTCCCGTTTTTTCCTGTATTTTCTGTTCAACATAAATTAAAATTTTAGCCGGAATCAAGCCTCGCATTCCACCGCCATCAATTGATAAAATTCTCGTAAACTTAGGCATATTGAGTGAGTCTCCCTGATTGAATATTGTTTAAAAGTTGGTTGGCCAATGTTGAGATAAATAATCCCGAACTTCAAAAAAATCGTTCCAAACGATATAAGATTTTTGTTGTTCATTTAGGTACTGAGCTAGGCGATCGCGAGCAAACACAAGCGGCGCACTTAAAGCCATATTTAAGTCAGTCACAGAATCACCAATGGCTACTTTCTCATTACTGTCATACAAGTCCATAACCTTAACTTTCGCGACTAATTCAGTTCCGCTTTCAAACTCAGAATAAACCTGCCAATACTCACCTTGACTGTCAATATCAACGGCATAAATTCCGGCAACCCGATTAACTAATTCTCCTAATACAGTTTCCACCATAATTCTAATTCCCCCAGAAACTACCACAAAAGGCACTCCTTGAGAATCGAGAAAATCAATCAATTCAACCAAACCGGGACGAATCTGTTGACAACGAGAAAACTCAATCACCTCTTGATATCGTACCGAAGGAATTGACTCTAACATCTGTCGCACCCCTTGACGCAGGGTTAACTTCCGATTATACAATTGTGGCATAATTTCTGCCGACATTTCAGGGGTAAACTGTTTGAGCATGGCAACAAACGTTTCTTCTGCGGTAATTGTGCCATCAAAATCACAGAAAACAATAGGTTTCATGGGGGTTTGATTGATACTACGATTGAACCAAGATGATCATACAGAGTGCTAACACAAAAAACTCCTCCTGGGAGCGCAGATCTTTTCCTGTTTCTCGTTTTATCATAGTTGGGTTACAGATTCATCAACAGATTTTTGAGGCTTTTCTCCCCTCATCACAATGGAGGATGATTGATTTTATTTTAGTTCCTGTTTTACGGCTTGGCAAAATCTGATAAAATCACCAAAACTTTTTAAGTGTTCAGGCTGATCCAAAAAACGATTTAAAACTTCTTTCAAATAGTATTCTTTCAGCACTTCACCAGGTCTCTTTTTGGTATATACTATATTTTTAGCTTGAAATAATGCTCTCAAATAAGCCTCGTGAAAAGGGCTGTGATATTTAAAGCCGGGATATTTTTCCATTAATTCGGGATCATGGATAGAAACATTATAAAACCGAGTATAATCTAACAAAGGAGAGTTTTGAGGATTTTTAGTATAAATTCTCCGATTTCCTAAAAACCAAGTTTCAATGCAGCGATTTTGAGCAATAATAATGAGTTCTGCGCTTTCTAATTTAAGTTGATGATCTTGAAAAAATTGAGTAACTTCTTCCTTTCTTTCGTTCACTGTTACTTCATCTGCATCTAAACAAATCACAAAGTAGTTATATTTAGCTGTTAAGTTTATTTCTTCAATAGCTGGAGGAATAAAGTCTAAAAGGGAAGGATAGCCTTGTCCACTAATCAGAAAGTAATTATTTTTATTCACTTCATCATAAACTTTTACTCTTTGCAATTCAGGGAGTAGATAAGAGAGCCATGCTGGATAAACTTTAACCTCGCTGCGACATCCTTCAACCAGAAAATACAAATTCATTACACTTTAATTCCTTCTGTAAATTCTTCAAGATTCATCAGTTGAATAAAGGCTTGATGTTTTGATTTACCTAGATTAAATTCATCAGCATCTCTCACTCGAACAACTCCTCCTCTACGAGTGACAATTTTCCAATACTCCATGCCAATATTATTAATAATATAAGGATGATGACTGGTAATAATAAACTGCAAGTTTTGATTGTTAATGAGTAAATCTTCAGTTAATATATCTAGGCAATTTATACCGAGACTATTTTCAAACTCATCAATGAGAACCACAGTATTTTTCGGGAGTAAATATAGTTCGGCAATGTGCATGAGTGTTTTGAGCATACCTGAAGAAATAGACGGTTGATCGATCCAGTTATCAACACTTTTCTCTTTAATATATACAATGGGAGTTAAGCTTTTAAAAAACTCTCTAATCAGAGTTGGTACTTTTTTTTCCTGTAAAGGCTCTATTTTAATATCTTCAACTTGGTTAAAGATATCAATAAATTGATCTTTGATATGGGTAAAAACTTCGGGAAAATTTTCGTAAGTTACGGCTAATTTATATTGTAGAGGTAAATCACTTTCCTGTAGTGTCTCTAAAAATGTGAATTTTGGTTTAGATAAAGTTTGAATATAGCTTAAATTTATAGAATCAGAATCTAAGTAATCACTATATACTACTCGATCAAAGGCTTTTTGAATGGGAGCGATATCTTCTTCCTCACTTAAGATTTCTACAATACTTTTAAATGGAGAGAGTTTCGGTGTTTTATTGCCGTTAAATATAATTTCATCATTTTCTCTTTGAACAATGATTTTTTTGTTTTTATAGATAAATTCATTAATAACTCGATACCCTTCGTCAGCTTCATCATCAATTAAAGATTCAACCGTTTCAAACTGGCCTTGCCAACAATACTCTAAATTGTCTCTCGTTAGAAATGTAACCTTCCATTCAATCCCATTTAATGAAGCCCCGTTTGCAATTTTTTTTAACCTTCTAATAGCTTTAAGAATCTGCGTTTTACCCACGCCTGAGACTCCAACCAATAAAGCAAGATTGTGAGGAAAATGAATCGGTTCAAACCGCCACTCTAACTCATGATCATGATAAGTTATTTTTTGGATTCTCATAAATGACATCCCTCTCTTTTGAAGAAGATTTTATCATATAACAACAGACGAGTCAAGATTTACTAATCCTCTCGTCTGTCATCCAAAACATTCCTATCATTTTCAATGAACAGCCAGTTTTATAGTGAACACGCAGTGAATACAAGCGGATTTTCTAGAGCAACTTGAGAGAAAATTTACTGAACTTGTAACTTATTTTTGATACTTCTTGCGATTTCTATCAATGGACGAAGAACAAGAAAACGGTCTAATTTGTTAGGGGTAATATCACTGCGGGAACTTCGCTGTCCTCCTAAGCTGTGAGAAGCAACTAAAGTGAGAACCTCGGGGTTTTTTCCTCGAAAGGTTGAAAACGCCCCATCAACGTGCATCGGGCCACCGTCAGGATGTCCTGCGGGTCGTTGTAATAGGGTTTCTAAAAACTGAATGAGCGGTTCAAGGATATGCCCATTGACAGCATAAAAATGAGCCGTGACAATAGGACTACTATTCGGAAGCAGTTTCACCTCATCACTTGAATCAAGATTTAATTGATGACCAAAGTAAACAAATCCCCAATTTTTTGGACGTAACTGATTAATCAGAAGTTTCTCATGGGTTTTAAACTGCGGTGAAATTGTTAGGTCATCTTCCATAACTAAGAGATTTTTTACACCCTCACGTTTGGCTTTTTTGAGAATAGATAAATGACTTAAAAAACATCCTCTTGCACCAAGACTGGGGAATTTTCCAGCATCATCTGGACGAATTGCAGGAAAAATTTCTACCTGGTTAGGCATTAGGGGAATTTCTGCTTTTTTTAATTCTTTTGTAATCATCTGGCGTCGATCTGTTCTCTCCGGCAGATTAATTATATAAGCTCGTTCAAAATAGTCTATGAGTTTCATAATCGAGACCCTGTATTACCGGGAAAAAGGTGAGGGGGAAAAACCCCGCGTCAAGCCATTAACATGACCTTGAGTAGATATTAACGAGAGAAGCAAGCTTTAAACCTCACCCTCAAGATGGATCAACTGAGTGCGTTCCTTCTAATCCCTAAATAAAAATATCTAACTTTAGATAGCTGTGTATCTCAAAACTCTTGATCGTCACCCCAAAATCAACAAAATATTATTTACCAATCCTCTCGTCTGTAATCTTGATTATTCCAATCATTTTCAAAGGGATTAACCTTTTTCAGTTTAACCGGGGGTTGAAATTCGACTTCAGGTTCATCTTCATAATTATCATCATCTTCTTCTGATAAATTCAAGTTCAAAGGTTCAATCACCCGGACAAGGGCATCTTGAATAAAACTTTTGATAAATTCATCTTTTCGAGTGAGTTGAAACTGTCGTTGCACCACTTCTGTTATTCCGCCATCTCCCCAATCTTGATCTTGACGGAAATATTCAATAAAACTTCTCCCCGCAATGCGCGTTAAATAAGCGGCTGTCACGGCTTGAATGGCTTTCCCAATCACTATCGTTCCAAAGTGAAAGTGGAGGGCAGTTGCAATTAATTTAATCCCCCCTTGTACCACCCCTAAACTTGCCAATGTCTTCGCTAAAGATAAGGCTAATTCTCGTCCTCGTTCTACATTTAATTCACAACCATAAATCTTGCCAATTTCAACTACCATTTGGGCATTAACCGCCGCCGTTGCTAATAAATCAACTACAGGTAAAGGCGTGACTGCAATCACTCCGGCGCCTATCCATTGAAAGCGTTCAACCACTTTATTAGCTTGACGACGACGTTGATGATCTAATACATTGCGGGCTTCTTCTCCTAAGCGTTGAGACTGTAATAATAGATTATCAGCGATTAATTCTTCTCCTTCTTCCCGTAAAATTTTCGCCATTCGACGAATCAAAGGCATAATATCTGGTTCAGGTTGAAAAGGTTCTCCTGTGTCTAAAATAACCCCTTGAGGATGAGCCGCAATACTGACAATATCTTCGGGTAACATAAAAGCTTGTAACCGTTGTTCTAAACGAGATATAATCATATCTTGATCCTCTTCTGTATAGAGATCGGTTTTATTAAAAAC
Organism: Limnoraphis sp.; assembly: GCA_050485465.1. Classification (GTDB taxonomy): domain Bacteria; phylum Cyanobacteriota; class Cyanobacteriia; order Cyanobacteriales; family Microcoleaceae; genus Capilliphycus. The sequence goes on along the minus strand of JBJHBL010000039.1, from coordinate 11,094 downwards.
AACCAGCGACCGCTTACCAATTTCAGCTAAACTAAACAGAGGTTGATATTCTGATTGCCTTAAATCATTATCAACCACAAAAATCAATAAATCGGCTTCTGTGGCTAACATTCGGGCGAGTTTTCCCCGTTCCGAACCTGCTTCTCCTGCTTCTAAAATTCCGGGAGTATCCGTAATTAAAATCTCTCGTTCTAACCCTTTTAATTTTAAACGATAAGTCTCCCCAACTTCTGTTGTTCCCATCGGTGCATTAACTTTCCCCACCATCCGCCCCATTAAGGCATTAACTAAAGAAGTTTTCCCGGCTGAACCTGTGCCAAAAATAACAACTTGAAGATGACCTCGCGATAGATTTTCTTCAAGTTCTTCCGAACGATTAATAATCGCTTGACGGGCAACTTCATCCTGAATTTGATCAACCTGTTGGCGAATACTTTTTAGAGAGTCTTCCGCCGCTTCTATTTTATCAACAGGAACTCGAACCGATGAGCGTTTTTTGCGAGATTTGCGAGATTTTTTGAATAATCCAGTATAATAAAAAAAGGCAAAAATTAACAACCCCAACAAGATAATAATTAACAGTAAGAGCAAATTCGCTAAAATCGGATGAGCCGACCAAGCAATTTGACTGTATAATCCAGAAATGGATGTGATTAGCCAAATCATCAACCCCAGAATCAAACAAATGCCAAAAATTAGAAGCAAAACGCGAGAGATAGCCATAGCAGAAGATGGAGAAACGGCAGCAAAAGAACTCAGATTACTTTCTATGTTAGCGAGGATTGAATCAAACGCGGAAAATTGATCCAATATCAAGCAGAATTAATGGCAAAATAGTAAAGTTATTCTGAGATTGGGAGTTAACACGATGGGACGTTTGGCACTCTTGAGTACATCCGATAAAACAGGACTCATTGAATTTGCCGAAAGATTAGTCAAAGAATTTGAATTTGATTTAATCAGTAGTGGGGGAACAGCCAAAGCCTTGAAAGAGGCAGGTTTACCAGTTACTAAAGTTTCAGATTATACCGGATTTCCCGAAATTTTAGGAGGACGAGTCAAAACCCTACATCCCCGCATTCATGGGGGAATTTTAGCACGTCGAGATGTTCCCGAAGATTTACAACAGTTAGAAAGCCATGAAATTCGCCCCATTGATTTAGTAGTTGTGAATCTTTATCCCTTTGAACAAACCATTGCAAAAGCAGGCGTCACCTTAGCAGAAGCGATTGAAAATATTGATATTGGCGGGCCGACTTTATTAAGGGCATCAGCAAAAAATTATGCTCATTTAACGGTATTATGTAATCCCCGACAATATCCCGAATACCTTGAACAACTGCGCCAAAATCAAGGAGAAATTGGATTAGAATTTCGGCAAACTTGTGCGTTAACCGCCTTTCGTCATACGGCTACTTATGATCAGGCAATTTCCGCTTATTTACAACAACAAGAAACCCCCGAAGAAAGTCCCCTGCCTTCAACATATAGCGTAAATGGCAGCGAATTACAAGCATTACGCTATGGAGAAAATCCTCATCAACCTGCGACTTGGTATCAAACAGGAACCGTTGCAACAGGTTGGGCAGCCGGAAAAATCTTGCAAGGAAAACCCTTAAGTTATAATAATTTAGTGGATTTAGAAGCCGCTAGGCGAATTATTTCCGAGTTCCCAGATGAACCCGCAGCCGCCGTTTTAAAACATACCAATCCCTGTGGGGTGGCGATGGGAAATACCCTAGCAGAAGCCTACCAAAAAGCATTTGAAGCCGATTCTGTTTCCGCTTTTGGCGGAATTGTTGCCTTAAATCGGCCAATTGATGCTGATACCGCCACCGCATTAACCCACACCTTTTTAGAATGTATTGTCGCCCCCAGTTGTACCCCAAAAGCCGAAGAAATTCTTCATAAAAAATCCAAATTGCGCGTGTTAATTTTACCCGATTTAATGCAGGGACCATCAGAAACTGTTAAAATGATTGCCGGGGGATTTTTAGTGCAAACTTCCGATGATGCGGTAGAAAACCCCCAAGACTGGAAAGTGGTAACAGAAAAACAACCCAGCCCCGAACAATTAGCCGAATTATTGTTAGCCTGGAAAGTGGTTAAACACGTTAAATCTAATGCAATTGTGGTGACAAAAAACCGGACAACATTAGGTGTTGGTGCTGGACAAATGAACCGCGTTGGTTCAGTCAAAATCGCCCTAGAACAAGCCGGAGAAAACGCCCAAGGGGGATATTTAGCCAGTGATGGATTTTTCCCTTTTGATGACTCAGTAAGAACCGCTGCTGACGCCGGAATTATCGCCATTGTTCAACCGGGGGGAAGCGTGAGGGATGAAGATTCAATTAAAGCCGCCAATGAGTTAGGGGTGATCATGGTATTAACCGGAATGCGTCATTTCTTACATTAAACTTCGATTTGGGACTGTAGAGATATTGCATCAATGTCTCTACAAAATCAGTTTAAAAGACTCAGGATAAACAATCTCCGCCAAACGAGTTCCATCCTGGTGATATTTCAAACAAATCCGAATAAAATCATCGGGTTGATAGGGTAAACGTTCTGCCCATTCTATGGCAGTAATTCCGGCTGGAACTTCGATTCCTTCCCAATACAATTCAATATTTAAGGCTTCAATTTCCGAGGGTTCTAAGCGATACAAATCAAGATGATAGAGAGGAACACGCCCAGAATGATATTCATTAATCAAAGTAAACGTTGGACTTTCAATATTTTCAGAAATTTCTAACCCCGCACCTAAACCTTGAACCAACGTTGTTTTTCCAGCCCCTAAATCGCCTTGTAATAATAAAATAAAACCCGGAGAAAGCACTTTTCCTAAATCAGCACCCAGATGATAAGTGGCTTGAGAATCTGCTAGAAAAACCGTTTTTGTTACAGACATTGTAAACCTTGAGATTAAGCGTGAGAATACCAACGTAATAAAACTTGGGCTAACCGTTCAGAATTATGACGAACATAACCCGTTTTTTCATCCACTTCAATCACATTCGTTAATACAATTCTGCGCCCTAACTGTTTAACCACATCTCGATCTAACACAACCGGATAGGATCCCTCTTGGGCATATTTAATTAACGCTTGGGCGAGAGGGACTTTCCCCTGAACTAACACCGCATCAAATAAACGACAACCACAAGCATTATCAATCGCTAAAATATGATCCCCAACAGTATAACCATCCGTTTCTCCCGGTTGCGTCATCGCATTACAAACATAAATCCGGGGTACATTGGCAGAAGCAATTGCCTCGGCAATTTCAGGCACTAATAAATTAGGAATCACACTGGTATATAAACTCCCCGGCCCAATAACAATTAAATCCGATTCTACAATCGCTTGAATCACTTTGGGTAAGGCAGGAGGATCCGGGGGAATACAGCCTATTTTAATAATTTTACCTTTGGCTTCAGTAATACTAGATTCCCCAAAAATTCGTCGTCCATCCTCTAATTTTGCCCACAAATGCACATCACTCAACGTTGCAGGTAAAACTTGACCCCGAATCGCTAAAACCTTAGAACTCGCTGCAATTGCCCGTTCTAAATCCCCTGTAATATCACTCATCGCCGTTAAAAACAGATTCCCGAAACTGTGACCACTTAAACCATCTCCCGCCTTAAAACGATATTGAAACAGTTCCGTTAAAAGCTGTTCTTCATCAGCTAAAGCAGCGATACAGTTGCGAATATCTCCGGGGGGTAGCACCCCAATTTCCCGGCGTAGACGTCCAGAAGACCCGCCATCATCGGCTACTGTGACAATTGCCGTAATATTAGCACTATAGGGCTTTAAGCCCCGTAATAGCGTCGATAAACCCGTTCCACCACCGACCGTGACAATTTTCGGCCCCCGTTGCAAACGACGATGGGCGAGTAAACGATCAACAAGCTGATCATCTCCTTCCGGCATCAACACTTGAGTAATCGAACTTAAAGTACGAACTTGACCCCAAAAGATTAACAGTAGACCAATAATAATCGCCACAGGCCCCGATATGGAGTTGGGAACGATAGTTGTAATAAATCCCAAAATATCCTTCAGTAGTTGCAGCAGGAAAAAAATCGGAGTCATCCCCGTCCAAACGGCTAACCCCAAACTGGTGAGGAAAATTCCAGCCACACTGATCAGTAACCAGCGTTTAACCAACAGTCCTGGTGCCAGCCATTTAAACCACTGTCGCACCCGACGGGGAGAATGACTCGACCAACTCAGGAAATGGCGAGATTTAGCTAATTTGCGTAGGTTGTGTTTCAATGAGCTATTGGACATTGATAAAAACCTCAGAGGTATCAACAGGGTTTGAACAACAGATAGAATTTACATTCCGGAAGGGTTGAGTTGATCACTGTTTTCGTCCCCTCCTGTTTTGTCTTAACACGCCTGACCGCTTGATCTTCTCATACAATCGGAAAGAACAGTAAACAGGCAATCGTTATGTCGGTCAAGACTTTGTACAATAGATTATTACAGCCCACCTGTGGTTTTTTTTAGAAGATCTTATGCCCGGTGATAGTGAAACTTTAATTAAGCTCAGAGGAATTAGCAAGTCTTTTGGCAATAATGTGATTCTCGATCAGGTTGACTTGGATATTCATCGCGGACAAGCACTGGCAATTATTGGCCCTTCGGGAACGGGGAAATCAACCATTCTGCGGATTATTGCTGGGCTACTGAAACCCGATACGGGTGAAGTTTATGTTAATGGTCAGAAACGCAAAGGCTGGGTTGATGATATTCGTGATCCGATTGGAATTGGGATGGTGTTTCAAAATGCGGCTTTATTTGACTCCCTAAACGTCCGGGAAAATGTTGGATTTTCGCTGTATCAGCACACGAAATTATCCCATCAAGAGATTCAAAAATTAGTCGATGAAAAGTTGGAAATGGTGGGATTGCCTAGAATTGGCGATCGCTATCCGGCGGAACTTTCAGGCGGAATGCGAAAACGGGTGAGTTTTGCCCGCGCTATTATGCCAAACCCAGAAAACCTCTCTCACAACCCCGAAGTCATCCTCTATGATGAACCCACCGCAGGTTTAGATCCGATTGCTTCAACAGTGATTGAAGATTTAATCCGTGATCTCCAGAATAATGGAGGGGGATGCAATACCTATGTGATGGTGACTCACCAAGATAGCACAATTCGCCGGACAGCTGATGAAGTGATTTTTCTGTATAAAGGAAAGATTCAATGGTCAGGACAGGTTGAACAAGCCTATAGTACAGACAATGAAATTGTCCGACAGTTTTTTAGCGGCAGTGTCAACGGGCCGATCCAAATTTTGAATTAAACATTAACGATATCCTAAAACAATTGTTAAGCCTCCCCAAAAGTAGTCTAGTTCGCAAAGTTATTCAACAAAATCGCTATGATTGAGGAATAAAGCAGATCCGCTTGAAGTCTTTAGGCTTTTTTTACAACATTATTGAAAACGGGATGATCAATCATGCGATCGCGAGCAATTCGGGAAGGTTCAGTTGGGTTATTGACGTTGTTAGGATTAGGTTTATTTGGAATGGTCGCCTTTTGGGTGCAAGGCTTGCGTCTGAATAATACAGCTTATCAAATTCGGGTTGAGTTTCCTGATGCTTTAGGAATGCAACCGGGAACCCCTGTACGATATCGAGGGGTAAAAGTGGGTCGAGTTTTGAATATTAAACCCACGTCTAATCAAGTCGAAGTCCGGTTAGAAATTACCTCCTCTGCTTTAGTGATTCCTCGAGATGTAATGATTCGCTCTAGTCAAAGTGGGTTACTCAGTGAAAATTTTGTGGATATTATTCCTCAAACTGCCTTATCTGAGACTATAAAAAATGAAAATCCCCTCAGTTCTGACTGTCCAGAAACGATTCTTTGTAATGGGATCCTCTTGTCTGGAGAGAGTGGAGTCGGCTTTGAACGATTAGTTGCGTCCTTAGTTGAATTTAGCGAACTTTATACCAGCCCAAAACTATTTACGAACCTCAACCAAGCCGCAGAACGAACAGCCCTCGCTGCTGATGAAGTCTCAAAACTGAGCACCCAAATGATGGAATTAGTGGCGATTGCCCGCACTGAACTTGGCAGTTTAAGCACCTCAGTTGATGAAGGAATTGTATCCTTTTCAACCGAATTAAATTCAATTTCAGACACCTTACAAGACTCTACGAATCAAGTAACACGTGCTACCATAGAATCGGCGAATTCAGTTCAACGGGCTGCCAATCAAGTCAGTACCATTAGTGATGAAGTGCGAGTGTTAGTTGCCAGTAACCGTTCAACTCTAACAACAACTTTAGATAATATCCAACAAATGACAGGAGAATTGAGTGCTACGGTTGCCAGTCTGAACCCCATTCTCAATCAAATTGAACAAGGAAACTTGATCGCCAATTTAGAGACTCTATCCTCAAATGCAGCAGAAGCTTCCGAAAATTTACTCGATCTGTCTAAAACGGTTAACGATCCCCAAACCTTGATTCTCCTCCAACAAACCCTAGACTCCGCTCGCACAACCCTACAAAATGTTGATAAAATTACATCAGATGTCGATGATCTCATCGGAGATCCGAAAGTTAGACGCAATCTACGAGACATCATCAACGGTTTAGGAAACATCCTCGCCTATACCAACGAATTAGAACAGCAAACCAAACTCGCCAAAACCCTCACGCCTCTTTCTCAGGTACTTGAAGAAACAGAAGCGATCGCTTTTGAGCAAGAATTATTCAAACTCAAAGAAAAACCCCTGACAGACAAACCGAAAGTTGTTCACTAAACTCAGTGATCGATATCACTAAAACTCACGGGATCAATTCACAAACCTCCCACCGAAGCCATCACTTCCCTATTTTGTCTATCGTGAGAAAATTATAGGGTCGAGTCTATAATTTTCTATGAATCAAGTTAATCTCCTTCCTGGTGCTATTAATGAAATCATCGCTTCTGTGACGGATAATCACTGTTTAACCCAAGCGGATCGCTATGGACTGATGGCGGCTTTACTCGATGAATCTCTCAATGAAGAAGAAAGACGCTCTATTGATAGGCTGTTACGTTCGGTGGCACGAGGACGAGTTAAGGTCGTTGATGATGTTTCTAAAAGTGGGTAAACCCCATTTCCCTAAAATTCACTCTATCCCACTCGACTATCCGAGAATAGCACCTCTAAAGAACTGGAGGTGCTTAACTTGAAGTGGACGATCAATCTGGGTGCAATTTTATCTCTAATTCTCTAAAAATAGGACAATGCGATCGCAAATTTACGGTAATTTGTGAGATTGGTCTTGATTTTTTAGAAGCATTTAACCGCCGATACAAGTCTTTAATCAGAGTCTAAAAAATACGGGTGTAACTCAAAATACAATTTTTCTGAAAAGAACTGTCACCATAGCAGTAGACTAATGAAAGTTAGGGATAGGGTTTAAGTTTAGGCTGAAATGAAGCAAGATAACGAGCTACGAAATAGCCTCAAGCAAATCCGTATTCGCTTGGGTTTAAGTCAACAGGACTTAGCGAAAGTGGTTGGAGTTTCTCGCCAAACCATTAGCGGTGTGGAGTCTGGACAATACGCCCCCTCCGCAACCATTGCACTGCGGTTAGCCAAAGTATTAGGATGTCAAGTCGAAGATGTATTCTGGCTAGAAGAAGACAGTCTACGAGTCGAAGCCACACCTTCCCAGACACTTCCGGTTGAACAGGATGTTCGGTTCACCCTAGCACGAGTGGGGAAAAAATTAATCGCCTATCCGTTATTGGGTGAAAACGCCTTTCGTACAGAAATGATTCCAGCAGATGGAGAAGGTTGGGGACAAACCGAAAACGCTACGGTACAGGTTAAATTGTGGGGACAGCCGGAAGCCCTGGATCAGACAGTTGCAGTGGCGGGTTGTACTCCTGTATTATCTTTGTGGGCGCGAGTGGCTGAATATTGGTATCCTAACTTGCGGGTCTATTGGAGTTTTGCTAATAGTATGGATGCTCTTGAACGGTTGTGTCGGGGTGAAGTTCATATCGCCGGAATGCACCTTTATAGCCCAGAAACAGATTCCTATAATGTTAGTTTTGTTCAAGAAGCAGTCAATAATCAAAAAGCTGTCTTAATTAATTTGGGGGTTTGGGAAGAAGGCTTACTTGTTGCACCGGGGAATCCTAAAAAATTGAAAACGGTTGCTGATTTAGCCGATCCTAAAGTTACCATGATTAACCGAGAAATCGGTTCCGGTAGCCGTCAACTCCTAGAACATTTATTAAATCAAGCAAACATTCCATTTCAAGCAGTGCAAGGATTTAATATTGTTGTGAATAATCATGTTGCTGTCGCCAGGGCGGTTGCGAGTGGAAATGCAGATGCGGGCGTTAGTACCCAAGCCCTCGCCAAAGCTTTTGGACTGAGTTTTGTTCCCCTGCATAAATCCCGATATGATTTAGTGGTTCTAAAAGACTATTTAGCCGAAACTCCAGTACAACAACTCCTCAATACCCTCGGACATCGACGTTTACACTCCCAACTCACCGCCCTGGGGGGTTATGATACCTCCCAAACCGGAGAAGTTGTCGCAACTATTGATTGAATAGTTTCTGAACTTGAATCACTTGCAGACTACCCCCAGCATAAAGCCGTTTTCGAGGAAAATCAGAAGTTGTCTCAGTTGACAAATTGGCTTCAAACCCCACCTCAGAAAGCAACGCCATTAAATCAGTGTTCAATAATTGCCAAGCGGTTTCGGTTTCAAACAACCCCAAAAACAGGGCAATTCCTGGCCAAAAGAGTACCGTGTTGGGGCGATGAAAATCAACGAATGTAAAAATCCCTCCCGGCTTGAGAACCCGATAAACTTCCTCTAAAATTTGCTTTAACTGTACCGAATTCATTTCATGTAAAGCGGCACTGGTATGAACCAAATCAAATTCATCATCAGCAAAGGGCATTTTTTCGGCAAAGGCTTCAACATATTCAGCCGTCGGAACATTGTTTTTAGCGCGTTTTAAGGATAGGGGAGACGCATCCAACCCCACAACATTTTCCGAGTGCTGCACTAAAACCTCAGTTGCCTGTCCGCTACCACAACACAAATCCAAAATTTTGGTGCTAGAATGAATATCCAATCCTTCCAGTGCCAGTCGGCGAAAACGACTCTCTCCCCCCACGCTCAACGCTGCTAGACGGGAAATGATATCGTAAAGCCATTGGTAACGGTAGCTGAGACTTCTTAAAATTGTTGCCATCTTTAAAAATCTGGATTTTTTTGCTATCGACTTTAACCCAATATCGGGCTACTATTATTAAAATAGGTAACAAAGATTAAAAGTTAGGGATCAGTAGCCGCTATGGGACGAGTCGGAGTTTTACTGTTAAATCTGGGCGGGCCAGAGCAACTAGAAGATGTCCGCCCCTTCTTGTATAACCTATTTTCCGATCCGGAAATTATTCGTCTGCCCTTTCGTTGGTTGCAGAAACCCCTGGCTTGGTTAATTTCGACCTTGCGCTACACGAAATCTCAGGAAAATTATAAATCGATTGGGGGCGGTTCTCCCCTGCGACGGATTACGGAAGAACAGGCTGTTGCTCTGCAAGAAAAGTTACAACACAAGGGGCATGAGGTTCAGATTTATGTGGGAATGCGCTATTGGCATCCTTTTACTGAAGAAGCACTCGTCAGAATTAAGCGTGATCAAATTGAACAACTGGTGATTTTGCCATTGTATCCCCAATTTTCGATCAGTACCAGTGGTTCTAGTTTTAGACTGTTAGAACGACTGTGGGAAGAAGATCCGGCTCTCCAAAAAATTAACTATACTGTGATTCCTTCTTGGTATGATCGACCCGGCTATCTACAAGCCATGAGTCAATTAATTGCTCAAGAACTCGATCACTGTCAAGAGCAAGATCAAATACATCTGTTTTTCAGCGCTCACGGGGTTCCAGTGAATTACGTTGAGGAAGCGGGTGATCCCTATCAGACTGAAATCGAAAACTGTACGCAGTTAATTATGCAAACCCTCAATCGTCCTAACCCCCATACTCTGGCTTATCAAAGTCGAGTTGGCCCGGTGGAGTGGCTGAAACCCTATACCGAAGAAGCGATTCCTGAACTCGCTCAACAGGGGGTGGAAAACTTGATGGTGATTCCGATTAGCTTTGTGTCTGAACACATTGAAACCCTCGAAGAAATTGATATGGAGTATCGCCATCTCGCGGAAGAATCAGGAATTAAGAACTTTTACCGGGTTCCGGCACTCAATACCCATCCGGTGTTTGTGGAAGATTTAGCTGATATGGTGATTGAAGCTTTAGACGCACCTCAGATTACCTTTGCTGAAGTGACTCATCCGCCGAAGAAAACGAAAATGTATCCCCAAGAACGTTGGGAATGGGGGATGACAACCGCCGCCGAGGTTTGGAATGGTCGTCTGGCGATGATTGGGATTGTTGCTGTGTTAGTTGAATTAATTACAGGTCATGGCCCTTTGCATTTTGTGGGGCTACTGTGAACGCTGTGTCTTAATCAGGATTGCGTTTGTAAGCTTACCCCCGACTCAAGTCGAGGGGCATAACTCCTTCGGAGTGGCTACGCCTACGCACTAACCCTGTATACTGTCTAGTAGAGAACAAGACAGAGGGTTGCGCGTTACAGGCAGGCTTACAGACTGCCCCACAATTGAAATCATCTTCGCGCCATTGAGATCCCCGTCGCCTTTCCAACCACAATTACTCCTTTGTATTCCAGGAATTGTCGAAGTTGATAGAACGCCCAATTGTTAGCTCGTCTGCGTTCAGTCTTGTTTCTGGGTTGAGCATTAGCTCTGTCTCTGATGCCCGTCAAATCTTCTACAGCCACACTAGCTTCAGTCTCTATAGCACGAAAAATGATTTGTTTACTTATGTTGTGGTTTACCCAAGTTTGATATCGCTTTTCTCTACCAGATAGCCGTTTGAGGAGTCGTTTGGCTCCCTTTGTGCCTTTCTTTTGAACAGAAGCCCTAACCCTAGAAAACTTATCTCTGACCTTTGTAATGTTTTCGCCGCTCCAATTAAATCCCTCGGATGTAACAGCAATATCTCGGCGACCTAAGTCCACACT
>JBJHBL010000038.1:0-52401 GCA_050485465.1 Limnoraphis sp. | reverse complement strand
CACTAAGTTTTGAATTTCTTCTAACACCAGGGGAAAAAACCGCAGAGACAGGGTTAAGGTGAGGGCGATTTCTGTTACAGGGATGTTAAACCGTCGCAAGGGTTTCATTAAACTTTCGATAGCGGTGGCGATTTCCTCGGAAGCCGTTGTCAGCAAGTATAGGTTGGTGCTGTACACGAGGGTAAAGAGTAGGGTACTGACGCGAATTCCTAAATCCACGGAGTACCGAGTAATGGTTAATGGCCCCTGTTCGACTAAGACATAACGATAGGAGGTCGGTTGGGGTAAAGGGGTGATCGGTTCGGGGGGTTCAAGTCGTGCAAAGCTAATTTCATCCGCCGGGAGACGGGGTTGATGATCGGCGATAATTCCATCCGGCATCACGGCACTGACGATAAACAGCAAACTACAAAAGACTAACAACCATCCCATTTGTCGTTTCCATACCCGCAACGGAATTCGCGCAGCTAGGGTAATCAGAATCAGTAACCCCACCAATGCCAGTCGCCAAATTGCATTGGCTAATAACGGTGCTAACAGAAAACTCATTAACCACCCGAGTTTGACTCGTGCATCCAGTCGATGTAGCCAGGTGATGGGTTCTTCTAAGTATAAACCAATCGGAAGCGATCGCAATAAGTCCATGGTGTTAGGTTACAGGGGACAGGGGACAGGGGACAGTTATCAGTTATCAGTTATCAGTTATCAGTTGAATGTAGTCCTATGCGCGAGGACTTTAGTTTTCAGACAGAGATTAAAATCTCTGGCTTGACAGTTACCAGTTACCAGTTATCAGTTATCAGTTATCATTGTTAAACTTTGGTGGCTCGGTTGGCGGGATTGCGTTCAACTTCTCGGGCGGGTTTTCCTCGCCAAATTAACCGGATGGGGGTTCCTAAAAAGCCGAGTTGTTGGCGAAATTGACTTTCAATATAACGACGGTAATTTTCATTAAACCGTTTGGGATCATTAACAAATAAAACCAGTGTTGGCGGTTGGCTACTCACTTGAGTGCCATAATAAATTTTACCTTGTTTTCCCTGGCGAGTTGTGGGGGGAGAATGCCAACGGACGGCTTCTTCAATCACTTCGTTAATGACGGCGGTACTGACTCGGCGTTGATGTTCAGCGACTGCTTGATCGACTAAATCAATAATTTTTTCAACTCGTTGTCCAGTGATGGCGCTGACAAAAATGGTTTTCGCCCAATCCATAAAATATAGTCGCGCTTTGACTTCCCGTTCGTATTCTAAAATAGTGTATGTATCTTTTTCGATAGTATCCCATTTATTCACAACAATCACACAGGCGCGACCTTCTTCTACAATGCGATTTGCGAGTTTGAGATCTTGTTCAGTGACGCGATCTATGGCATCAAGGACTAAGAGGACAACATCGGATCGACGAATGGCTTTGAAGGCGCGATTAATCCCGAAAAATTCGGCTCCGTATTCGACATTTTTTTTGCGACGAATTCCGGCGGTATCGATTAAACGGTAGGTTTTGTCATTGCGTTGAACGACGGTATCAATTGTATCGCGAGTGGTTCCGGAAATGGGGCTAACAATGGCTCTATTTTCCCCTAAAAACGCATTTAATAAACTTGATTTTCCGACATTCGGACGCCCGACTATTGACACTCGAATTTCGTTAGATTCTTCGATTTGATCACGGGGGGGAAGATGTTTAATCAGTTCATCGAGGAGTTCGCCTGTGCCACTGCCATGTATACTAGAAATGGGAAAAGGATTACCTAAACCCAGTTCCCAAAATTGCATCGATTGCATTAACCCTGATGTGGGAGATTCGCATTTATTGACGGCTAAAAGTACGGGGACTGAATGTTCTCGCAACCAACTGGCGATCGCTTCATCTCCTCCGGTTAACCCAACTTGCCCATCGACGACGAAGATCGCCACTGTGGCTTCTGCTAAGGCTACCATGACCTGTTCCCGGATTAGGGGTAAAAATTCGGTATCATCATCAAAGATTAAGCCTCCGGTATCTACAACTGAAAACTCTCGATCTTCCCAATAGGCGCGGCGATAGGTGCGATCGCGAGTAATTCCGGGTTCATCGTGAACGATCGACTCTCGGCTTTCACTGAGGCGGTTAACGAGGGTAGATTTGCCTACGTTTGGGCGTCCAATAATTGCAACAATAGGTAAGGGCATGGGGATGATAGCAGTTCGTTACTGGCATTTTTTAATATTCAACCTTTTATTATAGCGAATTCTCTAAGAAATAAAGATCAACTGTGAGAAAACCCTGAGAATTGACTGAGGTTAATTTAACGAATTTTCAGCCTTCTCTATTTTTTATATCATGTTCTTCCCAAGTTAGCCGCTTATCTTTGTCAGTATCAAAAAATTACAAACGGAGATTTATCTAATGTTCATCGCAACTTTAAAAACAGTCAGTCTGGTTTCTCTGGTTCTTTTTAATACGGTTATTTCTGAAGTGGCTTTGAGTTCTTTGGCTTCCGCAGTTTCCGTTTCGGGTTCCACTGAAATAATCGCCCAAAATAATATTATTGCATCGGGTTCATTTCTGACAGTTGAACAGGATCATCCCACACAAGGAACGGCTCAAATTATTAATGAAAACGGCAAACGCTATTTAGAATTTGATGGGGCATTTACTACAGCCCAAGGCCCGGACGTGAATGTGATTTTACATCGGAATAACTCGATTCCCGTTAACCTTAAAGAAGGAGAATATATAACCCTGGCAGCCCTCAAAAGTTTTAATGGTTCTCAACGTTATCTCCTACCAGATAACCTAGACTTGAGTCAATTTAAATCTGTGGGAATTTGGTGTCGTGAGTTTAATGTGACTTTTGGTTATGCAAGGTTTTAATTTTGAAGTGGATTGATTTTAAAGAACCAGGGGCTTTATGCCCCCTGATTGTTCATTTTTATCCCCAATTATTGTAAATTTTCAACAATACTTTCAGGGTGTTCAATTGCATTTTTAGTGTTTTGTTTCAACTGGTTAACGTTATGTTTTGTTCCGGATGCAATGTCTTGTTGAAATTGTTTAGCGGACTCACCTACATCTTCAGATAAATTTTTGACTCGTTCATTTAGGGGAGTTCCCTCACGCAAGTTTTGAGCAAATTCTTCTGGGCCATTAACTTTGCTCAAATTTTTCTTGGCATTTTTAACTAAATTATCAGCCTTGTTTTTGGTTTCACGACTCGCCTCTTTATCCATATCCTCATAGGGATACATTGCATCAGATTTTTTGCTCTGTACTGGACTGTAGAGTTCTTTATTTTGTCCTTTTGTACTATGATATTCTCCAGAACCTGTTGCTTTAGGGGCGGGGGGATTACCATTACAAGCGGTGGTTACAACAATTAAAATTCCGGCAATCGCAATGGTGAAAAGACGTTTCAAATAACTAGAGTTGATCATATTTTTTAGTTGGCTCAACATTTGAACTCTCCTGTAACTTGTTTAATTTTGAGTTTGATGCTCAATACTGTTCACTTTAATACAAATTTTTCATCTTCTTCCTCTAGCGCAAGCTAGATTTTAAAACCAAAAAAATCTTAAATTTTTATCACTTTTGAAAGAAGAACTGATAAAAACAGAAAAAATAATTTTAGGTTCTCTAACCTTTGAGAGAAATTTTGTACAATTCATGCAAAAATTTTAGCGAGTCAAAAGGTAGAGATTGGTAGGAGTCTATCGCAATCGTCAATCATTTAAACATTGTCTATAGCAGTATACAATTTGGTTAGGACATTTCTAAATCCTAGAATCATTTCACACTGCTATATACCCGTTTTGGAAGAACTTGCAGATCGGGTTGCCTTCCTACAGGTGACTTTTGATTTGGATCGGAAAAATTCAGGTAATCTAAGCCAATTCAATCTTGATTTTCGACCCAATTCAAGATGAGATTAGTTAGGCTAACGGAGAAAATCCCAAAAAGATCAAATACTCCTCTCGCCTCGGGGGGATTAGAGAGGGGTTGGGAGAGAGGTTCTAAGCAAATGTTTACCGACGAGGGAAACAGCCCCACCAGCATCACCCATAATCACTGGCTTGTTGTTAATCCCCCTACAAACCCAATCGGACTTAAATTATATCGGATTCTACAGCAACAACACCCAACAAAAACTTTTCTCTGTTCCCGATAAAAGAGGTAGGATATTAGATAATTTTGACAAATGACCGCCCACACTTAACCCATAAACATGAAAAAATATTTCTCACGACTGCTGGCTCTTGTTTTAACGGCTGCTATCTGTTTAGTTGGCTGTAGCGGTTCTCCAGACGGTTTAACAGGCAACTATCAACAGGATACCTTAGCCGTTGTTCAAAGTTTACGAACGGCGATCGAGTTACCCGAAGATTCGCCAGAAAAGGCACCCGCCCAAGCCGAAGCCCGTCAACTGATTAATGGTTTTGCATCTCGTTACCGTCGTGATCCCGCGATCGCGAAATTACGCTCATTTACCACCATGCGAACCGCATTAGACGCACTAGCTGGACATTATAGCTCTTACCCGAACCGTCCTGTCCCCGAAAAATTGAAAAAACGTCTGGAACAGGAATTTGATCAAGTAGAAGTCGCCGTTAAACGGGGTGCTTGATCGTTAACGCCTGGTTATTTAATATATCCCCGTCTGACTGGAGGCGGGGAAAATTCGCTGATCAATCAAGCTAAAAAAAGCCAGAATTAAGGCGATTTGAATTAGAAATCTGGGGAAGTTGAATGATGCTGAAATAGCTTGATGAACTTGAATACTTTGTTGAAGTGGCTAAATGCACATTGTCTTAAACCTGATGTCTAATTTTTCCCAAAACTTTGTGATTCAAAATAAAAGGGTATCTCGGTGGACTCGTCAAGTGGTGAGTGTTATTCTGAGTTTGCTACTGGTTCCGCTTTTTGACAGCAAACAAACCTCAGCCCAATTTTCACCTTATTGTCAACTTTCCTCTGAACAAATTGCACTTAAAGACAGTTTACGACTCGCTGCGGCTTCTAGTCCTGAAGCACAAAAACAGTATGAGGATCTATTAACTCAACACGCTCAAGCGGTTTCTCAATGTCGTCGTCAAAGCTGGTTGAAAGATCAAGCCATTTGGCTGAGGTTGTATCCTTGTGATGCAAAACCGGGAGGGATTGAGAAAATTTTAGATGATCTGGTGAACCGAGGGTACAACAAAGTTTATTTAGAGGTTTTCTATGATGGTCAAGTGTTACTTCCCGCTTCAGAGAATAACACGCCCTGGCCGTCGGTGTTGCGATCGCCGGGAACCGAAACCGTTGATCTATTTGCAGAAACGGTGCAAAAAGGACGTCGTAGGGGGTTAGACGTTTATGCTTGGATGTTCTTATTGAATTATGGTTATACTTATACATTGGGGCCGAATCGAGATGCTGTTTTAGCCCGGAATGGACAGGGTCAAACAACAGTTACCGCGATCGCAGAAGGAAGTGATAGTAATGACTTTGGTGAAAGTTTTACGAATCAAGGATTTATTGATCCCTACAACCCTCAAGCCCGCCAAGATTATCAAACGCTGTTAAATGCGATTCTCGCCCGTCGTCCGAAGGGAGTCTTGTTCGACTATGTTCGTTATCCGAGAGGCTTAGGCGGGGCTTCTGTGGCGGTTAAAGTGAAGGATTTGTGGATCTATGGTTCAGCTTCCCAAGAGGCGTTTCTTCAACGCGCCAATAATGATAAGGGAAAAGAATTTATCCGGCGATTTTTGAATCAAGGTTTTCTGACAGAAACGGATCTGAAACAGGTTAATGCTTTGTTTCCTGAAGTCAAAGAGCCGGAGCCTGAACAGAAAGAGACAAATTCAACGGTTCAAGCGTCTAATCCTGAAGTTCAAGAAGCGGATTCGACGGTTAAAGACAGTCCGCCACTCTGGCAAGATGAAAAAGCTTTAAGGCCTTTAGCTTTTTTAGCGCCAATGGGAGAAAGCCTTCAACAACAGTTGTGGCGCTTAAGTGTGGCTCATGCTCAACAGGGAATTTTAGAGTTTTTGGGGTTGGCAAGTCAAACCGTGCAACAGCGAGGTTTATCTGCGGGGGCGGTATTTTTCCCGGAAGGGAACCGTCGTATTCGGGAACAGGGGTTTGATTCGCGTTTACAACCCTGGGATCAATTCTCGACGAGGATCGAATGGCATCCCATGTCCTATGGGGTTTGTGGGAATACAAGCTGTATTGTATCGCAAGTGGAAATGGTTGTTAATCAAGCACCGCCTGGAGTGCAGATTATTCCAGCCTTAGCGGGGGATTGGGGAAAAACAATCAATAATCGTCCATCGTTAGAAAGTCAGATGCAGGATATTCACAACGCCGCCCCTCAAATTCGGGCGATTAGTCATTATTCTTACGATTGGCAAGATCCACTTCTAACTCGACAGCGCAAGTTTTGTCAACTGTAAAGGTTACAGTCTTTTACAGTTATCTGTGAACAGTGACCAGTAAAATCTAAATCGTAGCGTCGGTTACACTAAATAGGTTTGTCAAAGATGGTTTTGCGATCGCATTTTTGATCAAACCGTTGTTTGAAAAAGGAGTTTGAACGTTGAAAAGTGCAGCACCACAGCAGGGAATACCTGCAATTGTTTTGGGGATTATTCTGGCGGGCGCTATTCTCATCGGACTTAATTCCTTTGTGATTATCAATCCGGGTCAGGCGGGAGTATTGAGTATCTTGGGAAAAGCCCAAGATGGCACGCTATTGGAGGGTCTTCATTTTAAACCCCCTCTGGTTTCGGCGGTTGATATTTATGATGTCACGGTACAAAAATTTGAAGTTCCGGCCCAAAGTTCAACAAAAGATTTACAAGAACTTTCGGCGAGTTTTGCAATTAACTTTCGTCTAGATCCGGTGCAGGTTGTGAGAATTCGGCGAGAACAGGGAACCTTGCAAAATGTGGTTTCTAAAGTGATCGCCCCGCAAACTCAGGAATCGTTTAAAATTGCGGCAGCGAAACGAACGATTGAAGAAGCGATTACCAAACGTGACAATCTTAAAGCTGACTTTGATGAAGCACTGAATAGCCGATTAGAGAAGTATGGAATTTTGGTGTTAGATACCAGTGTTGTTGATCTAGCGTTTTCGCCAGAGTTTGCCAGAGCCGTTGAAGAGAAACAAATTGCTGAACAACGAGCGCGACGGGCGGTTTATGTGGCACGAGAGGCTGAACAACAAGCCCAAGCAGATATTAACCGAGCAAAGGGTAGAGCTGAAGCCCAACGTCTGTTAGCAGACACCTTAAAAAATCAAGGGGGTCAGTTGGTTCTGCAAAAAGAAGCGATTGAAGCTTGGAGACAGGGCGGCTCTCAAATGCCTAATGTTTTGATTCTCAATGGAGATTCTAACAGCAGTGTACCGTTCTTGTTTAATTTGAGTGAGTTCTCCGAAGGAGCGATCGCCAACTAAGTCAATTTAAGTAGGGTGGGTGAGATTAGCCAGTCGTGATTTGAGTCATCAGGTCATGGGTTCTCATTGACCCTACAACTAAGTCCCAAATTCTGAGATGATGATATAGCTAAGATTATAGATTCTCAACTCAGAAGCTACTTTCTATGCGAATCGCGCTTTTTACTGAAACTTTTTTACCGAAAATCGATGGTATTGTCACGCGACTGCGTCACACCGTTGAACAGTTGCATCTTGCAGGCGACCAAGTTCTGATTTTCTCTCCTGAAGGCGGGCTGAAGGAGTACATGGGATGTCAAATTTACGGGGTGGAGGGTTTTCCTTTACCGATGTATCCTGAACTCAAAGTCGCTATCCCTCATCCGGGTATTGGAAACAAACTAGAGGAATTTCAACCGGATCTGATTCATGTGGCTAATCCGGCGGTTTTGGGATTGGGTGGGTTATATTATGCTAAAAAGCTGAACCTGCCTTTGGTGGCTTCCTACCATACTCATTTACCTCAATACTTGCATCACTATAATCTGGGGATGTTAGAGGAGGTGCTGTGGGGGCTATTACGTTCGGCACACAACCAGGCGGATTTGAATCTCTGTACGTCAACGGCGATGGTGAACGAGTTACAATCTCATGGGATTGAACGGGTGGATCTCTGGCAACGGGGGGTTGATACTGAACTGTTTCAACCTCACAAAGCTACGCCACAAATGCGCGATCGCTTGAGCCAAGGTCATCCGGAGAGTACCCTCTTACTCTATGTTGGACGGTTGGGGGCGGAAAAGGAAATTGACCGGATTAAACCTGTTCTAGAAGCGCTTCCGAATGCGCGTTTAGCGTTGGTGGGGGATGGGCCAAACCGTCAAACCCTAGAAGAACATTTTGCGGGAACGCCAACCCATTTTGTGGGGTATCTACGGGGTGAGGAACTGGCGGATGCTTATGCTTCGGCGGATGCGTTTATTTTCCCTTCTCGCACGGAAACGTTGGGGTTGGTTTTACTGGAAGCGATGGCGGCGGGAACTCCGGTTGTGGCGGCTCGTTCGGGGGGAATTCCGGATATTGTCACTGATGGGGTTAACGGATATCTGTTTGATCCGGCCGATGAGGACGGGGCGATTTCTGCAACTCAACAGTTACTTTCTCTCCAGTTTGAACGAGAAAAACTCCGCCAAAATGCTCGTCAGGAAGCGGAACGTTGGGGGTGGACGGCGGCGACTCAACAGTTGCGGCGCTACTATCAAGCGGTTTGCCGCAATGTTTTACCATCAGTTGCTTAGTTTGGTCTGGACGCTTAGACTGAAGACAGAGAAAATGGCAGTTGTGAACAGTAGCCCGTTAATCTGCGTCAACTCCAATTTTGCGGAGGTTTTGAGAACGTGATAACCCCGGGCGAAGCGGTTCAAGAGGTCAGGCTCATATTGAAATCAATATGAATCTTTCCTCAAAACCTACTTTTCAACGGTTTTCTGTTGTCTGTTTTCTGTTAACGGGTTTACTGCTTTTCCCAAAGCTGATCTCTGATTTGCTATCTTCATTGAACAAATATCCCTCCCATGACCCTTTCTAATGCTGGTAGCATTCTCGCTACACTGACTCAAGTTGATCGCATGGGTTTGTTGGCAGATCGCGTCAAGCATATGCCAATTGGGGAGTTCATTTGTATATTAGATTTCATTACCGCAGAGTTTCAGCAATTTCTTCGAGCTATTGATCTGATCAATAATGAAGCTCTCGAAACCCTCCTCGAACAATTACTTGATGCGTTCACGATCAAAATTGGTCAAATTCTCCAAGCGGATCGCACGACTATTTTTTTGATAAATCGTAGTAAAAGTCAACTCTGGTACAGAACCCTTCAAGAAGAAACGGGCGAAACTCAAGAGGTTCGCTTTCCGATGGATGCGGGGATTATTGGTCATGTCGCTAATACGGGCGAAACGGTGAATGTGGCAGATATTCAGACTAGCTCTATTTTTGATGCAGAGGTTGATCAACCGCTCAATTATTTAGTTAAAAATATCCTCTGTATGCCAATTTTTAGCGCTCAAAATTCAGAGGAAATTGTTGCAGTTGTGCGTTTACTGAATAAAGCTAAAGGATCGTTTAATGAGGAGGATGAACAACAATTTCGGGCGTTTGCGGATTCGATTGGGATTATTTTAGAAAGTTGTCAATCCTTTTATATTGCAGCAAGAAATCAACGGGGGGTCGCGGCTTTATTAGAAGCGACTAATACTTTAGGTCAAAGTTTAGATTTAGAGGATACTTTACTTTCGGTGATGGAACAGGCGCGGCGCTTGATGCACGCGGATCGTAGTACATTATTTTTATTTAATAAAGAAACGAATGAACTCTGGACAAAAGTTGCTAAAGCTGATGGCAGAACCATGATGGAAATTCGCATTCCAGCCAATCGCGGTATCGCAGGTTTTGTGGCTTCAACGGGTCAAGTTCTTAATATTACGGATGCTTATACTGATCCTCGTTTTGACCCTTCTGTTGATCAAAGAACGGGGTATCGAACTCGTAATATTCTCTGTATGCCTGTTTATAATTCCTCGGGGGAATTGATTGGGGTTACACAGCTAATTAATAAGGAAAAAGGCAGTTTTATTAACTCGGATGAGGAGTTTTTACGAGCGTTTAATGCTCAAGCTGGTATTGCATTACAAAATGCTCAACTGTTTGAAAATGTGATGCTGGAAAAGCAATATCAGAAAGATATTCTTCAAAGTCTTTCTGATGTGGTAATTTCTACTGATATGCTGGGGAGAATTGTAACGATTAATGATGCTGCGTTGGAACTTTTAGGCTGTCCAAGACGGAAAGCTGAAAATCGGGAAATTCGGGAGTTTTGGGAAAATAAACTTAAAGGTCGATTGGTTTGGGAAATTGTTCCGATTGAAAATTTAAAGCTTTGGTTAGAAAGTAGTCTTAAACATGGTTCTCGTCATTTTGTTCCTGAACAAACTTTGACGGTTTCATTAATTAAACGTCAGGAAAATCAATGGCAAAACAATGATGAAATTCCGGTTTTAGTTGTTCCTGAACATCACAATTCTGAGGTCTATTTAATCTGGGGAGAACGGAACAATGTTTTCTGTGGAGATTTTGAGCAAATGCAACCAATTGAACGGGGAATTAATTTAACTGTTAATCCCCTCACAAACCCTGAAGGTGGGGTGCGAGGAGGGTTAGTTGTTTTGGAAGATATTAGCCGCGAAAAACGCATGAAAACTACGATGTATCGTTATATGACACCTGGGGTTGCGGAACGGGTGATGGCGTTGGGTGAAGATGGCTTAATGAAGGGTGAACGGAAGGAAGTTACGATTTTATTTTCGGATATTCGAGGGTATACAACGATTACTGAAAATCTCGATGCGTCGGATGTGGTTGCACTCCTTAATCAATATTTTGAAACGATGGTTGAGGCGGTTTTTTTCCATGAAGGAACATTAGATAAGTTTATTGGTGATGCTTTGATGGCGGTGTTTGGGGCGCCGCTTCCGTTGCGACAAAATCATGCTTGGATGGCGGTTAAATCGGCTTTAGATATGCGGCGACGGTTGGAAGAATTTAATCGTTCTCGCCCCAATGAACCGCAAATTAGAATCGGTATTGGGATGAGTTCGGGTGAGGTGGTTTCGGGAAATATTGGTTCACAAAAACGGATGGATTATACGGTCATTGGAGATGGGGTGAATTTAAGTTCTCGTTTAGAACAATTGACTAAAACTTATGGTTGTGATATTATTTTGAGTGAGATGACCTACCAGTTATGTGCGGATAAAATTTGGGTACGAGAGTTAGATAAGGTTCGGGTAAAAGGTAAAAATAATGCCGTTAATATTTATGAGTTGATTGATGCTCGTTCTTCATTCCTGAATCCTGAAGTTGAAAACTTTTTAGATCATTATAATCGGGGTCGAGAGGCTTATCTAAGACGGGATTTTAAACAAGCGATACAGTTTTTTGAAACGGCTCAAGATCTTCGCAAAGAAGATCAGGTTGTGCAGATTTATATTATGCGATCGCTTCAATATCTCGAAAATAAACCGCCTGAAGATTGGGATGGAATTCAAACCATGCTCACAAAGTAACAATGATGGCGTGTCGCGCCAAGTTATGCAGTTATCCGTGAGCAATATTCACGAAGATTGCCAACGTTCTCGACGATTCCGCCAAGAATTTGACGAGGCTTTAAACCCACTTCCCAGGATAAACGATCTCTCCTAATTTAACTTTTCTAAAGGAACAATCTGAGGATCAAGGATTTTTGAGCTAGAAGCCGAGAATTTAACTGCGATTGATATTTTGCCTTGATTTCCAAAAATATGAGTCACTTCCCCAATTCCAAAAGAACGATGAAGAACGCGATCTCCCACAGCAAAACTTTCAGCTTTGACTGATTTCTTTTGAGTTTTTGAGCGAGTTTTTTTAACTTTTTGAGTTGATTTTGCAGGTTGAGTAATCGGAAGATAACCTTTAATTAACTCTTGGGGGAATTCTTGTAAAAACATCGAAGGAACACAAGGTTCTAAATATCCCCAGAGGCGACGTTCTCGAGCATGAGACAGAAATAATTGTTCTTGGGCGCGAGTAATTCCAACATAACAGAGTCGCCGTTCTTCTTCGAGGGCTAATGGATCATTTAAACTGCGAAAATTGGGAAATAATCCCTGTTCCATTCCCACCAAAAAAACAATCGGAAATTCTAAGCCTTTTGCAGAATGAAGAGTCATTAATGAAACTGCTTGTTCGCCTTCTTGAAGGTTATCCAAGTCTGAGGCGAGAGAAGCATTTGCTAAAAATCCCCCGAGGGTTGTATCCTCAGAATCGTCTTGAAATTGAGCGATCGCATTACTCAATTCTTTAATATTTTCTAGGCGACTTTCGGCTTCATCCGTGCCTTGATTGGTTAAATCAAGAATATAATCAGATTCCTGCATTACACCGTCTAAAATCTCAAGAGCGGTTAAAGATGCAATCCGTTCCTGCCAAGAGGATATCATCTGAGCAAACTGATTTACTGCTTTTGCAGAACGTCCTGCTAAGGTATTTACAGAGTCTTGATCCTTAACAATTTCCCATAGAGGAATGCCTAATTGTTGAGCCGCGTTTACTAAACTATCTATTGTAGTTTTGCCAATTCCGCGACGAGGAGTATTAATAATTCGCATTAAACTCACGCTATCGGCGGGATTCGCAATGACTCGTAAGTAAGAAATAGCATCTTTAATTTCTTTGCGATCATAAAACTTTAACCCACCGACGACTCGATAGGGAATATTGTTTTTAATCAAAGCATCTTCTAAGGCGCGAGATTGAGCATTCACGCGATAAAGTAGGGCAAAGCTACCAAACCCTAATTCGGGATGTTGTTGGGTTAAATTTTGAATTTGAGTGGCAATAAATCGCGCTTCTGCGGCTTCATCATCGGCGTGATAACAGAAAATGGGTGGCCCTTCTCCGCGAGTGGGACGCAATATTTTATCAATGCGGGTGGTATTATTTAAAATGAGTTGGTTAGCCACTTCGAGAATGTTTTCTCGTGAGCGATAGTTTTCTTCTAATTTAATCAGGGTGCGGGTGTCATCATCGGCTAAACCATCTCCAAAGTCCTGTTGAAATTCTAACAGAATCCTATAGTCAGCCATGCGAAAAGAATAAATTGATTGATCAACATCTCCGACAACAAAGATTGAACGGTTGTTCCAATTATTAAAGTTTTTCGGATGTTCGCCGTTGGTGACTAAAAGTCGAATAAAATCATATTGGGTGCGGTTGGTATCTTGATATTCATCCACTAAAATATGACTAAATTTTTGATGCCAATAGGCGAGAACTTGTTCGTTTTGTTGGAACAGTTCAACAGGAACTCGTATTAAGTCATCAAAATCTAAGGCGTTGTTAGCCGCAAGGTTATCTTGATAAATGCTATAAACTTCTGAGATGACTCGGCCATTATATTCGGGGTTTTCTCGTTGATAGGCTTGGGGAGAAAGTCCTAAATTTTTGGCGTTACTAATTTGATAGCGAACTTTTCGGGGATCAAATTTTTTATCATCTAAATTTAGCTGTTTGGTGACAATTTGCTTGACCAAACTTTGAGCATCTGATTCATCAAAAATCGAAAAGTTGTGTTGCCACTGTCGCCCTTTTTCGTCTTTATATTTGTTAATATCAAAGCGCAGAATTCTCGCACAAAGACTGTGAAAAGTTCCCATCCATAAATGTTTGGTTGTGCCTCGATAAACTTGTGTTCGCAGTTGAGTTTGTTCCGGGGGAGTCAGTGCGGAAAAGGGTTTTTGATACTGAGTTTGTGCTTGTTGTTCAGAGAATATTGTCTCGACTCGTTCTTTAATTTCTCGTGCGGCTTTGTTGGTAAATGTCACCGCTAAAATATTCTCAGGATGAACCCGATGGCTTCGCAGTAGGTTGGCAATGCGATAGGTTAACGCCCGTGTTTTACCTGAACCTGCTCCCGCCACAACCAGCATTGGCCCGCAAAAATGTTCGACGGCTTGGCGTTGGGAGGGGTTGAGGTGGCTAAGGAAGTCAACAGTCTGAGTCATGGTAGTCTAGGGAAATTTTCCGCCATACTTTAGGCTACCACGTTGCTATAAATTCTACAAAATATCTTCAAGGTTTCAAATCATTTGCGAGAATATACGGTTTTTGGGTGTTACCCCGTGTGTTTTTTTGAAGGGGAAAACATGAAAAAATTCTCATTTTTTATTTAAGTTTGACAATAAAATAAACTAGGCTAGAATGGGTAAATAAATGATTCAATCTAACCTCAATTTTTTGCTTGAGGCTAAGACTACAGTTAAATTAGACTATCCGATCACCATTTAAAATTAGGAGAATAAATCATGTTACATGAAGGTGTGGAATGTCCAAAATGTGGAAAGCATACTGTTGTTCGACGAAATGGTGATATGTTTCAATGTTTAAACTGTGATTTTCGACGGGATTTTTCCAAGTTTGATTCTTCATTTAGAAAGCATTCAAAAGATCAACAGTCTGAGCAAGAAAATTCGGGAGGTGGTATTTTTGCGATTGCTTTAGCAATTCTTGGCATTATTGCTGTTCTTTAACTGATGTTATCAAGAGATACTCTAGTAGAGGTGTTATGGGTTTTATTTTAGGCTCGACCCCATACAACTCAGGTCACTCTAGTGATCTCAAATGAGGTGTAGAATAATGACCTGAGTTTAGACAAACGTTGAGATTAAAACATTAAAATAGTCAGAGATTAAAAGCCATAGTAGGAGCGATACCATTCAACAAATCGTTGAATTCCAACTTCAATGGGGGTATCTGGACTAAAGGCAATATCTTGAATTAAAGCATCAACATTTGCATAGGTGATGGGGACATCTCCTGGTTGCATGGGTAGCATTTCTTTAATCGCCTTTTTCCCAAGACAATCTTCTAGCACTTCAATTAAATGCAAAAGTTCAACGGGTTTATTATTACCAATATTATAGATTTTGTAAGGGGCTTTTGTGGGGCTATCGGCTTGAAGATTGGGCTTCGGAATATTATCAATGACTCGCACCATTCCCTCAATTAAATCATCAATATAGGTAAAATCTCGCTGCATGTTACCATAGTTAAAGACTTTGATGGGTTCTTCAGCTAAGATGGCTTTGGTAAACAGAAAAACCGCCATATCAGGACGACCCCAAGGCCCATAAACGGTAAAGAACCGTAAGCCTGTTATGGGAATATTATAGAGATGGCTATAGCTATGTGCCATGAGTTCATTGGCTTTTTTAGTTGCTGCATATAAACTAACGGGATGATCGACATTATCTTCAATTGCAAAGGGTATTTTTTTATTGGTACCATAGACGGAACTGGAAGACGCAAACACTAAATGACCTACATTGTTATGACGGCAACCTTCAAGAATATTCATAAAACCTGTGAGGTTGCTATCAACATAAGCATAGGGATTTGTAATCGAATAGCGCACACCAGCTTGAGCAGCAAGATTGACAACTGTTTCAAATTGTTGTTCAGTGAATAATTGGGTTATTTCTTGACGATCTGCTAAATCTAAGTGATAAAAGCTGAAATTTTTATGAGGACTGAGTTGAGCAATTCGCTCTTTTTTTAAGGAAACATCATAATAGGAATTGAGGTTGTCTAGTCCGATAACAGTATCTCCTCTTTGCAGTAATCTTTGAGAGAGGTGAAATCCAATAAATCCAGCTGCACCAGTGACTAATATTTTCACAAAAGTTGTCCTCTCTTAACTCAATGTGTTATTTTTAAAGGGGTTAAAATCTGATTCAATCAACTGGGTTTTTTAGCCTTGTTTATCTCTTCAAATTTTGAAAATGCTGTTCTGATCAATGTATTCAATTTTCTAAGTTGTAGAATCGTTCAAAAATTCAGTCATTTTATTCAAGATCTCATCGCCATTTTAAACAGAAAAAACAATTCAACATTTGATCGAAATTAGCGATCAACTATTCAACTCAGCTGGGGACGTGAGAAGAATTAAGTATATTATATGATATATAATCACCTTTGTGAGCAAATTATCACTTTTTAGTTTGATGTTATATTTTCAACCTTTGCCACTCCTAAAATCACGAATTGAGTTCAGGTTTAAGTGTAACTTCGAGCCATAGAGGTAAATGATCTGAACCCAATTGAGAGCCTGTTTTTCGGTCTAAAATCATCAGACCTTCACTATAAACTGCATGATCAATTGCGATCATCATGAAAGGGGGTAAACCAGCAAACCAAGTGGGTTGAAGTCCAAAACCTCGCTGAGAATTTCGTAAATTAGCGGTTTTTAAGAAGCGACGAAAGGGGATTGACCATGGGGTAAGATTATAATCCCCAATAATAATCACCTGATGTCCTTTAGTTTGTTGTTCCTGACTCCAAGCCGCTACAGCATCTAATTCAATTTGTTGAAAGTTAGAGGTGCCTTTATTTCGAGGGCGAGTTAGATGTATACTCAAAATAGAGATCGGTGGATTGGATTGAACTTGAGTCGCAATCATTGGACGTTCTGAATAGGCAGGGAAATGCAGAATTTCTGTGTTTTGAACCCAGAAAGAGGGGGAGAAATGATTCGGGAGTAATAGGGCAACTCCATGAGTATTTTTGAGGGGACGGGATTCGATGATTTGATAATTAGATAAATGAGATTCAAGCTGATTAAACCAAGTAGGTGTGACCTCTTGCAAAAAGATTAAATCAGCATTTTGTTGTTCAATATATTGCAGTGCAGTGGTATAATTGTTGTTATCAACATCTAGGTTGATGTGAAGTAAGTGTAAAGCGTTTTGAACACTTAAATCTCGTTGATTTAGGTGAGAATATTGAGGGCTTGGAATAAATAAAGGTAAAATTAGCGATAGATTTAAGACGAAAGGAAGGCTAAAGGCTAGACTCCAATACTTATATTTAATTCCATTTAAAAGTATAGCCAGGAGTAAAATCAAACTCAGTTGAACTCGCAGGTGATCAAGAATTTGAAATATCCACCATTGAGAACCCAAAAAAGCTAAAAAGCTTGAAGTTGCTGCGAGGATAGCAATAAGATTTAGACCAAATCTCAACGTTTTCAACATTACATTTAACTGTTGTTTTTTCATCTTAGTAAACTTGTTGATTAAAAACGTCGTTAACAATAAACAGCATGATCAAACCCAGGACAATTGCGATAATGGGAGTGGCGATCCAACCGAAGGCAATATTGCGTAAAACCTGCCATTTAATTTGTCTAACTCCTTTGGCTCCATGTAGTATACCAATACCAATTACTGCACCCACTACGGCTTGTGAACTTGAAACTGGAATTAACGGAATTGGGGGTAAGTTGTTATTGATTAAAAACTGTTGTAATTCTTTGGAAGAAAAGACATATAACACTAGAGAATGAGCCGTGACAGCGACAAATGCTGCGACTGGAGAAAGGGGCATGAGACTATTTCCTACCGTCATCATTACGCCTTTAGAATAGGTGTAGACTCCCACTGCGATCGCCATTCCTCCGAGTAAAAAAAGCTGTTGTACTGAGGTGACAGTGAAGGGCGTTAGACGAAGATCTGTAAACGGAGAGGAAGGCACAAAAACTCCCATCACGTTCCCAATATTATTGGCTCCTAGTGCATAGGAACCAAAGGCACCAGCTAAAATCAAGAAAATACGAGTGTAAAAGTCTAATTGGAGTAAATGAGGTTTGATTAGATTAATAAAAGTCACGACTATTTTATAGAGAATTGCCGCAAAAATTGCCCCTAAAATTGGACAAGCAACCCAAGTTGCCATAATTTTAATTAAAGCATTGATATCCGTCTCAGAACCACTAAACAAATTCCAGGCAATAATAGCACCTACAATGGCTTGACTAGTGGAAACGGGTAAGCCAGTTTGAGTCATCCAAAACACTGTTATAGCAGCAGATAAGGCGGCTGTAAAGGCACCAGGAAGCTTGTTAATGGCGCCCAATTCGCCTAAACCACCCGCAGCACCTGCACCCCCGACGACGGCTCCAATGATCACAAAAATACTACAAATAAACGCGGCGGTACTAAATCTGACCATGCGACTTCCGACGGCAGTTCCAAATACATTTGCCGCATCGTTAGCCCCCAAAGACCAACCTAAAAATAAACCACTGGATAGAAAAATAAGTGTTGCGATAATGTCCATTTAACTGAAAGTTAACCTCAAAAAATCATTAAATAAAACCGTATTATAAAACTCGTTTAATGGCATAAATTGCGAGTTCATCACTGGCATCTTCAGCCGCATCGGCTAAAGAGTTAATCACATTAACACTATCTCGAAGTTGAATTTTTCGTTCTAAAGGTAATTGAGAATCAAAGATATTTTTCTTGAGGCGCAATGCAATTTTATCGGATTCAGATTCATAGACTCGGACTTTATAAATATGATCACGAACGGTACGGGGATCTCTAAAAAATGCCCGGGCTGCAATCACAATTGTTTCTACACTTTTAACCACCATTTGGGTGAGATCTTTAAAGTCTTTTTCATAAACATTGGGAACTTCTAGTTTTTCGATGATAATATCTTGATAGATATCTCCAAATACATCGATTAAATAATACAAATTTTCGAGTAAACTTAAAACATCTCCTCTCGCATCTGGAATTAACATTTCCGTGTAGAGTTCAGATTCTATCGCCCGTCTGAGTTCGTTACACCGCTCTTTAACGTTTTGAATTTGCCGCATTTTTTCTTCACAGCTTTCTGTTACAAAACCTTTGGCAAGATAGGAAGTTAAACCCATTTCAAAATATATACTGCCTTCGGATACTTTATCCATGAATTCATCAAGCTGGTTTTCAATAAATTTGGTTTTGCCAAAAAACGAGGGTATTTTGTCGGACATGGTTGTACTTTACTCGGAAAAATTTAGTGGAGGTTGAGAACTCGATCTAAAAGGGTTTGCTTCTCAACTCGAATTAACAGATAATAACCTTGTTGGTTTAACAGTTCATAATCTTCGTTGTTTAAACCCAGTCTTTGAAGTTCCTGTAAACGACTAATCACCATAATAGTTGAAGGATTAGGGCGATTTTGAATGGTATCAAATAGATGGTACAGAGGTTGATCTTCTACGATTCCCTTAAAAAAGTCAAGTACCGTATAAAAATAAACGTGACGTTGAGAGTAATAGACAACACTGGGTTTTCTAAAAGCAATCATCCAGAGTTCTTCTTGGGGTTTTTCGACTTGTGAGATTTGCTGAGAAAGTTGTCTTAAGGGAAGTTGACGAACTTCATCAATCAAAAAAATTGCGGGATTAACGAGAAACACGAAAAAGGCAATAAACCCAGCAAAGTTTGCAGCGATTAACCAACGCCATTGATGAGGATATCGCAATATCCAAGCAATTAATATTGCAGTTCCTATCCAGATTAGGCCTCCTCGTAGATGTAACCCAGATTGTTCAATCACTCCTGGCAAATCAACTATAGCCGGATCATAACCAATAAATTGGGGACTGTAAATAAAAGCAATACCAAGAATGACTAGAAATAATATATTGAATCCGCCACTGATTAATATTCCTCTATTTTTTGAGGGTGTAGGAACAATTGATTCACTAAAGAGTAAGGCAATTAAAATAGAAGATGCTGGCATTAAAGGTAAAACATAACTTGGAAGTTTAGTTACAGAAATGGAGAAAAAGATAAAAATACAAGCAAACCAAAAGAGAGCAAATAAACCTAGCTGATGATCACGAGGTTGTTGACGCCAGAAAGAACGTTCCCAGAAGCGAGAACGAGTAAAGGCTAAAGGTAAATAGACAGACCAAGGCAGAAAGCCAATTAAAACTACAAGAAAATAGAAATACCAGGGGGCTGAATGACCATTCACTACAGCTGTAAATCGTTGAACATTATGATAGCCAAAGAAAGAATCAATATAGGTTTGACCATTGCGGAGAATAATTAAAATATACCACGGCAGGGCAATAACAGTGAATAATATTCCACCCATCAAAGGCTTAATTTCCTGTAAAAGCGTGATAAAATTACCGAGATAGAATGAAAAACAGAGCAGAATTAACCCCGGTAAAACAATCCCAACAGGGCCTTTTGCTAAGACTGCTAATCCTAAGAAAATATAAAAAGCTATGTACCATTTATTGGGGAGAGAAAAGTCAGTCAACAGATGAGAAATTGATATTTTTTTAGGGACGGATGTTGTTTTTTTTCCTTCTTCAACGTAGCCCCAAAAAAAACAAAATAAAGCACTTCCCATACACCCACTTAACAGCATATCGGAAACCCCTTGACGCGCCCAAATGAGGGTTTGAGGATTCAATGCGGCGATCGCCCCTCCGATCCAGGCTGACACCCACAATTGACGGTTTTTTTGTCGAGAATCTATGATAGAATTTGAGGGAAAAAAGCCAAAAAATCGCAAAGTTAAAAAACAACCAATGGTTAAAATAATCGCTGAGAATGCCGAGGGAAAACGCACCGCCCATTCATTCACCCCAAAAATTTGATAACCTACCGCCATCAACCAATACACCAAAGGGGGTTTATCAAAGCGCGTTTCGTTGTTAAAATAGGGGGTAATCCAATCTCCCGTTAAAACCATTTGACGGGCAGCTTCAGCAAATAAGGGTTCAGTTTCATCGACTAACCCTGTGTTTCCTAAATTCCACAGAAAGGCGATGCTACAAATCAAAAACAACCCAAAAATTGAAAATCCCCAACAGCTTTTCGGATGTTGATCAAAGGATTTCCAGTAGAGTTGCAGGGGTTTAGTGATCTTCAACGTTTTCATTCCCAGTGCGTCATTTTTAAACATTTAATCTCTCAGACCCTAATTTAGCAGCTTTGGGTTCCATCAACAACAAAATTTTTCCTTCTTCTACAGGGATAGACAGTTTGCAATCTTTCCAGGATCTAAGTTTTCAGCATAAAATGGTAACATTTCTTTGCTATCATTTCTAGGGGTTCAATCCATTTACCGAGCATGAGAAAATTTTTGACTCAAATTCATCCGGTCGCTGTGATGGTTTTTTTAAGTACTATTGTCTTATTTTTTTGTAGTAGTTTGCGTCATGCCCTGTTTCAATCTAATGCTTTTGATTTAGGAATTTTTGATAATGGAATTTATCTCATTAGTCAAGGACAAGAACCTTTTGTTACCTTTCGCGGGTTGCATATTTTGGGTGATCATGCTGCTACAATTCTTTATCCTTTGGCTGTATTGTACAAGATTTTTCCCCAGGTTCACTGGCTTTTTTTTGTGCAAGCCTTCAGTTTGTCTATCGGTGCGGTTCCAACATTTTACTTAGCTAAACAGGCGGGTTTAAAACGCTCTCAATCCATCGTAATGGCAGCTGTTTATTTACTTTATCCGCTTGTTTTCAACCTAAATTTATTTGATTTTCATCCGGAAGTGATTGCATTACCCGCTTTACTTTGGGCGATTTTAGCCGCTCGTTCACAACAAATTTTAGCATTTACTGTTGCTCTTTTGATGATTTTAAGCTGTAAGGCTGTTTTATCGTTAACAGTCGTGGCTTTAGGAATCTGGTTATTGTTTTTTGAACAGAAGCGAACTTGTGGTCTGATTGCTTTATTTGCAGGTTTAACTTGGTTTGTGATTGCAACTCAAGTGATTATTCCTCAATTTAGCGGGGGTGAACCTGCGGGAGTTAAATTTTATAGTTCTTTTGGAGATTCAGTCGGAGAAATTGCGATTAATTTATTACTGAAACCGCAGATTGTTCTTCAACAACTGTTCACGTTAGCCAACTTAGAATATTTAGTATTGTTGTTTGTTCCTCTAATTTGGGGACTTTCTCCCCGACATTTAGCCCCTTTAGTAGGTGCTGCACCGATTTTGTTTTTAAACTTACTCAGTGAGAGTGTGCAGCAAAAAAATTTAACACAACAATATTCTCTCCCGATTTTACCGTTTTTATTAGTGGCTGTTATCTCAACGTTAGCCGCAGAAAAAGGGTTATTTCGTCAGCCCAAAAAGATTATATTATGGTCTTTAGTTGCCTTTTTTGCCTTAGCTAAATATGGTTATTTTGGCTCAAGATATCTCCGACATTTTGATACCGTTCAAGCCTCTCACGAAGCAGTAGCATTAGTTGAAACGAAAGGAAGTGTGTTAACGGCGGATCACATTGCCCCTCATTTAACCCATCGTTCAGTGGTGATGTTAGCAACCCAAAAAGCCGATCAATTGGACTTAAATCAGTTTAAATATATCTTGCTGAATCGTAGTTATCCGGGTTGGGATAGTTCTCAAGAATTGATTAATATTTTACTCAATCAAATCAAACAATTACCCCATTTTCAACTCCGTTATCAACAATCAGAAGTGACCTTGTTTGAAAATCAAGACGATTCAAAACCCTCTGGATCTCAGTAAAATATATCCCTCAATCAAGTTACATAACTTTTAGGAAAATGCTAAGATAGAACCAATAATAATTCACAAAAAAAAATGATGTGGGATCAAATTTCTGAAAAAATTAGCCAAACAACGGGCAAAAAATTTCAAGCCTTTGATACTCGATCTGTGGGTGGAGGGTGTATTAATCAAGGGTATCACCTCAGTGATGGTTCTCAAAGCTACTTTGTGAAACTCAATCAAGCTTCTGAAATTTCTATGTTTGAGGCAGAAGCTTTAGGCGTTAAACAGATGTGGGAAACTCACACCATTCGAGTTCCTAAACCCATTTGTTGGGGAATAGCCGAAAACTCTGCTTATATTGTTCTGGAATGGTTGGAAATGGGAGGGCGCAGCCAAACAGAAGCGATGAGAGAAATGGGTAAACAATTAGCCAAAATGCACCAATGGACGCCTAGTGATAACTATCCAGGAAAAGATCAATTTGGTTGGGAAATGAATAATACCATTGGTTCCACACCTCAGATCAATACTTGGACAGAAAATTGGGCGGAATTTTGGGCAACCCATCGAATTGGCTATCAATTAAAACTGGCAAAACGTCGTGGGGGTCAGTTTAATAACGCAGAGGTTTTAATCGAAAAAATCCCTGAATTATTAGCGGGTCATAGACCAAAACCCTCTCTGGTACATGGAGACTTATGGAGCGGAAATGCTTCTGTTACAATAGACGGAGAACCTGTGATTTTTGATCCTGCAACCTATTATGGCGATCGCGAAGTTGATTTAGCAATGACGGAATTATTTGGCAGCTTTTCACCTGCTTTCTATCAAGGATATGATGAAGTGTTTCCTCTGGCTGATGAAGGCTATGAACGTCGAAAAACCCTGTACAATCTTTATCATATTCTCAATCATTTTAACTTATTTGGTGGAGGTTATGGTTCCCAAGCAAATCGTATGATTCAGGAACTTCTACGCGGTTAAAACCTTAGTTTTCTTCGGGACTTCCAATCGGTAAAATCAGACGGACAGTTGTGAGTTCATCCGGTATGCTTGTGATGGTTAATTCTCCCTGATGCAAATCCATCAGACGTTTAACAATTGCCAATCCTAAACCCGCCCCTTGATTTTCTGATCTTCCCCGATCAAACTGTTTATAGGCCCCAAGTTTAGAAATTTGAACGGCTGTCATTCCCCGTCCTTGATTCATAAATTCAAGCCAATATTGATGAGATTCAACTTTACTTTTAATCGTGACACTTTCTTTCTCCTCCGAGAACTTAAACGCATTATTGAGCAATTCTTCCACAATTTTTTCAAAAATTTCTTTCGGCAATTTCACTTCGCAATTTTCTTGTAATTCCAAGTGAAAATCCGAGAGACGCTCAGGGGAAGATTGTAAAATTTTATCCGCGATCTTTTTAATCAAGTTATTGGGGTCTTGAACAGAACCTTTTGGCCAGAACTTCATGCGTTCTGAATCATGAGCTAATAGTTCTAAATCAGCATAAAGAAGAAAATTGGAAATCAATCGATACAAGCGTTGAGCAGAAGCATGAATATCAGCCAACATGGATTGAATTTCCACAGTTTCTATCTCTTCAAAATCTTCCATCAACAAATTAGATAAACCGAGAATTCCATTTAAAGGAGTCCGCAATTCATGGGGGAGTGAAAGCGTTAAACTACTTCGGAGATCATCGAGATGTTGTTGAGTGATTAAATCAATCGCATCTTTCTTTTGAATGCGACTGGAAATGGCTTCGAGTAAATCTTTCCGACTAAAAGGTTTAGTTAAATAATCATCAGCCCCTAAATTCATCCCATGACGGAGATTTTCATGAGTTGCTTTTGCTGTCAAAAAAATAAAAGGAACAGTTGAAGTATTTTGATGTTCACGTAATGTTTTCAACACATCATAGCCATCCATTTCAGGCATCATAACATCACAAATGATTAAATCTGGCAAATATTTTTTTGCCAGTTCAACCCCTTCTCGACCATTGTCTGCACCCATCACGGCAAAGTTTTCAGCTTCTAGAATATCTAGCACAATCTCACGCACATCCGATTCATCTTCAATCACTAATATCCGCTTCTTCATCGAGTTCTTGCTCCTGAAATCTCAATGGCAGTGTCACTGTAAATATTGTACCCTTTCCCACTTCGCTCTGTACAGTAATCGTTCCTCCTAATCGATCAACAGAGCGTTTAACAATTGCTAATCCTAGACCCGTTCCCGGAATTGTGCCGACATTTCTAGCCCGATGAAAAGATTCAAACAAATGTTTCTGATCTTCTAGGGGAATGCCAATTCCTTCATCTTTAATCGTGAAAACAACTTGTTTATTTTGATAAAAAATCTTCCAATCAATTTGACCGCCTTGATGGGAATATTTAATCGCATTGGAGAGTAAATTTGTAAAAATATGACGTAATAGTTTTTCATCCATTAAAGGTAACTTCGACAAATTTTTACCCGAAATATTTTTCAGATGTTCAATATTTTTTTTGCCCTGCACTGTTAAGGTAAACTTACACTTCTTATTCGCCCCCAGTTTAATTTCTTCGAGCAAATTTTTACAAAAATTATCTAAATCTATCAAACTCGGATTACAAGGAAGTTTATGAGCCTCAGATTGACCAATAATCAAAACATCGTTCAGCAGTTCTGTTAAATGCTGAATTGTGACTTGAATGCGATGAAAGTATTTATTTTTTTTCTCATCAGTCCAGCGATGACCGTAATATTCTAGTGCTTCTGTTGCCGCCATAATTGTGGTCAAAGGCGTTCTAAACTCATGGGAAATCATCGAAACAAATCGAGACTTCAAGAGATTCAATTCCTTCTCTTTTTGCAGAGCTTTACGCATTTCAGCTTCGGCTCGTTTTCGTTCTGTAATTTCTTCAATATCTCCTTCATAGGCAATAATATCACCTTTCTCATTTCGCACCGCTCTAGCATTTTCAGAAATCCAAATCATATAACCTTCTGCATGATAAACTTTAGATTCAAAAGCCAGTACACTCCCTTGTTCTTCCATTAAACGAATCAACTCAGTCCGGCGTTGTTGATCGACATACATCTGACGTCCAATATCTGTAATTTTAGCGATCATCTCTTGGGGAGACGAATAACCAAAGATACGAGCTAGGGTATTATTAACTTCTAAAAAACGTCCTGATGGTGTCGATTGAAACACTCCCTCAACGGCATTTTCAAAAATACTACGATACTTAGCTTCTGCGATTTCGAGTTGCTGACGAGCGTTAAACTCAGCCCGTTGTAAACGTTCATATAAATAGACAGACAAATCACAAATTAAACAGACCCAAAATAACCTCAAAATCAATCGAAATGGCTCATTATAATTCAGCATCGTATCAACCCCAAGCACCTGATTGATGCCAAAATAATAGCCCAATGTAATCATCTGGGATAAAAAATGCAGAGGCCAACAAACCGGAATTAGAGTCGCTTGTGTAAAAAAGGTTAAACCCCATCGGGTGAGTTCAGGACTAACCGAAGACGCACCAGGTCGGACAACCTCAACTATCGTCTCAATAATCTGTTCGTTCATCTCCAAAGACCAAGAAAACCCCAGAAAAATCCAGCCGAGATGACGACGCCCCCAGTTGGTTTGCAGAACCCCCAAACCCGTAGACAGGCTAAACAGTCCAATGAGTTGAATAATCAGGTGCTTATCGAGTAAAATCTCCCTTGTATAAAAAAACCTCACCAGATTGAACCCGAAGCGGCCGAGATAAGCCCATAACAACAATCCAAAGGCTAAATTTAATCTAGCCCGCAGAAAGCGATTGCGCCAGGCTTCATAGGAAAGGTCCGCCAAGTTACCGTAATTTTCGGGGTAAGCGTTCGCATTTCTGAGAAATGTCAATATTCCCCGAATTGGCGACAGTTGTTGCAGCCAGACTAAGCATTTGCGAATCATCTGTGACCTCTGTCCGGTAAGTGAAGCTTGTTGATTTTCACTGAATTATCCCTCACCCTCACTGCCGCAACGGAGGGAAACTCCTTGCAGAAGTTGAAAAAAAAGAGGCTCTGCTACTATACAGAGCCTAGTCTTATTTATTTTAGTCGAAAGCTATCAATTCGGCTTTAACGTACCGTACCCTCTAAAGCTTGAACATCAATGGGCTTCATAAAGTACAGTTTGAGCAACTGCCAACCATTGGAGAGGTAATAGGGAAGTTTTTGGAACAACTGCAAGAACTTCGGCGTATTGGAACTCACGATTTCTGTTAATTTCTCGTTATTTTTAACGCAAACTTCCAACCGTTCGTAAAACTCAGGATTGTCCACATCTAAAACCACTGGGAACACCCGACCCGAAGTTTCATTGGTTTTGAGAATCACATATTTATCGTATTCTCGAGCATCCAACCCTAACGAGGCATAGAAGCCATAGCGCTGAACATCGTTCAAATACATGGTGGCAAAAACCGACAACAAGAAGAACCGACACCACAGTTTAGCTTTCCAGTCATTCAGCATTTGGGGCTGAGATTTCATCATGGCGTCAAAGAAATCACCATGACGGTTTTCATCCTGAC
This sequence comes from Limnoraphis sp., assembly GCA_050485465.1. Classification (GTDB taxonomy): domain Bacteria; phylum Cyanobacteriota; class Cyanobacteriia; order Cyanobacteriales; family Microcoleaceae; genus Capilliphycus. The sequence continues at coordinate 25,502 of JBJHBL010000038.1, read as the reverse complement.
ACCAGTTTTCAAAGAAACGGAAAATTGGATAAATGCGATTTTCGGGATGAGCTTCTAAATGCCGATAAATCGTGATATAACGCCAGTACCCAATTTTTTCAGAAAGGTAAGTCGCGTAGAAAATAAATTTGGGTTTAAAGAAGGTGTATTTGCGGCTTTTGGTTAAAAACCCTAAATCCAGCGATAAGTTAAAATCAGACATCGCTTTGTTGAGGAATCCCGCATGACGAGCTTCATCGCGCGACATCAATTGGAAACATTCGGCTAAAAGCGGACTTTTATCTTTGAGACGACGGCTTAACTCTTTGTAGAGGAGGAAACCAGAAAACTCAGCCGTACAGGAACGTTCCAAAAATTCTACAAATAAGCGACGAGTTTCCCCATCAATATGATCCCAGGATTGTTCAAATTCTGCATCCCGGACAAAATGATGACGGTTGTAGTCCGCCCGGAATTCTTCTAAGATAGCCCGCAGTTCATCTTCATTCACCGAGATGTCCATCCGCGCCATCTCATCAAAGTCTGTAGTGTAAAACCGAGGGGTGAGAATCGTTTCCTTAGCGGGAACTTTAACCCCCGGCCGGATTTCATCAAAAGCTGGTTTTTTTAGAGAGTCTACCATAGTGTTTTTGTCATCTTTATGATTGCAGGTTTGAGGTGCAGAGGTTCTTCGATACTGAGGCTCGAAGTATGACCCCAACTGCACAGACAAGCCGATGCCGGGATCAAAAGCGTTGAATGTATGAGTTTCAGTCTATCAACCTCTTAACCCCAATAGACAACTATTGCGTTAAGAATTGCAACATCTGTTGATACATCAACTTGAACGATGAGGCGAAAACCGTCTCAAAGGCTTGATATTCCAAGCATACAGCAATCACGTCCACCCAATCAACGAATTGGTAATAATTCGCCTTACCCCCAGTTCGATTAATTGTTGAAAAGGTTCGGGACTGTCCACCGTCCACACCACCCAATCTACCCCCTGAGTGCGACTGTCCTCAACAAAATGGGGATTTTCTAACACCACATCAAATAAACTACTTAAAATTGCATTTCCGGCGGTGACGGCTTGATGCAATTGTTGAGGATAATCCGCCGCTTCTGTGAGAAAATACCCCAATTTCATCTCTGGACAATAACCACGAACTTGTTCTAAAAAATCCTCATTAAACGATGTCATCACACATTTTTCTAAAATTCCCGCCTCCCGCACCTGTTGAATTAACCCTTGCACCTGATTTTCCGACCATTGACAATGGGGTTTAACATCAAAATAGAGAAAGTTTGGCACTCGTTGAAAAATCTCTAATGCTTCTGTTAAAGTCGGTATCGTTTCCTCGGCAAATTGTTCAGAAAACCACCCCCCCGCATTCAGTTGTTTTAACTCTTGTAAAGATTTTTCCCGTAGTAAACCCGAGGTTCCCGTAATTCGCTCTAAGCTTTCATCGTGAAACATGACCGGGACACCATCAGCAGATAATTGTAAATCAAATTCTATCGAATTCGCTCCCCCTTCTATCGCCGCAGTAAAGGCTGCTAAGGTATTCTCCGGAGCCATAGCAGAAAAACCCCGATGAGCAATAATTTCTAAGTCCAAAATCCTCCTGCTCCTCTACCCTCCACGTTGACCAATTGGCGATCTTTTTGAGAGGGTTCAACAACGACAAAATCTAGTTTACCTGATCTTGAATCTCTCCCTTCATTATAGAAAAAATTTAGCTAAACTTTAGCAGTATTAATGCTTAACCATGCTAATCTGGCTTTGATGTCAATTGGTAGGGTGATGAATTTAATTCAACGAATTCCTGGACGTGCTTATCTCTTGCTAGGGGTAACAATTTTTGGGGCAGCAAACGCCATTACTCGTCAGTTAACTGAACTGGGCGCAGAACATTTAATTCAAGGGAGAAATCCCATTTCTTTTTGTAATGTTTTATTTGTGGGTAATATTTGGGCATTTTTAATTTTTTTATTGCTATATTATCAAGACTTAAACAAGGAAAACCTGCAACAACTTTCTCAAAAAGATTGGTTTGCTTTAACCACTGTCGCCCTATTAGCAGGTGCTTTTGCTCCCGCTTTATTTTTCTCAGCCTTAGAAAAAACCACAGTTAATAATGTAATTTTAATCAGTCGTATTGAACCCCCTTTAGTTCTAGCTTTATCGATTTTTTTCCTCCAGGAACGAGTTAACCGATGGGTGATTATCGGTGCTATTGTTTCGTTTATCGGTGTCGGATTAACCGTCTTTCTACCCGATGCGAATCAAGAGATAATGGGGGGTGGATTTCAAATCGGAATGGGAGAATTAATGGTGGCATTGGGTGCAATTTCCGCCGCTATTGCAACGGTTATTAGCAAAGTGAGTCTTCGCAATATTTCCCTGGGATTTTTTAATCTTTATCGAACTTTTTTCAGTACAATAATCTTTTTTATGATTGTGACTTTACTCTTTGGACTTGAACACTTTATGGATGTCTTTTCTCCCTTTGTATGGCAATGGATGTTACTCTATAGTTTAGTGATTGTGGTTGGCGGACAATTTTGTTGGTTTTCAGGATTAAAAAAATCCACAACTTCCGAGATTTCTCTCGCCAATTCTTTTGCACCCATTGTCGGTGTTTTAGCCTCCTATTTGATTTTAGGAGAAGTCCCCACAACAGCCCAATATATTGGCGGAACGGTGATTATTTTAGGGATTATTTTAAATCAAATCGGTATTTCTAAAGTTCAACCTCAATTCAACACCTCAGCCAAAGAACTTGATCGCACCGTTGGATACAAAGGCGTTTAATTATTCAGTAATACTGAGATAATTTGTCTGCTGTTTCACCCGATTTATCCAAGCTAAAATGGCAGGAAAACGAGTTAAATCAAACCCCCCTTCATCTGCTACATGAGTATAAGCAAATAAACAAATATCCGCAATACTATACCGTCCTCCCACCAAAAAAGGAGTCTGTTTTAACTGTTCCTCCATCACCCTCAACGCCGCATAACCCAACGGTTGTTTTTGGGCTAAAACATCTTGGTATTCTTCCGGTTTTCTTAAAATAGAAATCCAATAGCGAGAAGTCGCAATAAATGGTTCATGGCTATATTGTTCAAAAAACATCCATTGCATCACCTGGGCTTGTTCAAATTTATCCGTTGGAAAAAAAGGCGTTTCTTGGCTAAAATAATATAAAACCGCGTTAGATTCCGGTAAATATTTTCCCGGTTCTAATTCGACAAGCGGAACTCGTCCATTGGGATTTTTGCTTAAAAATTCTGGTGTGCGACTTTCTCGTTTAAGAATATCAACTGGTATTCGTTCAAAAGAAATCCCTAACTGGGTTAATAACAACCGAATTTTATAGCAATTTCCCGATGATGGATATTCGTATAACTTCAGCATGGTTGATTTTATCGAGTGGGTGACATTCAACTCATTTTATAGCAAGATGATGAATACTCAAGAATTCCTGATTAAACAAGTAGAAAACTGATCAGGTTGTTCCATTCCCTTTGAAAGTAGCGACTTGAGGGAGGGAGGACTCAAATGGAGTTTAAACGAAAAATTAAAGGATAAATTAGTATAACAGTCAGAATTGAACTGAAATCCAAGAAAATTTGAATCAAAATTACTAAGTACAACAATTTAGAGCAATTATGACAGACAACGCCAGTACCTACTTACTTTTTGATGGTACCATGACCTTTTCAGGTACTGCCGAGGAGATCACATACGCCCTCTGGAAGACCTCTAAGGGTCACAAAAACCTAGAAAATATACAGGAGTACATGGAGTGGCAAGACCGCACCTGCCAAGAAATATCTGGCTACTCAGTGGATACCAGCAGTTACGAACTGTTCGTCAGTTCATTGGCGAGTAACGGGTTTCTGACTCCAGTTGAGATGGATTAATTGAACGGCAATGTTCTTGTGTGGTATTTGCCCCCAGGGGTACTTCTAGAGTTTAGACTATTTATTGATTTTCATATCAATTTTTGAGTCATGCTCTCCATCAAAAAAGGGCGATCGCAATTTCTAAGCTTACAAAAGCGATCGCTCTTGGAACCAAACCAACAATTATTTTTTCCCTTTCTTGGGAATTAGGAAGCCCCCCCAATGTGAATATCTCGCACTCGTACCGGAACACAAGCATGGGTCATTTGTGCCAGTTGTATCGGTTCACCTTTTCCACAGAAACTGGTTCCTAACTGTTCTCGTTCAGACTCAGGGCCAATAGCATCAATTTTATTCCAAAATTCTGTGGTCATGGCATGATAGGTGACATCTTTTAACATTCCCACAACTTTACCGTTTTTCACCTGCCAAAACGCATCGCCTCCGAATTGGAAATTCCGCCGTTGTTGATCGATTGAAAAACTTCCAATTCCATCAATTAAAATCCCGTCTTCAGTATCAGCAATCATCTCGGCTAAAGTTGCAGTATGACTGCCCTTTTCTGGCCCAGGTTCTAAGCCTAAATTGGGAATACGAACCATCGGCACACTCGACCAACTATCGGCATAGGCACACCCATTACTGCTTCCCCGTCCGAGTCGATAAGCGGTTTCGCGATCAGTTAAATAATCGACTAAAATTCCGTCTTTGACCACATACCAATCTTGGGCGGGAACTCCTTCATCATCATAACCCATTGTGCTGCGTCCTCCGGCTTGGGTGCGATCGCATTTAAAGTTCACCCAGGGGGCGGCATATTGCAGTTTATTCAGTTGATCAGTTGTGGCAAAACTGGTGCCTGCAAAATTAGATTCATAACCATATACCCGGTCTAATTCTGTTGGATGTCCGACTGATTCGTGAATCGTTAAATAGAGGTTTGAAGGCTTTAAAATCAGGGTTGAATCGATCCCCGATGGCCCTTTAGGAGCATGAACTTTTTCTATCGCTTCTTGGGCAACCCGTTCAACTTGCTGGTTTAAATCAGCGAGATCAATATGTTCATAACCGCAATTTAAAGGCGGACGTTCATAACCGCGACTTTGAGCATCTCCATTGGCAATTGCAGTACAATTAAAACCGGGATAACTACGGTAAAGGGTTTGTTCAATTAAAGAACCGACTGTGGACGCAAACAGTTTATCTTCTTGGGTAAATTGCAGATAGGACATCGCTTTTTTGATGCCTTGTTCTTCGTAAGCCAGTAACCGTTCATTAATCTTCAATAAAAATTCAGCTTTCTCCGCAATGGGAATGCTAAAAGGGTCAATTTCAATCGGTGTAATATAACGATCTTTGTACGCTTCAACGGGAACTAACTGGACTGGATTTTGTAGAGAAAGACGACTTCCTTTGGCAATATCAACCGCTAAATTAACAATTCGGGTGACTTCTTCTGGTGTTTTCCGATGACTCGCGGCAAACCCCCAAGCACCCTGAAGAAGAACTCGCACCCCAAAACCCGAACTCATATTATCTTCCATGCGACTTAAAGAGCGATCGCGGGCAAAAAGGTTTTGTTTGCGGTAAGTACAGAAGCGAACATCCCCATATTCACATCCGGCTTGACGAATTAAATCAATTGCCAGCGTCGCTAATTCTGCGGTCGTTTGGCGGGTCGGTGCTTGTACCATATTATAAAGTTTGAAGGATCAAATATTGCTGTTTATATATCTTAGACATTTTCGACTCTATTTGCAGAAATTCAGCCCGAGACCGAAGTACCATTTACGGATTAGGATTTTGTTGTAGGGCTTCTCCTAAATTAGAAGGGGGTATTTTTTCCAATCCGATTAAACTTTCCATCACAGATTTAACAATGGGTGCTGCGATAAGTCCACCACTTCCGCCATCAGGTTCATCAATCACTGCAACCACAACATAACGAGGATTATTGACACTTAAAATTCCAACAAAACTGGTAATTCGAGCCGAATTTGAATATCCTCCAGTGGCTGAGGCTTTTTGGGCTGTCCCTGTTTTTCCTGCGATGCGATATCCAGGAATTCGTGAAGCTTTACCTGTTCCATCATCTTCTGCAACCACAGATTCCATCATTTCTAATACTGTATTTGCCGTTTCAGTGGAGAAGACTTGACGCGCTTTAGGTAAAGAAGTCTCCCAATACAATTGTCCTTTGCTATTGTATAATCCTTTGACAACATGAGGTGTCACCAGTTTACCACCATTAGCTAATGTTGCATTTAATTGAGCTAATTTTAGAGGGGTAATCGAAAGACCTTGACCAAAAGCTGCGGTTGCAGATTCTACCGGAACACTCATAAATTGATGGCGAGTTTTTATGGTACTGGCGACTTCAAATGGTAAATCAACACCGCTTCTATCGCCCATTCCTAAACGTCTTAATCCTTCATAAAAAACTTCCGGTTGAATTTTTTGCATGATGCGAACCATGCCAATATTACTGGAAAATTTAATAATATCCGTGATACTAACCGGGCCACGAGTGCCAACATAAGCATAATCTGCATTTTGAATTGACCATGGACCCATTTGAATTCGACCTTCATCATAGATCATCGTATCCGCTTGAATCCCTCCCGCTTCTAAAGCCAGAGCAACATTAATCGGCTTAAAGGTAGAACCGGGTTCATAAAGGTCAGATAAAGCCCAATTTTTGAAACGATCAACACTAAATTTCCAATATTGATTCGGATCATAAGAAGGTTCATTAACTAATGTTAATACCGCTCCATTACTGGCATCCATCACAATCACCGTCCCTCGTTTCGCCTTATATTTTTCGACCTTTTGTTTGAGGGCTTGACGAGCCATACGTTGCAGGCGGGTGTCTATCGTGAGTCGCAATTCTAAATCATCAAGCTGGATAAAACCTGAAGCCAATTGACTCGGTACCCAATTTCCACGCACAGAGCGTTGAAATTCTAAAGAAGGCATGACTCGTTCGAGTAAATTTTGTTGACTATGTTCGACTCCGGCTTGACCTTTACCTTCACTATCAACATATCCAACAATATCAGCCGCAATATGTTGTTGCGGATAAAGACGCTGTCGGTCTTGAATCAGTTCTAATCCATCTATTCTCAAATTGGCAATATTTTTACCCACTTCTTCATTCAGGGCTTCTGCAATTTTTATCCCACTATCCGCTCGTCTAAACTGTTGGATTAGTTCGTCAGTTGTTGAACGGCTTAAGTCATTTTTAACTAAGACCGGAGACAGTTTTTCTGCTATTTCTGAGGGAGTTTTTTGGAATAATTTGGGGTGAGCGTATAACGTATAAACAATTTGATCAATGGCTAAAATATGACCATTAACATCACTAATGGGACGGCGAGGAACAAAAGGTAGATCCCGTTGACTTTGTTGAAATTGGGCTTGCTGTTTGAGCATTGGCCCCATACTAATTTGTAGGCGAAACAAATTGACCGACAGCCCAAACAATCCCCCCAGCAAAATTAGCCATACTATCCGCAAACGGGAAGATTTACATCTTTTGAACTTCGGAGGTTGACCCGAAATAGAGGGTATGCGATCGCGTAAATTTTCAGAAAGATTGGGCTGTGAACCCGAAAATCTGGAGGGTCGAGAAAGAGGTTTAATGGTCTGTAGAGAACGAGGAAAACGAGGTTTATCCATATTCACGGGTTACTGATCACTGCAAAAACGGGTTACTGATCTTTCAGTATCCTAAAGGTTTATTGGAAGTTGCCGTTTGACTGCGATTCAGTTCAAGGGGAGGTATTGTTGAAGGCACGGGGGGGCGTGGGGCAGCCGGACGCAAAAAGATCATGTCGAGAGGTTGTCTTTCGACTAACCCTGTATCGTCTTGTTGGGCGGTTTCAGCAATTTGATGTTTGAGAACTTCATTAGCGGTTCGCAACTGTTGTTCTTGAGTCCGTAACTGTTCGAGGGTTGCATATTCTTGTGTCCAAGCCGCTTCTCGATAGGCCGTTAAACTATAAACGCTGAGGGTAATACCCACAACTGCACCTGCTAAAACGGATGAAGCTTGTTGTAGAGTCACCAGCGATCGCAGCCATAGGGGTTGAGGGGCTTGGCTGGGTAAAATTTCAACCACCTCTAGTTTGATCGTTTCAGGAGTCGAATTGGAGAGGGGTTTGACAGGTGCTTTAGCGAGGGGCTGTGTTTGTTGCCTGCGTCTGAGTCTCGCCCGTTCGAGGGGGATAATATTACCCGGTGTGGTGGGTGTCACCAGGGATTTAGACAGGCGATTTTGAGTTGAACGAGTGGGTCGAAATGCAACAGTCATGGCTCAGTTAAACCTAAAATGGGTGAGTTATTATTTGGCAAAGGGTTGAAGTTCAAGTCAGCTAAAAACTCAGGCAGAGGATTTTATTCTCATACTACCATTAGCTTGTTTCTACATTAAAGGGCAATTGATAGTATTTTTAAGTCAGTGTCTTGATTTTTAGGATTTCTCCTGCTTTAGCTCAATTTTAGTTGTCTTCACATGATTTTATTGCAATTCAGTACATCCCATTATTGTCGAAAGGCCCGTCTCGCTTTAGCTTATAAGAAGGTTTCCTACAGCGTTGAGAATTTAACACCGGGATTACACATCTTGAAACTCAAACCCCTAACGGGTTTAACAACGGTTCCGGTGTTGCTGCCCCAATTGGACAATCAACCGACTGCGATCGCTGACTCGAGTCGAATTATTCAATTTTTAGAGTCTTATTGTCCAACTCCGCCCTTATATTTTGATGATCCCCAACTGCAAACCCAGGCTTTACTCTTAGAAGATTGGCTGGATGAAAGTATTGGCACGGCGACACGATTTGTTTATTATCAGTTTCGGGCGGGTTCTGGAAAAGCGATCGATCCCTCCTGGTCTTCTCAGCTTGTCATTCAAGTGGTTCGTCGTCAATATGGAATTGATAGCGCTGCGGTGGAGTTAGCCATCCAACGTCTCAAGGTGGCTTTTGAGGTTTTACAGGTTTGGCGGGAACGTCCCTATTTGGTTGGCGATCGCTTCAGCGTCGCAGATTTAGCTGCAGCGGCTTTATTGAGTCCCTTAGCTTTAATTCCCGAGTATCGAGAAAACTATCCCTGGCTGTTTGACAGTATTATTCGCATTCACCAAACCTGTGGAGAAACGCTACCCCCCGGTTTATCTTATATATAGTCAATCTTTGGCGGTGACGTTTTCATAGACGCCTTGATCTCGTTTGACGAGTTTGGTAAATCCTGCGTTACGATAATCACTGTTTGTCAGGGGAATAGATAACATCGGCGCACTCAAGACACGATGTACAGAAGCATCTTCTGGAGTATCCCCCAAATCACATTGGGCTAACTGACAGAGTTCACCCCAGGTTTTAACGTCCCGGTGAATGCTGTGGATTACTTCGACTTTTCGGTGATTGCTGGGACAGAAATAGTCGTAGATAGGCATAGTACGGCTCAAGATAGGTCTAAAGTTGACAAGTCTATTGCATAGGCTACTTGAATGTTAATTTTAGCTTAAATCTATTGAAACGGATCGTTCCCTCTGTTGGATCAAGAAGATTTAACGCTCATTTAATCAGAAGATCGGGCATAATACGAAAGCTGAAACTTTCCTTTCACATGATAGCTTTTGAGTAACCCGTTAACCTAGCAGTAATTGGCTTTTTGAGTCAACCCTCAGCATAATGCACTGACTTTCACAAACGGAAACCCCTGAACCGACAACAGGTTACTGATCATGGCTGACTGTGTTTGGGAGCAATCTACTATTGAGATGAGGATATTCCAATGAGTGATTTTAAACCTACACCTGAAACGAATTTAACGACGGCTCAACTGTTAGAACGCTATCGAATTAGTGATGAAGCGACTCTGAGAACCTGGGCGAATTTACACGGTTTGAATGGATATCACGGAGTTTATTCTCCCAATGAGGTGGAGTTAATTGATCATGTTCATCATCATTTACAAAATTTGGGAATGAGCATTGATGAATACAAAAATTTAATGAATCGTCGTCTCAGTCGTTCTGTTCCTGTGTCCTCTTCTGAGAGGAATTCGGGGAGCGATTATACAGCAAATCTGCCTTCTATTCCTCAACACAATGTGCCTGTTAATCCTCCTGTTCATCATGGGTCTTCGGATGGAGAACAGGTCATTCAAGAGGCTTCAGGAGCTATTGAAATGCTGAGGGAACAGTATGCAGAAACGATTGACTACATGGGAGAACAAATCGCTGAACAATTTATTGATGAGTTGGATATTTCTGTCATGCGACATCTGACCAGAAAGGTACAACAACGATTAGCTTTAAATGGTCAAGCTCGGTCAAATCGTTTAATGAAAGCGATTCAAGGCGTGTTTCAATCTAAGAATAATAGCTTGCTGATGGGTTCTCCTTCGGAAGATCAAAGTTTACAGATGGAAAATACTCATCGCTTAGGTTAAGCGGATTAATCTGTCTTCGGGAAGAACTAGGGAGAAGTCTAAAGCGATTAAAATGAGTCTGTCGGATGACTTGCAAGAACGGATTGATCAGAACTTCCTCCCTAGTTCTGAGTGAATCCATCGCGACTCAATTTTTATTCTAGGAGTCAGAATTTGTGATTAGATCTTGGATGGTGATTGGAGGGATTATTTTTCTGGTTGCTTTTGCGGGTAATCAGTTTCTTCAGGGCGATGATCTACGATGGTTTAAACGGTTACAGCGCCCCAGTTGGCTGGTTTTTGAACGGTTTATTCCTTTGATTTGGACGGTGGTCTTTATCGGCTTGGCTTGGTCTGCGGTGATTATTTGGGAACAGGAACCCGGAACATTAAGAACTTGGGTATTAATGGGATTTTATCTATTTGTGGAAGTGGTCACGATTGCTTATACTCCGGTGATGTGTAAGTTGAGAAGTTTACAAGTGGGGACTATTATTGGGGGAACTGGGGCGATTTTATGTATGATGTTGGCGGTTAGTGTTTTTCCCCTCTCTCAAACGGCTGCTCTGCTTTTACTTCCTTATATTCTCTGGAGTCCGATTGGAACTTTTGTGACTTGGAAAATGGCTCATTTAAATCCAGCAGATTCGTAAGTTTTCTTGCAAGATTTTTTCACTCCTGTTTTTTTGAGGGAGAAAGCTTGAGGTTCAAAGAAGTTTAATGGAACCCATTGAGATGTTCCTTGTAATCTTGCTGAACCTTCTATATAGTTGTGAGTTTCTAGCCAGTTTTTGTCTGCAAAAGATTGCATGGTAAAACTTTGATAGATAATTCCTTGACAGCAAGAACCATCCGGATTAGACTCTCCATTTGATTTTAAGGCATAAAATCGATAAGCCACAGGCTCAAGTTTTGGGTAGAGGTAAATGCTCGTTGTGGAAAAATGTTAACGATTTTTTCTGATGGAATTTGTCTGATTAACTTTACAATCTTTTTAGGATTTTGTAAATCACCCTTTTAAATTTTGTTTCCATAGGTTTATAGCGCTAGGCAATAGGCAATAGGCAGTTTACAGTTTACAGTTGTCCTAAACCCGCTCCTCCTAACCCCTGTCCCCTGATAACTAATGACTGATAACTAATAACTAATGACTGATAACTAATAACTGGTCACTGTTTACTGTAAAAGAGATTGGTGGGGGTTGAAATTCAAGTAGGTTTAAATTTGACTTTGAACTAACGCTTCAACTTGACTAACTTGATTCGGTAAAGCAGTGGTTAAGACTTCGGTTCCTTTTTTCGTTATTAACACATCATCTTCGATCCGAATTCCTCGTACATCTGCAAATTGTTCTAACTTTTCCCAGTCAACAAGATCGTGATATTTTTCCCGATTTTCTGGATGGTTTAAAATCGCCGGAACTTGATAAAAACCCGGTTCTATCGTCACTAACATTCCTGCTTTTAATGGACGATTTAAGCGCAAATATCCTAAGCCAAACCGCTCACTTCTTGTTCTTCCTTCTGCATATCCGGCTAAATCTCCTAAATCTTCCATATCATGGACATCTAACCCCAATAAATGACCAATTCCATGGGGAAAAAATAAAGCATGAGCATCCTGTTCCACTAAATCACTGGGTTGACCTTTTAATAGCCCTAAATTAACCAAGCCTTCAGCCATTTTTAACGCCGCTAATAGATGAATCTCTCGATATTCTACCCCGGGTTTCATCTGTTCAATACAAGCATCATGGGCGGCTAAAACGATCTCATAAATATCCCGTTGTGTTGCGGAAAATTCACCGGAAACAGGCCAAGTTCGGGTAATATCTGCTGCCCATCCCATTGGGGTTTCTGCTCCTACATCTGCTAATAGTAAATCCCCTGTTTGTAGCGGGTGAAAATACTGTTCATTGTGCAGCACTTGACCGTGAACCGTGACAATGCTATTATAAGAGCAAGTTGTATTGTGGGAAATTATAACTTTTTCCATCTCTGCCCTCACCTGCGCTTCGGTTTGAGCTTTGGGAGTGACTGCCATCCCGGCTTTGTGGGCTTCAACGGTAATTTGAGCGGCTTGGCGAAGTTCTGTTAATGCGGCATCGTCGTGACACAACCGTAACGCAATCATCGCTTGAATCAGATCGAAATCAATGCCTGTGGAATTTTGGGGAAGATCAACCGCACGGTTAAGGCTTTGACGCTGTTGAATTTGAGTCAGAGGATCTTGCGTTAAAATCGTCGCCGCACCTGCAACCCGATCTTTTAACTCCGCTAAGGGGAACGCCGCATCTGCCCCAATCACTTCTGCTATTCTATCACGTTTCGGCAGTTCACCATGCCACAGCGCGGCACTCCCAGGTGGATCATCTTGAAATAGCTCAAGCAACCCCCCATCTAAACGAATCACGGCATTTTCTAGGGGCAGTCCAGCGAAATAGAGAAAATGACTACTGGCACGAAAGGGATAAACATTAGCAGGAAAGTTGCGGGAACGATATCCCCCTGACCACAAAATTACTGGAAAATCAATTAATTTTGCTAGTTTTTCTCGTCGAGAACGTAACGCTTGAGGGAGTTTTTGAGAAGGGTTTGGGAGTTTCATTGTATTGAGTAAAAGTAAATTTTAAATCAATTTATCCCGAATTATTTAACGGTTTCACCGTTGTTATTTCTCGGGACAAAAACGATTAACCCATCAGGGATACATTCAATTTCGACTGGGGTTGTCCCCATCACTTCTCCATCAATCACTATTTTTTGAGAGGGGTTCGCAGTCACCTTTAATTTTCGAGTTCTAAAATGATAAATATCAGGATGTTCAGGATTATTTTTAACTAAAGCTGCCCCTAACATATTAATCATTGTAGCAACGGCTCGTAGTTTAGGATTATTAACCCGTTTAGAGGAATCTATATTCACAGTTGCCACAGTTACATCAAGCAGATGATCATCAAAAATCACTTCTCCTTTTCCTTGGGCGAGAACCGAAGTTGGGGGTGCTGCATTTGCAATGGTAATCGCACCAGAAGTCATTTGATAAATCTCGTTATCGACTTCAATTTCTGCCTCAAATAACTGCTGTTCATTCAGTTGTTGCCAACCCGCAACTAAATAGGCTAAGGCGCCCCATTGTTCTTTCATTTCTCGACTGGCTTTATCAATTGTTTCCGCTTCATAGCCAATTCCAGCCAAAAGAATCATGGGTTTTTGGTTACAATAAGCGGCATCAACAATGCGAGTATTCCCATTAATAATTACTTGACAGGCATTTCTAATCGGAGTTAAAGTCGTAGAAATCCCTAATGCCGAGGCAAAAGCATTTGCTGTTCCTCTGGGGATTACCCCTAAAGGAATTTGAGTGGTTATTAATGCCCCCGCTACGGCAGAAATTGTTCCATCTCCTCCACTGGCAATAATCAAATCGGGTTTGCTTTCAATTGCTTTTTTGGCTAAATCTTCTGCACTTTCTTCTAATGTGGTTTGATGCACCTGTAAGTGCATATGGGGGTCAAGTAAGTTGCAAATTAAAGATAAGTCTTGCGTCGCATTTCCACTTCCAGAAATGGGGTTAAAAATCAGATGAGCGACCCGAGAAAGACGCAGTTTTTCGAGAATTGCTGTGGCGGTAGCAATATTAATCGCTAAAGGTACATTATGAACTGCACAAATTCGTTGTAAGGCTTGAATATCGGGTTCATGGGGTTGAGAAAAAAGCGGATCAATTAAGAAGATAACGGCTAATATTTTACCCTCAGCTACCTGGGCTGCAATTTGTAAATCTCCCCCTTGAGGGCCAGATAACATCATTTCAACGCTAATATTTGTTCCTTGTTGAATGCGTTGTCCGGTGGTGGCGGTGGCGATTAAATGATACCGAGAAAAAATGCCTTGATATTCTAAGACAAATTCTACCAGTTCATCTTTTTTGCGATCATGAGCAATTAGGGCTAGGGTAGCTGTCATAAATTAACCGATTAGGGGAGTGAGAAGGAACAGGATTGAAACCCTTAAATTGTTATTTTAACTCATTTTAAAGTCTTTGTGCAGGGAAGCTTTAGATCACTAAGTTATCTCGATGAATCACGGTTTCTGCGCCCATATATCCCAGAATTTCTGGTATTTTTTCAGAGCGACATCCTTTTATTTTTTGTAATTCTGTGCTATTATAATTAACTATCCCTCTGGCAATTTCTTGCCCATCTTTTGTACAAATTTTCACAGAATCTTGAGCTTGAAACACTCCCTCAATCTGAGTAATTCCGGCGGATAAAATAGATTTTCCTTCTTGAGAAATTGCCCGAACAGCACCTTCATCTAGATAAAGTTTTCCCAAAGGAATTAACACATTAGCAATCCAATGTTTACGAGCGTTAACGGGTTGATTTTGGGCGGCGAAATGAGTCCCAATTTTTTCACCTTGAATAATTTTAGTAATATTTTTAGGATATTTTCCATCTGTAATTACCGTTCTCACCCCTGAACGGCTTGCAATACGAGCGGCTTCTATTTTCGTCACCATTCCGCCTGTTCCCCAACCACTGCGGGAGTCTCCAGTTTGTATTTGTAGGGCTTGAAGTTCTTCAATATGGGTAACTAAATCGATAGGTTGAGCATTGGGATGATCGCGAGGATCAGCAGAATAAAGTTTATCAACATCGGTTAATAAAAAGAGCCAATCTGCTTCAACTAAACTCGCAACTAATGCCGAAAGCGTATCATTATCCCCAAATTTTAGTTCATCGACTGCAACGGTATCATTCTCATTTACAATCGGAATTACCCCTAATTTTAGGAGTTGTTGAAAGGTATTATACGCATTCACATATCCACTGCGTTGCACTAAGTCGCTACGGGTCAGGAGAACTTGAGCAATGGGTTGATTTAAACAGGTAAAGAAATCATCATAAACCCGCATTAAACGCCCTTGACCCACTGCGGCGACGGCTTGTTTGAGGGTAATCGTGCGAGGTCTTTCCGTCAGTCCTAAGCGATCGCAACCCACCCCCACAGCACCGGAAGACACTAATACAACCTGCTCTCCCTGTTGACGGAGATGAGTCAAGGTTTCAACTAGAGTTGCTAGGGTGGATAAGGCTAAATTTCCACTCCCTACTTGAGTCAGACTTGATGTGCCAATTTTAACAACAATCGTTTGAGACATAGACACTGGCTCACGCAGAAAATTAGGCGGTGCAAGGAATTTAAATTGAGGGTTGATTTTAACTTTGAAAATCCTCTTTTTTCCGTTAGAAAGACTATCGTTTGTGCTAGACTTTAGTATAGATTTGAAAGTCTATCTAATCGATTTTGAGAGAAGCTCCTAAAATATTAGACAGCCAAACTTCAACCGATCGCATTGAATATAGGGTACTGCCTGGGGTAGAATCTAACATAGGTTCGACTAAAATGGTAAACATTCCTAATCGATTTCCGGCGAGAACATCGGTAAATAAGCGATCGCCCACCATCCCAATTTGTGAAATCGGCAAATTCATCGCCTCTACCGCCCGTCGGAGTTTGCGCCTCGAGGGTTTACCTGCACCGCTAATATAAGGTAAATCTAGAGATTGAGCGATCGCCCGAATACGAGGTTGACTGATATTGTTACTCACTAACCATACCGTCGCCAAAGGTCTAATTGTTTCGACCCATTGTTTCAATTCTTCAGATACCTGAGCGCGTGTGATCGGAACCAAAGTTTCATCAACATCTAAAACCAGTCCTCTAAGATTATTTCTCTCCAGGATTTCTGGTTTTAAACCGATCACAGCATCACCTAGAATCAAATCGGGTTGTAACAGGTTCCCCCAAGTCATAACTGTCCATCAATTTTAGCTTTATCATCATAGCTGAAAATTGATCCGTTTACTGATTTGAAAGTTGACGTTCCACTTCAGCGATCGCGGCTTCATGTTCAGCAGCAGTGCGGCTAAAAATGTGAGTCCCATCATAACGAGCCATAAAAAAGAGGTATTCTGTTGCTTCAGGATCAAGCGTCGCTTCTAGACTGGCAACACCGGGACTAGCAATAGCAGTGGGCGGTAAACCCGTATTCAAATAAGTATTATAGGGAGAAGGGGTTTCCACTTGTCGAAAAGTCAGGGGTTGCTCAACCGTTTGACGAATCCCTAAAGCATATTCAACCGTCGGATCGGCGGCTAAGTGCATTCCTTGTCTAAGGCGATTATGAAACACTCCAGAAATGGTGCGACGTTCACTGCCGATAACCGCCTCTTTTTCAACAATACTAGCCAGCGTCACCCATTCATTCAGAGAAAGTCCCGTTCGATTATTATCTTGTTGATAAACAGGTAAAGCCACCTGCTGAAAACGATCCAACATTTGACGAATCACGCCTTCTGGGGTAATACCCTCAGTCCCCAATAGATAGGTATCCGGATACAAAAAGCCTTCTAGTAGGGGTAAACCTTCAGGAAGCCAGGGATAATCGTCATAGGGGATCTGTGAAGCCGCATCCATAAAAGCCTGAGCGGAAAAGTAGCCTTGTCTTTCAAAGTATTCAGCCATTTCTCGAATAGACCAGCCTTCAGGAATGGTGAAACTTAATTGCATCACTTGACCTTTCCAGACTTGTTCAGCCACTTCACTCAAAGACTGAGTCGGAGATAGCTGATAGGTTCCGGCTTTAAACTCACCTTCTGGATCTGAAAAAACCAGCCAACGCGACCACAACCGCCAAGCATTAGAAGAACGAATTAAACCTGCCGCTTCTAAGTCCCGTCCAATTTGCTGGCTTGAGGTTCCGGGTGGAATGGTAATTTGAATGGCGCTACTGTTTTCTGAAGATTCACCAATAGAGTCATTTTCCACCGGAGCAGAACTCACCCAACTCCACCAAGACCAACCCTGCCAACCCAAAAAAATCCATGTAGTCGGTAGGATCACGAGGTAAAATGCAATCTTTGAAATCCGTCCCATATCTTAATGTAATTTTGTTTGCTGTGGTTGTCTGTGGTTTGTTGGCAATCCCTTAAAATTTTAATCGAGATCGTCAAACAACTGATCTTCAATTGAAGGCAGAAGCGGCTCAATTGCCCGAAGTTCCTCAGCCGAAAGTAATCGAGGTTGACCTTGTTCGTTTTGACGAGCCAAAATAAAAAAGGGTTCAACGGGTGTATAGATGCCGTATTCCTGTTCCTCAGAATAGAAGCTCGTTAGCCACATCATTTCTTCATAATCAACGTCTTCTGAGTCTTCGCGATCATCTTCAAGATCATCTTCTTCGATTTCCGGTAATTCACCTTCGACCGTTAGAGTAACAGCCGTACGCTTGAGTGTCAAATTTTGCTCTTGTAGAACAACTTGGGCAATGGGAAATATTTTATCAAGTTCTTCTTCCGATTCGACTGGAGTTGCCCCCTCGTCATTATCGTCGTCATCCAACAAACTCAAAATTTCCACAGGTGCATCGACGGGAACCAGCAGAAAATACTCCTGGCCTTCAAGTTGTACAATCGATTGAATGAGACAGTCAAGCGATCGCCCTTGATCATCGGTGAGGGTGACGACATCTTCTCCAGAGCGTCCATTCTCTTGGGGGGATTGAGATGAAAACATCATGTAAGCTTTATAAATGATACCCAGGGTCTGGGTAAATGGGTGTGACCAATGGGTCGAACATCGATCCCACTACACGTTCAGGATATCATGCTTGCGCTAGCTAAAGGTAAATAGAACAATTTTCTAATCAGATCCCCGACGTTGGTCTAACCATTGCTGTAAAATGATCGCTGCGGCTATGGCGTCAATCATGGCTCTATTGCGAGAGGGAGCAATATTAGCGTCTCGCATAATTTGTTCAGCTTGAACAGAAGTCAGACGTTCATCAATGTATTCTAGGGGCAGCTCTAGGCTTTGAGAAAGTCCTGTAGCATATCTTTGAACTTTTTTAGCTTGCGCCCCTATTGTCCCATCCATCGAATAGGGTAAGCCGACGACCAAGACCTGTACTCGCCTTTCCTCTACTAATTTTTGCAGTTTCGCCACATCCTGTTCAAAGCTGCTGCGTTTGAGGGTGATTAAACCCGTTGCCATCAAACCCAAACCATCACAACCTGCAACCCCAACCCGTTTCTGACCAATATCAAGTCCCAAAGCGGAAACAAATTGGGGTAGGGAGGTTTTACTCATAATTTATCCTTCACGCTGATTCTCCGATAGTCGATCATTGGGTTTATTAGGATTTTCCTCCGGTTGTTCAGAGAGCGTGTTAGATTGTCCACTCAGGGTGTCTCCGGGGTTACTATTGCGCTCAGACGGGGAAGGATGATGATTCATTGGCCCCAACCAAGAGATGCGACTCGGTACAGGTTTACGAGCCGGTTGTAGACTTTGCAGAACATCCGAGAGTTGCAACCCTTCTAAAGACAGTTTAGACTCTCGAACTTTATGCCAAACCGAACGAGACATCAGCAGACTGTGTGCGATGCGAGTCGCCCCCATTTTCTCAAAATAGGCTTCTCGTTCCGGCAGATAGTCCGCCGAAGTCAAACGTAAAGCCTGGGGGGGAAATTCGTGGGTGAGATGGGCAATTTGAGCCAACAGTTCAGGATAAAGCCAGGTATAGGAAGGATTAACGGTTAATTCAGCGAAGTGGGGTTGACGTCCATCCCGGGAGAGTTGAACTTGAAAATAACCAATGGCGGCTTTGCGTTGGGGTTCAAACACATAACCGCTAATGTGTTCGCTATGGTTGATCCATTGTTTGAGTCCATCTATTAGCGCTCCGAACACACTGGATTTAAAATCAGAGATGTGACGATCAAAGACTTGACGCACAAAAGGGTGCATGGATGCGGTATCGAGTTGATAGAGCAGTTGAGCGTCTGCATTACTGACGGGTAAAAGGTTTGGAAGATCCGGTTGAGCAACGGCTAACTGTTGCAGAAGTTCAGGTTCTACAGACCAATAGGTAATTTGAGCCAGACGTTGAAATCCGTTTTGGCGATACAGGGCAATATTACCTTTATCATTAACGTTGACTTCGACTAACCAATTGCGGGCTTCCCAAATACTTTCAAAGCAGTGGCGTAGCAGTTGAGAACCAATGCTATTGAGGTCATGGACGCTGGGATCTACGAGAACTTGTTCGACTCGCCAGGTACTCCGCGTTAGGTTGAAGGGGGAGACTTTAATCACTCCCCGCACCTGGTCGTCTTGTTCAGCGACTAAGATATTAAAGAGATGCTGACAGGGATTGGGAAACCAACTCAGAAATTTCAAGAATCCGTACCAACGGCGCAGGTGTTGAATATCTTGGATCGCTAAACTGAAACGACTTGTGTCTGGGTCTACCTGAACATCCGATAAGGCTTGCTGGCATAATCGCTCAATTTGATCTAAGTCTCGGTACTGGAAGGGGCGAATCATCACTTGATTGGGGTTTGGGGACAAGAATAAAGTCATATCTTTAATTGAATTATCGTTCTACTTATAGGGCTTCAATCAACTGAGCTTTGATTACGCCGAAAACCCGATTTTAAACTCGACCACCCCAACCTTTCAGGTGAAGCACCGAAAGATTGAATTACTGGGAAGATAAAGGACGGATCAGAACCAAGGGTGTTCGCTCATCAGCATTTCCGGCGGGGTTACTCCTCAAGGCTTGTTCTAGAAATTCGCTAGAAAGATCGCGGGTCTTTGCTAATATTTTAACGGCTTTGAGATCGTTGACGTCTACAATGGCCGCGGCTAGCCCTGTTTGTTGTTGAATGCGATCCACGACTTGCTGGGGGTTGTCTGGCCCTAAAACAATAAATTGATCATAAGGGGGTAAGGTGCCTGTAACATCATCAATTAAACGGGCTTGTTCTCCGGCGAGTTGATAGAACATTCCCGGTTGACCCAAGACTTTGGCGATCGCTCCTCCAATAAAGGCGAAGAAAACTCGTGTTGGGCCGACCAGATCGACTAGGCTTTGCATTCCGCAGGCGGTGGCTAAACTTGAAGTCGGTAGGAAGAACTGACAGACGCGCTTGGCAACCCATCCCGGTTTGATCTCAGTGGGATGACGAAATCTTCCTTGAATTAAAGCTAAAGGGGTTTCTCCTATTGTAATCGCATCTCCCGGTTGAGCGTAAGGCAAAACGTATTGTTTGACGATTTCGACGGGATCATCGAGGTGAGTCAGGAGATGGGTACGAATCGGGTAAACTTCTGATTCTGGGGTTAGGCGCGGGTTACTGGGAGGTTGGGGATTGGGATATTGTAAGGGGATAACGATATGACGGGTTTTGGGAATTCGTCCGTCTGGGCCATAGGTGATGTAGTGAATTTTTACCCAAGCGGATTGGAGTTGGTCGAGGTTTTCTCCCTGAATTTCGATTGATACTTTGATTTGAGTTGGTTTTTGTTTAACAATATAAGCAAACCAATAGTTATCCGATCTTGCTGGGGCATCGGGGTGCATCGGTACGATGCGAGTGTTGACTTTGAGGTTTTCTACACTGCCTTCACTGAGGAGTTGGACTTGGGCTTCGACTTCCGGCACCATGATTTCAAATTTCTGGGTGCAGTTGCGAAACTCCATTTGACCGACTAGCAAGTAATGATCGCTTTGAGTGAGCGCGAGATCCCACTGACCGGAGGTGAGTTTCAGGTCATTTCCGGGTAAGCGACGATATCGAATTTCCATCGCTAATCCCGCGATCGCAATGATTCCCAAGAGCGTAACGATAATCATCAGTAAACTGGTCATACTCTCCTCCTGCCCAATTCAACTCCACTCATTGTAATGGATTCAGGTACTTGCCTCTCTCATCTGGATCCTTACCATAAGTTGATGGCTTTGTCTATGTTCCTTTGGGGTGTTATATAATTTTTGTTGAAGTGAATCGAAAGTGTTATTATTAAATTTTATTGAATGAAGGGCCAACTCAGAAAAAACGGACAGAGCAACAGGATGCAAACCCCGTCAAATCAGGCAGAAGGCTTCCCGATTTTTGGGAGACTGCCGTCGGGGGAGACACGAGAAGCGATCGCCAAGTTCATTTAATTTTGTTAAAGATTTGTAAACTATTAAAAGCGGCATTCAAATTTTATTTTTGAGGAGTTCTATGAAGCAACTTGTAATTGCTGAACGATTTTTTCTGACTATCCATGTAATCTCAACCCTGTTTGGCTTGGCGGGACTGTTAATTGTTCTGCCCAATGCCCAACTGATTGCCAACTTACCAGAATTTGGCCAAACTGTTTTCGGCTGGAGTATGGCCGGAGGGGGAGTCGGTTATATTGTCTTTGGTGCGATCGCAGTGGCACTATATGCTTACCGAACCATTGGAATGTGGGCAACAACAACGTTTATGTTGCCAGCGATTTTCTTATCTTTGGGCAGTGAACTTTTAGGCACCAGTACCGGATTTCCCTTTGGTCACTATCAGTATCTCAGTGGTTTAGGCTACAAAATTGGGGGCTTAGTTCCGTTTACCATTCCCCTCTCTTGGTTTTACATGGGACTGACTTGTTATCTGTTAGCCCGTAGCGGTTTAAAAGTCGTTGTCGGTTCAAGCTGGCTGCGGCACTGGGCAGCTTTAGCAGTGGGTGCGATTTTGTTAACCGCTTGGGATTTAGTTCTTGATCCGGCAATGAGTCAAGCACCTGTAAAATTTTGGGAGTTTCAGGAAGTTGGTGAATTTTTCGGGATGCCTTACCGTAACCTTCTAGGATGGATGGGAACGGCGGCAATATTTATGAGTGTGGGTGCTATTCTGTGGAGACGAGTTCCGGTTGTGTTATCTCGTCACCAGTTGACTTTACCTTTAATTGTCTATTTGACGAACTTTGCTTTTGGTGCAACAATTACAGTTTTCTCCCTAGATGCACGATTTTTATTCCCTGTGAGTTTAAGTGTCGTCTTGGGTGTGATTCCTGCCTTCGTATTTTGGTGGAACGCTAAACCTACACAGCCAACCGTTGAAGATTTACAAAGCGAACAAGCTTTTGTGGACTCCATCGCTTCAGAAGTTCCTCGAACTCCGGCTGAAATTTTAGCAAAATAGGCGTGAATCCTGTGGGGGTGGATTCGCTCTAAGGGACAGGGATAGAATCAAAGGACAAATGGGTTGTTTTCTGAATTGATCGCGATCACACCTGAAACCACCTGGAGTAATATCTCGTCCCTTTTTCGCTACTCCACCAACCGCAGATCCTCAATGTCTAGTCTTTTTGAGAACGGTTGACTTTTTCAATGACCATTGATTTTTTGCCCGTTTGGATCGGTGTTATTACTGTACTGATTCTAATTTTACAAGTTCCGGCTACTGCTATTGTTCTTTCTCGTTTATTTAAAGCTATTAACGGTCGTTTTTCCCTGCAACCGATTTCTCCGACTCCGGAGATTTTGGGAACGGTGAGTGTCGTTGTTCCGACTTTGAATGAAGCTGAACGGATTTCCCCCTGTTTATCGGGGTTGAGTCGCCAAAGTTATGAAGTTCGGGAAATTCTGATTGTTGATAGTTCTTCAACGGATGGGACTCGCGAAATGGTGCAGGAAACAGCCCAACGTGATCCTCGATTTCGTCTGATTACTGATGATCCGTTACCGAAAGGTTGGGTCGGACGTCCCTGGGCTTTACACACGGGTTTTCAGCACAGTTCCCCGAAAAGTGACTGGGTGTTGGGAGTAGATGCAGATACTCAACCCAGTCCGGCTTTAGCGGCGACTCTCGTGAAAACCGCGATCGCTCAAGGCTATGATTTAATTTCTCTATCTTGTCGGTTTATTTTAAAATATCCTGGAGAGTTGTGGTTACAACCTGCTCTGTTAATCACGTTAATCTATCGGTTTGGGCCACCGGATACTAACCCCAGCAGTCCAGAACGAGTTATGGCGAATGGTCAATGTTTTCTCTGTCGGCGTGAGGTTCTCGAAGCGATGCAGGGATATACAAGTGCGAAGGGTAGTTTTTGTGATGATGTGACTTTAGCTCGTAATATCGCCGCGATGGGGTTTAAAGTCGGGTTTCTGGATGGGGCGAATTTGCTGAAAGTCCGGATGTATGATGGGTTTTGGGATACTTGGTCGGGATGGGGGCGATCGCTAGATCTCAAAGATGCTTCTTCTGTGGCACAGTTATGGGGAGATTTAGGGTTACTGTTAGCGGTTCAGGGTTTACCTTTACCGATTTTATTGTTGAGTCTGGGATGTTGGGGGTTTTTACCGTTATCTAATCCTTTAGTGGTGATTTTACTGGGTTTAAATTTATTTTGGGTGATGGTTCGGTTTGCCTTGTGTGGGGCGATCGCTTCGGCTTATGATTTATCTATTGCTCGAGGAAAATGGGTATTTTGGCTGTCTCCGTTGGCGGATCCGTTAGCTGTCGTGCGGTTATTTGTTTCTGCGAACCGCAAGCCGACTCAATGGCGAGGACGGGTTTACAGTTAATCGGGACTCGGGAATAACGATAGGGCTTTAGACCTGCTTCTTTTTGGTAATATGATTAGAAGTCGGATTGAAAAAGCGACTCTGATCTCTGTGAGTAGTTGAACTCACTGGAATTGAATCGTTGTATTTATTGGAAGAACATCACCTTAAGAATGGCTTAAAGTGCTATATCTGTCACATTCTGCGGGTGAATCGCTCGGTATTGTAAGGGAGAAATTTATCAATGTATAGTCCAAGTGGATCTGGTGTGGCAACAAAGACAGGAGCAAATAGTCGCGTCTTTGTGTTTGAAGTGGAAGGAATGCGTCAAGGGGGCGATTCTGACCAACTTACTTATCCCATTCGTCGTAGTGGCACAGTGTCAATTACGGTGCCTTATGAACGGATGAATCAGGAAATGCGACGGATTTCTCGTTTAGGTGGTCGGATTGTGAATATTCGTCCTTGTAACGGAACTCCCTCAACTGAAAACAGTGCGACATCAGAACATGGATTACAGAGTCAACAGTCTGGAGAACAGAAAAAACCCATGACACAAGCTAAAGCTAAAGTAGACATTCCTGTAAATATCTATAAGCCTAAAAGCCCGTTTATTGGCAAATGTCTATCTAGTGAAGAATTAGTTCAAGAGGGTGGAGAAGGTACTGTTCGTCACCTTACCTTTGACCTTTCTGGCAGCGATTTGCATTATCTTGAAGGTCAAAGTATTGGGATTATCCCTCCAGGGACAGATGCGAATGGTAAGCCTCACAAGCTGAGACTTTATTCTATTGCTTCTACTCGTCACGGAGATCATCTTGATGACAAGACTGTTTCTCTGTGTGTGCGTCAACTGGAGTATAAGCACCCGGAAACAGGTGAAACGGTTTATGGAGTTTGTTCTTCCTACTTGTGCAACCTTGAACCGGGTGCCGATATTGCGATAACAGGCCCGGTTGGTAAGGAAATGCTGTTACCGGATGATGAGGATGCCACAATCATTATGATGGCAACAGGTACAGGAATTGCTCCTTTCCGCGCTTTCTTATGGCGGATGTTTAAGGAGAGAGAACAAAATCCTGATTATCAGTTTAAAGGTTTGGCTTGGCTGTTCTTTGGCTGCGCCTACACTCCCAATATTCTCTACAAAGAGGAGCTTGAAGAATTACAACGTCAATTCCCTGACAATTTCCGTGTTACTTATGCCATCAGCCGTGAACAAAAGAATAAAGATGGTGGCAAAATGTATATTCAGCACCGGATTCAAGAAAATGCTGATGAACTGTGGCAGTTGAATCAAAAACCCAATACTCACACCTACATTTGTGGGTTGAAGGGTATGGAAGGCGGTATTGATGAAGGAATGTCTGCTGCTGCTAGTAAGTTTGGTGTTGAGTGGGCTGAATACCAAAAGCAACTGAAGAAAGAACACCGTTGGCACGTTGAAACCTACTAATTTTTTGAGTTAAAAGGTTTAAACTGCATTCAGATTCTAGTGAGTTAATTTGGTTTGGGGTGAAGGATGAAAATATTACCTTCACCCCTTGTTTATTTTTAGAAAAATAAGCCTAATAAACCGATACTCTGTTTCTGCCAACCCGAAAAACTTGTTGTGTAGAGGCTAAAGATTGACTTCTCCTCCGCATAAATGACGGAGGATTCTAAGGGGATGCTACACAACAGGCTAAAGCCACGTTGCTTCGCGTCTTCTTAGCTGACCAGAATTTTAACTTCTGGGGACGAGTCAAAACGCCCCTAGACACTCGACTTAAATCAAAATTAAG